>NZ_JAYMGZ010000002.1:0-600000 GCF_037078405.1 Haloarcula sp. DT43 | reverse complement strand
TACCGAGCCGGACGGACGAGGCCTGGAATCGATGCATCGGACGGCTCCGGCCTATGCCGGGTGGCTCGTCGTCGGCGGTGTCAACGCGACAGCGTTCGCGGCGTGGCTGGCGCTGGTGCTGGGCGTCCAGCCGTTCTACACGGCCGTTATGGGCTACCTTCCGGGCGTCGCCGTGGCCGTGGGCCTCGGTGTGTTCGGGCTGGTCGCTGTGGGGGCGGCCGAGCGAGTCGGATGGTTGCCCGGCCGAGCGGGCGCGCGCGGCCATTCCTTGTCAGAATCGAATGCACCCGGACGAAACAGTTCGACAGGGCCGACCCTCGGTGTATTCCTCGCCGGTACCGGGTGGCTGGTCGGTGTTTCGGCGCTTGACGTGTTCGTCCGCGACCTGTGGCTGTACCCGACGGCGACCGAGTTCAGAGCGTTCGTCACGGGATTCCTCGGCAGTGGTTCGCCGGTAGCGACCGTCGGGACGACCGTACTCCTCGGGGTGTACGAGTACGGTGAACTGGCGGTTGTCCTCTCGGCTCCAGTCTCGATACTCGCTGTGATGGGCTGGTGTCTCTACCACGGGCAGATACCTTCGCCGACCGCTTACGACGTCGAGATGACCCACGGAGGGCCGTCCGATGACTGACCAGCAGGTCGCGTCGGACGGGGATGTCCCGAGCAGACGCCGATTCCTCACAGCACTCGGCGGCACGGCACTCGCGGCTGCGGGTTATGGCTACGGTACCGGTTCCGGGGGGTCGGTGACCACCGATTCGGCAGCGAGTTCCGACAGCCATCCGGCGTCGGAAGACCACGTCGCCACGCTGACGGCTCTCGCCAGCGCGGTGTATCCGTCGACCGTCTCCGTGGACAGTTCGTTCATCGAGCGCCACGTGTTCGGACGGGTCGAACCGGAACCCGGCCACTTCGAGCGTCTCGTCGCCGCTATCGAAGCGGTCGACGACCACGCCAGAGCGCGGTTCGGTGACGGCGTCACTGAACTTTCGGCGGGCCGGCGGCGACAGGTCTTGCAGTCGATGGGCGTGACGACGGTCCATCCCACCGCCGACGGGACGACTGCGGAGCAGGTGCGGTTTTACGTCGTCAACGACCTGTTGTACGCGCTGTTTACCGCTCCGGTCGGCGGCGAACTGCTCGGAATCGACAACCCCCCGGGTCATCCCGGCGGGCGGGAGGCGTACCAGCGAGGGCCGGGCGGTGATGACCGATGACGGGCGCTGACGACCGAACCCCTACCGACGCCGACGTCTGTATCGTCGGAGCGGGGCCGGCCGGAGCCATCACTGCCTACTCGCTGGCGCGGCGCGGTCACGATGTCGTGGTGCTGGAAGCAGGCGAACGGCTGACCCCGGAAGACCACCACCGGCGCATGGAGATGTGGCTGCGTCCGAACTTCGAGCGGGGCGCGTTCTGGCGGGACGGCGCGCGGGACGCGTACACGTCGACCGGCGACATCGACGCGCGCCTCAACGAGACACGCGTGAAGGCGGTCGGTGGCACGTCCCTCCACTGGGACGCGAACACGCCGCGGCTTCACGAGGAAGACTTCGAGATGAACACACGGTACGGGGTAGCACGGGACTGGCCGATTAGCTACGACGACCTCCAGCCGTACTACGTGCGTGCCGAGCGGGAGATGGGCGTTTCGGGAGCCGACGACAACCCACACGGCCCCCCGCGGGAAGAGCCCTATCCGCTGACGGCGTTCGAGCCGAGCTACTCGGATTCGCTGTTCGCCGAGGCCTGCGAGGAACTCGGAATCACGATGGCGTCCCAGCCGAAGGCCATCAACTCCGAGGCGTACGACGACCGGTCCGAATGCGTCGGATACGGCGTCTGCAACGCCTGTCCGTCGGGCGCGAAGTACAGCGCCGAAGTCCACGTCCGGAAGGCCGAGTCAGCGGGTGCGCGAGTCGTCGACCAGGTGCAGGCGCTCTCCGTCGAACACGACCGGACGGGGGAGTACGTCGAATCGGTCGTCTACGCGACCCCCAGCGGGCGGCAGTATCGCCAGGAGGCCGACCACTTCGTCATCGCGTGTGGCGGCATCGAGACGCCGCGGCTGCTGTTGCTGTCGGACTCGGAGGAGTACCCCGACGGCTTGGCCAACTCAAGCGGGGCAGTCGGGCGATATCTCATGGACCATCCCAGCGTCAGAACGACGGGGGTGCTCGAAGAGCCGACGCGACAGAGCAACATCGGCTGGGTCTCCAGTCGGAGCGACCAGTTCTACGCTCACGAGGAGACGGGGCCCGGGAGCTACCACCTCACGTTCAGCAACACCGCGAAGTCGACGTCTGGCGGTGCCCAAACCAGGAATCCGCCGACGTCTCCGTCGCGGCTCCTCGACATCGTTGGCAATCCGACTCCCGACGCGCTGGCCGACCTCGTCGCGGACCCGCTCAACGAGACGGAACTGGGTGACGGGCTCGACCTCCCGTCGACCGCGGGACCGCCGTATCCACTCTCGATACGCGGTGCCGGGGAGATGCTCCCTCGACCGGACAACCGGGTCACGCTGGACGAATCGACGACGGACAACCACGGCCGGCCGGTCCCCTCCATCGACCTCGCTGACGGGCCCCACGCCCAGGAGACGATGGAACACTGTCTCGAGGTCCAGAAGTCGATTCTGACGGAGCTCGGTGCCGAAATCACCGGAGTGAAAACGCTGGACGACAGAAGTATGAGCACACACCACATGGGGACGACGCGGATGGGGACCGACCCGGCAGAGAGCGTGGTGAACGAGGAGTGTCGGACACACGACCTCGCGAACCTCTGGGTCGCGTCGTCGAGCGTGTTCCCCAGTGCCGGCGCGAACAACCCGACGCTCACTATCGCTGCGCTCGCGCTGAAGACGGCGGACCACATCGACGACAAGCTGTGACACACCCCCGGGGAAACGCGTCGGACGGGCGTTGTCCGCGATTTCGACAGCCGGGGAGTGAGGGACGCGAGCGGCGAGGTCTACGCTTTTACCGCTGGGACGCGTACGTGAGTCCATGAGCGAATCCAGGGGCGAACTCCCCGAGAACGACGAGGAGTGGCGCGAGATACTCTCGGACGAGGAGTACCGAATCCTCCGGGAGGCCGGGACCGAGCCGCGGTTCAGCAGCGACCTCATCGACGTGAAAGACGAGGGCGTGTTCACCTGCGCCGGCTGCGGGGCGGAGCTGTTCGACAGCGACGAGAAGTTCGAGTCCGGCACCGGCTGGCCGAGCTTCTGGGACGTGTACCAGGAGGGCAACGTCGAGACCCGGCCGGACAACAGCCACGGGATGCAGCGAACCGAGGTCGTCTGTGCCGAGTGTGGCGGCCACCTGGGTCACGTGTTCGACGACGGCCCGGAGCCGACCGGGAAGCGCTACTGCATCAACGGCGCGGCGCTCGACTTCGACTCCGAGTAGCGACCGCCCCCTTCGCAGCGGCGTCCGGACGGCGTTGTCGTCTTTGATTGTACCGGACCTGCCAGTGGCCCCGCTGTGGTCTGCCCGCCCAGGTTCGGGAGCCCCGGCGCGGCCGCTCGCTACGCCGACTTGGCCTCGGGCGCGTAGGTCGTCTCGACGAATTCGAGGATGCGCTCGGACTCGGCCATCGTGACGCCGCGGTCGTCGTCGACCAGCACCGGGACGCCGCGCTGGCCGGAGACCCGCTTCACCGCGTCGCGTTTGGAATGCAGCGCCTCGACCCAGACGCTGTCGTAGTCGATGCCGAGGTCGTCCAGTCGGTCGGCGACCTTCTCGCAGTACGGACAGCCGTCGAGTTGGTAGAGCGTCAAGCTCATATCCGGCAGTACGGACGCCGTCCTCAAGGCGGTTATGCCCGAAAAAACGCAGCAGTCGACCTGGCGTTACTCGTACAGCCAGGGCGCGTCGATCTGGTCCCAGTCGACGAGTTCGTCCTCGTCGAAGAACAGCGCGATCTCGCGCTCGTTCGCGCCCTCGTCCTCGTGGTCGGAGCCGTGGATGACGTTCCGACCGAGGTCGAGCCCGTAGTCGCCGCGGATGGTGCCGGGCGCGGACTCGGCGGGGTCGGTCTCGCCCATCATGTTCCGGACCTGCCGGGTCGCGTCCTGGCCCTCCCAGACCATGGCGAAGACCGGACCGGACGTGATGAAGTCCACGAGGCCGTCGAAGAACGGCTTGTCCTCGTGCTCGCCGTAGTGCTCCTCGGCGAGGTCCTGGTCTATCTGCATGAACTTGCCGCCGACCATCTTTAGGCCGCGGTCCTCGAAGCGGGAGACGATGTCGCCGATGAGCCCGCGCTGGACGCCGTCGGGCTTGACCATCACGAAAGTGCGCTCGTGGTCGGCCATTAGGCTTCAGCCTCCTCGGCTTCTTCCTCGTCTTCGGCCTCGTCGGCCGCTTCGTCGGCGTCTGCTTCAGTCTCGTCGACTTCGTCGTCCGCTGCTTCGACCGTTTCCTCGACCTCGCCGGCCTCGCCGCGGGCGGTGTCGGTCCATTCGAGGTTGCGGGCCTCGCGGCCCAGGTCGGCGTTGTTCTCGCACTTCGAGGAACAGAAGTGCGTCGTCGCGCCGTCCTTGTGGACGAACATCGTGCCCGTGCCGGGCTCGATGTCCGCGCCGCAGTAGTCACATTCGCGTGTCCGGGGCATGGTTACTGCCCTCCGATGGTGTCGGCCTCGCGGGCCGTCTCGCGGAGTTGGAGTACGTCACCTTCGCGGACCGGGCCGAGAACGTTGCGCGTGATGATGCGCCCCTGGTTCTCGCCTTCGCGGATGCGGCACTTGACCTGCATGGCCTCGCCGTGCATCCCCGTCCGGCCCACGACTTCGATGACCTCGGCGGGCGTGGAACCGCTGCTTTCGGATTCCTCAGCGCTCATCCGAGGTCACCTCACCGAAGCTCCTCGACCTTGTCGGCGATGTCCTCGACGTCGGCCTCGGCCTCACCCGCGTCGGTGACGGCCGCGGCGGCCGAGCCGACTTCGAGCCCGGCGGCGTGTCCGAGGTCGTCCTGCTGCTCGACGAAGATGAAGGGGACGCCCTTCTCGTCGGCGAGCTCCGGGATGTGCATGACGATTTCCTCGGGCTGGACGTCTTCGGCGACGAAGACGAGCTCGGCGGAGCCGCGCTCGATGGCTTTGGTCGTCTCGTTTGTACCCTTCTTTACCGAACCTGTGTCCCGGGCGACCTCGAGCGCCTCGAGGGCGTCGTCTTCGAGGTCCGCGGGAACGTCGAAATCTACGTATACTGGCATTTGTATGTTCACCTCCTGCGCGCGAGCTCAGGCTCCCCCGCCGTGTCCGGGCCGCGAGGCCCGTCACACCGTGGTGGTGTGTGTCCTGAAAAGGCTGGGAGCATCATCAACTCGGCGCAGGCTGTACCCCATTCTGTGCCACCGGCCCTAAAAGCGCTTTCGAAGCCGAAATCCCGTGCCAGGCCGGCACACGGGTGCTGGCGGGTGGTCTGTCTATCGCGTCAGGTCGGCCGCGTCCGACCGTCAGGCCCATGTCGGCGCACCGTCCACCTCCGGTATGGACATCGCGCGGTCGCTCCGCGAGGAGGCCCGTCGTGCGAACGAGCGGCGACTGCTCGTGCTCGCGGGCGACCCCGACCGGACGCGAGCGCGCGCGAAAGCGGCGCTCGACGCGGCAGACGTTCCGCTGTCGGAGACGACCCTCGTCGGCCCGGAGCCGTTTCTCGACTGCGAACACCACGAGCAGTCCCGCGCCGGGGAGCTACTGGGCCGGACCCGGACGGCCGTCGTCCTCGACGCCCACGAGGAACTGCGGCCGGACGCTGTCGGGCGGACCGTCGGGGCCGTCGACGGCGGCGGCCTCTACGTCCTCCTCGCGCCGCCGCTGGAGCGGTGGCCCGAGGAACGGGACGGGTTCGACGACTCGCTCGCGGTCCCGCCGTTCGGCGTCGGGGACGTGACCGGCCACTTCCGCCGCCGGTTCGTCGAGACGCTGCGAGCCCACCGTGGCATCGCCGTCGTCGACGCCGATACGGGCACCGTCGAGCGGGACGGGCTGACCGACCCGCCGCCGAGCCGCCCGGTTCCGGGGCCGACTCCGCCCGCCGACGCGGCGTTCCGTCCCGAGACCTACGCCCAGTGTCTCACCGACGACCAGCGGGACGCCGTCCGGGCCTTCGAGTCCCTGCGGAGCGACGGGTCGGCAGTCGTCGTCGAGGCCGACCGGGGCCGGGGGAAATCAAGCGCTGCCGGGCTGGCCGCGGGGGCGCTCGCCGTCGCGGGGCGGGACGTGCTGGTGACCGCGCCGCAGTACCGCAGCGCCGGCGAGGTGTTCACGCGGGCGCGGCACCTGCTGGAGGCGCTCGGGGCCGATGTCACGCGCGACCGGGCGTCGGAGCCGCAGCACCTCGACGTCGCGGGTGCGGGCCGTGTGCGGTACGCGCCGCCGGCCGAGGCCGCGGGGCTCCCGGACGACCCCGACGTGGTCGTCGTCGACGAGGCCGCCGCGCTCCCGGTCCGGCGGTTAGAGCAGTTCCTCGACGCCCCGGCGGTCGCCTTTACCACGACCGTCCACGGCTACGAGGGGGCGGGCCGTGGCTTCTCGGTGCGGTTCCGGGACCGCCTGTCCGAGAGCGACCACGCCGTCACCGAGGCGTCGATGACGACACCGATTCGGTACGGCGACGCGGACCCCGTGGAGGTGTGGGCGTTCCGGGCGCTGTTGCTGGACGCCCGCCCGCCGGTCGACCCGCTCGTCGACGAGGCGACGCCGGAGACCGTCGACTACTGCCGGCTGTCGACCGCGGACCTGCTCGCCGACGAGCACCGCCTTCGGGAGGTCTTCGGCCTGCTCGTACTGGCCCACTACCGGACGGAGCCGTCGGACCTCGCCCGCCTGCTCGACGCGCCGAACCTCACCGTTCGGGCACTGACCCACGGGGGCCACGTCGTCGCGGTGGCGCTGCTGGCGCGGGAGGGGGCTCTCTCGGCGGCGACGCGGGTCACGATGTACGACGGCGGGCGCGTCCGCGGGAACATGATTCCGGACGTGCTGACGACCCAGCTCCGTGACGAGGCCGCCGGGGTCCCGGTCGGCCAGCGGGTCCTCCGCATCGCCACCCACGCCGCGGCCCGGTCCCGCGGACTCGGCTCCCGCCTCCTCTCGGAAGTCCGGGCGGAGTTCGCCGAGCGGGTGGACTGGCTGGGGGTCGGCTACGGCGCGACGCCGGAGCTCGTCGGGTTCTGGGCGGAGAACGGCTACGAGACCCTGCACCTCGCCACCTCGCGGAACCCGACCAGCGGCGAGTACTCCGTCGTGATGCTCGACCCCTGCTCCGACGACGGGGCGGCGCTCGCGGCGCGTCACGGCGAGTGGTTCCAGGACCGTGTCGCCGCGGTGCTGTCGGACCCCCTCTCGGACTGTGACCCCGACGTGGTCCGGGCGGTGCTCCGGGCGACCGACGCGGAGCCGCCATTGGCGCTCTCGGACTGGGAGTGGCGGCTGGTCGCGGGCGTCCCCGGCGGCGCGTCGATTCTCGACACGGACCCGCGGCCGTTCAGAGAGCTCGCCTGTCGGCACCTCTCGGCCCCGGCCGACCCGGACGCGCTCTCAGCGCGGGAGGAGCGCCTGCTCGTCCGGAAGGTCCTGCAGGCCCGGCCCTGGGCCGCCGTCACCGACGAACTGGGGTTCGTCTCCGAGCGGCAGTGTATGCGCACGCTCGGCGGAGTCGTCGAAAGGTTGACGCGTCTGTACGGCGACCCTTGGGTACGGGAGGAACTCGATAGCCACCAATGAGCCCCCTCGGCCTCGAATCGCTGCTGTTCGTGCTCGCGTTCGCCCTGCTCGTCGGCGGCGTCGTCGGCAGCCTCACGCCCCAGGTCCCGGGCGCGCTCGTCTCGCTCGCCGGCGTGTACCTGTACTGGTTCGCCAGCGGCATGACCGACCCGGGGACGGTGCTGCTGGCCCTGTTGACGCTGGTCGGCCTGCTGACGTGGGCCGTCGACATCACGGGCGGGGCCGTCGCGGCGCGCGTCGGCGGAGCATCGAACTGGACAGCCCTACTCGCCGGCGTCGTCGGCCTCGTCCTCTTTTTCGTGACCGGCCCGCTGGGTATCCTGCTCGGGGTCGCCGGCACGGTGTTCGCCGTCGAGTTCTACCGCCAGGAGGACGCCCGCGGGAGCGCGAAGGCGGCGCTGGTGACGACCGCCGGGATGCTGGCCTCCGGTGTCGTCCAGGCCCTGCTGACGGCGTCGATACTGGTCACGATGGTCGCCGTCGCGCTGCTATGACCAGGTGTGCCGAGGACGGCTGTGAGAGCGAGGCCGCGGTCGAACTCCACATCCCCTGGGCCGCGAACCGCCGGGTCTGCCCGGCCCACGCCCGCGGCTGGGCACAGAAGGACGGCGTCGTCCCCGCACCGATAGAGGGCCACGAGGACGAGTGGCCGTAGGACCGCCGTTCTCCCGGTAACTGGTTTGATTCTCACGAGGGAACTAACGGGACGCGTGCCGACAATCAGCGAAGAAAATATAATAATAATTGGAATAGAAATCGACTAGTAAGGCGTGTTACCATGAAACGCGAGATGCTCACAACCGACTTCATCGACCGTGCGGCGGACATCTACGACGACGTGACCGGCATCGTTGCCCACGACGGCACCGAGTACACGTACGCCGAGGTGAACGAGCGGGTCAATCAGCTGGCACACGCGCTCTCGGAACGGGGCGTCTCGAAGGGCAGCCGGGTGGCCGTCCTCGCGCCGAACACACACTACTTCATCGAGACGTTGTACGCGGCGAACAAGCTCGGTGCGGTGTTCGTCCCGCTGAACTACCGGCTCGACCCCGCGAAAATCGAGTACATTTTGAACGACTGCGAGGCGTCGACGGTAATCGCCGACTACGACTTCGCAGAGAAGGTCCAGCCGGTACGCGATGCCGTCCCCGCGGAGACGTTCGTCGGCTACGAGGCCGACCGCATCGAGGGCGAGTGGGAGGAGTACGCGGCCCTGCTCGACGACCAGCCGACGGCCGAACCGGACCGGCCCGACATCTCGGAAGACGACGACGCCAGCATCAACTATACTTCGGGGACGACCGGGGACCCGAAAGGGGTCGTCAGGACCCACCGCACCGAGAGCTGGCACGCGCTGATTCTCAACCAACACATGGAGGTCCGCGACGACGACACGTACCTCTGGACGCTGCCGATGTTCCACTGCAACGGCTGGGGTCACACCTACGCGATAACGGGGACCGGCGGGACCCACGTCTGCCAGCGGACCTTCGACGCCGCGGACACCTTCCGCCGGGTCCGGGAGTACGACGTGTCTTTCATGTGTGGCGCGCCGACGGTGTTGAACAAGCTCGTCCAGCACTACCGGGCCGCGGACGGCGACATCGAGACGCGGGGCGACCGTGACGTGCGCATCGCCACGGCCGGCAGCGCCCCGGCGACGGCGACCATCGAGCGCGTCGAGGACGAATTCGGCTGGCGCATCATCCACATCTACGGCCTGACCGAGACGGCCCCCATCATCACGACCAGCAACTCCCCACGGCGCATCGCCGGACGGGGCCGATATATCAAGGTCAAGCAGGGCTCGGAGGCCATGTGTACCGACATCAGAATCGTCGACGAGGGCGGCGACGACGTACCACGCGACGGGGCGACTATCGGCGAGGTGGTGGTGCGGGGCAATCAGGTGATGGACCGCTATCTCAACAAGCCGGACATCACCGAGGAGGCCTTCTCAGACCGCGTCGATGGCTATTTCCACACCGGCGACCTCGCCACGTGGGACGCGGACGGGATGATACAGATAATGGACCGGCGGAAGGACATCATCATCTCCGGCGGCGAGAACATCTCTTCCATCGAACTGGAGGACGAACTGTACGACCACCCCGACGTGCTGAAAGCCGCGGTCATCCCCGTTCCGAGCGAGGACTGGGGCGAGACGCCGATGGCCATCGTGGTCCCGACGGCCGACAGCGACGTGACCGAACAGGACATCCTCGACTTCCTCAGGGAACGGGTCGCCAGCTACAAACGCCCCTCAGGCGTCGACTTCCGGGACTCGCTACCCGAGACGGCGACCGGGAAAATCCAGAAGTACGAACTCCGGAAGGAGTACTGGAAGGAGCAGGAACGGATGATAGGCCAGGAGTGAGGCCGGAACGTCAGCGAACCATCAACACGATTCTTTATTAGGATTCCGGCGGTCGGTCGGACCATGCATCTGGGCGTCGTCGTGCCACGTGTCGAGGACCACAGCACAGTCGACCTCGCGGTCGAGGCCGAGGAGTGGGGCTACGACTCGGTCTGGCTCAACGAGCTGTGGGGGGCAAGCTCCGTCGTCGAACTCACGGACGTCGCCACCCGGACCGACGAGGTCGAACTCGGGACGGCCATACTCAACGTCTTCTCGCGGTCGCCGGCCGTGCTGGCGATGACTGCGGCGACACTCGACAGGGTGTCGGACGGCCGGGCGGTGCTGGGGCTGGGAACGAGCACGGCCCGGTCGGTCGAGAACATGCACGGCATGGCCTTCGAGCGTCCGGTCCGTCGCGCCCACGAGACCATCGACGTCGTCAAGCGGCTCACGACTGGTGAGGAGCGGGTGAGCTACGACGGCGAGGTGGTGTCGGTCGAGGGGGTCCCGCCGCTGGGGCGCGAGGTGCCGGTGTACCACGCGGCGCTCGGGCCGGCCAACAGGCGGGTCGTCGCGCGCCTCGCCGACGGCTGGCTCCCGCATATGATTCCGTTCTCCGAGCTCGACTCGGCGTTCGAGTACATCGCTGAAACCGCCCGCGAGGCCGACCGCGACCCGAGCGAGATTACGGTCGCACCGTACGTGCCGGCGGTGGTCCACGAGGACGCCGACCGGGCGACCGAGGAACTCCGCCAGCACGTCGCCTACTACGTCGGCAGCGGCGAGGGCTACCGTCGGGCCGTCGCGGAAGCGTATCCGGACCGGGCGGAACGCATCGCCGACGCCTGGGGAGCGGGCGACCGCGGCGAGGCGACGGAGCTGGTCACCGACGAGATGGCGGCGGACCTCGGAATCGCCGGGACGCCGGAACAGGCGCGGGAAAAACGGGATGCGGTAGCGGACAGGGACGTCCTCGACCGGCTTCTGCTAACGGTGCCACAGCAGGTCGACGGGGAGCTGGCTCGGGAGACGATTCGGGCGCTGGGACCGAGCTAGAGGTCGGCTTCCATCATCACCTCGTCGGCGTACTCGTCGCCGAACTTGTAGTGGTCCTCGCGGACGGCCGCGGTCCCCCAGCCGTGGCTCTCCAGGAACTCGATGGCATCCTCGTTCGTCGAGGGCACGGAGTTGTACAGTTTCTCGTACCCGTGCGTGGCCGCCCACTCGGTCCCGCGGGCGAGCAGTTGCGAGCCGATGCCGTGGCCGCGGTACTGTTCGAGAACGCCCAGCGTGAGCTCGGCCGTGTGGCTCAGCTTCTCGACCTCCGGGTGCTTGAGGTGGACCCAGCCGACCACGTCGTCGTCGATGCAGGCGACGAAGAAGATGCGCGACTCCAGTTCGTTGTGCCGGAGCAACACGCCCTCGCTGTCGACCACGTCGGCGACAGTCTCGGCGTCGACGTACTCGCCGCCGCCGATGGCGGCCCGGATGGCCCCGACGAGCCCGGTGAGGTCCTCCTGGCGGGCCTGCCGGATGGTGAACTCGATGTCGTCGGCCTCGAACTCCTCCTCGACGGTGTCGTTGTAGGCGACGCGGAGTTCCCCGTCGATGTCCTCCAGTACGCCGTCGCGTTTGAGTATCGCGACGTGATGACCGAACGGTCGCGGGTCCATCTGCAGCGCCGTCCGGGCGGCTCTCGGCTCGACGGACCCGTGCGATTCGACGTACTCGTAGATGTCCCTGCGGTCCTCGTGGTCGAACTGCAGTGGCTCTGTCAGCTCCATGGTAACTAGTACCACGAGACAGTACTTAATCCTTTATCATAAACCATGTATTTCTCGGTAAACGGTCGCTACCGCTCCGGAACACCGGTCAGCACCTGTGCCACGTCCCGGGCGTTGTGGGTGTCGACGAGCAGTTCCGCGGCCTCTCTGATGGCGTAGGAGCCGGCTAACTCCACACCGTAGCAGGCGGCGTAGCAGTCCAGCCAGTCGTTCATCGTCGCCTCCAGGCGCTCGAACTCGGCCTCGGAGAACCGCACCCAGGTGCCGCCGGTGCGGGCTTCGCAGTACAGCGCGACGGTGGGACCGAAGCCCTCCCGGAGCAGAGTCATCGCACGCTTGTCGTCCGGCGGGTCCGGGTCCAGCGACTCGCGGGCCGCCTCGGCGCGCCGGGAAAGCGCCCGAATCCGGTCGTGATACTGGTGGGTCACGGCGGTCAGCCCTGCTCGAACTCGACTCCCTTGCCCCCCGCTGGATGCTCCCACTCGGTGTCGGCGACGACCGCGCAGGTCCCACACTCCACGCAGGGCTGGGTGTCGAGGCTCACGAGGTGTTCCTCGCTGCCGTTCGTCTGCACCCGCTCGTCGCGGTAACAGCCGCCCCCGAAGCCCTTCGCACTGACCGGACAGGCAGTGACCGCGGTCCCCGACGCCTCGAAGGACTTGTCGAGGAGCTCGATGTGTGGATCGCCGACATCGTAGGTCAGGTCGCCGATGCGGTCGGCCAGGTCCGGTGGCGAGACGGTGTTCTCGTCCTCGACGCGCTCGCCGAGTTCCTCCGCGATGATCGTTGGCAGCGTCACGTAGGGCAGCTTGGTGTCCGGAATCATCGACACCAGCGTCGGCGAGGAGTAGGCCCGTTCGAGCAGTCCCGACGCGGCCCGGACGCCGAAGCGACCGACGGCGGACTCCGCGATGCTGTTCGAGACGTCGTCGACCGGCCCGAGTTCACCGAGCCGTCCGAACACCTCGTAGCGGGTGGGTCGGAGCTTGTCCATCACGCCCTCGTCGTGGAGCTTCTTCTCGTACAGTTCGCCGGCGCGGTGGGGGTCGTTGCGCGAGCGCGCGTCGGCGAAGGCCTCGGCGGCCAGCGCCCCCGCGGTCACGGCGTGGTTCATCCCCTTGATTATCGGGCCTTGGGCCTGCATCTGCCCCGCGGCGTCGCCGACCAGGACGAGGCGGTCCTCGTGGGGCGATGGGTGAGCCGCCTTCTTCGAGTCGGGGACCAGCTTGGCGCTGTACTCGCGCTCGTCGTACTCGTCGCCGAGCCACTGGGCCATGAGCGGGTGGGTGAGCAGGCCGTCCAGCAGTTCGTGTGGCTCGGCCTCCTCTTCAGCGATTGAGTCGAGGTGGAACACGGTCCCGATGGAGAGCGACGACTCGTTGGTGTAGAGGAAGCCGCCGCCCCGGACGCCGTCGAACAGGTCGCCCGAGAACAGGTGGGCCGCGCCGTCGTCCGCGTCCACGCCGAAGCGCTCGTTGATGAGGTCCGGCTCCACGTCGACGACGGCCTTGACGCCCTGGAACCACTCTTCCGGCTCCTCCCAGTCCATCAAGCCCGCGTCACGGGCCAGTTCGGAGTTGACACCGTCGGCCGCCACGATCAGATCGGCCTTGATTGGGTCGAGTTCCTCCGTCGTCACGCCGACGATCTCGCCGCGCTCGCGCAGCAGGCCGGTGACGTGGACCTCGGTCAGCAGGCCGCCGCCGGTCTCGCGGGTGCGCTCGTGGACCTGCTGGGCGAGCCAGGAGTCCATCTTCCGGCGGAGCACCGAGTCGGCCCACGCCGTGTCGTGGTGGTGGAGGTCGCCGATGTCGAAGGTCTTGACCTTCTCGCCGGCGACGTTGTGGATGTAGTTCTCGGTGACCGGCCGCTCGGTCGCCTCCTCCCGGAACCCGGGGAACAGCCCGTCAATGGTGTAGGGGGCCGACTCCTCGGCGTAGATGAGGCCGCCAGAGACGTTCTTGGATCCGGCGTCGACGCCGCGTTCGAGGACGAGCGTCTCGACGCCGTTTCGCGCGAGGTTCGCCGCCGCCGCGGCCCCGCCGGGGCCACAGCCGACGACGACCGCCTCGTACTCCTCGTAGGAGTCAGTCATCGCTGACCTCCCCCACGACCGCGCCGAGGTCGCCCGCTTCGACCGCCTCCGTCAGGCGCGGTAAGACCTCGAACAGGTCGCCCTCGATGAGGTAATCAGAGAAGTCGCGGATGTCGGCGTCCGGGTCGGTGTTGACGGCGATTATCGTGTCCGACTCGTCGCAGCCGACCTTGTGCTGTATCGCGCCGGAGATACCCGCCGCGATGTACACGTCCGGTTCGACCTCCTGTCCGGACTCGCCGATCTGGCGCTCCTCGGTGACGTACTGTTCGACATGGCCGTCGAAGGAGTACGACGAGGTGATGACGCCCCGAGAGAGCCCGAGGTCGGCCTCGTCGAAGGCGTCCACGAGGTCGAGTGCCAGTTCGATGCCCGTCGTCGGATCGTCGCCGATGCCGCGACCGACGGCGACGACCACGTCGTTCCCGGTGAGGTCGACGCCACCCGAGAGACGGTCGAACTCCTCGACCTCGACCTGGAACCAGTCCGCGTCGAGTTCCATCTCGTAATCGACGACCTCGGCTTCACGCTCGAAGTCGGGGTCCGGAATCTCGAAACTCCCCGGAATGACGGACGCCCCTTGCGGGTGGAAGTCCCGGTTTGGCTTGTCGATACAGAGGATGGTCGAGTACTCGAAGCCGGAGAAGTCCGGACGCTTCATGTGCAGGACGCGCTCGAATTCCTTCTTGTCGCCGGCCGTGCCGACCTTCGCGGGATTGGATATCATCGCGTTCTCGATGTACAGCCCCGAACAGTCCGAGGCCAGCCCCGAGTCGAGTTCGCCCTGAACGAGCGCCGAGAGGTCCCGCCCGTTGTTCGTGGCCGGGAAGACCGTGTACCGCGGTTCGTGGTAGTCCTTCCAGTCCACCTCCTCGCGGCCCTCGGCGGCCAGGTCGCCGCCCGCCCGAGCCATGTCACAGAAGATCTCGGTGTAGGGCTGGTGACGGAAGCGTTCGAGGCGGTCGTCCTCGTGATAGAGGACGAGGTCGGCCCCGTAGGCGATGACGTCGTCGACGTGGTCGCTGGCGTCGGCACCGATGAGCACTGCGACGACGCGCTCGTCAGCATCGTACTCGGCGTTGTAGGTGTCCATCAGGTCGCGGGCCTTCCCGAGCATCTCTTTGGACACGTCCACGAGGTCGCCCGCCTGCGTCTCGCAGTAGACCCACATGTCGCGGTACTCCGCGCCGACGGTGCCCTCGACCCACTGCTTGTCGTTGGTCGGGTGGTCGAGTTCGGGGTACTTCTCTTCGGGCGGCACGTACTCGGCCTCTGCGACCTCTGACTCCTCGGTTCCCTCGACAGACTCGATGCGGCTCTCTATCTGAGACTTCGCCGTCTTGCGGTCCTCGCCGGCCTGCTCGCGCTCTAAGAGGTCCCGGAGCACCTCGGCGTCGTCGATGTCCCGGACCATGTTCGCCACGTCGGCGACAGTCAGCGCGGCGAGGTCGACGGTCTCGGGGTCGAGTTCCCCGTCGCCCTCGTCCTCGACCTTCTCGATTCGGTCCTCGATGAGCGTCTTGACCGGCACGCGGTCCTCGCCGCCCTCTTCGAGTTCCAGCATCGCCCGCAGTTCGTCGGCGTCGTCGACGTCCTTGATCTTCGGTCCGAGCTCGGCGATCTCGTACTCCGTGGGGTCGATTTCGGCCATCGTCAGTCACCCGCCGCGTACGGCGCGAGTTCGTCCACGACCTGTTCCATGGCCTCGTCCGCGCCGGCGTCGATAACCGTCGCCTCTCGCTCAGAGGGGGCCTTCGGGATCGGGTCGACGCCGGCGACGATGGTCGGCGAGCCGTCCAGCCCGATGTAGTCCGGGTCCAGATTGAGATCGGTGTGGTCCCAGACCGTCAGGTGATCCTCGTAGTCTTCGGCTCGCTCAGTCGTCTCCTCGCGGAGGTCCTTGTGTTTCAGCCGGTGACTGGCCCGCCGGTAAGTGGGTTCGAACTCCGGGTCGGCGACGATGAAACACGGCATCGGCGCCTCGACCGTCTCGATTTCGGAGATGTCGCCGTCGACCAGGCGTTTGGCCCGCACGGTCCGCGCGTCCTCGTCGATATCCAGCGAGAGGACGTGCGTGATTATCGGCCAGTCGAGACACCAGCAGGTCTGTGGCCCGGTGTGACCGGTCTCACCGTCGGCCGTCTTGAAGCCCGCGAACACGAGGTCGGGCTCCGTCTCCAGTTTCTGGAGGCCGCTGGCGACCGTCATCGCCGTCGCCCACGTGTCGGCCGCGCCCATCTCGCGGTCCGAGAGGAGATAGAGGTCGTCGGCGTACACGTCCGCCATTCCCTCCTGGAGGACCTCCTCGTAGCCCGGCGGGCCCATGCTCATCAGCGAGACGTGCCCGCCGTTGCGGACTTTCGTCTGGAACGCGGCCCGCAGCGCGTGCTTGTCGTTGGGGTTCATCACCGTCGGTGTCTTCCCCCGTTCGAGATGACCCTCCTCGTCGAACGATACCTGTCCCTCCCGGAAGTCCGGGACGCCTTTCGTCATGACGACAGTATGCATGGTATCACGACCCTCGTGAGTGTATCTCACACATGATTCTATAATAAATGTATGTTTACAATTCCGAGTGACAGGTAAGCGCACCCGTCCCAGTGGCGACGAGAAGCGAGCGACGTGGAATCCGTCGGCGACTGACAGCTAGCAAACGAGTCCGTACGCGGCGTCAGAGGCTGTACTCTCGCAGAAGGAACGGTTAGAGGGTCTCAGATACGCCCGGCGCGGCCCGGGTCCACGTCGATGGCGTCGACCGGACACACGTCGACACAGAGCATGCAGTCGATGCACTGGTCCTCGTGGGCGGGGTCGGCCTTGATTTCGCTCTCCGGATGGTCCGGCGTGTCGACCCACTCGAACACGTCGACGGGACAGTCCTCCAGGCACGCGCCGTCGGCGAGACAGATGTCGAAGTCGACGGCGACGTGTGTCCCGTGGATGCCCAGTTCCTCGGGCTCGTCGACCGGCCCCCAGACGTTGTGGCCGTCGTGTTGTTCGACAACGTCGCGGTTCTCCTCGAACTCCGGGTCTATGGCCATTGGTATCTTATCTCATCTTTGGGAGCTACTTAACTTTTCGACCTCGCCGTCAGAACCCGGGGCCGTCGCGGCGGTCCGGGTCCCTGCCGCCCGCCGGCCCGGAGTCGTCGATGCGGTCTGTCGGGTCCGGTAGGTCGCCGCCGGGACCGCCGGTATCGCCGACCGAGTCGGTCGCGTCGGCGGCGTCCGGCCCGGCAGCGACCCCCCGGAGGAACTCGACGGTCCGCTCGTACACGTCGTCGTAGTGAGCGCCGTGGAACGGGAACCCGTGGTCCGCCGGCACCGGCTCGTGAACCACGTCGGTCATCGGCCCGAGGGCGTCGGCCAGCAGTTCGGACTGGGACGGCGGGACGGTCTCGTCCTCGGTGCCGTGGAGCAACAGTATCGGCGGCGCGTCGGTGTCGGCCTGTGCGACCGGCGAGGCCAGGTCGTAGGCCGCGGGCTCGTCGTCGGGTCCGCCGCCGAGGTACTGGCGGTGGAACCGCTCGCCCTCGCCCGTCGCGGCGTCGAGCGAGCGGAAGTCGTACACCCCGGCGTAGCCGACGGCGGCCGACAGGTGGGAGGACGCGCCGGGGTACAGTTCGGGTTCGAACCCGGGCTCGTCGGCCGTCAGCGCGGCCAGAACGACGAGATTCGCCCCTGCCGAGTGGCCGACGCCGACGATGCGGTCGGTGTCAGCGCCGTAGCCCTCGCCCTCCGACCGGGCCCACTCGATAGCGGCCTTCACGTCCACCAGCGCCGCCGGGAAGGTCCACTCCGGCGCGAGGCGGTACTGGGGCTCGACGACGAGGAAGCCGTCCGCCGCGAGGTCGAGCGCGTGCCGGGCGAACTCGCCCTTGTCGCCGAACGCGAACGCGCCGCCGCGGACGAGCACGGCGACCGGCTTCGGGCCGCTGGCCGCCGGCGAGTCGTACAGGTCGAGCGTCAGCGTCTCGCCGTCCGCCTCCTGGAACGGGATGTCGCGCTGGACGGTCACCGACTCGGGAGCAGGGTCTGTCACGGGCGACGGTCGGGCCGTCACGGGCTTAAGCCCGACGCTATCGGCACTCCGACGCAACGGACGCGTCGCCGTCTCACTACCCGACACTCCGTCGCTGTGCGTTTGTGCGGCTCGTGCTGGTCCAGCTGTTCGTCCGCTCTCGGCACCTGTACCGGACACAGGCCGCGGCCGTCCTCGTCGCGGCGCTGGCCCCCTGGACGGTCGCGCTGAGCCAGCAGTACTTTCTCCAGGTCCCCGAGGACGCCACGATTTTCGCCTGGGGCATCTCCGGGCTGGCGATGACGACGGGGCTGTACACGTTCGAGACGCTCGACCCGGTTCCGGCCGCACAGGAGACTATCGTGGAACAGATGGGCGACGGAGCGCTCGTCGTCGATACCGACGGCCGTATCAGCCACGCGAACCCGGCGGCCGAGTCACTCCTCGCTGGGGCCGAGGCCCACGGCTGGGAGCTGACGATTACCGAGGGCGAAGACGGCGGCGCTCGCTTCGAGTTCAGCGGCATCGAAGCCGCGAGCCGGGCCAGGGAACCGGCTGCCGGGCGGCCGTGACGGCAGTCAGGGGTGAGTGAAGTACGCGACGGACTCCGTGTCGGGAGCCTCGGCCACGTCGTCGAGGCGGGCGAACCCGATGCGTTCGAACTGGACGACCGCGTCGGCGTCGTAGCCGAGCAGTCCGGGTTCGGCCACGCCGGTCACGTCGCCGTCCATGGTCCGCAGGCGGACGGCGGGACCGTCGGCGGGGGCCCAGTGAATCACGTCGACGCCCTCCTCCCGGACGGCGTCGATGTCGTCGCCGGTGTACTCGAAGGCGTCGCGGGTGTGGCGCACGCAGCCGTAGCCCTTGAGCCAGACGCGCTCGCCGTGGGGCGGCAGGTCGTCACCCTCGACGGCCACGCCCCCCACGACCGGAATCTCGCGGCGGCCCCGCTCCTCGAAGTCGGGGTGCAGCGGCGGCTCGCCGGCGTCGGGACCGCCGACGACCTGGCGCTCGACGAGACCGCCGTGGGCGTCGTCGTCGCGGACGAAGAACGCCCGGTCCGAGGCGTCGTCGACGAGGTCGCGGTTGTTCGAGTAGATAGCGGACATCGCGAGGTCGACGTTCGAGGTGGACGTGCCCAGTTGAATCATCGCGTCGACGACGGCTTCGCCGCGGATGCCGCGCCGTTCGAGGCTAGCGACGGTCGGCGCGCGCGGGTCGTCCCAGCCCGCTAGCTCGCCGGTCTCGATGAGCTCAGCGATGCTCGACGTGGACAGCGGCACGTCGTACTCGTCGACCTGGACGTGGCCCCAGTGGATGACCTCGGGGTACTCCCAGCCGAAGTAGTCGTAGACGAACTGCTGGCGCTTCGCGGAGTCCTGGAGGTCGATGCCGCGGATGATGTGTGTCACGCCGAGCAGGTGGTCGTCCAGTCCGCTCTGGAAGTCGAGCATGGGCCAGCAGCGGTACTCCGCCGCCTCCTCGCGCGGGTGTGGCGTGTCGACGATGCGGAAGGCCACGAAGTCCCGCAGGGCGGGGTTCTTGTGGGTGATGTCGGTCCGGACCCGCAGGACCATCTCGCCGCTGTCGTACTCGCCGTCGACCATCGCCTCAAACTCCTCGCGGGTGGTCTCGGCGTCCTTCTCGCGGTGGGGACAGGCCTCGCCGCTGTTCTTCAGGTCGGAGAACTCGCCCTGCGGGCACGAGCAGGTGTAGGCCCCGCCCTTCTCGATGAGGTCGCGGGCGTACTCGTAGTACGTCTCGACGCGGTCGCTGGCGTTCACCACGTCGTCCGGTTCGAAGCCCAGATAGCCGATGGCGTCGAGGATGGCGTCGTAGGCGTCCAAGTCGGGACGCTTCGTCTCGGGGTCGGTGTCGTCGAAGCGGCAGATGAACTCACCGTCGTAGCGGTCCTTGTACGTGCCGACGACAGCCGCCATCCGCGCGTGGCCGATGTGCCACGGGCCGTTGGGGTTGGGGGCGACGCGCATCCGAACGGTGTCGTAGTCGTCGGCGTTGGGCAGGTCCGGCAGCGGGTGGTCCTCGCCCTCGTCCTCGGCCTCCAGTTCTTCGAGCTTCTCGGGGGCGAGTTCGGCCAGCCGTTCGCGTCGCTCGTCGGCGTCCATGCCGTTGACCCGCTCGACGACCGGCGCGATGACGCCCGGAATCTCGTCGCCGTGCTCGCGGAACTCGGGGTTCTCGCCCATGAGCGGTCCCATTATCGCGCCGACCTGTGCCTCGCTGTCGTGTTTGACCGCGTTGAGGAGGGCGCTCGTCTCCGCCGCCTCCCTGATTCGGTCTCGCAACTCGTCGTCCATTACCGGGACCTGCGACTGGGAGGGTCAAAACGCCGTCGGGTTCGGCTAGCGACTGAGGACAGGGCGTCAGGAGACAGTGTCCGTCCGCCCGTCGGCACCGGTTCGGGCAATTCAGTCCACCACCGTACTGAAAGGGGCGGACGGCGGGTCCCACACCTCGTCTCTCCGTTCGTTCACCGGCGGTCGGTCCCCATTATCGTACGTTTGGTATCCAGCATGCGAGAGTTTTTATCTGCGTGTAGAGTTTAAATACCCGACATGAGTTTTGATTTTGTAGCGGATATCGAACACTACGCGATTTTCGAGATGGGGCCGGACGGCCGCGTCGCTACGTGGAATGCGGGGGCCGAACGTATCAAGGGGTATTCCCGAAGCGAGATACTCGGAACGCACTACCGGACGTTTTTTGTCGACGACGCGATATCTACGGGGGCACCAGAACAGTTACTGGCTCGTGCCGAAAACGAGGGTGCGATAAAAGGACAGGGCTGGCGCGTCCGGAAAGACGGGGAGCGGTTCTGGGCGGAGTTCTCCCTCACCGCGCTGTTCGATGAGTCCGGCGCACTCAGTGGGTTTGCGAAAGTCGTCCGGGATGCGACAGCACAGCGCCAGTACGAACGACTATTCGAGCAGCAGACGGAGCAGTTGGAGGAGTTCGCCGAGCAGGTGAGCCACGACCTCAGGAACCCACTGGGCGTCGCCCGTGCGAACTTGAAACTCGCGCGCGAGGAGTGCGACAGTAGCTACCTCGATGTCGTGAGCAACGCCGTCGAGCGGGCGTCCGAGACAGTCGACGACCAGTTAGCGCTCGCACGGGACGGGGAGAACGCGGGGACGGTCGAGGATATTGCCCTCGCGGAGATGGCGAAGTGGTGCTGGCAGACGATTGATACGACCAACGAGACGCTCGTCCTCGAAACAGACCGGACGGTTACGGCTATCCCGTCCCGGTTGAAGCCTATCTTCGATAATCTCCTGGGGAACGCCGTCGAACACGGGGGCAGGGGAGTGACCGTCACGGTTGGCGACCTGGAGGACGGCTTCTACGTCGCCGACAACGGGACCGGCATACCCGAAAGCGAGCGTGGGCGGGTATTCGAACGCAAGTACACTCTCGGTGACGGGACGGGCCTCGGCCTCCATCTCGTCCGAAGAAACGTCGTTGCCCAGGGGTGGGACATCAGTGTCACCGAGAGTGAAACCGGCGGAGCGCAGTTCGAAATCACCGACGTCGACACGACCGAGTGACGGTGCTGACCGGAGTATCGAGTCACACACCGGCCGCGTATTCAACGCAGACTGATTCACTCGCACCGGGGAGCGGTCAGTCCACGGCAGCCAGCGATTCCGCGACCCGTTCCAGCGCCGCCAGCCCAGTCACCTCGCCGGACTGGTCGGGAATCGTCCACACGTCGAGGTCGGGCAGCGCGTCACGCAGGGTCCCGATGGCTGCCTCCTGATCGGCCCGCTTCGCGCGACAGCGGTCGCAGTCGCCGGCGTCCTCGATGACCTTGTTCACGACGAGCGTCGTCACGGGGACCTCGAACTCGCGGAGCCGCCCGACCAGCCGCTCGGACTCACGGACGGCCATCGTCTCGGGGACGGTGACGACGCGGAATTCGGTCTGTTCCGGGTCCCGCAACACCCTCCCGACGCGGTCCATCCGCTTGCGCATCGCGGTGAAGTCGTCGGGGCCGTCGTCTCGCCGGCCGGCCATCGGGCCGAAGAACATGGTCCGCGCGGTGTTGGCCTTCCGGCGGACCTGGTCGCGCAGGTCCATCGCCGTCGCCACGCCGCGGTCCATCACCGACGGGAGGTCGAGCAGGCGGAGCGTGTGGCCGGTCGGGGCGGTGTCGAACACCACGCGGTCCCAGCGGTCGCTTTCGACGTACGTCGCCATGCCCTCGATAGCCGCCAGCTCGTCGCTGCCGGGCATCACGCCCGACGTGAACAGCGCCGCGACCTCGTCTTCGTCCAGCCTGATGCCGGCGTCGGAGAACTCCGCCGCCAGCGCCTCGAACAGCGAGCGGTAGCGGTCGATGCCGGTCTGTGGGTCCACCTCGACGCCCCACAACCCCGACCGGATTTCCGTCGGGTCGCCGCCGACCTCGGCTTCGACGGCGTCGCCCAGCGAGTGTGCGGGGTCCGTCGAAACGACGAGCGTCTCGTGGCCCGCCGCTGCCAGGCGGTGGCCCGATGCCGCCGCCACCGTCGTCTTGCCGACGCCGCCCTTGCCGCCGTAGAGGACGAATCGAGTCACGAGCGTCGCTAGGGCGCGACGCGTCTTAGTTGCTGACCAGTGGCTGTCGGGATCGGGTGGACGACTGCAAAAGGGGGCCTCGGGGGCCCTCAGTAGTCGCGCTCGACGAGGTAGTTGGCGATGCCTTCGAGCAGGTAGCGGGTCTCGTTGTCCGGCAGGACTTCGAGGTTCTGCTTGCCGCTCGCGATGAGGTCCTGGCCGGTCTGGCGGGCGTACTCGATAGAGCCCACCTCCCGCAGGCGCTCGACGGCGGCGTCGATTTCGGCCTCCGAGACCGCCTCGACGGAGTTCGTGTCGATGAGTTCGCCGACGTCGACGCCCTGCTGGCGGGCGTGCAGCGTCACGAGCGTCTGCTTGTTCTCCACGAGGTCAGAGCCCCGCTGCTTACCGAGCTTCTCCGAGGGGGTCGTCAGGTCCAGCAGGTCGTCCTGAATCTGGAACGCACGACCCACGTCGAGCCCGTAGTTGTACAGGGCGTCGACGGTCGCCTCGTCGGCCCCCAGCAGCGTGGCCGGAATCGAGGCGGCCGCGCCGTACAGCACGGCCGTCTTGAGTTCGACCATCTCCAGATACTCCTCGGGCGTGACTACGTCGCGTTGCTCGAACTCGATGTCCAGGGACTGGCCCTCGCAGATGCGGGTACACGTCGTCGCGAGTCGCTTGTTCGCGGCGACGGTCCGCTCTGGGGCCGCGCCCGTGTCGAGCAGGAACTCGAACGCCTTCGAGTACAGCGTGTCGCCGGCGAGAATCGCCGTCGAGAGGTCGTACTCCTTGTGGACGGCGGGCACCCCGCGCCGGAGCGCGTCGTCGTCCATGATGTCGTCGTGGATGAGCGTGAACGTCTGGATGACCTCGATGGCCAGCGCGGCCGACATCACGTCGGCCCGCCCGCCGTCGAGCGTCGGGAAGTCACGGTAGGCCGCCGTCAGCGGGTCGACGTCGAGCAGCGACTCCGCGACCAGCAGCAGGACCGTCGGGCGGAGTCGTTTCCCGCCCGCGTCCAACAGGTAGCGCGACGCCTCGTAGAGGTGGTCCGGTTTCTGCACCGGGAGGTCCTCGTGGAGGGCGTCGTTGACCCGGTCTCGTCGGGCGACAATCGCGTCTTCGACCTGCTGATGGCGTTCGGACATCGATTTACTCGGTGAGCTTTATCATGTTGCCGTTGCGGGTGATGTGGAGGTCCCGCCCGGCTTTGTAGCCCATGTTTTCCGCGAGGTCGACGTACGGTGCGAACCCTTCGAGGCTCTGGTGGGCCGGGATGACGTTCTTGGGCTGGAGCGCTTCGAGCATCTCGTAGTGGCCCTCCTCGCGGAGGTGGCCCGACACGTGGATGTCGTCGTAGATGCGTGCGCCCTGCATGCCCAGGAGCTTCTCGGACTGGTAGCGCTGACCCTCGTTGGTCGGTTCCGGGATGACCCGGGCCGAGAACAGCACCTTGTCGCCGTCGTCTAGCTCGTAGGGCGTCTCGCCCCGGCCCATGCGTGTGAGCATCGCGCGCGGTTCGCCCTGGTGGCCGGTGACGATGGGGAGGAAGTTCTCCTTGCCCTCGTTCATGATTCGCTTGAACGTGCGGTCGACGGACTTGCGGTGCCCATACATGCCCAGGTCCTCCGGGAAGTCGACGAAGTCGAGTCGCTCCGCGGTGCCGGAGTACTTCTCCATCGAGCGACCCAGCAGCACCGGCTGGCGGCCGATGTCGTCGGCGAACTCGACGAGGCTCTTCACACGAGCGATGTGTGAGGAGAACGTCGTCGCGACGATGCCGCCGTCGTAGTCAGCGACGCTGTCCATCACGTCCTTGAGGTGGCGACGCGCGACGGACTCGGAGGGCGTGCGGCCCTTCTTGCCCGCGTTCGTACAGTCCTCGATGTAACAGAGGACGCCCTCGCGGCCGATTTCGCGGAACCGCTTCATGTCGATGGGGTCGCCGATGACCGGCGTGTGGTCCATCCGCTTGTCCAGCCCGTAGACGACCGCGCCCTCCGGCGTGTGGAGGACGGGGTTGATGGCGTCGATGATGGAGTGAGTGACGTTGACGAACTCCAGTTCGTTGCGCTCGCCGATGGACATCGTCTCGCCGGCCTCCATCTTGACGAGGTCGTTCTGGACGCCGAACTTCTCCTCGCTCTTAATCTGCTGTTTGACGAGTTCGATAGTAAACGGCGTCGCGACGATGGGTGCGTCGTACCGGTGGGCGAGCTTGGATATCGCGCCGATGTGGTCGAGGTGACCGTGCGTCGGCACGATGGCCTTCACGTCGCCCTCCAGGTCGGACATGACCCGGTCGTCCGGGATGGCACCCATGTCGATGAGGTCCAGCGAGTGCATCCGTTCCGTCTCGACGTTGTCGTGAATCAGTACCTTCGAGAGGTTCAGGCCCATGTCGAAGATGACGACGTCGTCCCCTGCACGGACGGCCGTCATCTGTCGGCCTACAGCCTCGTAACCGCCAATTGTCGCAATTTCGACTTCCATGGTTGTAGCTCCGAGTGGAAAGCCGGCCGCGGGCATCCGGTGGGGCACGGCAACGACGGTATCTGCAATGTAGGCGACCTCGTCCGCGTCGGCGCTCCAGGCCAGTCGGGTACGCCCGTAGCCTGTGCAACCGCAGTGGGAGGGACTCCCGTCCCGCAACTTACATCCGCCGTCTGCCGGCCGCCGAACCGCAGTCCGCGGGCGGCCGTGCGCTCGGTTACTCCGGATTACAACGGCGGTTCTTAAAACGGTGTGGGTTCGTCGCTACTCGTCGTCGAGTGGGTCCGAGAGCGGGTCGTCGTCGCTGGAGACGTCGAAGCCGGTGACGCCCTCGTCCGCGAGCGTCGAGTCCTCTGCGGTCGCGTCCGCGTCCCGAGACTCCGCCGCGCCCTCGTCGGCCCCGGCGTCCGACTGGCCGTCGGCACCGCCGAACAGGTCCTCCGCCGTCCGCGGCCCGTCGTCCTGCCCGCCGCCGTCGTCGAGCAGTCGCGTGTCCTCGGTGACGGCGTCCGCCTCGTCGGCCCCCGTGACGCCGGCGGACTCTGTGTCACTCGCCCACTCCTCCGCCGGTGCGGGCTCCTCGTCGGCCGCTGTCGGGGCCCCGCTCTGGGTGTCGAACTCCGCGGGGTCCGGCGGGGTCCACTCCTGGGGACTCGGCTCCGGGTCCTCGCCGGACTCGTCCGCCATGGGCGTCCCCTCTGTCGTCTCAGGTCCCACCTCGGGCTCCGGTTCGGTGACGCTCTCGACCGACTGGTGACCGGTTGTCGCTTCGTCCTGTCCCGCCGAGCCCGGCGCTGTGGCGTCGTCGCCCGACTGGACCGGCGCATCGTCGACCGACGCCGTCTCCGGCGTGTCCTCGACCTCCTGTGGGTCGTCGGCCGTCGTCGGTTCGGGGGCCGCCGGTCCCTCGTCCGCCGCTGTCGCCGAGGTGTCGTCGGCCACCGGAGCGTCGGCCGTGTCGGACGCGGCGGTCGGTTCGGGCTGTTCCGTGGTCGCTGCGACTGGCGATTCACCGGCGGTATCGGAGTCGGCGGCCGGCACCGCCGTCTCGGGGTCGGCAGCGGGTTCCGGCGCGCCGGCGTCGACGGTCGCTGGTTCGGGAGCCGACGGCTCCGTCTCCTGCGGTTCCGCCGGCTCGTCCGGCCCCGTCGTCGGTTCGTCGGCGGCCGACCCGGCGGCGGCCGAAGCGCTACCGGCCGTCGCGGTCTGGTCACTCGCCGCGGAGCTGTCGGCGGGCGCGTCGCTCGCGTCACGCTGTGTCGTCCGCGCTGCGAGCGTGCCCGCCATCGTCGCGTCGGCGATGAGCTTGTGGGTCAGGCCGAGCAAGCCCGAGAGCAACAGGAGACCGCCGAGCGCGCCGACGACGATACCGAGCGCCGCGCGGTAGCCTGCGGTCCCCGAGAGCGAGCCGAGCGAGCCGTTCTGTATCAGCACGTACCCTGCAGCGATGAGGCCGCCACCGACGCCGGCGACGACGAGCAATGTCCCGAGAAGCCTCGTTCCGTATCGATAGACGTCGGTCAGACCTACTGCAGACATAGTCGCATAATTGATAACAGAGGACAAATATGTTACGACGAGGGAAGAAGTGATATTTAGGTAACCAGTCACTCGGCAAGGACCGGGCGCGCCGCCGTCTCGGCTCGTTCCGGCCCACAAGGTGGGACTCACGTTCCGAGCGATGCCCGCAGACGACGGTCCTGTCAGTTCGTGTCGTCACCGGCGATGGTCGTTCCCGGGCTCTCACCGGCGAGAAACGCGGGGAGCGCGTCGGGACCGAAGACGACTGCGGGGGCCGGGAGCGCGAGCAGGGCGCGTACCTTGCCGGCCATCCCGCCGGAGACGTCCGTCGCGTCGCTCCCGCCCAGCGCCGATGCGACGGCCTCGAACGTCTCGATGCGGTCGATGACGTCGCCGCCCTCGTCGAGGACGCCGGGGACGGTCGAGCAGACGCCCACGCGGTCGGCGGCGACGGCGGGGGCGAGTTCGACCACCAGTTCGTCGCCGCTCAGGACCGTCGCGCCCGCGTCGGCGTGTGCGACGAGGTCGCCGTGTAACACCGGGACGAACCCCTCGTCGAGCAGCGTCCTGACCTGGGCCGTCGGCAGGGAGAGGTCGCCGCTGGCGTCGCGCGCGGCCGCCGAGAACGGGTGGACGGGCACCGCCGGAACGCCTGCGTCGGCGAGCACGTCCACGACGGCGGCGTTGAGCCGGCACATCGCGCCGTGGATGGCCCGGACCCCGCCTGCGTCGTGGGTCCCCTCGGTCGTACTGACGCCGTGTTCGGCGGCGTGGTGGTGGCCGAAGCTCCCGCCGCCGTGGACGACGACGACGTCGTCACCGACCGCCGAGTCGGCGATGGCCGCCGCCGCCGCCGACAGGGCGGCCCGGTCGACCGTCTCGGGTTCGTCCTTCTCGGTGATGACGCTCCCGCCGAGTTTGAGGACGACCGTCATTCCCGCCGGACCCCGTCGGTGTCGAGTTCGGCCCGGAAGACGCTCTCACACCCCGGCGTGTACTTCAGTGCCGTGAGCGCGTCGTCCGTCTCGTCCAGCGCGACGATACAGCCGCCGCCGCCGGCCCCGGTGAGTTTCGCGCCGTGAGCGTCGGCGTCGCGGGCCGCCCACACCATCGAGTCCAGCGACCGCGAGGAGACGCCCAGCGCCGAGAGCAGGCCGTGGTTGAAGTCCATCAGGTCCCCCAGCCGCTCGTAGTCGCCCGTCCCGAGCACCGCCTCGCCCTCGCGGACGACATCGCCGATGGCTTCGACCGTGTCGGCGGCGAAGTCGTACTCCTCGCGGAGGTCCCGGACGCCGGCGACCAGCGCCCCGGTGTCGCCGGCCCCGCCGTCGTACCCGATGACGAAGGGGAGATTGTCGATGCCGTCCAGCCGCCGGCAGTCGTCGCCCTCCACGCGGACCGCCCCGCCCATCGCCGAGCAGAACGTGTCCGCACGGGAGGCCTGCCCGTCCTGGACCGCGTGTTCGACGCGGTAGGCGCGGTCGGCGATTTCCCCGGCGGACAGTTCGACGCCGAGTTCCCGCGTCGCCGCGTCTATCGCCGCGACGACGAGCGCGGCCGACGAGCCCAGTCCCGCCCCGAGCGGGATGTCGCCCTCGACGGAGATTTCGAAGCCTGCGTCCGGCGCGTCGGCCGCGTCGCGGGCCTGTGCCACCGCTTCGTTGACGTATCCCATGCCCGCCTCGACGAGCGATTCGGCGACGTCCACGTCCGGGTGGCTCTCCCCGTCGCCGGAGTACTCGACGGTAAAGCCGTCCAGTTGCAAGTCGTTCGCGTGGATGCGCAACCCCTCGTCGATTTCGGTTGCCGTCACGTGCACCCGCCGCTCGATGGCGCAGGGCACCGCCGGCTCGCCGTAGACGACCGCGTGCTCCCCGAACAGGTACACCTTCCCGGGAGCGCTCGACGTGACCATACCCGCCCGTGTGCGCCCAGGGCGTTAGGTGTTTTCGGAGTCGACGGTCGGGGGCGCGGTGTCGACGCCGGTGAACTCGAAGCGAGCGCCGCCGTCGGGCCCATCGACGACGCGGACCGTCCAGCCGTGGGCGTCAGCGACCTGTTTGACGATGCTCAGGCCGAACCCGGTCCCGTCGGCCGCCGTCGTGTAGCCGGCCTCGAACACGTCACCGCGGTCGGGGCCAGGGATACCGGGGCCGTCGTCGGCGACGTAGAAGCCCCCGTCCAGGTCGCCGACGGTCACGGTCACGTCGTCGCCGCCGTGTTCGACCGCGTTGCGGACGAGGTTCTCGAACAGCTGTCGGAGCCGGCTCTCGTCGGCGCGGATGGAGCGGTCGGCGTCGGCCCGGAGCGTCGCGTCTCTCGTTTCGACGGTCTCCCAGCACGACGCGACGACCGGTTCGAGGTCGACCGCGGCCAGCGAGGCGGGCGAGGCCCCGTCGCGTGCGAGCGTCAGCAGGTCGTCGATGAGCGTCTCCATTCGCTGGTTTGCGCTGTCGATGGCGTCGACGTGCTCGCTTTCGACCTCCTCACTGAGGAGCTTCAGTCGCCCGCGCGCGACCTGCAGGGGGTTCCGCAGGTCGTGGGAGACGACGCTGGCGAACTGTTCGAGCTGCTCGTTTTGCCGCTGGAGCTCCTGTTCGCGCTCCTTTCGCTCCGAGATGTCGCGGCTGATTGCCAGGAACCGGTCCTCGCCGTCGAGGCTGAGCCGGAGCAGATGCACTTCGACCGGCATCGTCGACCCGTCGCGGCGCTCGTACAGGCCCTCGAACTTGCGGCGCTCGTCGACGCGGAACCCCGAGAGCTGTTCCCTGACGTCCTCGGCGTCGAAGTGACGGTCGAACTCCCAGATAGACCGCCCGAGCACTTCGCTTTCGTCGTATCCGAGCTCCGTGTAGAACCGCTGATTCACGTCCCGAATCGTTCCGTCGGCGTCGAGCACGTCTATCATGTCCGGCGAGTTCTCGAAGAGGGCTTCGAGCCGCGAGGATGTTTCTTCCAGCCGTCGCTCGCGGCGTTTCCGCGCCGTGATGTCCTGCTGGAACCCGACGTAGTTGACGACCGACCCGTCGTCGTCGCGGACCGGCGCGATACGCACTTTGTTCCAGAACTCGGTCCCGTCTTGGCGGTAGTTCCGGAGTTCGACCGTCACGCGCTCCTCCGCGTCGATGGCGTCCCGCATCGCGGCGACGGCGTCCGGGTCGGTGTCCGGCCCCTGGAGCATCCGGCAGTTCTCGCCGAGTACCTCCGGCAGCGAGTAGCCAGTCAGGTCGCAGTAGTGGTTGTTGGCGTATATCATCGGATTGTCCGCCTGGCTGGGGTCGGTGATGGTGACACCGACCGGGGCCTCGTCCATCGCGCGCTGGTTCCGCAACAGTTCCCGTTCGCGCTCTTTCCGGTCGGTGACGTCGCGTGCGACGGCGACGATACCGTCGACGACACCATCGACGAACAGCGGCGTCAGTCGGTACGCGACCACCGCGTGTCCGTGGCCGGGGAACTCCGCCCTGATTTCGCCGCTGAGTTCCGCCCGCGTGCCGTCGAGCAGTTCCTGATAGCGGTCCGTCTCGCCCTCGGCCCGGATACGTGGGACGAGTTCGCTGACCCGGCCTTCGAGGTCGGCACGCGTCGTGTCGTACCACTCCGCCAGCGCCTCGTTGACGGTTTCGAACCGCCCCTCGGCGTCGTAGATGCAGGCCGTCTCCCGCATGGAGTTGACCATCCGCTCGTAGCTCCGGAGCGTCCGGGTCCGCTCGTTTGCCGCCCGTTTCGAGCGGTACTTGTCGACGGCGTCCGTGATTCGGTTCGCCAGCCCGGCGTGCTGTCCGGTGCCCGGTTCTCTCCGGAGGTAGTCCGTGACGCCCGCCGAAATCGCCTCGCTGGCGACCACCTCGCTCCCATGGGCGGTGTAGAGGATGACCGGGAGGTCGGGGTGGTCCTCGCGGACCGTCTCCAGCAGTTCGACGCCGTCCCGGTCGGGCAGGTCGTACTCGGTGACCAGACAGTCCACGGCGTCGTCGGCCAATTCCGCTACGGCTTCGGCGGCGGTTCGGACCGTGTCGGCCGAGAGCCGGTCGCACTCCCGTTCCAGCGCCGTCGCCAGCCCGGCGTCGTCCGTATCGGTGCCGACACACAGGACTCGAACCCGGTCGCGCCCTCCGGTTCCGGTAGCGGTCGTCATTCGGAATCACGGGAGAGCGCGCCCCGGCGGGCGACAGATGGCGAAACGGTGTGTCTCTGGGGGCACCCCGAGAGAGTCTGTGGTGGTGTCATGGTATCGAGTCGGCGGCCGTGGGCGGAGTCACGCTTGCCGGAGTCGGCCACCGGGAACCGCCGTTCTTGGCTACATGTAGGGACTCTGCAGTAAATAGCTGATGACCGGGTTCCTGTCATGTCTGGCCGCCGTGGCGGGCGGCCTGGGGGTAGCGGCTCCGGGCCCGCGTCAGCGGTCACGCACGCGCATCGACATCTCCTGTCGGGGGTGGGCAGTCAGCGACGGAAGCAGTTCCAGGGGCGTCTCACCCTGGAACTCCAGTCGGTACTGGCTGGCCGTAGTGGCGGTGATGAGCTGCGCTTCCAGCATCGCGAGGTGCTTCCCGATGCAGTGGCGCGGCCCGCCACCGAACGGGAAGTAGGCGAACCGCGGGCGCTCGCCGGCCCGCTCGGGTTTCCAGCGCTCCGGGTCGAACGCCTCGGGGTCGTCGTAGAACCGCTCGGAGCGGTGGACGCCCCACTGCGGGACCATCAGCGTCGTCCCGGCCTCGACCTCGTAGCCCGACAGCGTCACGTCCTCGGTCGGCTCCCGGAAGATGGTGTACACCGGCGGGTAGAGCCGCATCGCCTCCTGAATCACCCATTCGAGGTAGTCCAACTCGCGGACGTGTTCCATCCCCGGCCGGTCGTCGCCGACGACGGCGTCCAGTTCCTCGTGGACCCGCCGTTCGACCTCGGGGTGTTCCGACAGCAGGAACCAGGTGTAGGTCAGCGTCAGCGCCGTCGTGTCGTGGCCCGCGAGCAGCATCGTCATCATCTCGTCGCGGAGCTGGTCGGGCGACTGGTTCCCGTCGTCGCGTGCCCGCAGAAGCACTGACAGGAAGTCCATGGGGCCGTCCTCCGCCGTCCCGACCGTGTCCTCGCGGACGGCGATGATGTCGTCCAACACCTCGTCCAGCGTCCGCACGGCGCGGTCGAACTCGGCGTCGTCGGGCATCGGCACCCACTCTGGCATGGCGAACCGGATGGGGTCGGGCTCGAACCGCTGGCCTAGCGGCAGCAGTTGCTCCTCGATTGTGCGGACCCGCTGTTCGGAGAGTTCGACGCCCATCATCAGGTCCAGGATGACGTCCAGCGTGACCCGCGTCATCGACTGCTCGGCGTCGATGACGTCGCCGTGGGACCAGTCGGCGATGCGGTCCTCGGCGTGGCCGGTGATGCGGTCGGCCATTCCCGACAGCCGAGCCATCGAAAACGCGGGGTTGGCGAGCTTTCGCTGCTGTTCCCACGTCTCGCCCTCGCTCAGCAACAGCCCGTCACCCAGCAGGTCTCCCAGGGCGTCGCCCTGGAAATCGGGCTTGCGAAACCGGTCGGCCTCCGAGACCAGCACGCGCTCGATTGCGGTCGGGTCACACAGCATGACCGTGTCCATCGGCCCCATGTCGAAGCGAGCGACGTCGCCGTAGGCCCGCTCCAGCGCCGAGATGAACCGGAACGGGTCCCGGGCGTACGTGCGACTACTGCCGAACAGCGGTTCGCCCTTCGGTCCGGGCGGGGTCTTTGACATCGGCTAACGTTAGTGTCGGACACGCTTGAATGGCATGCCAAACGTCGGGACAGCGGCGGTTCAGAGCCAGCGGTCGGCGTCCAGGTCCCAGTCGGTGTGGCCCCGAACCCAGACGCCGCCGAGGCCGCCGAGGGCGCTCAGGCCGACGGTGTACAGCAGGAAGAACGCGAACACGAGCCCCAGGAACAGGTCGTAGCCCGGCGCGCCAGGCGGGATGCCGAACCCCAGGCGACCGGCGATGTACAGTGCCGGGAGAAAGAGCGCGAGCAGCGGGACCATCGCGCAGACGCCGGCCAGCGTCCCCAGCCAGAGCCCCGCCCGGTAGCCGCCGCCGTGATTCGCCGCGGCGACGGCACCGCCGGCTATCGACGAGAAGGGGACGACGGACAGGGCTATCGTGACGAGCGCCCCGATACCGGCGTTTCGCACCGAGTCGCGCATATGCGTTGCTCGTAGTGGCGTCCCGAGTGATGTAGCTATCGACAGCGGGGCCGGTCAGTCGCCGACGGCTGAGCCTAGCCACCGAGCGCGCTCAGGACGTGTACTCCCCGTCTATCTCGGTGTGCGGGCCACCTGTCAGCGAGCCCGGCGTCGCCACTCGTGTGTCAGCGGGCCGGAAAACGAAGCGAATCGACAGCGACGTCAGATGTCGGACTCGAAGTCGTCGAGTCCGTACGTCGGTTCGGCACCGCGGCGGTCGAGCGTCTCGTTGGCCAGCAGCCAGTAGACGACCGACAGCGCCTTGCGCCCCTTGTTGTTCGTCGGGACGACCAGGTCGACGTTCGACGTGGTGTTGTTGGAGTCACACATCGCGATGACCGGGATGCCGACCGTGATGGCCTCCTTGACGGCCTGGGCGTCGCCGATGGGGTCGGTGACGACCACGATGTCGGGCTCGATGTAGCCGTCGTAGTCGGGGTTGGTCAGCGTGCCGGGGATGAACCGGCCGGTGCGGACGCGTGCGCCGATGGCTTCGGCGAACTTCTCGGCCGGGAACCGGCCGTACTGGCGCGACGACGCGGCCAGAATCTGCTCCGGCTCGTAGTTGGCCAGGAAGTCCGCGGCGGTGCGGATGCGCTCGTCGGTCATCGAGACGTCCAGCACGTAGAGCCCGTCGGTCCGGACGCGGTGGATGAACCGCTCCATGTCCTGGGTCTTCTGCTGGGTCCCGATGTGGACGCCGGCGCCGAGGTAGTCCTCGACGGGAATGAGGAGGTCGGCCTCCGACTGCTCGTCGGGCATGACGTCCTCGTCCAGCTGCGGGCCGGCGGCCTCGTCCGTGGCCTCTTCGTCTTCGGCGGTTGGTTCTGCCTCCGTCGCCTCTTCGGCGTCGTCGGCGGGCTGTTCGGCTTCCGTTTCGGTCTCCGCGTCGACCGCTTCGTCGTCCTCCTCGGACGGGTCGAAGTCGGAGTCGGACGCGTCGAGACCTTCTTTTTCGTTGCCGCTCATACTGCGTTGTCCTCGATACGGATTAGTTCGTTCAGCTTGGCTGTGCGCTCGCCGCCGACCGCGCCGGTCTTGATGAACGGTGCGTCAGTGGCGACAGCGAGGTGTGCAATCGTCGTGTCTTCGGTCTCTCCGCTCCGGTGGGAGACGACCGACTCGTAGCCGTTCTCGGTCGCCAGTTCGATGGCGTCGACGGCGTCGGTGAGCGTCCCGATCTGGTTGGGCTTGATGAGGATGGAGTTGCCGGCGTCGGCGTTGATGCCGGCCTGCAGGCGCTCGACGTTCGTGACAAACAGGTCGTCACCGCAGACGAGCGTCTGGTCGCCGACCCGGTCGGTCAGCTCGGCGAAGGCCTCGTAGTCGTTCTCGTCGAGGGGGTCCTCGACGTAGACGAGGTCGTACTCCTCGACCTTCTCGGCGATGTAGTCGATTTGCTCTGCGGTCGACTTGACGCCGTCGTCGTAGACGTAGCCATCCTCGTCGGCGTCGTACAGCTCCGCGCCGGCCACGTCGAGGCCGAAGGTGATGGCGAAGCCGAAGTCGTCGGCGACGGTCTCGACGGCCTCGTCCATAATCTCGAACGCCTCGTCGTCGGAAACCGACGGGGCCCAGGCCCCTTCGTCGCCCTTGCCCGCTGGCAGGTCGCGGTCGGCCAGGATGTCGTGGACCTCCTGGTGGACCGCGGCGTTGGCGAAGACGGCCTCCTCGACGCTCGGCGCGCCGACGGGGGCCGCGAGGAACTCCTGGATGTTCGTGGCATCTGCGGCGTGTTCGCCGCCGCCGATGATGTTGCCCAGCGGCGTCGGATACTCGTTGCCCCGGAAGGTGCCGCCCAGGTGCTGGAACAGCGGTGCGCCCAGCACGTCGGCACCGGCCTTCGCGGCCGCCATCGAGATGGCGACGGCGCTGTTGGCCCCGATGCCCGAGAAGTCGTCCGTGCCGTCGGCGGCGTGCAGCGCCGCGTCGACGTCACGCTGATTCCCGGCGTGGACCTCGCCGACGAGTCGGGGAATCGCGTCCTCGCGGGCGTTGGCGATGGCCTCAGAGGCGGGGAGTTCGATGGCCTCGTACTCGCCCGTGCTTGCGCCGCTCGGTGCCTTGCCACGACCGAAGCCCCCGCTCTCCGTGAGGACGTCGGCCTCGACGGTCGCGTTGCCGCGGGAGTCGAGGACGCGGCGGAGTCGTACGTCGGTGATGAGCGTCATCGTTAGTCACTCCTGTTGACCGTAAACGGTAGGACGCCAGCGTCGTACTCCTCGGCGGCGATGAGTATCGGCTGGGTGTGTTCCGTCTCGATGAGCACGGGAGCGCCGTGGGCCAGCTGCAGCGCTCGTGCGCCGAGTTTGCGGGCCTTCTCGTAGCGGCTTTCCTGTGCGTTCATTGGTAGGGGGAGACGATGTCGACGAGGTCCTTGTGCGAGACGAGCATCCGGCGACAGCAGTGTCGCTCGACGCCGAGTTCGTCGAGGACCTTCTCCGGGTCCTCGGGTTCCTCGGCCTCGCGGGTGCGTGCCTTGAACTCCTCCCAGTGCTCGCCGACGACGTTGCCGCACGTGAAACACCGGACCGGTACCATCATACCTGTATCACCTTAGCGGTACGATTTCTGGTAGCGGGCCCGCGCACCGGGGCCGCCCCACTTCTTGGGTTCGGACTGGCGAACGTCGTTGACCAGCAGCGAGCGGTCGAACTCCATGAACGCGTCGCGGAGCTCGGCGTCGTTGGTGTGGTCGACGAGGCCGCGAGCGATGGCGGTTCGGGCGGCGTCTGCCTGCCCCATGACGCCGCCTCCCTCGACGGACACCTCGACGTCGACCTCGCCGCGGAGGTCGTCCTCGGCGATGCGGAACGGTTCCAGCATCTTGAGCTGCGCCAGCTCGGGGTCGACGAGTTCGACCGGCTGCGAGTCGATACGCACGCGGCCCTCGCCCTCGCGTACGGTCGCGCGGGCGACGGCGGTCTTCTTCTTGCCAGACGTGTTCGTTACCATGTCTTGTTCGCTCCAAGCGTTTCGCTGATTTCGCCCAGCGTGACGAACTTGATGTTCGACAGTCGGTCAAGCGACGTCCCGTCGAGGACCTCGCCGTCCTCGTCGTACGGGTTGCCGAGGTAGACACGGACGTTCTCGAACGCCTCGCGGCCACGCTGCTTCTTGTGGGGCAGCATGCCACGGATGGTGCGCTTGAAGATGCCGTCCGGTCGCTTGGGGTAGAAGTACCCGTTGTCGTTCCCGATGTCGACGCGTTTCTCGTACTTCTCCATTATCTGCTCCTCTCGGCCGGTTATCACGGCGCGTTCGGCGTTGACGACGGCGACCGTCTCGCCGTCGAGTGCCCGTTCGGCGACCTGTGATGCGACGCGGCCCATGATACAGTCGCGGGCGTCCACGATGACGTCCGCGTCGAACTCTGCGACGCTCATCGGATCACCCGGACGTGGGAGCCTTCTGGGTTGTTTTCGATTGCCTGTTCGAGTGATACAGCCTCTCCAACCTGGTCGATCTTCGTCTCGGCGGTTCCGGAGAAGTCGACGGCGGCGACGGTGACGTCCTTCTGCAGGACACCGGAGCCGAGCACCTTGCCGGGCACGACCACGGTCTCGTCTTCCTGGGCGTATCGTTCGATACGGCCGAGGTTGACTTCCGCGTGTGTGCGCCGTGGCTTCTCTAAGCGCTCGGCGACGTCGCCCCAGACAGCACCGCCCGAACTGCGGGCGGCTGACTTCAGGTCGGCGATGAGACTACTGAGTCTCGGGTTCGTCTTACTCATATGATTCCTCCGTTGTGGGAAAAGTGCAGGGAGCAGGATTTGAACCTGCGGACCCCTACGGGACAGCGCCCTGAACGCTGCGCCGTTGGCCAGACTTGGCTATCCCTGCGCGCGATTGTTCGTTTTGCGTGCCCCGTAAAACCCCTTTCGGTCCTCGCGCTCGGGGAGCGGGCGGTCATCGGTAGTGGTGGGGTGTGTTGGGGCATCGTATCGTTACAGCTGGACTGCGTCTTTCAGTTCGGTCGCGCGGTCACGCAGCGTCTCGACCGCGCGCAGGACCAGTTCCTCGGTGGTGAACGACCCGTCCGTCTCGACGTGGAACACGAACGCGTTGGGCACGTCCGAGACCTCGACGTCCTTGCCGGGGTAGCGGTTCCGGAGGTCGTTGTCGAACTCGTCTGTGGCGACTAGTTCGCCGTCGGTGGCGTCGCCGGCGGCGTGTTCGGCCGCCTGCTCTTCGATGACGCCACGCAGGATGTTCGGGTCGTCGTCCTCGAACTCGCCGAGGTCGCCGACGACCTCCACCCGCTGGAGGTGTCGGTAGCCGACGGCCACGCCGCCCTGGTGTTTGGCGTGTTCCCGACCGGTGTCGAGGACGGCGTCGGCCTCGACTTCGAGGCGCTGGCCGTCCTTGAGGTCGATAATCGGGATGTTGTCGTCGGCCGCCTCGACCATCGGGTCCGAGGAGACGAGGTCGCTGGAATAGGCCGTGGCCGGCCCGTCGACGGACAGCGACAGCGTCACCTCGTCGCCAATCTCGAAGTCGTCGAGGTCGGTCGTCAGCGGGACCAGCCCCAGTCGGAGGCCGATCTGCTCGTTGAACATCACGCTGGTGTTCTCGATGACGCGGACGGTGTCGATACTGAACGTCGGCACGTCCGCGACCATCGCTCGCCGGATGCCGTTGGCAAACGCCGGCGTGATGCCGCGCACGAGGATGCGGGCCTCGCGCTCGCCGCGTTCGACGAACTCAACCTCGTAGTCCTGTGTCATTGGTTAGAATCCGGAGTTCTTGGGTGCACGAGTGCCGTCGTGCGGGGTCGGCGTGACGTCCTCGATGCGACCGATCTCCAGGCCCGCTCGGGCGAGTGCGCGGATGGTCGCCTGCGCACCCGGACCGGGCGAGGTCTGGAGGTTGCCACCGGGGCCACGGACCCGAACGTCGACGCCCTCGACGCCGCGGTCGAGGGCCTTCTCCGCGACGACCTCCGCCATCTGCATCGCCGCGTACGGCGACGCCTCGTCGCGGTTCTGCTTGACGACCGTCCCGCCGGAGCTCTTCGCGAGCGTCTCCGCGCCGGTCTGGTCGGTGATGGTGATGATAGTGTTGTTGAACGATGCGTGCACGTGGGCGATGCCCCAGATGTCTTCGGTTTCTTCGCTCATTCTTGAGCCTCCGCGCGCTCAGGGTGGAGTTCGTCCGACAGCGAGCTGTGTTCGTCGAAGCCGACCGAGCTCTCGACGGCGGTCTCGACGGTCATGCCAGGTCGGGTGACGCGAGCGTCGTCCAGCACGATGTGGCCGTGGACGATGAACTGTCGGGCCTGCTCGGGCGTGTTCGCGTAGCCCTTGCGGTAGACGACCGTCTGCAGGCGACGCTCCAGGACGTCGGTCACGTCGAGCGACAGCACGTCGTCGAGCTGGTCCTGCTCGTTGAGGATGCCGTAGCGCTTGAGCCGAGCGAGGAACTCCTCGGACTCGGTCTCGTGTTCGCCGGCGCTGCCCAGCAGTTTCCGGGCCTCGCGTCGGTAGCCACGGAGCTCGGACTGTGCGCGCCAGAGCTCTTCCTTGTTCTTCAGGCCGTAGCGGCCGATGAGGTTGGCCTCGTCGGCGATTCGCTCGCCCTGGAAGGGGTGGTTCGGCGTCTCGTAGAACTTCGTGTTGGAACCGAGCGCCATTATTCGTCATCCTCCGCGGCGGCGTCTTCCGCCTGTTCTTCCTTGATTGCCTCGACGTTGACGCCGATGGTCCCCTCGGTACGGCCGGTGGACTTGGTGCGCTGGCCGCGGACCTTCTGTCCGCGCTTGTGGCGGACGCCGCGGTACGAGTCTATCATCTTCATGCGGTTGATATCCTGCCGGCGGGTCAGCTGGAGGTCGTTGCCGGTCTCGTGGGTGGTCTCACCGGAGAAGTAGTCCTTCTGGTGGTTGGCCATCCACTCGGGCACCTCGTCGGCGAAGTTCTCGACGTGGTCGACGACGCGCTCGATGACGTCGTCGTCGAGCTTGCCGAAGACCGCGCGCCGGTCGACGTCCGCCTTCTGGGCGATGATTCGGGCGGCCCGGTGGCCGATGCCGTTCAGTTCTGTCAGTGCTCGCTCGACGGATTTCGTCCCGTCGAGGTCTGTCTGTCCGATACGGACGAAATAGCGGATGTCCTCCTCGTCCTCGGCATCCGCGTCCTCGCCCGCGTTGGGGTCTTCTGCACTCATATGTAGGTACTGATGGGTGAGCGTCGTGGCTGGGATTCGAACCCAGGAGGCTGTACGCCACAGAGTTAGCAACCCTGCGCCTTGGGCCAGGCTTGGCTACCACGACACGCGTTCTTGTGACACTCGCGCCCGCGGCACGCGGACTCGGGGGCCGGTCCCCCTACACGAGTCTATCCGACTCTATTCCGGGGTTGTATTTAAACGCAACGAAGGGGTCCGGCCGCGTGACTCCGGGGCATACCACCTGAGACATGCACTACCAAGCATCAGGGGTCGGCCGCCGGCACAACACATTCGTCGTTGGGAGCCCACGTCGTGATATGGACCGACGCGGTACCGACGGTGGCAGCGGCGTCGACCCGACCGACAGAACGGCCCTCCGCGACCACCTCGAACGGTTTGCGGGGGCCGACGCCGTCACCGAGGCGGCCGACGGGACGCTCCGGGCCGACTTCGGCGGCCGAGCCCACGTTGCAGTGACCCCCGACGGCGCGATAGACACCGGGATGCCGCTGCACTCGTTCGACGGGACGCCGGAACGGCTCGTGTTCGACCACGACAGCGGCGAGCTACGCGTCGAACTGGACGGCGAGAGCGTCTACGTGTTCAGGCGTCCCTGACTCTCGGCAAACTGGATTTTTCGATTCCGTGCGCTCACGTGCGCGACCGCCCGCTCGGTCTCCGGGTCGCGCTGGCCCTACCGGGCGGCGACTGTCGTGTTCGCGGTGTCACAATCCTTATCGCACCTCCGGGACCTACCCCTGTGCATGAATACAGACGACGTACGCGAGCGCCTGCGAACGGTCGAGGACCCGGACCTGGGAGCCGACATCGTGTCCCTCGGGCTGGTAAACAGCATCGACGTGACCGACGACGCGGTCCGCATCGACCTGGCGCTCGGTGCGCCGTACTCGCCGACGGAGACCGGCATCGCGAACGAGGTCCGCGAGGCGCTGGCCGACGTGGACCGGGAGATAGACCTCTCGGCGAGCATCGACCGCGGCGTCCCGGAAGCCGAGGACCCCCTGCCGAAAGTCAAGAACGTCATCGCGGTTGCCTCCGGCAAGGGCGGCGTCGGCAAGTCCACCGTCGCAGTGAACCTCGCCGCCGGGCTCTCGCGGCTCGGTGCCCGCGTCGGCCTGTTCGACGCCGACGTGTACGGACCGAACGTCCCGCGGATGCTCGACGCCGACGAACAGCCCCGCGCGACCGAGGACGAGGAAATAATCCCCGTCGAGAAACACGGGATGAAACTGATGAGCATGGACTTCCTGGTCGGCAAGGACGACCCCGTCATCTTCCGCGGGCCGATGGTCGACAACGTCCTCACCCAGCTGTGGGACGACGTGCTCTGGGGCGAACTCGACTACATGGTCGTGGACCTGCCGCCGGGGACCGGCGACACGCAGCTGACCATGCTCCAGCAGGTCCCCGTCTCCGGGGCCGTCATCGTCACGACGCCCGAAGAGGTCGCGCTCGACGACGCCCGCAAGGGACTCCGGATGTTCGGCCGCCACGAGACACCCGTGCTGGGCATCGTCGAGAACATGTCGTCGTTCGTCTGCCCGGACTGTGGCGGCGAGCACGACATCTTCGGCAGCGGCGGCGGCCGCGAGTTCGCCGACGAGACGGAGATGCCGTTCCTCGGCGAGATTCCGCTCGACCCCGAAGTCAGAGAAGGGGGCGCGACCGGGGAGCCGCTGGTCCTCGACGAGGACAGCGACGTCGGCGAGTCGTTCCGTGACATCGCCGCCCGCACCGCTAACATGCAGGGCATCATCCACCGGAAGCGCCGGAGCGACAGCCAGCCCGCCCAGCCCGAGCAGTAACGGCTGGAGAGAGCGGCCGCTCGCTCACCGCTGGAGACAGAGAGAAAGAACCGGCTCAGGCTTCGACGGGGTTGTTCATCTTCCGGGTGACGTAGCCGGCGATGCGGTTGCGGACACCCTTGGACTCGATGTTGGTCAGTTCCTCGACGACGTCCTTGTTGTGTTCGAAGTCAGCACCGAAGGCGTCGGGGTATCGCTCCATGAGGAGCGTCCCGGTCTTCTTGACGTAGGCGGGTTTGATTGCCATGCGCGCTACTTGCTTGGTCGCACTCAAAAAGGGTTCGGAACGGACCACGCACGCGAACGTTTATCAGGAGGAAGGGGGCGACCCGGGACCGTGCGCTGACCGTCGCCGTGGCAGGTCCCGCGGGAGTGCGACACAGCCTGTCACGACCCAGCGTGTGTCGCCTGTTTGCCCCACCTACCACTCGACGTCGACCAGGTCGCGGATGCGCTCGAATGCCGCCCGCTCGCGCTCGCTACCGGCGGTTTCGGCGACTGACTCGAAGTACGCGAGCCGGTCCAGCAGCGGGTCGCGGTCGTAGCTCGGCACGTCCAGCCGTGAGGCCGCGACGGTCGCCTCGACGACGGCGGCGTGGCCGCGGTTCGTCGCCGGCACGACCCGCCGCTCGACGGCGCTGTCGATGGGTTCGAGCGCCCACTCGACCCACTGGGTGTCGCCCTCCGTGCCGGCGTCTCGCCGGACGACGTTCACTTCGACCCACGCGTCCGCGCTGTCGAGGACGGGGTCGTCCGCTTCCCGAACCGACAGCGCCGCCTCGGCGAAGTCCACCGGGTCCCGGGTGAACTGGACGTAGCCGCCGCCACGCTCCCGGAAGTTCCGCCAGGTCCGGGTCCGGCCCCACGTCGTCGCCGTGACCGGCCCGTCGCCGTCGGGCGCGTGGACACCCAGCGCGGCGACGTTCCAGCGCTCGTTCGGCCCCAGCGTGGTCACGACCGTCTCGGTGACGCCGGCGAGCGCGACGGGCCACGCCGTCTCGGAGTCCAGCCCGTCACCTGCCGACGACTCCCCAGTCACACTTCGAGCCCCCGTTCCAGCGCGACAAACAGCGCGCCCGCGACGATGTCGGCGGTCGTTCCGGGGTTGATGTCCCGCTCGACGAACTCCTCGGCCAGGTCCGTGGCGTCCTCTTCACCGTCGAGAACCGCCCGTGCCCGGCGCTGTACCTCAGCGGCAGTCTCGCGGTCCTGTCGGGTGACGACGAAGGTATCCACGTCCGCCGCGAGCAGTTCGAGGAAGGCGTCAGACGCGCGGTCGGCGACCGGGCCAGAGCCAGTCAGTAGCGTCTCGCTGGCGTCGAACACGCGTTCGAAGCCGGAGACCCACTCCGCGGCCACGCCGTCGACGTCGGCGCTTGACTCCATGACGTCGAACAGCGTCAGCCCGCGCGCACGGAGGTCCGGAACGGCGTCGCTCCCGCGGCGAACGTCGAGCGGTTCCAGCCCGTCGGGCGGGTCGTCGACGGCCACGTCGACGTGTTCGAAAGCGCGGTAGAACGCCGCCGCGTCCTCGACAGTCGTCTCACGGACCACGGCGTCGACGCCCGACGGCGACAGTCGCTCGTCCGCGGCCGCGGCCGCGAGCGGCGTGAGCACCAGCAGAGCGCCGAACTGGGTGTTGCCGCCGGACTGTCCCGCCATCCCGTCGACCGCGGCCTCGAACGCGGGACCGATGGGGTCGCCCGCGGCCGCGCGGTCGAGCCCCGGTCGCGCTCCGACAGCGCCGGCGACGAAGTGCTCGAACCGGAGGTCGTCGTACTCTCGCTCGCGGTCGACGTTGCCGGGTTTCGGCGTGCCGGAGACCTCTAGTAGCAGCGCCAGTTGGGCGTTCTGTCCGACCGACCGCTCGCTCACGGCGACACCTCCGACGCGAACCACTCGTCGGTCCCCGCCCGAACCGCGCGGAGTATCTCCGGCTTATCACTCGGACGCCCCACGCTGACCGCGTCCGCACCGTAGCCGAGGTACTCTTCCGCCGTCTCGCGGCCTCGAACGCCGTTGTTCGCGACGACGAACAGGTCGGTTGCATCGGCCACGTCGGCGACGACGGACTCCGAGTCCATCGCGTCGACGTGGAAGACGTCCCCGCCGGCTGCTTCGATGGTGCGAGCGACGTCGGGGAGCGAGACGCCGGCGAGTTCGGCCCGTCCCTTCACCGAAACGGTCGCTCCCGTCGCCGCCGCGGCCGACACGAACTCGGCCAGCCGGTCGCGCTCCCGGAGCAGCGACTCGCCGGCACCGGCGGCGCACATCTCGTCTTGGCGACAGTGGGCGTTGATTTCGACGATTGCGCCGTGGCGCTGACAGACGGCCGCGGCCCGCTCAACGGGCGCTATCGTCGCGCTCCGGACGTTGAACGCCGGGCGCAACGGCGCGCCGGCGAGCGCGTCGAGCTGGCCGTCGATGAACGCGACCGGGTCTTCGGGCAGGAACTCCGAGCGGTCGCGGTCGGTCATCGCCCGGGCGGCGTCGCGCGTCGCGCCGTCGAGTGCGATGCCGCCGAGGAACGCACACCCGACGTGGGACTCGACCGCGCGGGCCCACGACGCGTCGGCCTCACCGCTCAGACTCGCCAGGGCGACTCGCGGTTCGAACATCAGGTCACCTCCGAGAGCGCCGTCTCGACGGCGCGGTTCACCCGCTCGGCGTCGGCCGCGTCGTCGAGCGTAGTGTCGGTCCGGACGACCGGCACGTCGAGCGGCGTCGAGTCGCCGTCGTCCAGCACGAACGCGTCGGCGAACGGATAGGCCTCGGCCACCCCGGCAGTGCTCGGTTCCAGCCCGACGCCGGCCATCAGGTCCGCCGCCGGTCCCGAGAACACGGTGTCCTCGATGAACGGCGAGACGGCGACGACCGGGGTCTCGTGCAGCGCCTGCTCGATGGCGTCGACGGCGAGCATCGGCCCCAGCGAAGTCACCGGGTTCGACGGCCCGACGACGACGGCGTCGTCGAGCGCGGTCAGGACGGCGTCCGTCGCGTCGGCCGCCTCGGCCCCGCGGAACTCGACGTCTTCGACCGTCGGCTCCCCGCCGTGACCGACCCACCACTCCTGGAAGTGCATCGGGCCGTCGGGCGTGTGGACGATGGACGCGACGGGGTCGTCGCTCATCGGGAGCAGCGACCGCTCCAGGCCGAACGCGTCGGCGAGCGTACGCGTCACTTCGGTCAGTGACCGCCCTTCGTCGAGCAGGGAGGTGCGCGTGACGTGGACCGCGCGGTCGCGGTCGCCGATGTGCATGAACTCCACGACGCCGGAGAAGCGCCGCCAGCGGGCGATGTCACGCCCCGCTGTCTGTGCGTCGTCGGGGAGGTATCGCGGCCCGCCGTCCAGCCCGGCCGCGTCCGCGAGCCGTGTCAGTTCGGCGTGTGTCTCGGCGGTATCGCCGTCGATACCCCACCATCTTTCCCGATCGAGGACGCTCCCCTCAAGGAACAGCACGGTATCGAGGTCAGGACAGACCAGGTGGCCCCCGAGTTCGATGTCGTCGCCGGTGTTGGCGACGACGGTCGTCGCCGCCGGCGAGAACACGTCGTCGGCACCGGCGAGGAGCTTCGGGGTTCCCGTCCCGCCGGCAAGAAACGTCACCATGTCACGACGTAGGGGGAACTGACGGTATAAACGTGGCCACTGAAACCGGTCGACACCGTCCTGTTCGGAGAATCACAGCTGAGAACTGGGCGGGTAGAATGAAGGGGGTCGGTAGGATAGCCACGGTAACGGGTGCTATGCCCATCGTGAATCCACACCGCTTCGCGCCTGCAACCTCCAGCGAAGAGTGCGTCTACGGGTCCTGTGCGCCGGGCTGGCACACGGCCGCCACGCACCAGGACGCTATCGACGACTGGGTCACACACATGCAGGCACACGACATCGAGCGGATATGCTGTCTGCTTCCCGGACCGCAACTCGACGAGGCTGGAGCGAACGTCCAGCGGTACCGGGAGGCTTTCGGCGCGTCGTCAGTCCGCCACGTACCGGTCCCCGACCACCGACTCGTCCCCGAAGACCGCCTCCACGACGACATCCTCCCCTTCCTCGTCGACGCCTGTGAGAACGAAGAGCGGGTCGTCGTCCACTGCCTCGCCGGCATCGGCCGCACCGGGCAAGTGCTGGCCGCGTGGTTGGTGTATCACTACGACTACGGGCCCGACCGTGCTATCGAGGCCGTCCAGGAGATGGGTCGTGACCCCGAAGACGCCGTCAAGGCGGGGAACGCGACCGAAGAAGAGCTGACAGACCTACTCGCTTCCGTCGCGCGGTTGTGACGGTCAGTCCGTCCGCGGGAGGAGCCGCGCGCCGACGACGAAGCCGACGACGGCACAGGCCGCGAGAACGGCGAGCGGTCCGAGCGGTTCGCCGGTCCCCGTGGTCGCCGCCCGCACGCCCCGCGAGAAGTACGTCAGCGGCGACAGCCACGTCGGCAGCCACGCGGGCAGGAGCGTCTGTGGGACGAACGTCTCCGAGAGGAAAAGCAGCGGGAGCGCGAGGCCGTTGCTCGCCGCGATGACGCCGTCCTGTGAGTCCGCGAGACTGCCGAGCATCGCGCCGACGGCACAGAACAGCGCGACGCCGAGGCCGACGAAGGGGAGCAACAGGACCGACGGTCGGATGGTCGCGCCGGTGAGCCACACCATCAGGCCCAGAATCAGGAGGCCGGCGATGCCGATGATGACGACGTTGACAAGGGTCTGTGCGAGCAGCCACTCGGTGCGGGTAAGCGGCGTCGTCGCCAGTTTCTCGAAGCGGTTCCCGTCCCGGTGGCGGGCCACCTCGCTGCCGACCCGGGACAGCGGCGTAAACAGGACGACGACGGCCAGGTACCCCGGCGCGTAGAAGCTCGGCGGCTCGGTGAACAGCCCGCCGCCGCCCGGCTGAGTCTGGACCAGCACGCCGAAGATGACGACGATGATGACCGGGAAGAAGAACGTGAAGAAGACGGCCGTTCGCCGCCGGAGGAAGGCCAGCGACGCGGCGCGGGTCTCCGAGGTGAGGCGGCCGAGCCGGCTCATCGGACACCACCCGCTGCTGGCTCTGTCCGGCGTGGCTCGCCGCGCTGGCCGACGGCCGTGCCAGTGAGTTCGAGGTACACGTCCTCCAGGTCGGGCTGTTTCCAGGTGAGGCTGTCGTACTCGATGCCCGCCTGTGTGAGTTGCTCCGTGACGCTGCCGATAGACTCCGGGCGGATACCGTAGACGACCAGCCGGCCGTTTTGAAGTGCCGTCTCCGCCGGGTAGTCGATGGCCGAGACGGCGGCCTCGTCGAAGGTCCCGTCCACGACGAGGCGGCTGTCGCCGCCGTGCTCGGCGACGAGTCGGTCCGGCGAATCGAGGGCGACGAGCGACCCGTCGGCGAGAAGGCCGACGCGGTCCGCCAGGCGCTGGGCCTCCTCCATGTAGTGTGTCGTGACGAGTATCGTCACGCCGCGGTCGGCCAGCCCCTCGAGCAGCCGCCAGAGATCGCGCCGACCGGCCGGGTCGATGCCGGTGGTCGGCTCGTCTAGCACGAGGAGGTCCGGGTCGTTGATGAGCGCCGTGGCGACGCAGGTCCGCCGCTGCTGGCCGCCCGAGAGGTTCTCGTAGGTCGTGCCGGCGGTGTCGGCCAGACCCACGTCATCGAGCACGGCCTCGACGTCCCGGGTCTCGTCGTAGAGGCCGGCGTAGTACGCAAGCAGTTCCCGCGCGGTCAGCCGCTCGTGGGGCGCAAACGACTGTGGCAACAGCCCGATTCGGTCGCGGGCGACCGCCCTGGGCGACTGGCCGAACAGCCGCACCTCGCCGGTCGCGTCCGTCGTGCCGGTCAACGCCCGCACGAGCGTGGTCTTGCCGGCCCCGTTTGGACCGACCAGCGCGAGCACCTCCCCGGCGGTCGCCGTCAGCGAGACGCCGTCGAGCGCGACCGTGTCGCCGTAGCGTCGCCGCACGTCCGACGCGACCAGTACCTCGTCCATGCGCCCCCGTCCGGTCGGGTGGCCGAAAGCAGTTCCGTTCTCGGGCGACCGGCGTTACACGTTCCGACCGCACTGCAGACAGACCGCCGGAAGCCACGGCTTGTCCACGACGACCGGGTTGGTCTCCCCACAGTGGTCACAGAACTCGGTTTTCGTCGCCATTTGACACAAATGTCAAAGCAGAACAACAAATAGTTTGTTGTGTGGTACACTTTGGCATGCACGAAAGTTACCGCGGTGACCCGCCGACAGCAGGGCCCTACACGGCCTGCGAGCGGACCGCACGCACGATGGCGTCCACGTCGAACTCGTCGCCGGCGTCGGCTTTGTCGTAGACCACCTCGTCGTCGACGCTGACCCTGAACACGCCGTGGTCGCCCATGACCAGCCTGACGCTGTCGAGTTCGCGTTCGAGCCCCGACAGAATCGCCCGCTGGACGTCCAGTGCCCGTCCGCGGAACCCACACGGTACGCAGTATTCGATTTCGACAGTGCTCATACCTGCCTCGACGCCCCTCAGTCCCAAAGCTCTATGGCCGGCCGACCAGCGCTCGGAGCCGCCCGACGACGGTCACGTCGAATCGGTGGACGCCGTACAGCAGTGCCACGGAGGTGACGAACACGGCCGTCGAGAGGCCATAGGACTGGGCCAGGGCCGCCTGGGACAGCGTCGCGCCGATGCCGACGAACCCGCCCAGAACGGACGCGATAATCGGGAGGACACAGGAGACACACGAGAACAGGCCGACGACGCCGCCCAGCGCGCCGCCGCTGGCGTCGATGACGGTCACGAACACCAGGTACGACAGCGCCAGGTAGCCGGCGACCTTCCACGGGATGAGCACCATGCTGAGGGTCGCCCCGCTGAACACGACCGTCGGCGAGAACCCGGGCGGGGCCTGCGTGACCAGTCGGAGGCCGGTCCCCCGACCGCCCGTTCCGTACACGCCGCCGACGTACCCCAGCACGAGCAGGTAGCCGACGGCGACGGCCGCGCCGACGAGCGTCCGCCGGCGGCCGGGCAACTCAGGGCGCACCCGCAGGAGGACGAAGCCGGCGATGTTGAGCCAGACGAACGGGAACACCAGCAGGAACGGGTCCGTCGCGGGTTGGGCCGTGTTGACGACGTAGCCCAGGATAAGGATGAACTCCGCGTTCAACACGGCTGCCCAGGTCACCAGCGAACGCGTGTCCGGTATCACTTCTCTCAGCGTCGCTGTCGGGGCGCTCATAGTGCGAGTGCGTCGACGACGATGGCGAGCAGGACGGCCCCCAAGTAGGCGTTCGACGCGTGGAACGCCCGGAACGCCGCCGCCTCGGTCTGCTCGTGGTGGAGCCGGACGACGGCCCAGAGGAACACCGCCCCGAGCAGCACCGACGTGGCGGCGAACAGCCAGCCGAGCGACGTGAGGACGCCGAGGACGCCCGCCGAGACGAGCGTCGCCCCGAGGTAGTAGACGATGTGCTTTCGGGTCTCGGTCTCGCCGCGGACGACCGGCATCATCGGGAAGCCGCCGGCCTCGTAGTCGTCCTTGTACGCGAGCGCGAGGTTGTAGAAGTGCGCCGGCGTCCACAGGAAGATGACGACGGCGAGGACGACGCCCGGGAGGCCGACCGACCCGTCGGCGGCGACCCAGCCGATGAGCGCCGGCAGCGCGCCGGCCGCCCCGCCGATGACGGTGTTCTGGACGGTGTTGGGCTTCAACACGAGCGTGTAGATGACGCTGTAGAACACGATTGCGGTCAGCCCGAGCAGCGCCACGAGCGCGTTCACTTGCCAGAACAGCCACAGCGAGGCGAACGACAGGAGCAGGCCGAAAGCCAGCGCGTTCCGGACCGGAATCTGGTGGGTGGCGATGGGGCGGTCGGAGGTCCGGTCCATTCGCTTGTCGATGTCACGCTCGAGGACGTGGTTGAACGTCCCCGACGCGCCGATAGAGAGGACGCCGCCGCCCAGCGTGAGCAACACGGTCCGAACGGCGAGCGTCTGCCCGGCGGCGAGTGCCATCCCGGCCGCGGCGACCAGACACAGGAGCCACATGAGCCGGGGCTTCATCAGGCGGAAGTACGCCGCGGCGGTCCCGACGAGGCGGTCACGGAGACTGAGCGACGGCGTCGGGTCGGGGCTGTCGTCCCCGGTCGGCTCCGGCGCGGGCGTCGGGTTCTTGACGGGGGATTCGTCGTCGCTGCCCGTCTCGGCTTCGAGGTGCCACGCCAGGGCCAGCACGAACGCACCGAAGATGCCCATGCCCAGCGCGAGGTGGGCACCGGGGAGCGTCGCCGCCGTGGTCGTCGCGACCAGGGCACCGAGCGCTATCTGGACCGGGTACAGGACGGCCCCCAGCAGGACGGCCGCCGTGACGCGGCCGCGACAGTCGGAGCGGAGCCCGGCGACGGCCGTGGCGACAACGAGGAGACCGACGGCGGCCGCGACGAGCCGATGGCCCCAGGCGACCAGCAGGGCCGTGTTCGTCACCGCGACTGGTCCGTCACACAGCGGCCAGGTAGTACAGGCTGCCGCCGCGTCCGTGAGCGTGGTCGTCGCGCCGGCGAGGACGAGCAAGTACACGCCGACGGCGGTCGCGGCGAGCAGTCCGGTGAAGGTCCGGCTCTCTGCCATTAGTATATCCTTCGATGCTGTCCACTTAGACCCCGCGATTCCGCTGTCTGCGTCGGGCGTAGGTTCGCCGCCCTATCGCTGGAAATCGGGTGCCTGCGGCGAAGACAGCAGTTATTTATCCCCGAAATCCTAACCCGCATCCATGACCCGGAAACGCGCCGGTCTGGTCGCGCTGTTCGGTGCTGCGTTGCTCGCGCTCGCCGCCGAGCCGGCCGCCGCCGCACAGATTCAGGACTCGACGACGGAGAGCCTCATCTGGGGGCTGAACTTGAACCTCCTGTACGTCGCTATCCCGATTACGGTCCTCGTCGAGGGGATTCTCATCTACACCGTCTGGCGGTTCCGTAATCAGGAGGAGGCGCTCCCGACACAGGAGAACCGCCGACTCGAAGTCACCTGGACCATCGCGACGGCCATCATCCTCCTGTTCGTCGGCATCGCCTCCTACCAGGTGATGGCCAGCCCGTACGTCACCGCCGAGGCCGGTGACCAGGCCGCACTACAGGAACAGGACACCGAGCTCATCACCGTCGAGGCTCAGCGATACGGCTGGACGTTCTACTACAACGAATCGAGCTGGAGCGGTGAGGCCGCGGTGAGCACCACGACGAACCTGAAGGTACCGGCCAACCAGGACGTGTCCTTGCGGGTGACGTCGACCGACTGGCTCCACGCCTTCCACGTCCCGGGACTCGGGCTGAAATCCGACGCGTTCCCCGGCCAGTACAACAGGATTCGGACGAACGTGGACAGCACCGGCACCTACCAGCTCTACTGTGCCGAGTACTGCGGCTCGGGCCACTCCCAGATGCTCGGGACCGTGGAAGTCGTCCCGCAGGACGAGTACGAGGACTGGCTGGCAGAGCAGAAAAGCGGCGGAGACGGCTCCGGCAACGGCGGCGAGTAGCGCGACCACCGACGCACCTTTTTTCGCCCTTCGAGCGCCGACCGATTACTGAGTACGACCCCGTCCGGCAGCACGGGGATAGGAGAGATGGTCACGAGTCGGGTGAGAACGCCGAGTCGACCGTTACTGAACGACCCATCTGTCGGTTACGTCGCCGCTTGAATCCACTGTCAGACGCAGGCTCTGGTGACTGCTGACCCTCCCACGGAACACTTGCTCACCGTCGACGACTAAGCCGATGTCACAGACCTGGGCGTCGACCTCGCGGGCAATCCGGACCGACTCCCCCGGTGGAACTGGGACTTCTTTACTCTGACAGGCGGCGAGTAGCACGACGTCGCCCGAGAAACCGCCGGCGACCCGGGCGTCCACGAGTATCGACCCTGCACACATCGACGGCCAACACTCCGGTGTCGGTACCTCGGACGGCGGTGGCTCGGTGTCAGTAGCAGCATCCCCCGTCGTCGCTGTTCCTGCCGCGTCTGCCGTTCGAGCGGTCCCTCCGCTTCGGTCACCGAAATCACCGACGAGGCATCCCGAGAGGGCAGCGGCAAGCGCCGATAGTGAGAGAAACCGTCGGCGTTGCATACCAACCGGTGCAATCGAGCACGTAAGTGCTTTGTGAGGTACACGACGGCTGACTCGGCGACAGACCAGCGGCAGTGGACCATACACAAGCGTGGAATCCGCACGGGGAGATACGGAAGAAAAGGCAGGAATGCAGTGGAGACACAGCGCTCGTAGACCCGCCGCGTCAGTCGCCCTGGTCTAGCCGCAGATGTTGGCAGTCACGTACACGTTGCCGGTGTCGGTTATCTCCACGCCGATACCGACGATGTTGGCGTTGCGGAGCGTGAGCCGTTCGCGGTAGTCCGGCCACGCCATCCAGTCGTCGACGATTTTCCGGGCCACTTCCCCGTCAGTCGCGTGGAACCGCTCCTGGCCGTCCTCCTCATAGGTCTGTCCCGCGACGGTTTTTTCGACTGCCTCGAAATCGGTACCGTCCGGGGTCTCGATGTAATCACCCTCCGCGGACTTGAACGTACATCGGTCGTAGAGGCCGCTGTTCTCGTAGCGGTCCTTGCTTGAGACGCCGTCTATCTCGTGAATCGCCTGCCCCGCAGTGGCCATCTGCTCGCTGTGGCTCTTGGCCATCTCGTTGAGTTCCTCCTCCGTCTGGAGCCCCGATTCGAACGGCGGGACGCCCGCGGCCTCGCGTTCCTCGTTGAGGAACTGACGCACGTAGTCCGAGACGTTCTGTTCGTTGAACTCCCGGGCCGGAATCGACCTCTGTTGCGGCGTCGCCGTCTCGGTCGGAGTGGCCGTGTCCGCCGCCGGCGTCGGGGTCGGTGTGGGAGTGGCCCCCGGTGTCGCCGTCGGCGTCGAACTACCGCCGCTGTCGTCGCTCTGTGGGTCGGTCGTCTGTGCCGGCGTGTCCGACGTCCCGCCCGCGAACTGTGCGCCGATGAGCACCCCCGTCCCCAGAACCACGAGAAGCACCACGACAGCGATAGCGAGTAGCCCTTTCTTTGCCATACTGGTCACGGATAGACTACTGGGGTATGTAAGTTTGATTCTTCATATACGTCAGCTAGTTATCACCTCGTCCAGCGTCGGCGGTGACGGTAACCCATATATGCCGCGGGCGGCCACTCCCGGTATGGTCGAGAACGTTATCTGGCCGGTGGCGCTCGACGCCGACCGCTCGCGCAGCGACGGGCGTCGCGTGTCGCTGGACCTGGCCGTCGAAGAGCCGACCGTCGACGAGATAGCCAAAGCCGTCCAGCAGGTCGGGTACGACGCCGTCATCGAGCGGGACAAGACGTACCCACGCGAGTACGAGGCCCGCGGACGGGTCGTCGTCAAGGACGCGGACGACGCGACGAAAAGCGACCTGCTCGGGGCCGTGGCGGCCTACATGCAGGCGCTGCGTGAATGAAACGCATCGGCACCGTCACGCGGGTCGCACAGGGACTGGCCGTCGTCCGGGCCCCCGACGAGGAGTACGCCTCCGTGGGAACCGCCGTCGTCGACGAAGAGCTCCAGTCGGTCGGCTCCGTCGTCGACGTGTTCGGCCCGGTCGAGCGTCCGTATCTCGCCGTCTCGCCGGACGACGACGTCCACCTCCCGGCGCTGGTTGGTGCGGTCCTGTACGCGCGGTAGCTGGCCGATTCGCCGCCCGTACGCGCTTCGTAACGCTCAAACGCGTTCCTGCAGGAGGTACGTGCATGGAGCGACGGTGGCGAATCCTCGGCGGTTGTGGCCTTATCGCTGGTATCTTCCTGTTCGTCCAACTCGGCGCGCTGGCGCTCGTCCAGCCCTTCGAGTCGGCCGGCTACCAGGCCGTCGACGACCCCTCCGACCCGACGAACAGCCTCATGTACGTCGGGGCGATTCTGGTCGCGACCGCGGTGATGTTGCTCGCCTTCCGCTACGAGGTGGACCAGCTCATCCGCGGGCTCATCGTCTTCTCGGCGGCCTGGCTCTCGCTGTACGTGTTTCAGGTGCTAATCCCGCCGGTGGTCACGTACGCCGGGCTCAACGTCGTCGCCGTCCTGTCGGCGCTCGGCCTGGGGGCGGCGCTGTTGGTCTATCCCGAGTGGTACGTCATCGACGCTGCCGGTGCGGTGATGGGAGCGGCCGCCGCCGGCCTGTTCGGCATCAGTTTCGGCGTGTTGCCGGCGCTGGTCCTGCTGACCGTGCTCGCGGTGTACGACGCCATCAGCGTCTACGGGACCGAACACATGCTCACGCTGGCCTCCGGCGTGATGGACCTCAAGGTGCCGGTCGTCCTCGTGATTCCGATGACGCTGTCGTACTCGTATCTCGACGCGACGACGCCGGACCCCGCGGCGGAAGCCGACACGGGCGACGACTCGACGCAGACTGAGGAACCGACACCCACGGACGTCGACGTGGACGGCCCGGCAAGTGCGGACGGGAGCCAGTCGGCAGACGGTGCCGATACGGCCGACGAGTCCAACGGCAGCCACGCCGACCCGCTGGACCGGGACGCGCTGTTTATCGGGCTCGGCGACGCCATCATCCCGTCGATACTCGTCGCCAGCGCCGCCTTCTTCGCCTCGACGGACGCGCTGTCGGTGTTCGGCGTCCCGCTGCCGGCCCTGACCGCGATGGTCGGGTCCTACGTCGGCCTGACGATACTGCTGTGGATGGTTCTGAAGGGGCGCGCGCACGCGGGACTCCCGCTCCTGAACGGCGGGACCATCGCCGGATACATCGTCGGCGCGCTCGCCGCCGGCATCAGCCTGGTCGACGCCCTCGGCCTCGGGCCGTACCTCTAGCGGCCGGTCAGGGCCTCGCTCGCGGGCGCGAAGTCGATTTCCTCGCCGCGGCCCTCGGCCGCGGCCCGCTCGTACAGCATGTGGCCCGCAGCGACGGTTTCGATGGCCGTGCCGCCGGAGTCGAACACCGTTATCTCCTCGGGCGACTGCCGCCCGGGGGCGTTGCCGGCGACGATGTCGCCGAGTTCGGCGTGGACGTGGTCCTCGTCGACGACGCCCTCCTCGAGGGCGTTGATGAACGACCCGGCGTCCTGTGTCACCCGCTCGCGCAGGTCCGGGACGTACGTGGCCCGCTCTATCGTCGTCGCGTCCAGTTCGTTCTTCTCGGGGTGGTACTGCCCCATCGCGGTCACGTGGGTCCCCGGTTCGAGCAGGTCGCCGTCGAACACCGGTTCGCTCGCGTCGGTCGCCGTGATGACGACGTCGGCCCCCTCGATTGCCGCGGCGGGCGAGGCGACGGCCGCGACCGTCGGGTCCAGAGCGTCGTTCATCTCCGCGGCGAAGGACTCCCGGTGGTCGGCCGTCGGGGAGTACACCTCGATGCGGTCGAAGTCCCGAACCGTCGCCGTCGCCCGGACCTGTCCGCGGGCCTGTGCCCCGCTGCCGATGACCGCGAGGTCGCTGGCGTCGCGGCGGGCCAGCGCGTCGACGCCGACGGCCCCGGCCGCGCCGGTCTTGTGTGGGTTCATGCTCGCGCCGTCGAGGACGGCGAGCGGGGCGCCGCTGTCGGCGTCGAAGATGGGGAGCGTGAAATGTGCGTCCCGTCCGCCGAAGCCGGCCGCGTAGGTGTACCCACCCATCGCGCCGGTGTCGGGGAGAATCGCGAGATAGCCGGTCAGCATGCCGGCCGGCTCGTCCGAGAACAGCGTCGTTCTGGGGGTCGCCGGGGCACCCTCGCCGCGCTGGCGGTACCCCTCCCGGACGGCGTCGACGTACTCGGCGGGGTCGGCGAGGTCGGCGACCTCGTCGCTCTGCAGGAACAGCGCTGTCGCATCCGTTGTCATACCCCGACGTTCGGCCGACCGGCCCTTATACTGTCCGGCAGCGACGATGGTTCGGGACGGCCGCGGTCACTGGTACCTGCTGAAAAGCGTCGAAAAGACGGGTGAGAGGGCGCTCAGTCCGCCGTCTGGAGCGGGTCCGACTGCGCGCTCCCCTGGGTCGGCGCTTCGCTCGGGACCGGGTCGACGGGTGCGCGGACGAACATCGCGTGACCGATGAGGCCGACAGCCACGACGGAGGCCATCGGAATCGCCGTCGTCAGTTCGAAGCCGCCGACGAACAGGGTCGCGGTGATGCCGGCCATTGCGAGCGGGATGAGTCCGAGAATGATGTCGTAGTAACCCGTCATAAGTATGAATTATACTATGGGAGTTTGGTATATAAACGTTTCCCTAAAATGCGTCGTAATACATTCGATGGCCCCTACGAATTTGCCAGGTACCCGCTACGGAACATCTCTATAAGTTATGAGTTGGATAGTGGGGCAAAGTTAATATACCCTGGTTCGTGAGACTGGCTCACAATATAAGGTCGGGACCGGTCCGCGATGTTGTGCTGGCCCGCGGGCGCGGTGGCATGCGAACGGGGACTGGAGCGTGGATTGGCGTCCGAGATGTGCTGACGGTTGTCCCGGCGCTCCGTTTCTCGGGACAGCGCGCCCTACCCCACTGTTTTCAGATTTTGAGAACTAGATGAGGGTGCACGTGGAGTGGTAATGCACCCTGTTTTCTCCTGTGATAACTGGGTCCGTGTGCTTATTAGGTGCGCCGGGATACGGTAAGCCGGAGAAAGACGGTAAGGCCGCTTCCAAACGAGACAATGAGCACGAACGCAACGGACGACACGACGGGCGCTGCGACCGACGACCAAGAACGACGGTACGCCGAACTGAACATCGGCGACGAGGAGTTCGTAATCTACGACCGGGAGAACCACCAGGCGTGGATTCAGTCGACAGAGTCGCTCGAACTCGACGACCAACGGTAGTCGTCGACTGCGCCCGCGCCGGAGACGCCTATTTTACGACTGCGAACGCGCCGCGCCAGAGCACCAGCAGCGTGCCGCCGACGAGCACGGACACGAGCGCGAACGTCACCGCCGCGTTGCCGGGAAACAGCGCCGTCGACCGGAGCCCCTGGGCAATCCCGACCGCTACGACCCACCCGGCGAACGCGCGGCCGACCGCCGCCCGCACGGTCCCGGTCGCGGCGGCGGTGTACAGCCCCCCGACACCCGCGACGAGGAGCCAGCCGACGTAGAACGGCGTCAGCGTCCCGGCGAACCGGCCCGGGTTGAGTATCGGATTGATGCCGTGGGTCACCTCGCCGACGCCGACGAACAGCGCAATCGCCAGCAGGTCACCGACGGCGACCAGCGCCGTCCGGGCGGACAGTTCGACACGACCGTTCCCCACCGTCGAAACGCTCATACAGGGGGTTCCCGCTCCGACCACTTCCCTCTCCCGGATTCGACGGCGGCGAGCGGTCGGACGCGGTCGGCCGGCGCGGACCAGCACTGATTACAGGCCAGGGGCCGTCCGGTGAGCCATGGAGTTCGCGCTGCTGGGCTGGCCCGATGACGGCCACCGGCTCCGGCTGGACTACGAGCAGTTCGCGTACGCGGGCAAGTTCGTGATGACCTCGACGGGGAAGGCAGTCGTCGGGGACGACGGCGTCGTGGCCGCGGCCGCGTTCGACGCCGACCGAACCGACCCCGACACGCTCTGTGTCCGGTACATCACCGTTCGGCAGGACCGGCAGGGCGAGCGACTCGGGGCGCGCCTCCTCCGGTTCGTCCGGGAGCGGGCCACTGAGCGGGGCTTCGACCGCGTCACCATCGGCGTCAACAACCCCTTCTCCTACCAGGCCGCCTACCGAGCTGGGTTCTGTTTCAGCGGCACCGAGTCGGGAATGGCCGAACTCGACCTGGGCTGGCCGGGCGACCGGAGCACCGAGCGGTATCAGGACGGCCTCAACCGGTTCCGCGAGCGCGACCTCTCGTCCGAGGAGGAGTCGTTCCTGGCGGCGAAGGCAGACACAGCTCCCCCAGCGGTCCTCGACTCCTGGAGTGAGCGGCCAGCCGCATCGTCCGAGTAATCCACCCCGCTCCGGGAGATTCAAACCGCTGTCCCCCCAACGACTGCCAATGGGAAACGCAGACCTCCGCTCGCTCGCGGCGCTCGAAGACGTGCCGTTCGCCGACCTCGGCGGGAGCGTCGTCGCCGTTGACGCCCACAACTGGCTCTATCGCTATCTGACGACGACGGTGAAGTTCACCGGCGAATCGAAATACACGACGGGCGACGGCGAGGAGGTGGCGAACCTCATCGGCGTCGTCCAGGGCCTGCCGAAGTTCTTCGAACACGACATGACGCCGGTGTTCGTCTTCGACGGCGCGGTCACGGACCTCAAGGACGACGAGGTCGAGAAGCGACGCGAACAGCGCGAGAAGTACGAGTCCGAACTCGAAGAAGCGCGTGCCGCGGGCGACACCACCCGCGTCGCCAAGCTCGACTCCCGGACCCAGCGGCTGACCGACACCATCGTCGATACGACGCGGGACCTGCTGGAACTGCTCGACGTCCCTATCGTCGACGCCCCGGCGGAAGGCGAGGGGCAGGCGTCGGTGATGGCCAGACGGGGCGACGTGGACTACGTCGGGACCGAGGACTACGACGCCCTGCTCTTCGGCGCGCCGCTGACGCTCCGCCAACTCACGTCGAAAGGCGACCCCGAACTGATGGACTTCGAGGCCACGCTCGACCGGCACGACCTCACCTGGGAGCAACTGGTCGACGCCGCCATCCTGATGGGCACGGACTTCAACGAGGGCATCTCCGGCATCGGACCGAAGACTGCGGTCAAAGAACTCCGCGAACACGGCGACCTCTACGCCGTCCTCAAGGCCCGCGGTGACCACATCGACCACGCCGACCGCATCCGGGACCTGTTTCTCGACCCCGCCGTCACCGACGACTACGAGATTCCGGACAGCCTCGACCCGGACATCGACGCCGCCCGCGCGTTCGTCACCGAGCAGTGGGAGGTCGACGCCGACGAGGTCGCCCGCGGGTTCGAGCGCATCGACGAGTCGCTCGTCCAGACCGGGCTGGACCAGTGGACCTGACGGGACCGGCCGTTACACGCCGTCGAGGTTCGCGTTCTCGTCGCTGTGGAGCCGAAACCGGTCGATTTGCTCGTAGAGGTCCTCGCTCATCCTGTTGAGCTGCTGGGAGCTTGCGGCGACCTGGTCCATCGCGGCCGACTGCTCGTCCAGGCCGGCGGAAATCTGCTGGACCGAAGCGGTGATTTCCTCGGCGAGGCCGGAGCTGTTCTCGACCAGCGACGCGACCTGCTCGGCGTTCTCGGCCTGGCGTTCGACGGCATCGGTAATCTCGGTCACGCCGTCGCTGGTCTGTTCGACCCGCGCCTTGATGTCGTCGAGCTGACTCCCGACCCGCTCGACCGCGTCGGCCCCCTCCTCGACTTCGGTGTTTGCCTCGCGGATACTGCTGACGACCTCGTCGGTCTGGTCCTGGACTTCCGCGATGATGGCCGCGATGTCGTCGGCGGACTCCTGGGACTCCTCGGCCAGGCTCTTGACCTCGTTTGCGACGACCGCAAAGCCCTGTCCATCCTCGCCGGCGCGGGCGGCTTCGATGTTCGCGTTCAGCGCCAGCATGTTCGTCTGCTCGGCGATGTCGGCTATCATCTCGACGATGTCGCCGACCCGGCCCATCTTCGCTTCGAGGGAGTCTATCTCGGACGCGACGGAACTGGTCGCGTCGGTCGCGTTCCGAATCTGGCCGACCGTCCGGTCGATTTCCGCGACGCCGTCCTCGGCGAGGGCTTCGGCCTCGGCTGACCGGGCGTCTATCTGCTGGACGGTGGCGGTAATCTCTTCGATTGACGCCGAGAGGTCGTCGACGCTGGCCGTCGCCTGCTGGGTCTCCTCGGCGAGGCTCTCGGCGCCGTCGGTCAGCTCCGTCGAGGAGGCGTCTATCTGCTGAATCGAGGCGGTTACCTCCTCCGCCGAGGCGGAGAGGTCCTCGCCGCTGTCGGCGAGGTCGTCCGACTGCGCGGTCAGGGACTCGATGACCGCCCGGATGTTGTCGACGGCCGCCGTGAGGTCCGCGTTCATCGACTCGAACTCCTCGTAGATGGCCCGGACCTCCTCGAACTCCGACTCGGAGGCCGGGACCGTCGGGTCGATGGTCAGGTCGCCCTCGGCGAGTTTCCGGAGTTTCCCCTGCAGGTCGTCGAGGGCGTCCCGGCGGTACCGGTCGAGGGCGTCGACCTTCCGCGCTTTGGCTTTCCGCTCGGAGATGTCGTCGACGACTTCGAGCGCGCCGCGGCAGACGTCGCCGTCGTCGAACAGGAGCGTCACCGTCTTGCTCACCGGCACGGTCTCGGTGCCGATGTCGATTGTCAGTTCGCGTTCCTGTATGTCGCGCCGGGACTCCAGCGCCTCGGCGACCAAATCCGCGCTCGACCCGTCGTGGAGGTCAATCGGCCGGGCCCCGAGCGCCGCGTCGCGGGTCACGCCGAACAGGTCCAGCGCCTGGCTGTTGACGTGGGTAATCGTCCCGGCGTCGTCGGTCACGAACGTCGGTTTCGCCAGCCCATCGAGGACGCTGTCGAGCATCGCGGCCGCCTCGTCGGTCCGGCCCTCGTCGCCGTCGGTCGGGGCCGATTGCCGGGTGGTGGTACCGTCTCCGACTGCTGACGCCAGTAGAGACAACATTGTATCAGCACCATTGACACAGACCCACATACAGAGTGTGCCAAACAGCATAGGGGCCCGCAAGCGGGTGGCCTAACATCAGAGGGTCAGAATTATCAGTCGAAAAAACACGGGGGACAGTCGGCTATCTCGCCGCGGGCTCGTCGGTCGAGGACACCACGGCCGCGACCAGTTTCGCTTCCGCACGCCGCAGGTGTTCGGTGAGGGTCGGCACCGAGATGTCGAGCGACTCGGCGACCACCTCGCTCGTGCTGTCCCGGGGCCACTCGTAGTAGCCGTGCCTGTGTGCGACTTCCAGCACCTCGCGCTGGCGCTCGGTCAGCGAGTCCAGCGCCCGCTCGATGGACTCCTCGCGGTGGTCCTTTTCCCGTCGCGCGAGCAGTTCCGTCCCGGGGAACCGCTCGACGAACGTGTTGACGAACGCCGACACGTCGCCGGCGGCCGGGACCGTCAGTTCGAGCAGACCGGCCCCGTCGTCGATGACGAGCCGTTCGAGGGATCCCCCGTGGTCGCCGACCGGGTCGACGACCGAGGGGCCGTCGACCCGCAGTTCGAACCGGATCTCGTCGCCGTCGGCCTGCAGTACGCGCGCCCGTTCGACCCCGTGGCTGTCCTCACAGACCGTCCGGAACGTCGCCGTAGTGACGCCCGTCGCCGTGCCGAACGCGAGCGAGGTCCGGCCGGACTGTGGCAGCAGGCGGGTGACCGACAGCTCGCAGTCGAGGGCATCGGCCAGCGTGAACAGCACCGTCGCCTGCTGTTCGATGCCGAAAACCAGTTCCGCCCGGGTGTCAGCGAGCAGCGCCCGTCGCTGGGTGACCGTGGCGATTGCGTGACCGACCGTCCGGGCGAGTTGGGTCAGCACGGCTTCGGTCTCCCCCTCGAAGGCGTCGACGCGGCTGGCGTACACGGACAGCGTCCCGTACGGGACCCCGCCGTGCCGGAGCGGGAAGCTGGCCACCGACCGGTAGTCCCGGGTCAGCGCCTCCCGCTGCCAGCGCCCGCTCCGGAGCTCGTCGCTTACCCGTGTCACCACCGGCCCCTGCGTCTGGGCGGCCCGGGCCGTCGGCTCCGGGGCCGTCGCCTCGGCGTCGACGGTGACGGCATCGAGATAGCCGCGTTTCGTCCCGGCCCAGAACCGCGGCGTCACAGTCGACCCGACGGTGTCGGCGTCGCCTATCCAGACGAACTCGTGGTCCTCCAGCGAGGCCAGCCGGTCACAGACGATGCGCTCGATGTCGGCCCTGGTCGTCGCCCCGACCAGTTCGTGGGCTATCTGGCGCACCCGGTCGTTGATTTCCTCCAGCTGGGTGAGCCGCCGGTTCTGCTCGCGTAGCTCCCGGTCGCGCTCGTGGAGCCGGGCGTCCCGTTCCATCCGGTCGTAAGCGGCCTCGGCGTTCGCGGCCAGGATTTCGGCCAGTTCGACGGTTCGGTCGTCGTACTCTCCGGCGGTCGTCGAGCCGAACAGCAAGACTCCGTGGTCCCCGACCGGGACGCAGACCTCGGCGCGTATCGGCGTCTGCGGGTTGTACGCCGCCGGCGCTTGCGACACGTCGTCGTACATGCGGGAGGTCCCGCTCACGAACACCTCCCAGGCGATGCCCTCCCCCGCGCGAAAGGTCGGGGGGTCCCCGAGCAGGACGGCCGTCTGTTCGGACCACGTCTGCGGTCGGAGCGCGTTCGCCGCCTCGTCGAACCGGTATACGCTCGCCACCTCGATATCGAGGATAGTCTCGGCCGCCTCGACGACGGCGTCGCTGACCTCGTGGCTCGACTCCGCGGCCAGCAGTGCCCGGCTGCTGTCGTGGAGTTCAGTCAGCGTCTCCTCGTGGCTCCGCTGGTCGCTGGCGTCCCGGCAGACGCCGACGGTCCCGCGGAGCGTCCCGTCCGCTGTCAGGAGGCCGATGCGGCACTCGATGGGGCAGGTCGTTCCGTCCGCGCGTTCGAGCGTGACCGGCAGCGAGACGACGCTCGGCTCCGGCTTCCGGAGCTCCTCGGCGATTCGCCGCTCGCCGCGGGCGACGTCCTCCTCGGATATCAGCACGGAGACGTGCTCGCCGAGCAGTTCCGTCCGGTCGTAGCCCGTCTTCGAAAGCAGCGCGTCGTTGACCGTTTGCACGCGGCCGTCGGCGTCGAGCAAGTAGATGCCGTCGGCGGCCGTCCCGAGAATCGTCTCGTACACGTCGGACGACCCGGTCAGCGCCGCCGGCTCCGGGTCGAGCCCGTCGGTCCGTGACTCGACGGCCCGCAAAACCGCGTCGGCGACGTCCTCTGGCCCGGCGTCTGCCACCACCCGGTGGACGCCCGGTACGTCGTTCGCGCCGTCGGGGGCGTCCCCGACGACTACGGTCGGCACGTCGGCCTGCGACTGGACGGACCCGGCGAGTTCGACGCCGGTGAGCGGTGCTGTCCGATACGCCGCGACGACGCAGTCGACGCCGCCCCCGTCGACCCGTTCGACGGCCGCCGTCGTTCCCGAGACCCGCGAGACGGTTACGCCACGGTCGCGCAGACGCTGTGCCACGGGGTCCAGCGACCCGACGACGAGAACGGTCGGTCTGCTGTCAGGTTGCTGAGGCATAAACGGCTATGTACGCGTAGTAGTCCGGGACCGGTTGAAAAACGCTCCGCGGAAAATATCAGCGGTGATACCGACTCAGACGACCGATTCGACCGCTTCGACCTCGCCGAGTTCCCGGTTCCGGACGGCCTCGCCGCTGGCCGTATCGAAGAGGTGAATTGCTTCCTCTGGGAACCGGACCCTGACGCGCTGGCCGGCGTCGAGCCGTTTCATCCCGCCGACGGTCGCGGTGAACTGCTCGTCCATCGACTCGTCGAACTGCAGGTGGGCGGTGTTCTCGTTGCCTCGCGGTTCGACGACGTTGACCGACGCGTCGAACACGTTCGGGTCGTCGCTGTCGACGAACTCGATGTCCTCGGGCCGGATGCCCAGCGTGACGTCGGTCGTCCCCTCGATTTCGGCGAGCGTCTCGTCGCTGAGTTCGTACTCGAACCAGTCGCCTTTGAGCGTCGACCCCTCCAGGGTAGTCGGGAAGAAGTTCATCGACGGCTCGCCGATGAAACCGGCGACGAAGAGGTTGTTCGGCTCGTGGTAACACTCGAGCGGCGTCGCACACTGCTGGAGGACGCCGTCGTTGAGGATGGCGATGCGGTCGCTCATCGTCATCGCCTCCGTCTGGTCGTGGGTGACGTACACCGTCGTCACGTCCAGTTCCTGCTGGAGCTCCTGGAGCTCGGTCCGCATCTCGGCTTTGAGCTTCGCGTCCAGGTTCGCCAGCGGCTCGTCCATCAGGAACACTTCGGGGTCCCGGACGATTGCTCGGCCCAGCGCCACCCGCTGTTGCTGGCCGCCCGAGAGTTCGCCGGGCTTGCGGTCGATGAGCTCGTAGATGCCCATGTCCTTGCACGCCTGCTCGACGCGCTCGTTTATCTCGTCGTCGGGCATGTCCGTCGACTCCTCCAGCCCGAAGGCCATGTTCTCCCGCACGGTCATGTGGGGATACAGGGCGTAGGACTGGAACACCATCGCCACGTTCCGCCGGGCCGGCGGCTGGTCGTTGATTACCTGTCCGTCGAGTCGGATTTCGCCGCTCGTGATGTCTTCGAGGCCAGCGATCATCCGCAGGGTCGTCGACTTCCCACAGCCCGACGGGCCGACGACACAGAGGAACTCGCCGTCCTCGATGTCGGCTGATACCCGGTCTACAGCGATGATTTCGCCGTCGTCGTCTTGGAACGTCTTCGTTACCTCGTCCAGTGTGAGTTGTGCCATAGTGAATGCCTCCGTGATTACTCTCCAGCGACGCCTTTCGCGAACTGTTCGCCGAACACGATGTAGACGAGCAGCGTCGGAAGTGCTGCGACGATGGCCCCCGCCATCGTGGTGTTGAACGACTGGACGACCCCGCCGGTCAGCGCCGCGAGGCGCTGGGTCGCCACCTGCGAGGCCGGCTCGTTGATGAGCACCAGCGCGAACAGCAGGTCGTTGTACACCTGCGTGAACTGGTAGATGAGCGTCACCGCGAACATCGGCAGCGACAGCGGGAGGATGATGTTGCGGTAGATGCTGAACGCGCTCGCGCCGTCGAGGCGAGCGGCCTCTATCATCTCGTCCGAGATGCTCTGGTAGTACGACCGGAACAGCAGCGTACAGATGGGAATCCCGTAGGCCGCGTGAGTGACCGACAGCTGCAGCAGCTGCACGTAACCGTTGCGGCTCGGGTACTCCCAGTTCCCACCGGTGAGGAAGCCAAAGAGCGTGTTGATAAAGCCCTCGACGATACCGGGGAGCACCTGGAACCAGAACTGTGCCAGCGGGACCAGCACGGCCTGGTAGGGGATGAAGATGCCCGCGATGATGAGGACGACCACGCCGACTTGGCCGCGCCAGCTCAGCGTCGTCAGCCCGTAGGCAGTCAGGCTCCCCAGCAGCGCCGACATAATCGTCGCCGGAATCGCCATCAGCAGCGAGTTCAGCAGTCCCGGCCGAAGCGTGTTCCAGGCGGTGGCGAGCGCGTCGAGCGTGAAGCCGTCGGCACCCGGCGGCGCGAACGGGAGCGTCCGGGCGAACGCGCTCTCGGTCTTGAACATCGTCATCACGGCCGTCTCCACCGGGAAGAGGTAGAAGGCGATGCCCGCGAGCAGGAGGGCATACAGGCCGATACGACTGCTCTCCGTGTTCCGAAGCCCGTCGAGGAAGCCGCCGTCTCCAGTACTCATAGTTCACCCCGTCGGTATTCGCTGTAGAGATACGGTCCGATGACGAGCAGGGCGAGCACGAACAGCACGATGGCGACGGCGGACCCGTACGCCCACTGGAGGCTGTCGAAGGCGACGCGGTACATCATCGTCGCCAGGATGTCCATGTTCGCCCCCGGCTGTGAGCCCCGCAGCGCGTAGATGAAGTCGAACGCCTTCAGCGCAAACACCATCAACACCACCGACGCCGACACCGCGGAGGCCCGGAGTTGCGGGATGATGACCCGCGCGTACATCCGGACCGTCGACGCGCCGTCGACCCGCGCCGCCTCGTAGTGTTCGGTGGGAATCGCCCGGAGGCCGGCGAGGAACACGACCATCGCGTAACCGCTGAACTGCCAGATGAGAGCGAAGATGACCGCAGCCAGGGCGGTCGTGTTCCAGGAGAGCCACTGTATCACCTGCGCGCTGACCCCCGCCGGGCGGAGCAGGCCGACCAGCGCGCCTTCGAGATTGAACAGCCGGAACAGCTGATTGAGCACGCCGTTGCGGGCATTGTACACCCACGCCCACATCGTCGCCGTGACGACGAACGAGAGGCTCATCGGCAGCAGGTAGATGGTCCGGAAGGTGTTCTCGAAGCGTATCTGCTGGTCGATGAGGATGGCCACGAACAGGCCAAGCGCCAGGCAGAGGACGGTGAACACGACGAGCAACACCACCGTGTTCTGTGCCGCCTGCCAGAACGTCCCGTCGCTCAGCATGCGGCTGTACATGCTGAAATCGAAGTTCTCGTACTGTGCACCGCCGAGACCGCTGTAGTCGGTCAGCGACAGGAGGAAGTTCCAGGCGATAGCGCCGTAGACGAAAAAGCCCGCAAACAGGACTGGCGGCAGCCAGAACGGGGCGGATTCGACGAGTTCCCACTCGACCGGCAGCGAGTTCCGGAGCGAGTCGCCCCGGGTCGTCTGCACCGTCGCACCCCCGTCTGTTGCCAGTTGGTCTCCGTCCGATTCGTCTCTCGATACCGCCGACCGGAGCCGGCCCCCGGTGGCGAGGAGTCTGCTGAGTATCTCGCGCATGGTTGTGTCAGTCGTTCGCCGACGTGAGTTCGCCGTCCATCGGCCCGACGGATGTGTCGTCAGTCACACTGCCTCGCCGGCCGACACGCGCGCGCCGACCGCGTCCGGACCAGTCTGTCGCACCAACACAGGCTGGCGGGCGCGCCGGCGCGACGGGTGTGCCATCCCGTCGTCGTGCCGAGCGGGCGAGCGGTTGCAACACGGCGGGTACACCGGTTGCGAGCGTTCGCGGGGTGTCACGTCCGTCGGTACCCAATCGAGCCCCGGGACCCGAGAACGACGGCACCACGCCGCCGCAACCGGCGTCGCCGGGGTGTCAGTCATGAACGTCTCTGTGGCGTCGAACTCATGGTAAGTGGATAGAGATTCTACTTAATATTTCCGAATGATAATACACATTTATCCAGGTCACGGGTTCTGAGCCCCGCGGTCTCCACCGTTGGACGGGACCGGAGCGACCGGTCGGCCGCCGCGGCGTTGTGGACCTGTGGCGGATGGTGTCCCGACTCGTACCGGTGGGTTTTACGACCGTGCGACCCACCCCCCGGACGTATGACCGACGAGTACCGGACAGAGCAGGACAGCCTCGGTGAGATGCAGGTGCCAGCCGACGCGTACTGGGGGGCCCAGACCCAGCGCGCCGTCGAGAACTTCCCCATCAGCGACGTGACGTTCGGACGGCGGTTCATCCGGGCGCTGGGCGTCGTCAAGAAGGCGGCCGCACAGGCCAACCGCGACCTCGGGACGGTTCCGGAGGACAAGGCCGACTGTATAATCGAGGCCGCCGACGAGGTCATCGCCGGCGAGCACGACGACCAGTTCCCCGTCGACGTGTTCCAGACCGGGTCGGGCACGTCCTCGAACATGAACGCGAACGAGGTCATCTCGAACCGTGCGACGGAGCTGTACGGCGGCGAAATCGGGACCCGCGAGATTCACCCGAACGACCACGTCAACTTCGGCCAGTCGAGCAACGACGTGATTCCGACGGCGATGCACGTCGCCGCCCTCGAAGCGGTCGAGAAGGACGTGATTCCGGGCCTGAAGACGCTGCGTGACGAGCTCGAAGCCAAGGAAGACGAGTTCGCCGACGTGGTCAAGACCGGCCGCACGCACCTCCAGGACGCGACGCCGGTGACGCTGGGCCAGGAGTTCTCGGGCTACCGCACGCAGGTCGAGAAGGGCATCTCCCGCGTGCAGGACACCCACGGCCGCCTGGCCGAACTCGCGCTGGGCGGCACCGCCGTCGGGACCGGCCTGAACACCCATCCCGAGTTCCCGGCGAAAGCCGCCGAGTACATCAGCGAGGAAACGGACCTCAGTTTCCGCGAGGCGGACAACCACTTCGAAGCCCAGGCCGCCCACGACGCGATGTCGGAAGCCCACGGCGCGCTCCGGACCGTCGCCGGCTCGCTGAACAAGATAGCCAACGACCTCCGCCTGCTCGCCTCCGGCCCGCGCAACGGCCTCGGCGAGATAGACCAGCCGGAGAACCAGCCCGGCTCCTCCATCATGCCCGGGAAGATCAACCCCGTCGTCGCCGAGGCGGTCAATCAGGTCCACAAGCAGGTCGTCGGTAACGACGCCGCCGTCTCGGCCGGCGCGGCCGAGGGCCAGATAGACCTGAACCTCTACAAGCCCGTGCTGGCCTCGAACTTCCTGCAGTCGGCCAAGCTCATCGCCAACAGCAGCGCGGTGTTCGGCGAGAAGTTCGTCGCCAAACTCGAAGCCGACGCCGACCACTGCGCCGAGCGCGTCCAGCAGAGCATGGCGCTGGCGACGGCGCTCAACCCTGCCATCGGCTACGACAAGGCCAGCAAGGTCGCCAAGAAGGCCCTCGCCGAGGACAAGACCATCCGCGAAGTCGTCCTCGAAGAGGGGTATCTCGACGAGGACGAGGTCGACGAGGTGCTGGACCCCGCGAAGATGACCGAGCGCGGGATTCTCGGAGACGAGTAGCGAGGGTCGAACGAAGTGAGCGGCCCTCGATAACGCGAACGGCGATGAGTCGCGGAACGCGAGGGCCGGAGCGGCGACGCGAGGAGCCGCGGGGGCGCGGTGCCTGCGAGGTGTCAGCCAGCCGGGGTGGACTCGTTCACCCACGCCGGCCGAGTGACGGCCGACTCGCCCACGTGTTCGTACCAGAAGCGGTACCTGACCACGTGGGCCTCGGACCGGTACCGGACCGAGAACCGCCGGACGAAGCCGTCGGGTTCGACCAGAAGTTCGACGCGGTACGCCGTCAACCGCTCCGTGGTCGGAAGTTCTCCGCCGGAGCCGCGGACGCGGTAGACGCGGGTCCCGTTGCGGGTGGTAACGCTCGTCGAGCTCCGGCCGACGACGGCGTAGCGGTTCAGGTAGAACGCGGTGCGGTACGCGTACTTGTCGCGGCCGAACCGGACCGCCCCGCGCTGTCGCTCGACGGTGCCGTTGTCACGCCGCTCGTACCAGCGGGTGCCGTCGGCGTAGGTCGACTGCTCGTAGCGCGCGAAGCTCCCGTTCGCGTCGGTCGAGACACGGGTCAGTTCGTCGCGGTACCGGGTGGCCGATTCGACGGTGACGGTTTCGGCCCGGCGGACCGAACTCGTGTCGTTCCGGCCAGTGCTGTACTGGGCGTAGCGCTCGTGCAGCGTGTAGCTCGTCCCGTTGAGCCGCTGTCGGTGGGCGGCCGACAGCAGGGCGACGTTGTCGAGGCCGTCGGTCGTCACGCCGGGCGGGGCGGCGGTCGCGGCCGTCGCCGTCGCGGTCGGTACCGGGGCCGGCGTGAGCGTCTCGCGCTCGGTGGTATCGGCCCCAACGAACGCGTTACAGCCGGCCGTCAGGAACAGGGCGGCGATTGCGACCGTCGACAGCCAGCGCATATCGGTCCTGAGTGGCAGAGACGCAAAAGGACAGCGCCGAGGCGGCGGAAGGGAGCGTTTTTTGGCCCCCGGTCCCGGACACCTCGACAATGACCGAGTACGACTACGAGGAGCTGGGGCTGGTCGCCGGCCTTGAGATTCACCAGCAACTCGATACCGCGACGAAACTGTTCTGTGACTGTCCGACGACGACCCGCGAACCCGAGGAGTCCGGACGCTCCTTTACCCGCTATCTCCACCCGACCAAGAGCGAACTGGGCGAAATCGACGAGGCCGCCCTGGAGGAGAGCATGGTCGACCGGGAGTTCGAGTACCTGGCCTACGACACCACCTGCCTCGTCGAGGAGGACGACGAGCCGCCCCACCGCGTCGACCGCGAGGCGACGGAGACGGCGCTCGAAATCGCCCAGCTACTGGACATGAACGTCGTCGACCAGGTGAACGTCATGCGAAAAATCGTCGTCGACGGCTCGAACACGACGGGGTTCCAGCGGTCGATGCTGGTCGCCAACGACGGCGAAATCGAGACCAGCGACGGCCCGGTCGGCGTCGAGGACATGCTCCTGGAGGAGGAGTCCTGCCAGCGCGTCGAAGAGACCGACGACGGCGTGCGCTTCTCGCTCGACCGCCTGGGCATCCCGCTGGTCGAAATCGGGACCAAGCCCGACATCAGTTCGCCCGAGCAGGCCCGCGAGGCCGCCGAGCGCATCGGGATGCTCCTCCGTTCGACCGGGAAGGTCAAGCGCGGCCTCGGGACCATCCGCCAGGACGTGAACGTCTCCATCGCCGAGGGCGCGCGCATCGAACTGAAGGGCGTCCAGAGCCTCGACGACATCGACGACCTGGTCCGCAACGAGGTCCGCCGGCAGGTCGAACTGCTGGACATCGCCGCGGAACTCGGCGAGCGCGAGGCCAGCGTCGGCGAGCCACGGGACGTGACCGACGTGTTCGCGGACACGGACTCGGGAGTCATCGCCGGCGCGCTCGACAGCGGCGGGCGGGTGCAGGCCCTCCGGCTGGAGGGCTTCGACGGCCTCGTCGGCCGCGAGATTCAGCCCGACCGCCGACTCGGCACGGAGCTCTCGGACCACGCCAAGCGCCACGGCGCGGGCGGCATCTTCCACACCGACGAACTGCCGGCCTATGGCGTCACCGAAGCGGAGGTCGAGGCCCTGCGGGACGCCGTCGACGCGGGTCCCGAGGACGCCGTCGCCATCGTCGCCGACGACCCCGAAACCGCCGAACTCGCCATCGACGCCGTCGCCGAGCGCGCGGAGACGGCCCTCGACGGCGTCCCGGAGGAGACCCGTGACGCCAACGAGGACGCCACCTCGCGGTACCTCCGCCCACTCCCGGGCGCGGCGCGGATGTACCCCGAGACGGACGTGCCGCCGGTCGAGCCGGACGTGACCGAAGTGGAGACGCCGGAACTGCTCACCGAGAAGGTCGACCGGTACGAGAGCGAGTTCGGCCTCGGCTCGGGGCTCGCGGAACAGGTCGCCTACGGCCAGCGGTGGCCACTGTTCGAGGCGCTGGTCGAGGGCGAGGGCGTCGACCCGACGCTGGCCGCCGGCACGCTCGAGTCGACGCTGACCGAACTCCGCCGCGACGACGTCCCCGTCGGGAACCTCACCGACGAGCACCTTCGAGCGGCGGTTCTCCTGGTCGACGGCGGCGACGTGCCCCGCGAGGGCATCGAGGACCTGCTGACGGCACTGGCCGAGGACCCGTCGCTCTCGGCCGAGGCGGCGGTCGAGCAGGAGGACCTCGGCGGCGTCGACGAGTCGGAGGTCAGGGAGGCCGTCGTCGAGGTCGTCGAGCGTCACGAGGACCAGGTCGAAGCGGAGGGGATGGGCGCGTTCTCGGCGCTGATGGGCGAGTGCATGGGCGCGCTCCGCGGTAAGGCCGACGGCGATACGGTGAGCGACGTGTTGCGCTCGGAGATACAGAAGCGGGCCTAGCTCCGGTCGGGGTACAGGGCGTCGACATCGACGGGCTCCCGTGACAGGCCGTCGCCGTTCGCGGACAGGTCGTAGTCGACCGTCAGTTCGAGCAGCGGGGCGAGCGCCGGCGCGTTCGGGCCGACGTCGACCGCGTCGTCGGCCTGGTCGTACCGGACGACGCCGGCATCGACCAGCCGCGGGACGTGGTTGTGATAGAGGGCCGTGTAAATCCTGAGGCGCTCGTCGCGGTACTGGTCGGCGGGCGTCCCGTACTCGATTTCGGTGACCGTGTCGGTGAGCACCGCGAGCGAGACCGGCGTCGTGTACTTCGAAAGCCCGTACAGGAGGTAGCGCCGGTACTGCGAGGAAAGGAGCGAGAGTCGGTCGTCCAGCGGGAGCGAGTCGGGGGTGTCAGTTTGTTCCGTGTTCATGTGTCTCGGGTGTGTTCAGGGGGTGTCGCCGGGCGGTTCGGACGCGGTCGCCGCCTGCCCGGGTGGTTCGCGTGCCGCGTGACGGGACCGATCCGAAGCGTCCCGGCGTTACTGTACCACGGTGTGTTCGCGCTCCGGTTCGTCTGTCGGGCGCGTGGCGTCCGCGAGGCGGTCCACCCGGTCAGTGACGCGGTGGGCGACCCCGTCGCGCGTACAGGGGGCGACGTGCTGGAGGTCGTCGTCGACGTACTCGGCGAGCGCGAGCGTCGGCAGGGTGATGACGCTGAGCGACTCGTCGGAGGCCACGTTCGTGACCGGGTGCCCCCAGTCGAAGGCGTCCAAGGAGGCGTCGGCATCGCGCGCCCACTTCCGGAACCTAGAGAGCCGCGCGAGCAGGCGTCGCCCCTCCGGAGTCCGCCGTGCGATGTCCGGCTCTATCCGGTTCCCCCAGATGAGTACCGACAGGTCCTCGATGGCACCCGCTTCTTCGAGCGCCTGTAGCCGGTCCAGCACGTAGTTCTGGTGGCGCGTTGCGCCCTCCGGGCACAGGGACCGGACGAACAGTTCGACGCGAACCGGAGTGGGAGTAGAGTCCATGGTGACGTGTGGGTATCTGTGCGTCGCTACAGCGGTCACCGCCCTAAGCACTCTCTCTAGGCCCCTAGAACGAGCGGCGGGGAACCGGAGAGGTGGCTGATATATCCGGGTCGAACAGTAATCGGTTAGTATCCGGACGTGTCGTGGCCCGCCCGCCAGCCCGAAGCCGTTAGTTCCCGACGAATTGGCAGCCACAGCGGCGAATACGCCGCACTCTCAGCTCTCCCGACACACCCACCGATTGTTGCCTTTCTAACTAGACTCGGGGCGTTAAGTGGCTCGCCGTCACACTGACTGTATGGCTCCGAGTAGCATGGATGGCCACGGCGTCCCGGCACTGTACGGGCCGGCCATCGACACGCTACCGTTCATGTTCGCAATCGTCGACGAGTCCGGGGTGATTCTCTCGACGAACGAGACGTGGGACGAGTTCGGTCGGGCGAACGGGACGGACCTGGCACCGGAGACGCTGGGCGCGAACTACCTCGACGTCGCCGCGGCGGCCGACGACGCGACCGGGCCCCAGGCGGCCGACGGAATCAGGGCGGTCCTCGACGGTGAGCGACCGACCTTCGAGCTCGAATACCCGTGTCACTCCCCGTCGACGAACCGATGGTTCCGGCTGTACGCCGCGGCGTTCACGCTCGACGGGGCGACGTATGCGTCGGTCACACACATCGACGTCACGGCCCGGAAAGAGCGGGAGGCGGCGCTCGAATCGGCGTACGCCATCTGTACCGACGCGAACCGGACGTTCGCGGAGCAACTCGACGCACTGCTGGCACACGGCTGTGAGACGCTGGGAACGCCGTTCGGGACGCTGTCCCGGGTCCACGGTGACGAGTACGTGTTCGAGGCGGTGGTGACGCCGCCGACCGCGGCCCTCGAAGCCGGCCGGACGGCGAGCATCGACGACCTGCCGAACTGCGGCCACGTCGTCGAGTACCGCGAGCCGCTCGCACTCAGCGACGTCGAGGCGGAAGCGCCGGCGCTGGCCGACCCGGCGTGGGGAATCGAGAACTACATCGGCGCGCCCGTCGTCGTCGACGGGGCCGTGTACGGGACGTTCTGCTTCTACGGGCTGGAACCGCGCGCGGCGGCGTACACGCAGTGGGACCTGACGTTCGTCCGCCTGCTCTCGGACTGGGTGGGGTACGAGCTCGAACGGCAGCGCCACGCGGAACAGCGCCACGCGCTGAACACCGCCCTGCCGGACCCCAGTTTCGTCATCGACGCGGAAGGGCGGTTCATCGACTGCCTGACGGACCCGGAGGCGATGGTCGAGGTAGACGATACGGACACGCTCGTCGGGCAGACGCTCCACGGGGCGCTGTCGGCGGACACCGCCGACTCGCTGCTCGCGACCGTCCGTGCGGCCCTCCGGACCGGGACGTTCCAGTCCGTGGAGTACAAACTGGGGGCTCCCGGCGGCGAGCGCTGGTTCGAGGCGCGGGTCGCGCCCCTGGAGCGTCGGGCGTACGACCTCGACACCGTCGTCTTCGTCGCCCGCGACATCACCGCCCACAAGGACCGGCAGGCGGAACTCGAACGCCAGCGCGACGAGCTCGAACAGGCACAGCGGCTCAACGTCCTGGGCCGGGAGATTGCGAAAGCGCTCCAGGACACACAGACCCGCGAGGGAATCGAATCCGAAGTGTGTACGCACCTCACCGACTCTGACCTGTACCGGGCCGTGTGGGTCGGGAGCCGGGAGAACGCGACGACGGTGACGCTGCGTACAGCAGCGGGAATCGAGGAGGCGACACAGGAGCGGCTTTCGGCCGCCGAGCACAGCCTCGCCGCGAACGCCATCACCACCGGCGAGGTGCAGGTCGTCGAGGACATCGCCGGCGCGGCGGCACAGTCGGACGGGCCGCTGGTCCCGGGCGCTTCGGCCGTCGCGGCAGTCCCACTCACGACCGGCGAGACCACCTACGGCGTACTGGTGGTGTACGCGCCGACCGGAGCCACAATCGGCTGTCGCGAGTCGGCCATCCTGGCCGACCTGGGCCGGCTCATCGCGCTCTCCGTCCAGCGCATCCACAGTCAGCAGTCGTTGCAGGCGGCGACAGCCGTCGAACTGGAGTTCCTGACGCCCGAGTCGGGCGGCGTCCTCGCCGACGTCTCCGCCGCGCTCGACTGCTCGTTCACGCTCGACCGACGCGTCCCGACCAGCGACGGGGACTGCCTCTACTACGTTCGGGTCAGCGGCGCGGACACCGACCGGGTGTGTCGGGCGCTCACCGAGACGCCGTCGGTCGCGTCCTGCGCCGTCGTCGAGCCGGCGGCGGACCGGGGGCCACTGCTCGAAGTCGCGCTCGACGAGGTGTCGGCGTCGCCCCTCGACGCGCTCGCGGACTACGGCGGTGCCGTGACGAAGGCCGTCGCGGCGGACGGCGACCTGCGATTCGCCGCGGAGATGGCACCAGACGTCGACGTCCGGGCCGTCGTCGAGACCGTCCGAGAGACGGCCCCCGGGACGGAACTGCGGAGCAAGCAGTACGTCGACCGACCGGTCTCGACGGCCACGGACTTCCAGACGCGGCTACGCGACCGGCTGACGCCGAAACAGGCCGCCGCGCTCAAGACCGCCTACGCGCGCGGGTACTACGACTGGCCGCGGAAGAGTTCCGCCGAGGAACTGGCCGAGACGCTCGACATCTCCGCGCCGACGCTACACTACCGGCTGCGGAAGGCCCACGACGCGGTCATCGGTGGGCTGTTCGATACGGCGACCGGGTTCGGGGACCCCGACTGAGTTCACTCGTCCCCGGCGCGGTCGATGCGCTGCCGGGCCCGCCGGAACAGCCCACGAAGCGTCTTCGCCTCCCGCCCGGTCGGTCCCGCACGGCCGAGCACCCGGCGGAACAGCCGCCGGGCCTTGTGCTGTTTCTCCTCGGGATGGCCGATAGCGTGCAGGAACCGGTCGAACTCCTCGTGCAGCCCCTCGACGGCCGGCTTCTCGGCGAGGGCGTGTAGCTCCTCGGGGTGCTGGGTCGCGTCGACGGTCAGCTCGCGGAGTTCGTAGAGCACGATGGTGGCCGCCTGTCCGAGGTTCAGGACGGGGTAGGATTCGCTCGCGGGGATAGAGCAGATGCGGTCCAGCCGGGCGAGTTCGTCGTTCGAGAGCCCGACCCGCTCGCGGCCGAAGACGACGCAGACGTCGCCCTCGACGCCCCGGAGCGAGTCGGCCAGGTCGGCCGGCGTCGTCGCCGGGTACCGGACGTGGTTGGCGGGGTCCTCGTTCGTCGTCGCCGTGCAGGCGACGGTGTGGTAGTTCTCGACGAGGTGGTCGAAGGTCACCGTCCGGGCGTTCGGGAGGATGTCCTCACGGGCCTGCCCGGCGAAGCCGTAGGCCTCGCCGTCGGGGTCGAGTTCCGGCGGGTCGACGAGCAACAGCTCCGACAGGCCGAAGTTCTTCATCGACCGGGCGATGGTGCCGACGTTGCCCGGCGTCTCCGCGTCGACGACGGCGACCGAAATCATACGTCCAGGTCGCTGAGGTCTATGTCGAGCGCGTCGAGGTCCTCCTGGTCCATCTGCTCGACTTCCTCCTCCAGGCCCGGAATCGCCTCGTCCCTGTCGGGGGCCTCCGGCAGGGCCGTCGGGTCCTCCTCGACGTGTTCGAGGCCGACGTACCCGTCTGGGGCGCGGTTCCCGTCGGCGAACCACTCGTGAAACGCCGAAGCGAGGTCCGTCTCGCCGGCGTAGGCCTCGCCGCCGTCCTCGCGGAACCAGTAGATGAAGTCCGTCTCGTGGTCCGAACAGAGGACCACCTCGCCCATCGGCTCCCCGTAGATGGCGTCGGCGACGTTGCACTGCTCGATGTCCGCGTCGCCGTGAATCAGCCAGCAGGCGTCACAGGGGTCGACCACCCGCTCTGCGAGCACCAGCAGCCGCTGCCGTGTCTCCGGCTCCAGCGTCTTGAGCGGCTGGACCCGCCCGTCGGGTCCGAGCACGTCCTCGTCGAAGCGCCAGCCCCGGAGCCCGATGTTGACCTTGCTCATACGTGGGCGTGAGGGACTCCCGGACTAAAAGAGCGCGATGTGGCGGTCGGACGACGCCGACCCTTCGCTCCGTCGTCGTCCCGGAGCGCGAGACGGGCGTGGCGGGCGTTTCCATCTGGCAGCCGTCCGAAATATAGACAGTTCTAGCGGAATTTAACATGATTATTCCAGCGCACGCCCGTAATGGGGGTCCGAATCGGGCAAAACTGCCGGGACCGCCCAAACATTTATACGTGATTGGCTTTTCTCCGTAAAAGAACACATGGAACGGCCGACGCGCCAGCGGGAGTCTGACCAGGAGGAACGCGAGGAGGAGTCCGAGAACACGGGCCAGCAGACCTGCCCCGAGTGTGAGTCGGAGTCCATATCCAGCGACGGCGGCGGTGAACTCGTCTGTGAGGACTGTGGCCTCGTCATCGAGGACGAGAACATCGACCGCGGGCCGGAGTGGCGGGCGTTCAACCACTCCGAGCGCCAGTCCAAGTCACGCGTCGGAGCCCCCACGACCCAGACGATGCACGACAAGGGGCTGACCACACAGATAGACTGGAAGGACAAGGACGCCTACGGTCGGTCGCTCTCCTCCGAGAAGCGGAGCCAGATGCACCGACTGCGGAAGTGGCAGGAGCGCATCCGGACCAAGGACGCCGGCGAGCGGAACCTGCAGTTCGCGCTGTCGGAAATCGACCGCATGGCCAGCGCACTCGGCGTCCCCCGCTCGGTCCGGGAGGTCGCCTCGGTCATCTACCGGCGCGCGCTCAACGAGGACCTCATCCGCGGACGCTCCATCGAGGGCGTCGCTACCGCCTGCCTGTACGCGGCCTGTCGACAGGAGGGCATCCCCCGGAGCCTCGAAGAAGTCTCGGACGTCTCCCGGGTCGAACAGAAGGAAATCGGGCGGACGTATCGGTACGTCGCCCAGGAACTCGAACTGAAGATGGAGCCGGTCGACCCCAAGCAGTACGTCCCCCGGTTCGCCTCGGAGTTGGAACTCTCCGAAGAGGTCCAGTCGAAGGCCAACGAGATAATCGACACCACCGCCGAGCAGGGCCTGCTCTCGGGCAAGTCGCCCACGGGGTACGCCGCCGCAGCCATCTACGCCGCCTCGCTGCTGTGCAACGAGAAGAAGACCCAGCGCGAGGTCGCCGACGTGGCCCAGGTGACGGAGGTCACCATCCGGAACCGGTACCAGGAACAGATCGAAGCGATGGGCATCCACTGACCGGTCGTCCCTGCCTGGCGTAGCAGCGATTTCTTCCCGTTTTCCGGCCGTACTGCCACTCAGACCCACCGATGTGAGCGAGTGGCGCGTAGAGCTATCTGTCCGGCCATCGATACTGTACGTATGCCCGTCTCCCCCTCGCAGAAACGGCTCGCACGTCTGGTCATCGGCCTCGTGATTCTGTTCGCGCCGGCGCTGTTCGTCGTCGCCACCCTTGAGTTTCTCATCCTGACGGGCGACCTCGCGCTCAGCGACATCTCGCTGGTCGAGTTCCTCGAACTGTACCTCATCGACCTGGTGTTGTTCGTCGCGCTCGGCTACGGCGTCTACCGGCTGACGTTCTGGCTCGTCGAGACCCGACTCCCCGACGCCCTCGATACCGCCGACGAGTCCGAGACGAGCGATACGGCCGGCGACGCGGAGACGGGCGGCAGCGAGGACCGGGCCTGAGCGGACGCTACCGCTGCCGTGCACGAGTCGCTCGAAAAGACAGGGTCGCTCTATGTCCGCGGCTCACAGCTCCGCCGTTCGCCGTAGTCGAGGGCCGCTCCCTGCGGTCACGCCCCTCGCTTAGTCCCCTGCCACTGGCGTCGCCTCGTCAGTGGCCTCCCCGACCGAACCGAGGTCCATCATCGCCAGCAGGGCGATGAGGCCGAAGCCGACCTTCGTGACCACGTCGAGGTAGACGACCACGAGCGACGCCGTCTCCACGTCCAGCAGCCCCAGACCCGGCACACCGAGCAGCCACACGACCGGGTACACCATCCAGAGGACGACGACGAAGTTCCGGAGCGTGCGGTACAGGCTCATCTCGATGTCCGACAGGGTCGACGCCGCGGCCCCCGCGATGTTCCGGTAGAGGAGGTAGATGACACCGAGGAACAGCGTCGCACCGACCGCGAACAGGGCGTAGCTGACCGGCGACGGCGAGACCGCACCGGCGAACCCGAAGACGATAGTCAGCGCCTGCAGGACGACGAGTGTCACCGTGTCCCGTCGGTTCGCCCCGGCCAGCAGCGCCAGGAACAGGACGTTGAGCGGGGTCGTCAGCAGCCAGTCGGCGTAGCGAACTGCGTACACCACGTGCCCGTCCGTCTGTATCGCGCCGAAACCCAGCGTCATCAGGGCGTAGGCGACGATGGCGATGCCCGGAATCGCTATCAGCAGCAGGTACCGCTTTCGCGTCTCTTCGGGGACGAGCGTGTAGCCGTACGCCAGCACCGCCGTCCCGAGCAGTTCGCCGAGTAGTCCCAGCGTGAACCAGGTCGTTATCGTTGCCATTGTCAGTCGTCCCCCACCGCGGCCGTGCCGTCGACACCCGCGCCGGCGGAGCTCTCGACGGTAAAGCGGTCCAGTAGCGATTCGAGGTCGTCAGCCCGCTGTCGGAGTTCCGTCGCGGACTCCGACACTTCGTCGATAGAGGCGGACTGGTCCTGTGCCGCGCCGGCCACGGTGTCGGCCTCCGTCGCCGTCTGCTGGCTGATGGTCGTCAGGTCGTCGATTGTCCCCATCACGTCCTGTGCGGTCCGGGCCTGTTCCTCGGTCGCCCGGTCGATTTCCTGGATGCCGGTGTCGACCTCCTCCGTGTACTCGACGATGGTCTCCAGCGCGTCGACGGTCTCCTCGACCGTGGCGACGCCTTCGGTGATTCGGGTGCTGGTCGACTCCATCGTCTCGACCGTGTCGCCCGCCTGCTCCTGGATGGCCTCGATGCGCTGTTCGATGTCGGCGGCGGCCTCCTTGGTCTCCTCCGCGAGGCCCTTGATTTCGTCGGCGACGACGGCGAACCCGTCCCCGTCCCCGTCGGCGTGGGCGGCCTCGATGGAGGCGTTCAGGGCGAGCATGTTCGTCTGTTCGACGATGCTGGTGATTACGCCGACGATTTCGCCGATTTCGTCGAGTTCGTCGTCGAGGGCGTTTATCTCCTCGACGGTCTCGCCGGTCTCCTCCTCGATGGCGCTCATTTCCGCGATGGCCTCCTGTGCGGCCTCGCGGCCGTCCTCGCCGACGTCCGCGGCCGACTGGGAGGTGTCGGCGACCTGCTGAGCCGAGGAGGCGACCTGCTGGGCGGTCGCCGAGAGGTTCTGCATCTCCGCGGCCGCCGATTCGAGCCCCTCGTTTTGCTCGGTCGTCCCCTCGAAAATCTCGTTGATGGACTTCGACACCTGCTTGCTGGCCTGGTCGACCCGCTCCGCGTTCGAGTTGACGCGGTCGCTGGACTGGATGACGTTCGCCGCGAACGCCTTCATGTCCGCGATGGTGTCTTCCAGCGCGTCCAGCGTCGTGTTGATGTCCTCGCCGACCTCGGCCATCGCCTCGTTCATGCTGTCCGTGTCCACCCGCGCGGTGAGGTCGCCGTCGGCGGCGGCCTCCAGCGCGTCGCTGTACTGCTGGGCCTTGAGTTCGAGGTGGCCCGTCAGTGCCTCCATCTCGTTGCGTTCGGCCTCGACTTCCTCGCGGGCGGCCTGTGCCTGCTCTTTCGCCTCCTCGGCCTCCTGGCGGGCGGTTTCGGCCTCGGAAATTTGCGTTCGGAGGTTCGTCCGCATGTTGTCGAAGGCCGCATACAGCGTGCCGAACTCGTCTTCCCGAGACGTGTCGAGGTCGACGTCGAGGTCACCGTCCGCTATCGCCTCCGCCTTCACGGAGAGGCGGCGGAGCGACGCGATAGTGTTGCCGCCGATAGTGACACCGATGAGCCCGAGGTTGACGACGGCAAGCAGGATGAGCCCGATGAGGTCGGAGTTTATCTGGTCGCTCAGAGCGTAGGCGGCCGACGGGTCGGAGTGGACCATGACGACCCAGCCGTGTGATTCGAGGCGGCTCATCCCCATCAGCATGCTATCGGTCTCGTGGAACGCGCTCTGTCCGGGTTCGAGCGTGCCCAGGGGGTCCGACTCCATCTGCGAAATCGGTGCCGTCGACCCTATCATCGAGGCGTTGGGGTGCGAGACGAACTCGCCGTCGGTGCTGACGACGGTGGTGAACGACCCCTCACGCTGGTCGGATATCTGGTCGGCCTTCTGGCTGAGGTCGATCATGTACACGAGCGCCCGGTCCTCATCGCCGGGAACCGGCGAGACGACAGCGATTATCGGGTGGTCGACGACCGACACCGAAAACGGCTCGGTCACGTGCGTGTCATCGGGGTCGTCGAACTGCGGCGGGTCGGTGGCGAAGGGCGCGCCCTGGTCGGCGGCGTCGACACCGATGAACTCCCGGTTCGAACTGGCGCGTATCTCGTTGGTCTCGGTGTCGAAGTAGTGGACCGCCACCACCCCGGGCGGTAGTTCCTCGTTGGTCCGTAGCTGCTCCAGGCGCTGCTGTTTCTCCGTGTCTGTCCCCTCAGTGAACACGGGGAGGCGCGACGTCGACCGGACGTCCCGCCGCGACGTGGTCAGCCAGTCGTCTAACTGTGCGGCATGTGTCTCCGACAGCGCCGTGATGTCGTCCGCGACATCTTCCTCCAGTGTCGCGGACGCCTGGACGCTCGTCAGGACACCGACGGCGATAATGACGAGTATCGCCAACGAAAGCGCCACTCCGAGTCTGGCAGCGTAACTGCCAGCAATAACACTCGGAAGCGGCGAGTCCCTTTCTGATTCCATCACTCAGTGCTACGGAAACATGCTAATAAAGGGTTGTTGCGCAATTTTCACGTGTGATAAGCGCTGTGGCCGACTGTGGTACCGGAGCGCTGGAACCCCGAAACGAATCCAGTTTCCCGGCACGCCTCGCCGTCGCCAGCTCAACCCGCTCGCGGCAGCGCCGCGTTGGCCGCTGCGGGGCTGTGCTCGGCCCCGTGGGGAAACGTTTTCCCGGTACCGCCGGACCATACGCCAATGCGCGCTGTAAGATTCCACGAGTACGGCGGGACGGACGTGCTCCGCGTCGACGACGTCGAACGACCCACACCGGGGCCCGAGGAGGTCCTGCTCGAAGTCGAGGCAGCGGCGGTCAATCCGGTCGATACGTACTTCCGGACGGGTGATTACGAGCCCGGCGAACTGCCCTGGGTCCCCGGCTCCGACTGCGCCGGGACCGTCGCCGCGACCGGCGAGGACGTGGCCGACTTCGCCGAGGGCGACCGGGCGTTTGCGACCGGGCTGGGCAACTGGCTCCAGGGGACCTGCGCGGAGTACGTCACCGTCCCCGAGTCGCACCTGGCGCGGCTCCCCGAGGGCGTCTCCGCCGAGGCTGGCGCGGCCGTCGCACTCGTCGGCGTCACCGCCTGGCAGACGCTCGTCGCGGCCTGTTCGCTGGAGCCGGCCGAGCGGGCGCTGGTTCACGGCGGGAGCGGCGGCGTCGGCCACGTCGCGGTCCAGCTGGCCGCGGCGAACGGAGCGCAGGTGACGACGACGGCGTCGCCGGACTACCACGACCGGCTGGCCGACCTCGGCGCGGACGACGTGTTCGACTACCGCCGTGACGACCTCGGCGACGCCGTGGTCGAGGCCGGCGCGCCGGACGTGATTCTCGACCACCGGCTCGACGACTACCTCGCGTTCGACGCCGAGGTCGCCGCCCAGGGCGCTCGCATCGCCGCCATCGGGAACACCGACCTCGCGGCGACGTTCGAGAACGTCCCGCGCTGCCGGGCGAAGGCACTCAGCTTCCACCACGTTTCGATGTTCAACACGCCCGAGTTCGGCGCGGTACTCGACCGACTGGCGACGCTCATGGCCGACGGCGACCTGTCGCCGGTCATCGCCCGCCGCTACGACCTGGACGAGGTGGCGGCCGCCCACGACGACGTGCTGAACGACAGCTTCCTCGGCAAGCTCGTCGTCACACCGTAGGTCGGCGGCTCCCGAGTCCCGCGGACGGACATTTATTTCCCTGCTAGCCGTTGGCATAGCCATGTCAGTCGAGTTCGACTTCGACGGCGAGGTAGCGCTAATCACGGGCGTCGGCGGGGCGCTGGGGAGCGCGGTCGCGGACGCCTTCCTCGAGGCCGGCGCGACCGTCTGTGGCAGCGATATCATCGAACCGAACACCGAGGACTTCCTGCTGGCCGAGCCCGAGCGCGTCGACTTCTACCAGGCGGATTTCAGCGACGAGACTGACGTGGCCGAGACGGTCGAGGCGGTCGTCGACGACCACGGACGGCTCGACTACCTGCTGAACGTCGCCGGCACCTGGCGCGGGGGCACGCCGATTCACGAGACGGACGCGGACACGTTCGATTTCCTGTTCGACGTGAACCTGAAGACGATGTTCCTGGCGTCGAAACACGCGGTTTCGCACCTCCGGGAGACGGAGGGTGCAATCGTCTCCGTCTCCGCGCGGGCGTCGCTGGAGGGCGGCGAGGGCGATGGCATCTACCGGGCCACGAAGGCCGGCGTCCGGCTCCTGACCGAGACCATCGCCGAGGAGAACCTCGGGACCGTGCGGGCAAACGCCGTCATGCCGAGCGTCATCGACACCCCGATGAACCGGGAGATGATGCCCGAGTCGGACTTCGAGTCGTGGGTCGACCCGAAGGACATCGCGGCCGTGATGCTGTTCCTCTGTTCGGACGCCGCCACGGTCACCAGTGGCGCGGCGGTCCCGGTGTACGGCGAGGCCTGACCAGGGCTCAGTCCGCCCTGTCGAGCCGGAGCGTGACCGTCGCGCCGTCGCCGTCGGGGGCTTCGAACTCGAGCGTCCCCCCGTAGGCCTCGACGACCCACTTGGACAGCCACAGCCCGAGCCCGTTGCTGTGTGTCAGCTGCGTGACCGACTGGTCGCCGCTGACCAGTTCGCGCTCGGTCTCCGGGATGCCGGGGCCCGCGTCGCTGACCGACACCGTGACCGTCCGTGGCTCGGCGTCGACGCGTACGGTTACGGTCGCCGGGTCGCCGCCGTGGACCAGCGCGTTCTCCAGCAGTTCGCTGACCGCGATTTCGAGCGGGTCGCCGGCCAGCGCGCGGACACCGTCGTCGGCGCGCACGCTGACTGCCGCGTCGGGGAACTGTGGTCGAAGCTCCGCGGCGCTGGCCTCGACGAGGGAGTCGACCGCCACCGGTTCGCGCTCAATGTCCTCCGATTCGATGAGGTCGGTCACCGTCCCGACCTGGCTGTCTATCTCGGCGAGGTCCGACCCGACCGTTCGCACGCGGTCGCCGATGTCGTCCACGTCCGGGTCCGGGGTCCCTGAGAGGACGTCCCCGAGTCCCAGCAGCACCTGCGCGCTGTGTTTCAGGTCGTGGCGGATGAGGCGGTTCATCACGGTCGTCTTCTCGCGCTGGCGCGCGAGGTTCCGGGCCCGTATCCGCCGGACGTCGTTGACGCCGATGAGCACGTGAGCCGTGGCGCTGACGCCGACGACGATGGTCCCGCTGAAAAGCGGCGCGAGGAGCGTCCCCCCGCTCGCCCGCTGGTACAGCAGTATCAGGACCAGGACGGCCGACGTTGCGACGACGCCCAGGAGGTTCCAGCCGGCGACCCTGAGGACGTGTTTCGTCCGGAGGTCGCTTCGGAGAAGCACGCCGCTCCCGGCGAGAAAGCCGAGGCCGATGAGCAGGCCGAAGGCCGCGATGACCGTCTCGACGACGCCGTTCGTGCCGCCGAGTAGTTGCCGTGCCGACACCACCGCCAGGCCCCCGCCGGTCAGCGTGAGCGTCCCGCAGCCGAGAATGCGTTTCGTAGTCACGTGTACGGTTCGTCCGGGAAGGGTCGCCAAAAAAGTAACAGTGCAATTCTCTCAGTTGATACTGTTCGACCGCCGGAGCGGTGACGTCCCCGGTACCACCGGCTGGTACCGCAGCCGGGAATCAGGGCAATTTTATTCGGCAGAAGAATACGCGGCGTCACAATGAGTGACAGAGAGACGTGGGCCTCGCGGCTGGGGTTCATTCTCGCAGCCATCGGTAGCGCAGTCGGTCTCGGGAACATCTGGCAGTTCCCGTTCAAGACCGCGACGAACGGCGGCGCGGTGTTCCTCGTGTTCTATCTCGCCGCCGTGTTGCTCATCGGCTTCCCGGCGATGCTGGCGGAGTTCATCATCGGCCGGCGGACGAACCGCAACGCCGTCGACGCGTTCACCGAACTCGGACACAGGCAGTGGCGGGTCGTCGGCGGCCTCGGTGTCGTCACCGGCTTCTGGATTCTCTCCTATTACAACGTCGTCGGAGGGTGGGTCATGCGGTACATCCTCGGCAGCGCGACGGGCGCGTACTTCGGCAGCCCCGCGGAGTACTTCGGAGCCATCTCCACCGGGCCGGAGGCCGTCGCCGGCCAGGCGCTGTTCCTGCTGGTCTGTGTCGGCATCGTCGCGCTGGGCATCGAGGACGGCATCGAGAAGGCGACGAAGGTGATGGTCCCCAGCATCGTCGTCCTCATGCTCGGGATGGCGGCCTGGGTCACCACGCTCGACGGGGCGGGGGCCGGCTACAGCTACTTCCTCACGCCGGACTTCTCGACGCTTGCGGCCAACGCCGGCGACCTGATTCCGTTCGCCGTCGGGCAGGCGTTTTTCACCCTCTCGCTGGGGATGGCGGCCATGATAACCTACTCCTCGTACATCGGTGACGACGAGAGCCTGCCGACCGACGGCGGCATCATCGTCGTGACGAACACGCTCATCGGCGTGCTGGCGGGGCTGGTCGTGTTCCCGATTCTGTTCGCTATCGGTGTCAGCCCGGACACCAGCGGCCCGTCGGCGATATTCGTCGCCATGGCGTCGGCGTTCCCCCAGCTCCCGGCGGGGCGACTCCTCGGCGTGCTGTTCTTCGGCGTCGTCCTCATCGCAGCCGTGTCCTCGGCCATCAGCCTGCTCGAAGTGGTGGTCTCCTACGGCGTCGACAACACCGCGTACTCGCGGGTGTCGCTGTCGGCGGCGGTCGGGGTCGCCCTGTTCGTGCTCGGCCTCCCGTCGGCCTGGAGCCTGTCGTGGTTCGGCTGGTTCGACACGCTCGCGTACAAACTGTTCCTGCCGCTCTCGGTACTGCTGATTCTGGTGTTCGTCGGCTGGGTCCTGTCCGCGGAGGCCGTCGAGGAACTCCGACAGGGGACGGGCGGGCTCGGTACTTTCGGCCCGGCCTGGCTCTGGATGGTCCGAACGGTGGTCATCCTCGGCGTCGTCCTGACGCTGGCGCTCGGACTGGAGACGCTGTTCCTCGCTGAAGACCCCGCAATCGTCCCGCCGGTGTAGCGCTCCGCGTCCGGTTCCAGCTCAGTCGGACTCGAACCCGCGCGGTTCGTCTGCGAAGCCGAGACTGTCGGCCACGGCGTCGGCGTCCTCGGTGCGGTCCGAGAGCAGTCCGCGGAGGTCGACCGACTCGGTGCCCAGCACCGCGAACCCCGCGAAGATGGTCAGAAAGCCTGCGACCGCCGTCGGGGTGATGGCCTCGCCGAGCAGGGCCCAGCCCCCGAGCGTCGACACGACGGGGACCACGTAGAAGACGAGGTTCGCGCGAATCGCGCCCGTCGTGTCGAGCAGGCCGAAGTAGGCGATGTAGGCGATGGCTCCGGCGAAGATGCCGACGTACAGCAGGGCCGCTATCGCCGTCGGGGACCAGACCGCCGCGGCGACCGATTCGCCCGTCCCGACGCTCAGCGCGTGACAGAGCGCGGCGGCGACGGGGAGCGCCCACGCGGTCCGGACCGTGCTCGACAGGCCGCCGTCGGACCACCGGATGAGGACGCTGCCCAGCGCGGCGCTGGTCGCGCCGGCGAACAGAACGAGCTTGCCGATGCCCCCGCTCAGGAGCATCGCCGGGTCGGGGCTGACGACCAGGCCGACGCCGAGCAGGCCGACGACCATCCCGAGGCCGCCGCGGGCCGAGAGCCGCTCGTCGGAGAGCAAGATGGCGGCAAACACCGGCGTCAGGATGGGATTGAGGCTGAAGACGATGGCCGCGACGGCGCTGGTGGCCGACTGCTGGCCAACGAATATCAGCGCGTTCGCCAGGCCGAGCGCGAACAGCCCCGTCGAGAGAATCGCCAGCACGTCGCCGCGGGTCCGCGGGAGCAGGTCGGCCCGCGAGCGCGTCACGGCGACGTAGCCGAGCAGGGCGACGGCGGCGATGTCGAACCGCAGGGCGACGAACAGGAGCGGCGGGAGATAAGAGAGCCCGGCCTTCGCGCCGACGAACGTGCCGCCGAACAGGACGCTGGCGACCGCCCCGAACGCGAGCGTGCGGCGCGAAATCATCGCGCCACCTCGTGAGTGATTTCTGAAACGACTGCACAGCCGAGGGAGAGAACAGACGGAGAGACCCGAATCATCGTACTCTACGGTACGGCACCGACGGTTATAGGTCCGTTTAGAAATTCTTACATGACGCGAAACGACCGAACAGCCGTGGTGGACCTTCACGGTGTGAAACTTTTTCACGCTGCGAAAGCGCTTTAGCACGGACCGCCTAACGCGGCGGTATGGAATCGGCGCTCGAAGAGATAGAGTTCCTCGCACTCTCCTCGAACCGAGTCGAGGTGTTGCGGCTCCTGGCGTCAGGGCCCCACACGCGCGGCGAACTCGCGGCCGAGACCGGCGCGTCCCAGGCGACGCTCGGCCGCATCATCGCCGACTTCGAGGAGCGGTCCTGGATTCGGCGAACGGCCGGGGAGTACGTCGCCACGGCGACGGGGCGCATCGTCGCCGACGGGTTTACCGACCTGCTCGACAGCCTCGAAACCGAGCGGGGGCTGCGCGACATCGTGGAGTACCTTCCCACCGACGCGATGGACTTCGACCTGCGGCACCTAGCCGACGCCACGATAACCGTCCCGAGCCAGACGCGCCCGAACGCGCCGCTCCAGCGCTTGCTGGACCTGCTCCGGGACGCCGAGACGGTCCGGACGTTCTCGCACGCGTTCAACGACCAGACGATTCGGGTCGTCCAGGAGCGGGTCAGCGCCGGCGACCAGCAGTTCTCGGGCGTGTTCTCCCCCGGCGCGATAGACGCCCTGACGGCCGACGACCGGCTCCGGGCGCAACTGGAGTCGCTGCTCGCCGAACCGGCTGCGTCAGTCCGGGTGCGGAGCGACGGCGTGCCGCTCGCCGTGATGGTCGCCGACGACGTGGTCCACATGCTGTTGCGGGACGACAGCGGCGTCCTGCGGGCGTCCCTGGATACGACCGCGCCGGCCGTCCGCGAGTGGGCGGTCGAGACGTTCGACACCTACTGGGAATCGGCCGAACCGCTGTCGGGGGCGCTGTGACGCGTACCGGGAGAGCGACCGGCGCTACTACCGGACGAGATACGGGTCGTCGCCGGGCAGGAACCGCCCGAGGTCCGCCTCCCGGCGGTAGTCAGTCGCAAGCAGCGCCGTCAGCGCGTCGACGAGGGCGGCCTCGTCGTCGTTGCTCCATTCCGCCGGCTCCTTGATAGGGTAGACGAGCCAGCCGCTGCCGGGCACCTCGGTGGCGTGCAGCGCGTCCATGTCCACCGACTCGGTCGACTCGGCCGTCGTGTTCGCGAACACGTGGCGCGTGGCGCGTTCGCCGACGGGCAGGAGCACGTGCGCGGTGATGGCCCGGAGTTCCGTGTCGAACAGCGGTTCCTGGGCCTCGTAGTCCGCGTCCGTCGGTGGGTCGCCGCCGCACATGTACAGGTACGACAGGTACGTCTTGTCGACGGTCGGCGGGGTGCCGGCGTCGGTCAGGAGCCCGGCGGCGACGAGCGCACGCTGGAGGCGCTCGCCCGCCACGCTGTCGGTAAACGGGATGCCCGAGGCCGCGCCGCCGTGGACGCCGGGGTGGTCGCCGATGACGTGGAAGTGGGCGTTGGCGTCGCCGTACCCCGGCACGAACGGCTCACACGGGGCGTCGAAGCCGAAGGGGTTGTGCTGGCGGGCCGTGACGTTCTTCACGCGCGATAGCAGCAGGCCGCCGGTCAAAACTCCGCCGGTTTCGGCCACCAAATACGGGAAATAATGGTTAAGTTTGACAACGCTTTTCTCGGATGCCCGCAAGGAGTCGGATATGTTCCGGTCCGGGAGAAGTGATGTGGCGTGAGCCACGACGACCGTGTCGAGGACCTTCGAGAACGAAAGGCCGAGGCCCAGCGGGGCGGCGGCGAGGAACGCATCCAGGCCCAGCACGACCGCGGGAAGCTCACCGCCCGCGAACGCATCGACTACTTTCTCGACGACGACACCTTCGTCGAAATCGACTCGCTGCGCGAGCACCGCTCGACGAACTTCGACATGGCCGAGAAGAAGGTACCCGGCGACGGCGTCGTCGTCGGCTACGGGAAAGTCGACGGCCGGCAGGTGTACGTCTTCGCCCACGACTTCACCGTCTTCGGGGGCTCGCTGGGCGAGGCCTTCGCCCAGAAGGTCTGTAAGGTGATGGACAAGGCCATCGAGACCGGCGCACCAATCATCGGGCTGAACGACTCCGCCGGCGCGCGCATCCAGGAGGGTATCGACTCGCTCGCCGGCTACGCCGACATCTTCCACCGAAACCAGCAGGCCAGCGGCGTCGTTCCCCAGATTTCGGCCATCATGGGGCCGTGTGCCGGCGGCGCGGTGTACTCGCCCTCCATCACGGACTTCGTCTACATGGTCGAGGAGACCAGCCACATGTTCATCACCGGGCCGGATGTCATCGAGACGGTGACCGGCGAAGAGGTCGGCTTCGACGAACTCGGCGGCGCGAAGACCCACGCCTCCGAGTCCGGGGTGGCCCACTTCACGGCCGCGGACGAGAAAGACGCGATGGACGACATCCGCTACCTGCTGTCCTTCCTGCCACAGAACAACGTCGAGGACCCGCCCCGCGTCGAGCCCTGGGACGACCCCGAGCGCCGGGACGAGGCGCTGAAGACCGCGGTGCCGGACGCGCCACAGAAACCCTACGACATGACGGACGTCGTCGGGCGCATCGTCGACGAGGACTCCTTCTTCGAGGTCGCCGAGGACTTCGCGCGCAACATCGTCATCGGGTTCGCCCGCATGGACGGCCACAGCGTCGGCGTCGTCGGCAACCAGCCGCGGGTCAACGCCGGGACGCTCGACATCGACGCCTCGCGGAAGGGCGCGCGCTTCGTCCGCTTCTGTGACGCGTTCAACATCCCCATCCTGACGTTCGTGGACGTGCCCGGCTTCATGCCCGGCAAGGACCAGGAGCGAAACGCCATCATCAACCACGGCGCGAAGCTCCTGTACGCCTACTCCGAGGCGACGGTGCCGCTGGTGACCGTCATCACGCGGAAGGCCTACGGCGGGGCCTACGACGTGATGGCATCGAAGCACATCGGCGCGGACATGAACTACGCCTGGCCGACCGCCGAAATCGCCGTGATGGGGCCACAGGGCGCGGTGAACGTCCTCTACGACGACGAACTGGAAGACGCCGACGACGTGGAGGCCCGCCGCCAGCAGCTCATCGACGAGTACCGCGACGCCTTCGCCAACCCCTACACGGCCGCCGAGCGCGGCTTCGTCGACGACGTCATCGAACCCCAGGAGACCAGACCGCGGCTCATCGACGACCTGGACCTCCTGCGGGGCAAGCGCAAGGACCAGCCCGACCGCAAGCACGGCAACATCCCACTGTGACTATGGCGGCCGACACGGACACCACGGTCGACGCCGAACTGGTCGCGGAAATCGCAACGCAGCTCGACGACGCCTCGGCCGACGAGGCGGCCGCCATCGCCGTCGCCGTCGGGGCCCATCTCACCGACCGCCAGCGCGCGGCGGCAGCGGCCGCGGCGGCCGCGGCGGCGGACGACGGGGACTCGTGGAACGGCAGGCAGTGGTCGTTCTCCGGGCGCGTGGAAGCCACGCAGAGACGGTCCGTCCGGGTCCGCTCGGACGCGCCGACCGACCCTTGGAGCGCCGCCGGCCGCGCCGAACGGTTCTGACCGCGGACAGGTCTCCCGCGAGTCTCTCGGCGACGCCGTGGCTGGATTTCCCGGTGTGTTCCATACTAACATGATAATATGTGTAAGATTGGCCGCTATCTGCGCATAGTTTTATGGGCCGACTCTCAGTATGAGGGCGTATGTTCGACAAGGTGCTCGTCGCTAATCGTGGGGAGATAGCGGTGCGCGTGATGCGCGCGTGCGAGGAGTTGGGCATCGGCACAGTGGCCGTCTACTCTGACGCCGACAAGCACGCCGGACACGTCCGGTACGCGGACGAGGCGTACAACGTCGGCCCGGCCCGCGCCGCCGACTCCTATCTCGACCAGGAAGCGATTATCGACGCGGCCACGCAGGCCGACGCCGACGCCATCCACCCGGGGTACGGCTTCCTCGCGGAGAACGCCGACTTCGCCGAACGCGTCCAGGACGCGGAGGGCATCTCCTGGGTCGGCCCCGAGAGCGAGTCGATGGAGGCCCTGGGCGAGAAGACGAAGGCCCGCAAAATCATGCAGTCGGCCGACGTGCCAATCGTGCCGGGCACGACCGACCCCGTCGAGGACCCCGAGGAGGTCGTCGAGTTCGGCGAGGCAAACGGCTTCCCGGTCGCCATCAAGGCCGAAGGGGGCGGCGGGGGCCGCGGGATGAAAATCGTCCACGACCCGGAGGAGGCCGAAGAGCAACTCGAAAGCGCCAAGCGGGAGGGGGAGGCGTACTTCTCGAACGACTCTGTCTATCTCGAACGCTACCTGGAGAACCCACGCCACATCGAGGTCCAGATTATCGCCGACCACCACGGCAACGTCCGGCACCTGGGCGAACGCGACTGCTCGCTGCAGCGCCGCCACCAGAAGGTCATCGAGGAGGGGCCGTCGCCGGCCCTGAACGACGGCCTCCGGGAGAAAATCGGCAACGCCGCCCGCCGGGGCGTCCGCGAATCTGACTACTACAACGCCGGGACCGTCGAGTTCCTCGTCGAGGAAGACCCCGACCGCGAGCCCGGCGAACTGCTCGGCGAGGACGCGAACTTCTACTTCCTCGAAGTGAACACCCGCATCCAGGTCGAGCACTGCGTCACCGAGGAGATAACCGACATCGACATCGTCAAGTGGCAACTGCGGGTGGCGATGGACGAGGAGATAACCTTCGAACAGGACGACGTGGAGATAGAAGGCCACGCGATGGAGTTCCGCATCAACGCCGAGAACGCCGCCGACGACTTCGCCCCCGCGACGGGCGGCAGCCTCGACACCTACGACCCGCCGGGCGGCATCGGCGTCCGCCTGGACGACGCGCTCCGGCAGGGCGACGACCTCGTCACCGACTACGACTCGATGATAGCGAAGCTCATCACCTACGGCGGGGACCGCGCGGAGTGTATCGAGCGCGGGAAGCGGGCGCTCAAGGACTTCGACATCGAGGGGATACCGACCGTCATCCCGTTCCACCGCCTGATGCTCACCGACGAGCGGTTCGTCGGCGGCACGCACACCACGAAGTACCTCGACGAGCACCTCGACCGCTCGCGCATCGAGGCGGCCCAGGAGCAGTGGGGTACCGTCACCGAGTCCGACGGCGAGGAAGAGGAGGAGGTCGTCGAGCGTGAGTTCACCGTCGAGGTCAACGGCAAGCGCTTCCAGGTCGACCTCGAAGAGCGCGGCGCACCGCCAATCAACGTCGGCGACGTGGACGCCGACGGCGGCAATCAGCCACAGCGGCCACGGGGCGGCAGCAGTTCCGACGGCGGGGGTGGCAGTGCCTCCACTGCCGAGGGCCAAGAGGTCGCCGCGGAGATGCAGGGGACGATTCTGGAGGTCAACGTCGAGGAGGGCGACGAGGTGGAGGCCGGCGACGTCCTCTGCGTGCTCGAAGCCATGAAGATGGAGAACGACATCGTCGCCGAGCGCGGCGGCACAATCAACGACGTGGCCGTCAGCGAGGGCGAGTCCGTCGACATGGGCGACCTGCTCTTCGTGATTGGGTGAGCTAGCGGGGAGCACCGCGCCGTCTCGCCGTCTGCAGACGCCTTTTATTCCGGCCGGTCGAAGCCGTGCGTATGAACGAGACGCGCCACCGGGTGCTCGACGCGCTCGCCGACGGTCCCGTCTCGGGGCCGGCCCTCGCCGACGAACTGGACATCTCCCGTTCCGCGGTCTGGAAGCACGTCGAAGCCCTCCGCGAGGAGGGGTTCGAAATCGGGAGCGGCGACGGCGGCTACGTCCTCGATTCGGTGCCGGAGTTCGGGGGGAGCGCGGTCGAGTACGGCCTGGACGCACCGTTTGCCGTCGAGTACCACGACAGCATCCCGAGCACGAACGCGCGGGCACGTGACTTGGCCGGTGACGGCGCGTCGGAGGTGGTGGTCCTGGCCGACGAGCAGACCGGCGGCCGGGGACGGCTCGACCGCGAGTGGCACTCACCCAGCGGCGGGGTCTGGCTCTCAGTGCTGTTCCGGCCCGACGTTCCGATGGCCCACGCGCCGGTGTTCACCCTCGCGGCCGCCGTCGCGGTGACCCGAGCGGCACGCGAGGCCGGCGTCGAGGCGAGCATCAAGTGGCCCAACGACGTGCTCGTCCGGCGCGGCGACGCGGAGCGGAAGCTGGTCGGCATCCTCACCGAGATGGAGGGCGAGGCCGACCGCGTCTCGTGGGTCGTCGTCGGCATCGGCGTCAACGCGAACGTCGACCCGGCGGACTTGCCCGCGGCGGCGAACCCGACGAGCCTGCTCGCGGAGCGGGGCGACCCGGTTGACCGACGACTGTTCACCCAGCGGCTGCTGGAGGAGTTCCACGCGCTGCGACGGAACCCCGAGAGCGTCGTCGAGGCGTGGCGCGAGTACGCGACGACCCTGGGGAAACGGGTCCGGGTCGAGACGCCCGGCGGAACCATCGAGGGCGAGGCCGTCGACATCCAGTTCCCGGGTGCGCTCGTCGTCAAGACGGACGCCGGCAGGGAGGTCGTTTCGGCGGGCGATTGCGAGCATCTTCGCCCGGTCACGGAGTGACGGGCGCGAGTTACTGCGGGACGGCGGGGCGCTCATCTGCCACATCGGGCCGGGTTGTCTCCACCGGGACGGTGACGACCGGGACGCTCGCCGACCGGACGACTCGCTCGGCGACGCTCCCCAGCAGCAAGCGGTCGATGCCGCCGCGCCCGTGGGTCCCCATCACGACGAGGTCACAGCCGTGCTGGTTCGCGTAGTCGACGATTTCCCGGCTCGGATGCCCCTCGGCCGTGGCTCGCACGACGGACACGGTATCGGCGACGAGTCGCTCGACCGTGTCCAGCGCCCGCTCGCCCTCGCGGTGGAGCGAGTCGGTGACGCGCTCCCACGTCGGTTCGTTCGGGAGCGTCGAGAACCGGCCGGTATCGACGACGTACAGCGCGTGCACCTCGCTGCCGTGTGTCGCCGCGAGCGCCTCGGCGTGTGTGAGCACGTCTCGTGTCCCCGGCGATCCGTCCGTCGGCACCAGTATCTTGTCGTACATGCCGTAGTATTGACTGTCTGACGTGATATAGTTTGGTAAAAGATAGCATACACCACTGACGTGTCGTGCGCGGGAAGCGTCGCCCGGGACCGACTCGCGCGGGGGCTACTTCGCCCCGGGGTGGACGACCCGCCGGACGTCGGCCGTACCCGCCCGGCGGACGACGGCCCGCACGGGGTTTCGCGCTCCGGAGAGGTTGTCGGAGTCGCCGTCGAGCACGAGGAGGCGTGCCGGGTAGCCGGGCTCGACGAGTCCACCGCCGAGGCCCGCGATTTCGGCCCCGTTGACCGTCGCCATCCGCAGCACTTCGCGGGCCGAGAGGTCGTACAGCTTCGCGGTGAACTCCATCTCGCGGAACATCGAGGGGCTGTTGAGCATGACGTTGTCCGTCCCGAGCGCGACCGTCGTCCGCTCGGCCAGTTCCTCGACCGGCGGGCGGCCCACGTCGGTGACGATGTTCGACCGCGGGCAGACGACGACCGGGATTTCGCTGTCGGCGACCCGCTGGAGGTGCAGCGGCTCGGCGTGGACCATGTGGACGAGGAAGTCCGGCTCCAGGTCGAGCGCGGGGTTGATGTCGGAGCTGTCGACCTCGCCGGCGTGGATGCCGAACAGCTTCCCGGCCTCGCTGGTAGCGCGGCGCTCCGCCCCGAACTCGCTGTCGTTGGCCCCGCTCGCGCCGAACCCGTCGGCCAGTTCCATCGCGTCGGTCGTCTCGCGCCCGAGAATCACGCTCTCCAGCAGCGAGTCCGACAGCGCGTCTCGAATCGCCTCGACACCCGCGACGCCGCCCTCGCGGAACTCGACGAACGCGCCGGTCCCGGACCGCTCCATGAACGACAGCGACCGCGCCATCGCGGCCACCAGTTCGTCCCGGTCGGCCTCCCGGAGCAGCCGGTGTTTCAGGCCGTCCGGCGGCGCGACCAGTTCCGTAAGCGAGAGCCCCTCGCCGGCCTCTTTCGCAATCGAGTCGCCGATGTGGGTGTGGGCGTTGACGAACGACGGCACCACGATGTCGTCGCTGTCGACCGCGGTCTCCTCGATGGCGGCTATCTCCCCGTCCTCGACGACGACGCGGCCCTCGACGGCCTCGAACGACCGCCCCGTCAGAATCGTCCCTTCGAGAATCATACTCTCTGTTCGCCGGGTCTCTCAGTTAAACTCATCGAGGGTCGCGTGGAGGCCGGGCCGCACGTCCCGGACTCTGGCCCCGTCGAGGTCCAGCCCCAGTTCGCGGATGGCCGCCGCGCCGACCCGCTCGCTCTCGCCGTCCGGCGCGTAGACGCCGAGCCGCCACTGGTCGCGCTGGGCGGCGCGGATGGCGTTGACCAGTGTCGACTGCTCGCCGAGCCGCCGGACCTCGCCGTTGACGAGGACGCGGCTGCTCGACTCGGTCATCGACGGCTCGGGCGGCACGTCGAGGATGACGGCGTCGCTGTCGACGTTCGCCGCGTCGGCGATGGCCCGTTCCATCGCGCCGACCGCCTCGTGGTCGGCCGACAGCACCTCGTCGGGGACGGCCCCCCATTCCGCCCAGACGGCGCGTTTGTACAGGTCCCGCTGGCTCAGCCGCCGGGCGTAGGCCGCCGTCGCCTCGCACTGTCGCAGCGCCACGAGCAGGTCGCTGTCGTCCCACCGGCGCAGCGTCTCGGCGGTCGTGTCGGTCGCGGCGAGCAGTTCCTCGGTCCCGCGGCGCAGCATCGACTTGGCGATGCGGGCGACGTGGTGCTGGTAGACCGTCGGGTTCATCAGCGCCCGCGCGAGCAGGAGCGACTCGGCCGTCTGGACGTTCCCCTCGTCGAGGACGAGTTCACCGTCGACGAAGCTCAGTTCCCGGACCAGGCGCTCGTGGTCGATGGTCCCGTATGGAACGCCCGTGTGGTGGGCGTCGCGGACCAGGTAGTCCATCCGGTCGACGTCCAGTTCGCCGGAGACCAGTTGGCCCAGTTCGCCCTCCCCGGCGACCAGGCCGGCCACGCGGTCGGGGTTGAGACCGTGCTCGGACAGCACCCGCGCGACCGGGCCGTCGCCGAGCAGTTCGTCCACGTCGTCGTGGTACTTCCCCGTTCGGCGGTGGATGAGCGCCTCGACGTTGTGGCTGTACGGCGAGTGCCCCACGTCGTGGAGCAGGGCCGCGGCACGGACCCGTTCGGCCTGCTGGCCCTCGATGCCGAGATGAGAGAGCGCCCGGTCGGCGAGGTGGTAGACGCCAAGCGAGTGCTCGAACCGGGTGTGGTTCGCCGAGGGGTAGACGAGCGTCACGGTGCCGAGCTGTGAGATGTGTCTGAGCCGCTGGACCGGCGGCGTGTCGAGCAACGCCGCCGCGACGCCCTGGACCTCGATGTGGTCGTGGACGCTGTCCTTGATTGTGGTCATTGCCCGGGCCTACGGCGGCGGCCGGCAAAATCGTTCGCCACCGTCCGCGGCGAACGCGCAGTCGCCTACCGGGGCACCCAGCCGTAGATGTGGTTCAGCATCACGTAGGTCACGAGCCCGAGGAACAGGCTCAGTCCCCAGGCGGAGACGGCGATGCGACCGACGCGGGCATGCACCGTCTCCCTGAGTTCCGCCGGGGAGTGGGTCAGCCCGAGGACGACCGCGTGGACGACGACGGGCACGGACACCGCAGACAGCAGGATGTGGATAGCCAGCATCACGATGTACGCCGTCCAGACGACGCCCTCGGCGACGATTTCCTTCTCGAAGCCGCCGCCGACCTTGAGGATGTACAGCGTCAGGAACACCATGATGAGGGTAAACGCGGTCAGCATCGCCGCGCGGTGTTTCTGGACCTGGTCGTTCTTGATGAAGTAGACGCCGGCGACGATTGCCAGCAGGGCGACGCTGTTGACGACGGCGATTGCGTCGCCGAGCAGGATGACGACGTCCCGTGAGAACTCGGGCAGGGGCAACACGCCGCCGAACGCGCCGAACACGAGCGCGTAGCCAACGACCGAGACGACAGCGGTGACGAGCCGCGGGCGAGCGCGGGCACGCGACTGGAGAGTGTCTGCGACGGCCATGCAAGCAGTTCAGGCCCGGAGTGGTAACTGTGTTCTGAAACGGGCGAGAACGGCGGCGGATTGCGAGCCGGAGCGGCCGCTGGCTCAGTACGCAACGGAGAATCAGGTCGCCGAAATCAGGCGAAGGTCCGGGAGACGTCCTCGTCGTCGGTCTCTTCCTGCTGAATCTTCTCCCAGGCGTTGTGGAAGTCCGCCATCGTGACCTCGGTCCGGTCGTCGCGGATGGCGAACATCCCGGCCTCCGTACAGATGGCCTTCACGTCGGCACCGGAGGCGTCCGTTATCTCCTCGGCCAGCGCCTCGAAGTCCACGTCGTCGGAGACGTTCATGCTGCGGGTGTGAATCTGGAATATCTGCTTGCGCCCCTCCAGGTCGGGGTTGGGGACCTCAATGAGGCGGTCGAAGCGGCCGGGGCGGAGGATGGCCCGGTCGAGCATGTCGAAGCGGTTCGTCGCCGCGATGATGCGGATGTCGCCGCGGTCGTCGAAGCCGTCCATCTCCGAGAGCAGTTGCATCATCGTCCGCTGGACCTCGGCGTCGCCGGAGGTCTTCGACTCCGTTCGCTTCGCTGCGATGGCGTCGATTTCGTCGATGAAGACGACGGCGGGCTCCTCCTGACGGGCCAGTTCGAACAGGTCCCGGACGAGCTTCGCGCCCTCGCCGATGAACTTGTGGACCAGCTCGGAGCCGGCCATCTTGATGAACGTCGCGTCGGTCTCGTTGGCGACCGCTTTCGCCAGCATCGTCTTCCCGGTGCCGGGCGGGCCGTGCAGCAGGACGCCGCTCGGCGGGTCGATGCCCACGTCCTCGAACATCTCGGGGCTCTTCAGGGGCATCTCGACGGTCTCGCGGACCTCTTCCATCTGCTCCTCGATGCCGCCGATGTCGGCGAAGGTGACGTCCGGCGACTGGTCGACCTGCATCACGCGGGCGCGCACGTCAGTTTCGTCGTCCAGTTGCTTGACGATAGACAGGGAGTTGTTGACGGCGACGCGGTCGTCGGGTTCCAGGTCCTCGCGCATCTCGTCGGTGACCTCCGTCAGGGCCTCCTGGTTGTTGCCGTGCTGTTTGATAATCACGCCGTCGCTGGACAGTTCCTGCACTGTGGCGACGAACAGCGGCGACTGCTTGAGCTTCTTGTTCTCGTGGGTGAGCCGTTCGAGCTTCTGCTGGTACTTGTTGTTCTCCGCGTTCGCGTCCAGCAGTTTGTCGCGCATCTCCTCGTTCTGGGCTTCGAGCACCTCCAGCCGCTCCTGCAGCGCCTCGATTTTCTGTTGTTGAGACGCGTCATCGTCGTACGGCATGTCGACCTCGTCGACGGTGTCGGTCATTACGACACCTTTAGTAGGTGTACCGTTATGAGGCTTCGGGTAGTCCCAGAACGTGTATCGCCCGGCGTGAGCCCTGAGGGAGGCGTTACTGGCCGCTCCCCGTCGGCGAATCCCGAACCGGCACGTTTCTTGGCCCCCGCCGGGAACACCCGCCCATGCCAACCGACCGCGAGGAAGTCATCATCGTGGGCGGCGGCGTCGCCGGGCTCTCGGCGGCGATTTACACCGCCCGCGCCGACCTGTCGACCCGAATCGTCTCGACCGGCGAGTCGATACTGAACCGCAACGCTCACCTGGAGAACTACCCCGGGTTCCCGGCTGGAATCAACCCCCGGCTCCTGCTCGAACTGATGCGTGCGCAGGCGCGGCGGGCCGGTGCCTGGTTCATCGACGGCGAGGCCGAGACGGTCGAGCGGACCGAGGACGGCTTCGAGGTGACCTGTACCGACGGCGAGGCCTTCGACGCGACGTACCTCATCGCCGCCTCCTGGTCGGACCCGTCGTATCTCGACGGGCTGGACATCTCGCTCGTCGACCGGGGGTCGAAGCAGTTCATCTCGACCGACGAACAGGGCCGGACCGACGTGGAGGGACTGTACGCGGCCGGCCGGCTGGCAGAGCAACACCACCAGACAATCGTCGCCGCGGGCCACGGCGCACAGGTCGGGCTCACGTTGCTCGAGGATTCGGACGCCGACTTCTATCACGACTGGACCGCGCCGGAGGGGTACTTCACCGACCGCGGCCGGCCGGTCCCGCCGGGCTGTGAGGAAATCGACGAGGTAGAACGCAAGAAACGCGAACAGGAGTCACTTGAGGTCATGCGGCGGTACTTCGAGGAGCCGATGCCCGGTGAGCCGACGATGCACCCGAGCGTCGATCAGAAGTCGGACTGAAGCCGAGAGACAGGGGCTTTTACCCACGCACCGCGAACCGGCGGGTATGCTGACCGGAGTCAACGTCGTTCTGGGGGTGTCGGGGTCCATCGCGGCCGTCAAGACGGTGGAGCTCGCACACGAACTCCGACGACAGGGGGCGTCCGTCCGGGCGGTGATGACCGACAGCGCGACGGGTATCATCCATCCGTGGGCGCTCTCGTTTGCGACGGACGACGACGTGATCACCGAGATTACGGGGAGCGTCGAGCACGTCGAGCTCTGTGGGCGGTCGGGCTGGGGTGACGTGTTCGTGCTCGCGCCGGCGACGGCAAACACCGTCGGGAAGGTCGCCGCGGCAATCGACGACACGCCCGTGACGACGTGTGCGACGACCGCCCTCGGCGCGGACGTGCCGGTCGTGGTCGCGCCAGCGATGCACGAGCCGATGTACGACCACCCCGGCGTGCTGTCGGCGATCGACCGCGTCGAGTCTTGGGGCGTCGAGTTCGTCGACCCGCGAATCGAGGAGGGGAAGGCCAAAATCGCCACCGAGGAGGCCATCGTCACGGCGACCGCCCGGGCCGCGGGCGACCGACCGCTTGCAGGCGAGCACGTCATCGTGACTGCGGGGGCGACCACGGAGTCGGTCGACCCCGTGCGGACGCTCTCGAACCGGTCCTCGGGGCGGACCGGGCGGGCCGTCGCGCGGGCCTGCTACGCCCGCGGGGCCGACGTGACGCTCGTCCACGACGGCCCCGACGTTCCCTACGCGACCGTCGAGCAGGTCGAGTCGGCCGCGGAGATGACGGCAGCTACCCGTCGGGTCGCCGACGCGGCCGACGCGCTGGTCTCGGCGGCGGCGATTTCGGATTACACCGTCGAGCAGGCCCCCGAGAAAATCAAGAGCGGGCAGGCGGAGCTGACGCTGACGCTCGAACCGACACCGAAGCTCATCGACACCGTTCGGTCTGACCACCCGGACCTCCCCATCGTCGGCTTCAAGGTCGAGACCGCGGGCGACGACGAGACGCTGGTCGAGCGCGCCCGTGAGATACGCGAACGGGCCGGGCTGGCCTTCGTGGTCGCAAACGACGCGAGCGTGATGGGTGCCGAGGAGACGCGGGCGCTGCTCGTCGACGACGGGACGGCGGCGGAGTACGTCGGGGACAAACAGGGGCTCGGCGGCCGTGTCGCCGACGAACTCGGTGCCCATCTGTCCAGTCGCGCCGGTAACTGATTACGAAATAGTTTTGCGTGTTCCGTTGCTCCGGTCCGATAACGACAGTACTGCCCGACGAACTGCCTATTCGGAGTTTTTAAACAGAGACTGTGACTGCACCACCACCCCGTCGCCTGCTCGTGCCAGTAGCCGATTCGGTGACGGTCCGTAACACCGTCGCCTACGCCGTCGAACAGGCCGAATCAGCGGCCAGAGAGGGACAGCAGCGGGTGTCGCTGCACCTCGTCGCCGTCGCAAGCACGCGCGCCATCGACCCCGACGCCCAGACGGAACTCGGCCAGGCCAAGGACCTGCTCGACCGAATCGAGGTCTGGCTCGACGAGGACCTGGGCGACGACCCGCCGTCGAACCTCGACGTGGAACTGGGCGTCATCGGCGCCGACCGCTACCTGTTCAGCCCCGGTGACTACGCCGACGCCATCCTGGCCTACGCTGACGACCACAGCATCGAACGGGTCGTCCTCGACCCGGAGTTCAACCCCGGCGGGACGACGCCGATGCTCCGGCCGCTCGAAGTCGAACTCGTCCGGGGCGACGTCGAAGTCGAAACCGCGCCCGTCGAGCGGCCGGCGCGGTCGACCGCGCTCGCTCGCGCCGCGACGCTCCCGAAGTACCTCACCGTCTTCGGCTCCTCCTACTTGTTTTACCTGCTTTTGAGCACGTACAAGCCGCTGGACTTCCTCACGGGCGCGATAACGGCGACCATCGTCACCGCGTTGCTCGCCCCCATCGCGTTCAGCCGCCAGCCGTCGCTGACGCGGATTCCCGGACAGCTCGCCCGAATGGCGATTTTCGTCCCGTACCTCCTGAAGGAAATCGCCGTGGCGAACCTCGGCATCGCCTACGTCGTCTTGCACCCGTCGCTGCCAATCGACCCGGAGATGGTCGAACTGGAGGCGGCCATCTGGGGCGACGCCCCGGTGACGACGCTGGCAAACAGCATCACGCTGACGCCCGGGACGCTCACCGTCAACGTCTCCGAACAGGCGTTCGACATCCACTCGCTGACCGGCAGTGCGCGCGAGGACCTGTTCGAGGGCGGCCTCGAACGGGCCGTCCGGTTCGTCTTCTACGGCCGGGAGGCGGCGGCGATTCCATCGCCCCGCGAGCGCGGACAGGGGAACGACGAGCCCATAGAGAGCGACATCGCCGACCCGGAGGTGGGCGACGATGATTGAGTTCGAGACGGCGCTGCTGGGTATCGCCGGCGCGTTCGTCGTCTTCGCCGTCGTGGCGCTGTACCGCGTGTTCGCCGGTCCGACGGACCACGACCGGGTCATCGCGGTCAACGTGATGGGGACCAACACCGTCATCGCCATCGCGCTCGTCTCCGGCGCGCTCGATAAGCCGCTGTTCCTGGATATCGCCCTCGTGTACGCCCTGCTGAACTTCCTGCTGTCGATAGCGTTCTCGAAGTTCAACGTCGAGCACGGAGGTGTGCTATGACCCCGACGGAGTGGGCCATCGTCGCGCTCGCGCTGGTCGGGGCGTTCTTCGGCGGCGTCGCCTCCATCGGCATCGTCAGGCTGCCGGACGTGTACACCCGCACGCACGCGGCGTCGAAAAGCGACACGCTGGGAGCCGTCCTCACTATCGCCGCCGCCGCGTTCGCGATTCAGACGGACCTGGCGACGGTCAAGGCCGTCTTCCTGCTGGTGTTCATGTTCCTGACGAACCCGACCGCCGCCCACGCCATCGCCCGGGCGGCACAGGACCAGGGCATCGAGCCGTGGACTGCCGATGACAAGGAGGGCGAGCCGTGACGCTCTCGCTCATCGAGGCGGCGCTGCTGGTGTTCGTGCTGGGCTGTGCGCTCGGCGCGGCCGTCCTCCGGGACGTGCTGGCGTCGCTGATGGCGTTTGCCGCCTACAGCCTCGGCGTCTCTATCATCTGGGTGATGCTCGAAGCGCCCGACGTCGGGCTGACGGAGGCGGCCGTCGGTGCCGGCATCATGACGATTCTGTTCATCCTGGCGCTGGCAAACACCGTGCGGCCACAGGAGGACGGCCTGTTCGAGTCGATACACGTCCGGACCGTCGTCCTCGTCGGCGCGTTCGTCGTCGTCATGCTCGCGACGGTCCCGTCGCTGCCCGCCATCGGGGCCGACGGGGCGGCGAACCCCGTCGTCAGCGGCGAGGTGACGCAGTACTACATCGAGAACGCGTACGCGGACACGGAGGTCCACAACGCGGTGACGGCCGTGCTCGCGGCCTACCGCGGGTTCGACACGCTGGGCGAAGCGGTGGTGGTCTTCTCGGCCGGCGTGGCGGCGCTGACCGTCCTCAGACAGGAGGTGTTCGCATGAGCAGCGACGAGCGGGAGCGGACCGGACTGTACGTCGAGAGCACCATCATCATGACGACGGTCCGAGTCGTCTCGCCGTTCGTACTCACGTTCGCCCTGTTCGTGATGTTCCACGGGGCGAACTCCCCCGGCGGCGGCTTCCAGGGCGGGGTCATCGCCGGGTCGGTCGTGATGATGCTCGCGTTCGCCTACGGCATCGACGCGGCCCGCGAGTGGCTCGACGTCCGCGTCGTCGCCGCGCTCGCCTCCGGCGGCGTGCTCCTGTTCGCCGCTATCGGCCTGGGTACGATGCTCCTGGGCGGGAACTTCCTGGAGTATCACCTGTACGAACAGTTCCTCTCGCACGCGACCGCCTACGGCATCGAACTCGTCGAGCTGGGCATCGGTGGCATCGTCGCCAGCGTCGCCATCGGCCTCTTTTTCCTGCTCGCGGCCGGGTTCGGCCACGCCGTCGACTCCCCGGAGGGTGAGAGCTAATGCTTGAACTGCTGGATACGCACTACAACTACTTCGCGGTGATGCTCCTGCTGGGTATCGGCCTCTACATGCTCATCGAGTCCCGGAACCTCGTGAAGAAGGTCATCGGGATGAACATCTTCCAGACGGGCATCTTCCTGTTTTTCATCACGCTCGCGTTCCGGGCGGGCGGGAACCCGCCAATAATCGAGGACGGGGGCGGCCCCTACGTCAGCCCGCTGCCGCACGTCCTCATCCTGACCGCTATCGTCGTCGGGGTGAGCCTGACCGCGGTGGCGCTGGCGCTCATCATCCGCATCTACACTGAGTACGGGACGCTGGACGAAGACAAACTCAAACAGCTCTACTATGATTGAACAACTCCCTGTGTTGCTGGTGGTCCTGCCGATAGTCGGCGGCGCGGTGCCGCTGGTCGCCAGCCTCGTGAGCGACCGGGCCGGCTGGCCCGTCGCGACGCTGACGCTCGTCGGTCAGGTCGGCCTGGCCGGACTGCTCGCCTGGACCGTCAGCACGAGCGGGACCGTCTCCTACGCGGTCGGCGGCTTCGCCGCCCCGTACGGCATCGAACTCGTGGTCGACGGGCTCTCGGGGGCCGTCGCCGTGCTCGTGGCCGTCGTGTCCCTGGGCGTGCTCGCGTACGCCCGGCAGGCCGGCCCGCACTCGAACACCTTCTACGGCCTGTTCCTGCTGCTGGTCGCCGGGCTGACGGGCATGACCGTCACCGGCGACGTGTTCAACCTCTACGTGTTCCTCGAAATCACGGGGCTTGCGGCCTACGGCCTCGTGGCGAGCGGGCGCGACGCCAGCGCCGCCGTCGCGGCGCTGAAGTACCTCATCATCGGGACCGTGGGGGCCTCGCTGTACCTGCTCGGCGTCGGCTACCTGCTGGCGGCGACGGGGACGCTCAACATGGCCGACCTGGCGACGAAACTCGGTGAGATGGCGGCCTACGACTCGACGCTCGTGCTGACCGCCTTCGGGCTGATGGTCGGCGGGCTGACGGTGAAAGTCGCCCTGTTCCCGCTCCACACCTGGCAGCCCGACGCCTACGCGAACGCCCCGGACACGGTGAGCGCGTTCATCTCGGCGCTCGTCTCGACGGTCTCGGCGTACGCGCTGGCCCGCCTGCTGTTTTCCGTGTTCACCGTCGAGTTCCTGACGGCCGTGCCCGTCGCCCGGTGGGCACTGGTCGGCCTGGCCTGTGTGAGCATCGTCGCCGGGAGCGCGCTCGCCGTCTCGCAGGACAGCGTCCAGCGGATGCTCGCGTACTCCTCGGTGTCGCAGTTCGGCCTCGTCGTCGCCGGGTTCGCCATCGCGACCCCGCTGGCCGTCGTCGGCGCGACGGTTCACCTGCTCGGCCACGCGGTGATGAAGGGCGGGCTGTTCGCCGCGACGGGGGTAATCGAGCGGAAGACGGGTGCGACGACCGTCAACGGCTACGCCGGGATGGCGAGCCGCGTCCCGCTCCCCGCCTTCTCCTTTGCCGTCCTCTCGCTGGCGATGGTCGGCGTCCCGCCGGCGGTCGGCTTCGTCGGCAAGTGGTACATCGTCCTCGGCGCGGTCAACGCCGAGAACTGGCCCGTCGTGGTCGTGTTGCTCGCGAGTACGCTGCTGACGCTGGCGTACTTCGCCCGCCTCGTCGAGCGGCTCTACTTCGCCGAGCCGACCATCCACGCGGAGGCCGACGAGACGACCGTCGCGGACGGGAGCGGACAGGCAGTCTCGTTCGGGATGGTCGCCGTCATCGTCGTCGCGGCCGCCCTCGCGGTCGCACTGACCGCAGCCGTACCGGAGTTGCAGAGAGTGCTCGAAGAGACGCTTCCACCCCTTCTAAACCAATGACTGAGTTACGACCCATCCTGGCAATCCTGGTTTCGGCGGCGGCTATCCCCGTGATTCTCTCGCTCAAGGGCCGGCCGAATCTGCGAGAGGGGGTGACCCTGACCGTCGCGTTCGCGAAGTTCGGTATCATCGCGAGCATGGTCCCCGGCGTCCTCGGCGGGACGGAGTACGGGTTCGTCGTCGGACAGTTCGCCACCGGCATCGAACTCGCGTTCCGCGTCGACCCGCTGGGGCTCCTCTTTGGCCTGCTTGCGAGCCTGCTGTGGATAGTGACGAGCTTCTACAGCATCGGCTACATGCGCGGGCTGGACGAACACGCCCAGACGCGCTACTTCGCCGCCTTCGCCGCCAGCCTCGCGTCGGCGGTCGGCGTCGCGTTCGCGTCGAACCTGCTGACGCTGTTCGTCTGCTACGAACTGCTGACGGTGTCGACGTACCCGCTCGTCACCCACGACGAGACCGACGAGGCCCGCGCCGCCGGCCGGAAGTACCTCGCGTACACCTTCGGCGGCGGCGTCGCCGTGCTGGGCGGGACGGTGCTGGTGTTCGTCCTCGCGGGAACGACCGCGTTCACGCCGGGCGGACTCGAAGGCCTCGCGACCGCCGACCCGACGCTGGCGAGAGCCGCGTTCGCGCTGCTGGCGGCCGGCTTCGGCGTCAAGGCCGCGCTGATGCCGATGCACTCCTGGCTCCCGGACGCGATGGTCGCGCCGACGCCGGTGTCGGGCCTGCTTCACGCCGTCGCCGTCGTTAAGAGCGGCGTGTTCGGCATCGCCCGCGTGGTGCTGGACGTGTACGGGACCGGGACGATGGAGCAACTCGGCGTCGGCCTCCCGCTCGCCGCGATTGCCGCGTTCACCCTGCTGACCGCGAGCGTCATCGCGCTCAGACAGGACAACCTCAAGCGGCGGCTGGCGTACTCGACGATTAGCCAGCTGTCCTACATCGTACTCGGGCTGGGACTGCTCCACGGGCAGGCGCTGACCGGCGGCCTGCTCCACATCCCCGCTCACGCGTTCATGAAACTCACCCTGTTCTTCTGTGCCGGCGCGATTCACGTCGAGACCCACACCGACGACATCAGCGACATGGCCGGCATCGGGAAACGGATGCCACTGACGATGGCCGCCTTCGCCGTCGCCGCCGCGGGGATGGCGGGTATCCCGCTGGTCGCCGGCTTCGTCAGCAAGTGGTACCTGGTCATCGGGGCGCTGAGCCTCGACGGCGGCCTCGTGTTCGCCGCCGCACTCCTGGTCTCGGGCGTGCTCAACATCGCGTACTTCTGGCCCATCGTCTACCAGGCGTACTTCGAGTCGCCGGAGGGCCACGACGAGAAACCCCTGCTGGAAGGGCCGTTCGGCGGCCGGAGCGAGGTGCGAGCCGACGGCGGGGACGCGGACGACCACGCCGTCGAGGGCGACGTTCCGGACCCCCAGCACGTCGACCACCTCGGCAAACACCGCGAGGAGCACGAACACCACGGTGGCCCGCCCGAGGGCGGCTGGGACGACCGCGGCTGGCGCGGCGGCGAGAGCACGTGGTTCATGCTCGGGCCGATACTGACCGCGGCCACGCTGTCGCTCCTGCTCGGGACGATGCCGTACACGGCCGTGTTCCTGCGAATCGTCGACACCATCGTCGGTAACCTCCCGGGGGTGACCGCCTGATGTCGGCGCTGACGACGGTGCCGCCGGTCGTCGTTCTGCTCGCGCTGGCAGTCGCGGTCTCGCGGCTCCCGCGGCGTGCCGGGCACGCGGTCGGGGCGCTCGTGCCCGCGCTGGCGGTGCCGTGGGCGCTCGCGGTGCCCGAGGGCGCGCATCTACAGACCCAGTTCCTCGGGTTCGACGCCGTGTTGCTGAACGTCGACCCGTTCTCGCGGCTGATGGGAATCATCTTCGGGCTCATCGCCGCCGTCGCCGTTCTCTACTCCTACGCCAGCGAGGCCGACACGACACAGACCGGCTACGCCCTCTCGTACGTGGCGACGAGCTTCGGAGCCGTCTTCGCCGGCGACTGGCTGACGCTCCTCTTCTTCTGGGAGCTGATGGCCGTCACCAGCACCTTGCTGGTGTGGCACTACGGCGGCAAGGCGGTCCGGGCCGGGTTCCGGTACGCGTTGTTGCACGGCCTAGGCGGCACGCTGCTGATGGCCGCCATCCTCCGACACTACGTCGAGGTCGGGACGTTCCTGTTCTCGTCGGTGCCGGGCGGGCCGGAGACGGCCGGCATCACGTCCGGGCTGGCCGCCGCCCTAGCGGCCATCGGTATCGGCGTCAACGTCGGCTTCATCGGCCTGCACGCGTGGCTGCCCGACACCTACCCGCGCCCGCACATCGCCGCCAGCGTCTTCCTCTGCGTGTTCACCACCAAGACCGGCGTCTACGGGATGTACCGGGCGTTCCCCAACGGCCACGAGGCCATCGCGTACATGGGCGGCGGGATGGCTATCTTCGGGGCGCTGTTCGCGCTGTTCCAGAACGACATGCGGCGACTCCTCTCCTATCACATCCAGTCCCAGGTCGGGTACATGGTCGCCGGCGTCGGCATCGGGACCTCACTGGCCCAGGCCGGCGCGTTCGCCCACGTGTTCAACCACATCCTCTACAAGGGCCTGCTGTTCATGACCGCCGGCGTCGTCGTCTACCGGACCGGCACGGAGAGCCTGAAGAAACTCGGTGGCCTCTGGCGGGAGATGCCCGTCACCGCGGGTGCGTTCTCCGTCGCTGCGCTGTCTATCGCCGGGTTCCCCGGCTTCAACGGGTTCGTTAGTAAGGGGATAATCATCTCTGGGAGCCACTACACCTTCGGAAAGGGACCGCTCCCACTCGGAGAGTTCTACACGCTCGAGTGGATGCTGCTGCTTGGCGGCGTCGGCACGTTCATGTCGTTCATCAAGTTCGGCTACTACGCGTTCTTCCACGGGGAGTACGAGGGGAGCGTCCCGGACGCGAACCGACTGCAGAGCGTCGCAATGGTGACCGTGGCTGCGCTCTGTATCTTCTACGGGGTGTCGGACGCGTCCCTGTTCGCCCTCCTTCCCTTCGACGTGACGAGCGAGGCCGTCGTCGACCACGTCTACGAGACGTACACCGTCGCCCACATCGTCGAGGGCGTCGTCCTCGCCGTACTCGGCCTCATCGGATTCGCGGCGACGAAGAAGCCGCTCTCGAAACTCGGCCGCGTTCCAGACATCGACCGACTGTACAACCCCGCCGTCTTCTACGGCTCGCGCGCCCTCGTCGTCGGCGTGACCGAACTGTACGCCGCGGTGGACCGCGCAGTGGTCGGGGCCACGGCTGTCGTCACGCGGACGGTGACGGCTCCGAACGACGTGATTGAACGACGGCACGGCGACGACCTCGTACACCCGATGCGGGCCGGCATCGGCCTCAGCATCCTCATCCTCGCCGTTTTCGTCACGGTGGCCCTGCTGGCCCTCTCCTGATTCCTAATACATCGTCTATGATAATGACGGGGCCGACCACCCGCAGCGGGGTTGAGAAGTCCTGGGAATAGTTATCAATAGCGAAGGTAATTACAGGCTCTGATAATACAGGTGCAGACTTATATATCTCCATAGCCACGTTTCCGATAAGCACTGCATAACAGGACGCCCTGTTGATGCGTGCGGACATAACCATGGAACTCAAACGATTCTTCGACGACGACGACGCTGTGTCGCCGGTCATCGGGGTCATCCTGATGGTCGCAATCACGGTCATCCTCGCGGCCGTCATCGCGACGTTCGTCCTCGGCCTGGGTGACCAGGTCAGCAATACGGCCCCGCAGGCCAGCTTTAGTACGGACTACGATAGCGGGAACAGTCACCTGACGATAACGCACGACGGTGGTGACTCGATTAAGGCTAGCAATCTCTACATTCGAGGCACTGATATCGGTGGTTCGGGCGACGACATCAACAGTAATAATCAAAACTGGCCGTCGGGCCAAGCAAGCGGCAGTAATTCACAGGTCGTCGCTGGCGACCAGATTGACGTCGGCGTGAGTAGCGGGTCCTTCGAAATCAACGTCGTCTACCAGTCGGCCACCGGCGACAACTCCGCGACGCTCGCCACCGCAACCGGCCCGAGCGCGTAAGCTCGCGTCGTCTTGTTTTTTCCGGGTTCGAACCCGTGATTTTATAACATATGAACACCCTGATTTCCGCTGTATTCCTCGATATGGGTCCTTGGAACCGGAGACTGCGACATGAGTAAGCAGGTAGAGCGGACGGACGCGGACACGGAGACCGACCTCTCGAAGGGGGAGATATTCGACGTGCTGCAAAACGAGCGGCGTCGGTACACGCTCCAGTATCTCCGCGAACACGACGGGCCGGTACAGCTCGGCGACCTCGCGTCACACGTCGCGGCACAGGAGTACGACTGCCCGAACGCCGAAGTCACGAGCGCGCAACGGAAGCGCGTCTACACCACGCTACAACAGTCCCACCTCCCGCGGATGCACGACGCCGGTATCGTCGAGTACGACGACGAGAACGGGACAATCGCTCGGACCGCACACACCGAAGAGCTTACCGTGTATCTCGAAATCGTGCCCGGCAGCGAGTTCCCCTGGCGCGAGTACTACCTCTCGCTGGGCGCGGTCAGTCTGGCAATCGTAACGGTTCTCTGGGTCGGCGTCTACCCGTTCACGGTGATACCGCCGCTGGTCTGGACCACGCTGATAGCTGTCGTGCTCAGCGTCTCCGCGGTCTATCACACCTACGCCGGCCGCGAGATGACGCTGACCGAGTTTGCGGCTCGGGAAGCCGAGTCCGAGGACTGAACGCCACAGCGTCGCAAGCGACCGTCGTTTTCGCTGTACCGTATCGAGGACCACTCCGACGCGGCCACGTCGAAAACCGGCAGTACAGCCAGCCTTGAAGGGTTTCAATCCAGTGTTGAACGGCTAAAACGTCTTCGGAGTATAAGTGGGCACGTCACATGTGATTGAGTCAGCACACCTCCGCGAGTCAGTAAGGGCATCCTTCATCGTATAAGGTGGTCTTACTCGGGTCATGCTCGCGGTGTGCGCCGATAACCATGGACATCAAACAACTCATCCACGACGACGACGCTGTGTCACCGGTCATCGGGGTCATCCTGATGGTCGCAATCACGGTTATCCTCGCGGCCGTCATCGCGTCCTTCGTGCTCGGTCTCGGCGACCAGGCACAGCAGGCAACGCCACAGGCTAGCTTCTCATGGGAGTACAGCGAAAATGCCAGTAACTCCCCTGACGGGAACGTGACGATTACGCACGATGGCGGAGATTCCATCGAAGCTCAAGAGCTGTACGTCCGAGGAGACTTTGACGGAGGCGAGGGAAGCGGAAGTTGGGGGGAGATGTCGAAATCTACTGCTAGCGGTGCGTCTGAGGTCACTGCCGGTCTGAGTGTCGAGCCAGGAGTCGGGTCTGAATACGACCTCCGTGTTGTCTATCAGACGCAGGAAGGCGACACCTCCGCAACGCTGTCGCAGGACACCGGTCCGGACGCGTAATCGGCTTCGATTCTCTATTTTTTCGGCGACGAGAGATGCTGACAGTTGAAGCGACAGGTCCGCGACCCCTGTGTCGCCACGGAATCACATGTGAGAAACCGCCATGATGTTTTTATTCCGTGGTGTCCAGTGACCGACAACGATGGAAAAAACGCGGGCCGTTGTTACCAGTGTGGCCGCCGTTATCCTCGTCATAACACTCCTTTCCGGCCCGCTCGTCCCCGGTGTCACGGTGGCATCAGAACCAGCCCCGGTCGAACTCGAAACTGGCAACGTCACGGTTTCTGCGGTCGAGATGCCGAGCCAGGTGACGCTCGAAGGGGGGTCCTACGGCGCGGCGAGCTACTACCTCGACGCGCCGCCGGTCCGCGTGCAGTTCTCGAAGCTCACCGGCCGGCCGACACTCGTCTACGAACTCAGAATCGAGGAACTCAGCTACAGCCGGACGACGAACCACTTTCTGGACGACTCGACCGGTGACACCTACGACCTGACGCTGGCGTCGGACACGTTCACCGAAGGGGAGATAGACCGCGATCAGTACAACGGGACCGTTACCGTGCGGAAACGCGACGGCGCGGGCCACGGCGTGGTGGCGGCGCGAAACGTCACGATACCGGTGGTCGAATGACGGCGACGGAGTTCGTCGGCCACCTACGGCAGCGAACGCCCGCGCTGTCGAACGCCCGACAGACCGCGTACGCGGTCCTGTTCGGCGACCGAATCGGCCTGACCGTGTTTCTCGCGACGGTCGTGCTGTTCGGGCTGGTATGGCGGACGGCGTTTCTGATTACTGACTCTTACACGCTGGCGAACGGCCTGTATACCCTCTCGAACGGACAGCTAGCGATGACCGGCGCGGCCTACGGACCCGGGCTCGATACGCCGGGAGCGAACAGCTACGGGGGCCAGTGGTACGCGCGCAACTACGGCGTCATCGTGCTCTCGCTGCCGGTCGTGTTCGTGTTCGACTTGCTCGCCGCCGCCGTCGACCTGCGCATCGCGCTGGTCGCGCTGTGGGCGCTCGCGCTGTTGGCGCTCGTGGTCCAGGCCAGTCACTACGCCGACGGCGACTGGCTCCTCTACGGCGGTAGCGTCGTCGTCCTGGGGGTGTTCGGGCTGAACGTCGCGGTGGCACAGCCGCTCGACGCCGGTCGAATCCACCTGTACGCGCTGCAACTGACGCATCTCCTCATCGCGGCGTTCTCACCGGTGGTTCTCTACAGGCTCTTCGCCCGGATGCACACCCGTCGGCTGGGGCTTCTGAGCGCCGTCGTGCTCACGGCCGGGACGCCGCTGGCGTTCTGGGCGCCGGTGCCGAAACGCCACGTCGTCACCGGCACGGTGGTCGTTTGCGTCGCGTACTGCCTCTACCGGAGCCGCAAGCCGGCAGACGGGGTCCTTATCAGACGGCGACAGACGTTCCGTGCGCTCTCTTACGGGCTGGTCGGGCTGTACGCCTGGGTCCACTCTCCCGAGGCGCTACTGCTCTGTGTCGCGCTGGCGCTGGTCGATTTCCCGACGGCCCCGGACAACAGTCCCCGGACGCTCATCCGTGTCGGCGTCGTCTTCGCTCTCTCCCTGCTGCCGTTCGCTCTCACCAATATCGCTCTCTTCGGCTCCCCAATCAAACCGCCGAGAATGGTTTCCAAGGTCGGTACCCTCAGCGGGGAGGCTGCGAGCAGTGCCAGCGGTGGCACTGGTGGCGGTAGCGGCAGTGGTGCCACTGGCAGCGGTAGCGACAGTGTCGGAACCGGTCGATTCGTCACGTTGCTGGCGTCCGTGGTCGGCCTCGTCGAGAGCGCGATACGGCCGCTGGCTCTCCTGGAGGACCAACTCGCGTTGGGGCTTCACACGGTCCAGCAGCGGCCGAACGACGTGTACCACGCGTTCGTCAGGTCGGGGGGCGCGACCGGGGCGCTCGATATTGACGGCGAGGAATCCGTCAACCTCTCGCTGCTCGAATCCGCGCCGGTGCTCGCCGCTGTGGTCGGTGCGCTCCCGGTCGTCCGCCGGTTGCGGTTGCCGTCGTCGCTAGCTGCCCGAACGCTCAGCGCCGACCGCGCCGTGGACGCGTTCGCGGTGACGACGTTCGTCGGGGTCGTCCTGCTGTACACCGGTCGCTTGCCTCTGCACGCGCAGGTGACCGCCCGGTATCTGTTCCCGCTCTATCCGCTGGGCGTGTATCTGGTCGTGCGGCTTCCGGTCGTGCGCCACAGCCTCACCAGACATTGGCGTCCGTTCCTCTGGACGGTCGCGGGCACGGTGTTGCTCGGCGGGCAGGTGACGGTCGTTCTCGTCGCGCTGACGGTGAACGGCATCGGGGAAGCGTTCCAGTTGCACGCCCTGCTCGGGCTCGGGGTGGCAGTCCCGCTCGGTGTCTGGGCACTGTGTGGTCGCTCCGAGGGATTGACTGGGCGAGCCGGAGCGGTACTTCTCGGAGCGGCGACGGGTTTGTCGGCCGTGTTCGTACTGCTGACGTGCATCGAGTACTACGCGCTGGACGATACGCAGTTCCTGCCGATGATGCGGGTGCTGGGCGAGTTGTTGACGCTCTACTGAGCCGGTGACGGTGAATTTTAGTACGGCCTTGTAGTACCGCCAGCATGGACCGACTCAAGAAGTCCCTGCTCGATGCGCCGATTATAGAGAAGGACGGGTATCACTACTTCGTCCACCCCATCAGCGACGGGGTCCCGATGCTTCGACCGGAGCTTCTGCGCGAAATCGTCATCAAAATCATCCGGAAGGCAGAACTCGACGACGTCGACAAAATCGTCACACCGGCGGCGATGGGCATCCACATCTCGACAGCGGTCTCGCTGATGACCGACATCCCGCTCGTCGTCGTCCGCAAGCGCCAGTACGGCCTCGACGGCGAGGTGTCGCTGTCGCAGGTGACCGGCTACTCCGAGAGCGAGATGTACGTCAACGACGTGTACGAGGGCGACCAGGTGCTCGTCCTCGACGACGTGCTCTCGACCGGCGGGACGCTGGCCGGCCTCACAGGCGCGCTCGAAGACATCGGCGCGGACATCCGCGATATCGTCTGTGTCATCAAGAAAGCCGACGGGACGAACAAGCTCGACGAAGCGGGCTACGACGCCAAGACGCTCATCAACGTCCAGGTCGTCGACGGCGAGGTCACTATCGTCGACGAGCACGGCGACGACTAGGGCGAGTTGCTACGGGAACTGTAAGCGAGTCGGAATCGGCTCGAACGGGGGCGTGTGATATCCGTACCGACACTGGCTCTTTCCGTCATGCGGCCCGTCGGCCGGGATTCGTCGGCGCTATGCGAATCTGGAAGGACTGTCCGCGTTCGAGTTGGGTATCACGTTTTCACAACGACTGGGGGAGCTACGTCGCTCACGGAGTTGTGGGCGGCAAAACATAGCGGGAGGTAGATTTGAACTACCGATCTGCGGGTTATGAGCCCGCCGGAATCTCCTGGCTATCCCATCCCGCTACCTTCTGGTAGTCCGGTCCCCTCATTAAGGGTTGTGATTCGAGAGCCGTCCGTGAGTTAGTACCGCGCTATGGTCACCCGTCCAGGTGGACCTGCCAGGTGAAGACGCTCTCGGCGACGTAGTTGACCAACATTGCGACGCCGATAGCGAGCGGGCTCGCGGCGATGAACCACAGGTCAGTTCCGGCGATAATAAGTTCAATCGTCAGCCACTGCGTGAGCAGCCAGTACACGGCGAGCTGTACCGCGACGCCGCCGGACCGGACCAGATGCGATTTGCCGAGGCGCTTGGCGAACGAACGGCGGCCGGTCTCGCCCTGGCCCGCGAACGTCCAGTGTTCGTTGACCAGAAACATCACGAGAATCGCCGTCTCGACGCCCGCGGCTTTGGCCCACATGTCGCTGACGCCGAAGACCAGGCCGAGCACGGCGAGGACGGTGTTGTCGCTTATCGCGCCGACGACGCCGACGGAGACGAACTGGCCGAACCGGACGCCGGACACCAGCGACTCGAACCGGTCCGGAACGAGGCCTCGGACCCGCCGTTCGAGGTCCGTCATCGGTCCTTCTCGACGAGGGCGGTCGGCTCGTCGAGGTGCTCGGCCAGGGCCGTGTGGAACCCGTCGTCGCGCAACTGTTTCGACCGGTGGCGGGCCGTCAACAGCGCTTCGAGCAGGTCTATCGACGTTCGTATCGGTGAGACCGTCGAGCCGGGCTTGTCTTCCCACTCTATCGGTACCTCTTCGATACACAGGTCCAGCGCGGCCGCCATGGCTATCAGTTCGACGTCCCACGCGAAGCCGGGCTCGTACAGGTGGTCGCGGACGCGCTCCCAGGCGACCGCGTCGATGGCCTTCGCGCCACATTGGTAGTCGTACAGCCTGGCGTCGAGCAACTGACCGGCGAGCCACGCGAAGCCGTCGCCGAGGAACCGGCGGGCGAACGTCTGGTGGCTGGCGACGGTGGCGTCCGGGTGACGGCGGGAGCCGACGGCAAGGTCCGTCCGACCGTCGGTGACCGGAGCCAGTATCCGTTCGAGCGAGGCGACCGGTGTGGACCCGTCCGCGTCGACGAAGGCCAGCACGTCGGTGTCTAACCGCTCGAAGCCGGCGGTTATCGCTGCGCCCTTGCCGCGGCGGTACGGGACCGTGTGGACCTCGACCGGCAGCGAGCGCAGTCGTGCGGCAACGCCGTCACGGGGCGCGTCGAGTTCGACAGCTATCGTCTGAGGGGCCAGGGCGTCGTCGATAGCGGCGACGTAGGTCCCGAGCTGGTCCGTGTCGGGACGGTAGGCAGGGAGAACGACCCCGACGGAACGCGACATTGCCGGATAGTGGGACAGGCGGAAGTAAAAACAGTTCGGAGCTATCGGTCCCTAGCCGGTCGATAGTCGCGGGAGCAACGAAAAAGCGTATAGGCCAGCGAACCGGTCCCTTCACTGATGGAATACGGGCTCCTCGCCACCTGGCTCGCCCTCTACCTCCTGTTACTGTACGCTGGCGGCACCCTCGCCGGAGTGCTGTTTCCCCGCTTTGTCGACCGCGGAGTCGCCTTCGGCGTTCCGGTCGCCGTCTCGATACTGTGGCTCGTCACCTATTTCGTCGGTCGCCTGTCGCTGACGCTGGGCGTCTGGCTCGGCGTCGCGGTCCTCGCCGCAAGCACCGTCGCTGTCTGGCGGTTCGACGGCGCAGTCGACCCCCGGGCCTACGCCGAGACGGCCGGCGTGTTCACGGCCGCGTTCCTGTTTCTCGTCGGCGTGCGGGCGCTCGACCCCGCTATCGTCCCTCTCGGCGGCGAGAAGTTCCTCGATTTCGGCCTGTTGCAGTCGCTGGTCCGGGCCGACAGCCTCCCGCTGGAAGACATGTGGTTCGCCGGCGAGTCGGTCGCGTACTACTACGGCGGGCACCTCGCCGCGGCGGTGCTCACCAGACTCACGGGGACCGCCGGCCAGTTCGCGTACAACCTCGCACTGGCGGGCTTTTACGCCACGCTGGTCACTGCGGCGTACGGACTGGCTGGTACCGTCGCGAGCGACCGAGGCCTCCCGCGGCAGCTGGCCGCCGGCCTCACGGCGTTCTGCGTCGGCCTCGCGAGCAATCTGTCGACGCCCGCGAAGTTCGTCCTCTGGCTCCTCCCCGACGGACTGAGCCGGACAGTTGCCCGGCGGGCCGGTTACGAACTGGAGGGGCTCGCGGCCGGGCCGGACTCGTTCAGCTACTGGGACGCGAGCCGCGTCATCGAGGACAGCGCGGCCGACTTCGCCACGTACGAACCCGGTGCGGCGCTGGTCATCGACGAGTTCCCGCTGTTCGCCTGGCTCAACGGCGACATGCACGCCCACATGATGAGCACGGGCTTCCTGTTGCTGGCCGCCGCGCTCTGTTTCAGCTACTACCAGACCCCGGCAACTGAACGCCGGCGGCGGCTCGCGCTGCTTTTCGGCGCGCTCCCGGCCGTCGCCGGCATCGTGGCCGTGACGAACACGTGGTCGTTCCCGTCGATGGGCGGACTGGCACTGCTGACGGTCACCGTCGCGCCGGCCGACCCGACGACGCTCCTGCCGAAATCCGCCGGACTGCGGCTCCGGCTGAACGGACCCGGTCAGGAGGGCGTCAGGGTCGGGATGGGGCTGGCCGTCGCCGCCGGCGTCCTCGCGCTGGGACTGCTCTGGTCGCTCCCGTTCTGGCTCGGGCCGGCCAGCGGGCGCGAGATAGCGGTCCTGCCCGACCGGACCTCGCTGCTGGAGTTGCTGGCCGTCCACGGCCTGTTCGTCGGCCCGTTCTGGCTGTACCTGTACGCCCAGACCGGCCGTGCCGTCGGGCGGGAGACGGCTCGGGTCGTCGGCCTCGTGGCCGTCGGAACGGCGGCGCTGGCGGCGACGCTTGACGTCGCGGCGGTGGGCCTGCTCGTGCCACTGCTGGTCGGCGCGTGGCTGTTCGCGCGCTCGCCGACGCTCGACCGCACCGTCGACGCGGTCCCGGCGCTGGCCGACGGCGGCGACCGTCCCGTCGGCTTCGAAGCCGTGTTGGTTCTCGCCGGTGCGGGCCTGGTCCTGCTCGTCGAGTTCGTCTTCGTCAGGGAGAACATCGGCCGGATGAACACCGTGTTCAAGACGTACATGCAGGTGTGGGTGCTCTGGGGGGTCGCCGCCGGCCCCGTGCTGGCGTGGCTGCTCACCAGCTGGCGGCCGACAGGCGAACGGGCGCGAGCGTGGGCCGGGACCGGCGTCCGGGTGTTCGTCGCCCTGCTGGTCTGTTCGGCGTCGCTGTACGGCGTGTTCGCGCTCTCGAACCACGTCGAGTACGCCGGCGACCCGACGCTGGACGGCCTGGCGTACCTCGACGACGACCACCCCGCGGAGGCCGAGGCGATTCGGTGGCTCGACGCGACGACGGAGGGCCGGCCGACCATCGTCACGGCCGCGCCGGCGGGCTACCAGTGGGACGCCAGCGAGGGCGAGGGCGCGAGTGCGCCCGCGAGCCTGACCGGCCTGCCGACCGTCGCGGGCTGGACCCACGAGGCCCAGTACCGCAACGACACGGTGTACGACCGCCGCGTCGACGACGTGGAGACGATATACACGGGCGAGCCGACCGAGCAGCGTCGCCTCCTCGACGCCTACGACGTGCGCTACGTCTACGTCGGCCCCGCCGAGCGGGCCCGCTACGGCGAAGTGACGGTCGACCAGCTACAGGGCGTGACCGTGGCAAAACGGACCGAGGGAGTCACGATATATCGGGTCCGGCCGGCGCAGTTCTGAGATGGGGAGGACGGCGAAAAGACGGGCCGTTCAGGACTCGGCGTTCGGCGGCGCGCGCTCGCGGAGGACGGTGACGGCTTCGGCCTCGATGTCTTCGGTGTCCAGGTGCATCGGGATGTACTCCTGTGTCTTGAACGTCTCCTCCTCGTCCTCCGAGCCGATGGTACACCACAGCTGTGGCCGGTCCGGGCCGTGCCAGTCGCCCTGCCGCGAGACCGAGAACACCTCGTACTCCTCGTCGTCGTACTCGATGCGGCCGCCCTTTCGGAGCCCCGGGTCGCCGTGGATAATGAGCTTCTTCATGCGCCCTCCTTCGCCAACAGCGTACTTAGTGACTTCGAAGGCGACTGCGACACCGAACGCGGGCTGGCAGGAGCAGCGGGCCGACCTGTAGCTAGAATGCCCTTATATTCTTACGAATGGTGTTTAGATGCTTAACATCCTGATAGCGGAGATTTATATATCCGAATCGACGACAGTCATGTATGTTGAAACAACAGCAGCGGGCGTGCGAGCGGGCCTCGGTCGTGGTCAACGCGATGGACGACGGGGGACGGATGGAACTCAGGGACGTCGAGACCGACGAGACCTACGAGGTCGTGGACTACATCGACGACGAACTGGCCGCGAAACTGGGGTCGCTCTCGGCCGGCGAAGCGGTGAATCTCGAACTCGTGGCCGGGACGGACGCGTCCGACGTGTTCGGCGCGGTCCGCATCGAATCGACCGGTCCTTCCGCGCGGTTCCAGTAGAGTGTCACGGGCGGGCGGAGCGAAGCAGACGCGGGAAGCGGGGGCAAACGGTAGGTGCGAACCAAACGGGTTTTAAGCGGTCACGTCAAATCGCTCGGTAAGGCCGATATCTATGCAGATGCCACGACGATTCAATACGTACTGTCCGCACTGTAACGAGCACCAAGAACACGAGGTCGAGAAAGTCCGGAGCGGCCGCCAGACGGGAATGAAGTGGATCGACCGCCAGCGCGAGCGCAACTCCGGTATCGGGAACGACGGGAAGTTCTCGAAGGTTCCGGGTGGCGACAAGCCCACCAAGAAGACGGACCTCAAGTACCGCTGTGGCGAGTGTGGGAAAGCCCACCTCCGCGAGGGATGGCGCGCCGGCCGACTGGAGTTCCAGGAGTAACGATGGCAGGAAGCTTCATCACCGTCGAATGCCCCGACTGCGAGAACGAACAGACCCTCTTCGAGAAGGCCGCGAGCGAGGTCTCGTGTGCCGTCTGTGGCCACACCATCGCTCGCCCCACCGGCGGGAAGGCCGACATCGAAGGCGAAGTGACCGCCGTCGTCGAGGCCCGATAGGATGAAATACAGCGGCTGGCCCGAACCGGGCGAACTCGTCGTCGGCAAAATCGACGAGATCGAGGACTTCGGCGTGTTCGTCGACCTGGACGAGTACGAGGGCAAGCGCGGCCTCTGTCACATCTCAGAGGTCGCCAGCGGATGGATAAAGAACGTCCGCGACCACGTCAACGAAGGGCAGACAGTCGTTGCCAAGGTGCTCGACGTCGACGAGAGCGCCCAGCAGATAGACCTCTCGATAAAGGACGTCAACGACCACCAGCGAAAGGAGAAGATTCAGGAGTGGAAAAACGAGCAGAAGGCCGACAACTGGATGGAGCTGGCCTTCGGCGAGGACCTGGACGACGAGACCTACGCCGCCATCGCCAACGAGCTGCTCGCGGAGTTCGGCTCGATGTACGACGGGTTCGAGTCGGCGGCGATTCACGGCGAGGACGCCCTCGAAGACGTCGACCTCTCCGAGGAGGAAATCGACGCCATCGTCCAGACGGCTCGGAACAACGTCTCCGTCCCGTACGTCCAGGTCACCGGCTACGTCGACCTGTCCTGTCCCGAAAGCGACGGCGTCGACGTCATCAAGGAAGCCCTGCAGGCCGCGGAGGGTAACGGCGAGGTCCCCGACGAGATAGAACTCGAAGTGACCTACGTCGGCTCGCCCGAGTACCGCATCCAGGTCCAGGCACCCGACTACAAGACCGCCGAGGACGCCCTCGAAGAGAGCGCGGACCGCGCGGCCGCGGTCGTCGAACAACACGGCGGCGCGGGGCAGTTCCACCGCGAGCGCAGCGAAGACGACGAGTAAGCGGTCTCGGTCACATCGATGAAATCGGACATCCGCGTCTGTGCCGCCTGGACATCTGAACACGACCGGCCGGTGTACACGCTCGCGTCGACCTGTCCGGACTGTGGAGGCGAGGCGGTCAACAGCGCACCCGCTCCGTTCTCGCCTGAAGACAGCTACGGCGAGTATCGACGTTCTCTTAAGCGACGCCGCCGCGAATAAGCCGTATGGACGAATTCGACATCGAGACTGTAGCGGACCCCGACCTCGAGGACCCGGTTCTGGTCGAGGGGCTGCCCGGCGTCGGCCACGTCGGCAAACTCGCCGCCGAGCATCTGCTGGAGGAACTCGAAAGCGAACTCGTGCGCCGCGTCTACTCGACGCACTTCCCGCCCCAGGTCAGCATCGACGAGGGGCAGGCACAGCTCGCCTGTGCCGAGTTCTACGCCGTCACGCCCGACGAGGGCCAGGACCTGCTCGTGCTCTCCGGGGACCACCAGGCCCAGGACAACCAGGGCCACTACGGCCTGACCGACACGTTCCTCGACATCGCCGACGAGTTCGGCGTCCAGCGGGTGTTCGCCCTCGGCGGCGTCCCGACCGGCGAACTCATCGAGGAGTACGACGTGCTCGGTGCGACGACGACCGAGGATTTCAAGGAAACGCTGGAAGACGCCGGCGTCGCCTTCCGCGAGGACGAGCCCGCCGGCGGCATCGTCGGCGTCTCCGGCCTGCTGCTGGGCCTGAGCAAGCGCCGCGACGTTCCGGCCGGCTGCCTCATGGGCGAGACCTCCGGCTACCTGGTCGACCCCAAGAGCGCACAGGCGGTCCTCGAAATCCTCCAGGACGTCATCGGGTTCGAGGTCGACTACAGTTCGCTCGAGGACCGCGCCGACGAGATGGAGGAGGTCGTCCGGAAGATACAGGAGATGGAACAGCAGAACTCCCCGTCGCCCGCCGACGAGGACCTCAGATACATCGGCTGAGGCGGACAGCCTCGCGGAGAGCGAGAATTTCTTTACCGCCGGGGCACTAACGACTGCCCGTGCAGACACAACCGGGCGTAGTGCCGGAGTGGCTGGTCCTCGGACTCGTCCTTGGTGTCGCTGGAACTATCGTCGTCGCCGGGCTGTTCGTCCTCGCGAACCGCGTGTTTCCGGCCGAGCGGCCCAACCGACAGGCGACCGACGGCGGCGAGATGCGGCGGCGCGCGGAGCTACGGGAGTACCTCACCGCCATCGACGAGCAGTTCGCCGAGAACCACTTCGTCGAGGGGCAACACGTCGCCTTCTACCTGCCGAAACGCGACGTGGCGATAACGTTCGACGCGCGGGCGTACTACCGCATCGAGCGGTCCCCGACAGTCCCGGTACTGGTCGAACACGAGATGCCCGGGGCGGCTCTCGGTGCGCGCCTGCCCTTCGAGACGCCGACGGTCGACCTCGGTCCGGACCCCGAAGAGCAGGTCCACCCGGCGGTCCAGGCGTTCGGCGAGCTGGGACTGACGCGGAACGCCACCCTCGACGACGTGAAATCGGCCTACCGCGAGCGCGTCAAGGAGGTCCACCCCGACCACGGCGGGACCGAAGCCGAGTTCAAACGCGTCCGCGAGGCGTACACGACGGCGAAACAGCACGCCGCCGAGCCCTCGACACAGCGAGCGTCCTGAGAGCGGGGGTTCGGGCCCGGAGCGTGCCCCGCCGGGCGGTCGCTCGGTCAGTAGGCTTTTGTCGAACTCTTTGGAAGTCGGCCTATGCCCGAGTTGCCCTCCGTTTCCCGACGCCGTGCCCTCGCGGCCGTCGGCGCTACCGCGATAGGGGTCGGGAGCTACGTCGCGGGACTCCGGTCGGCAGACGCCGCGCCCGACTGGCTCGCCGGCCGCGACTGTGCCCCGTCCCCGCTGGTCACGAGTCCGACCGACTGGTCGTTTCCGCGCCACGACCGGGCGAACACCGGTCACGCCCCCGCCCGCGCCGGCCCGGACTGGCCGCTCGACCGTCGCTGGGAGCGGTCGTGGCCCGTCGGGGACCTCCACGAACTCCGAGCGCTCGCCGTCGCCGACGGCGTCGTTGTCGCCCTCCTGGTCGCCAGCCCGCGGAGCCACCTGCTCGCGCTCTCGCTCGCTGACGGGCGAGTGCGCTGGCGTCGCCCGGTCGGGGACGCGGGCTACGGATACGCCTTCGCCGCTGGCGGGACGGCCTTCGTCGAGGGGGCGGTGCCCGATTCGTCGGCCAGGTTCGCCGCCCGCTCGCTCGGCGACGGCGAGGCGTTGTGGACCGGCCCCGTCTCCGCACACGTCCCACAGACGCTCGCTGACGGCCGGCTGCTCGCGGTCACCCGGTCCCCGGACCGGACGCGCGACGAGGCACACTTCGCCGTCACCGCGTTCGACGCCCGGACCGGCGTCGAGTGCTGGCGCGCCGTCCACCGGGGACGCCCGCACGACATCGCGGTCGCCGACGGCCGGCTCGTCCTCCCGACGCGCGACCGCGGCGTTCTCGCGCTGGACCCCGCCTCGGGCGACCGACAGTGGCGGTCCGACCACGGGGGCGACGGGGTCGCCGTCGTCGACGGACACGTGGTAGCTCAGCGGTTCCCGGGCGAGTTGCGAGCCGTGTCGCTTGCGGACGGGTCGAGCGAGTGGCACGTCCGGAGCGAGCACTTCCTCGACGGTGGGGAGAGCGACGACGGGACGCAGTACGCCCGCCCGGGCTTCGAGGTCGGCGCGGTCACGCCGGCGGCGGTCGTGTACACGCTAAACGTGTACAGCGACTATCCTCGGCGACTGCGGGCCCGCAGTCTCGACACCGGCGACCTCCTGTGGAACGTCGGACCGGAGCCGACTCCCGTCGAGTTCCACGGCTACTCGCGGCCGATAGTGGTCGGAGACGAGGTCCTGGCGGTCCGGTACGCCCGGCGAGCGGAGACCGACGACCCGCCGGACGCGCTCCTGCGGCTCGACGTCGACAGCGGGACCGAACGCGGCCGGATTCCCTTCCCCACCGACGAGCGCGTCTACGCCCCGGTAGTCGCCGACGGCACGCTCGTCGTCCCGACGGACGAGCGGGTGCTCGCCTACACGTAACGCCGGCTGGGGCCGGGACTTCGAGGGCAGCCAGGAAGTGCCGACCGACGCCAGCTTCGGGCGCGGTCGGACAGCGACTACGGCGTCACGACGAGCTTGCCGACGCTGTCGCGGTCCTGCATCGCGGCGAAGGCCGCACCGGTCGCGTCGAGCGGGTACGTCGCGTCGATTTCCGGGGCGAGTTCGCCGTCTGCGAGGAGCCCGACGAGCCGTTCCAGGTCGCTCTGTGTTCCCATCGTGCTCCCGATGACGCGCTTGTGACCGAGGAACAGGTCGGGGACGTCGATTTCGGACGTGCCGCCGGCCGTCCGGCCACAGACGGCCATCCGGCCGCCGCGTCGCAGCACGTCCAGGCCGACCTGCGTGTACTCGCCGCCGAGGTGATTGAGCACGCCGTCGACCGCTCCGATATCGCCGACTGCCGCCCGAATCTCGTCCGGGTCGGTGCTCTGGATGGCGTGGTCCAGGCCGAGCGACTCGACGCGGTCCAGTTTCGCCCGAGCGGAGGAGGTGCCGACGGTGTGAGCGCCGAGCACATCGGCCAGTTGGACGCCCGCGACGCCGACGCCGCCGGTGACGCCCGGGACGAACACCAGGTCGCCCGGGCCGGCCTCGACCCGCCGGAGCATGTGGAAGGCGGTCATGTAGGCCGTCGGCAGCGCGGCCGCCTCGACCGTGTCCACGCCGTCGGGAAGCGCGACGAGGCGGTCGGCCTGCACGCGGGCCGCCTCGGCGAGGCCGCCGTGGTACAGCGAGAAGTTCGCACAGAGGTTCTCCGGCCCCTCCCGGCAGTAGCGGCAGGTCCCGCAGGTCTCGTTCGGGCAGAGGACCACGCGGTCCCCGGGTTCGACGCCGGTGACGCCCTCGCCGACGGCGTCGACGGTCCCGGCGACGTCGAGGCCGGTGACGAACGGCAGGTCGTCCGCGTCGACCATCGCGGAGTCGCCTTCGAGAATCCAGAGGTCGTGGCGGTTGATGGCACACGCCTCGACGGAGACCACCGCCTCACCGCGTCCGGGGTCGGGGGTCGGTTGGTTGACAATCGAGACGCCGTCCGGGCCAGTGAGTTCGCTGAACGCTGCGGCGCGCATCGGGCCATCCTTGTGCCACGACGGTCTAAACGACACCGAAGTGTGCGGTGCTGTGTCACGACGGTTCCACGCCGACCGCGCCCTCAGATACCCTGGCTCATGAGGTGACTCCGCAGCAGGTCCGCCTCCTTGCTGCCGGCGACGGGGTTCACGAGGACGACCACGTCGTCGCCGTCGAAGGCACCGTCGTCGGAAAGCGCCCGCGCACCGGCGACGGCCGTCCCGCCGGTCGCGCCCGTTTCCGGCCCCATCTCGCAGCCGTCAACGGCACCGGCCAGGATGTCCTTGTCCGGGACGGCCACGCCGCCCCCGCCCGAGCGCTCCAGCGAGTCCAGCGCCGCCGTGCCGGCCGCGGGGTCGGGGACTTCGAGCGGGCCGACGATGGTGTCGGGGTGCTCGACCGTCGTCGGCTCGTCGTCGCCCTCGCGTGCGGCGTCGGCGATGGCGGCCGCTGAATCCGGCTGTGCGGCGTAGATTCGCGGGACCGAGTCCGCGAGGCCGCTGTCGACCGCCGCCCGGAACCCGCGTTCGAGGCCGACGACCGTCTCGCCGTGGCCGGTGGGGTGGACCACCGCGTCGGGAGCCGCCCAGCCGAGGTCGTCGGTGGTCTCGAAGGCGACGGACTTGGCCCCCTCGACGCGGAAGGGGTGGCCGGGCGCGACGGGAACCCAGTCCCCGTCGGCCCCGGCCAGTTCCTCGTCGAAGGCCGAGACAGCGTCGTCGTAGCGGCCCTCGACGACGCGCATGTCGCCGCCGTGGACGTTCACCATCGCCTTGTTGAGGAACGGACACCGCGAGGGAACGAAGCCCTTCGACTCGACGCCGGCGCGGGCCGCGTAGGCGGCGCTGGCCTGTGCGCCGTTGCCCGTCGAGGGCGTCACGACGCGCTCGGCCCCGCGCTGCGTGGCGGCGGTGACCGACAGCGAGAGCTTGCGGTCGCCCAGCGAGGCCGTCGGATTGCGTCCCTCGTCTTTGACGTACACCGAGTCGACGCCGAGTTCGTCGGCCAGGTCCGGGACCGGGACGAGCGGCGTCGCCCCCTCGCCGAGCGTCACCGTCGCGTCGCGCGGGAACGGTCGCAGCGGTTCGTACCGACTCGGCCCCGTCGCGTCGGGTAGCGCCGCGGGCGTCAGGGGCGGGAGGTCGTAGTCGCCGACGAGGACCCCGCCGCAGTCGGGACAGCGGTCGGCCGTGCTGTCGGTTGTTGCGCCACACGCCGTGCAGATGAGGCCGCGAAACGCCGCAGTCGTCTCCATGTCTCACCCTCTGGCCGGGACGACCAAGTGTGGTCCGGTCCGGCTTCAGCACGCTCTTGTCCCGGGCGCTCGAACCGGAGGGTATGACAGATGTCGTCGTCGCCGGGGGCGGACTCGCCGGGCTGGTCGCCGCCCGGCACCTGGCCGAGTCGGGCCGTGACGTGACCGTCTTCGAACAGGCCCCGGAGGTCGGGGGCCGCGTCCGGACGGTCCGCGAGGACGGCTACACGTTCGACCGCGGGTTCCAGGTCATGTTTTCGGCCTACCCCGCGGCCGAGCGCGAACTCGACATCGAGGCGCTGTCCCCGCGCACCTTCACGCCGGGGGCGACAATCGCCGGCCCGAACCACCGCTCGGTGCTGTCGGACCCGCTTCGCAACCCCACGGCCGCGCCACAGACGCTGCTCAACACCGACGTGCGCACGGCCGACAAGCTCAGGCTGTTCCGGCTCCAGCGCGAACTGGCCGGCGTCGAGCCGGCCGAACTGCTCTCCCGTGGCGGGCAGACAATCCGGGAGTACCTCGCCGACTACGGGTTCTCGAAGCGGTTCGTCGAGCGGTTCGCCGCGCCCTTCTACGGCGGTATCACGCTCGACCGCTCGCTGGGGACCGACAGCAGCATCTTCCAGTACACCTACAAGATGCTGAGCGAGGGCGAGATATTCGTCCCCGCCGAGGGGATGCAGGCGATGCCGCGCCAGCTCGCCGACCGCGCTCGTTCGGCGGGCGCGACCATCGAGACCGACGCGGCCGTCACGGGCTTAGAGGCCCACGAGGACGAGGTCACGGCCGAGGTGGGCACGGAGACGGTGACGGCCGAGAGCGCCGTCGTCGCGACGGACCCGGAGACGGCGGCGAAGCTGACCGGCATCGGGGCGATTCCGACCGAGCCCGTCGGCTGTGTCACCCAGTACTTCGCGCTCCCGACGAACCGCGCGCCGACGACCGGCAAGCGTATCGTCCTCAACGCGGCCGACGACCGGCCCAACACCGTCGCGCCGCTGTCGGCGGTCGCCAGCGAGTACGCACCCGCCGGCATGGAGCTGTACAGCGCCACGTTCCTCGGGACGCCCGACGCGAGCGACGCTGACCTGGCCGACGAGGTCCGCGACGCGCTCCGGTCGTGGTACCCGAACGCGAGCTTCGAGGCGCTCGAACACCTCCGGACCGACCGGGTCCCGTTCTCGCAGTTCGCCCAGCCGCCGGGGTACCGGGAGTCGCTTCCGGACCCGACAGCGCCGGACGGGAACGCGGTGCTGGCCGGTGACTACACCCGCTGGTCGTCGATACAGGGCGCGCTGGAGAGCGGAAAAGTGGCCGCCGACCTGCTCCGATAAAAAAAAACCGACTGCGACGGTCTACGCGGCCGGACCGCCGCTATTCGTGTTTCCCTCGTGGTCGTGTCCCTCCCCTTCGAGGACTTCCGAGACGTACTTTATCGTCGCGAAGTACAGCGCCACGAGCGAGAGCAGCGTAATCGCGATGAGACCCAGCGCGATTTCTGTCTGAACCATATTCCAGCGTCCACCGTCGCGGGTCAAATACTTACCGTTATAGCATGCGGCGGAACTCCCCCAGCGGCGGGAACGACAGCGTCTCGCGCCCGCTCTCGTCCCAGACCACTGGCTCCAGTCGGTCGGCGTCGGTGACCAGCGGGGACTGGAAGTCACCGGCGCGCATCTCGTTGACCTCGACGCCGGCGTTCAGCCTGTTGAACGACGGGAGCATCACCACGTCGCTGCCGCGGTACTGGCCGGGCCCGGCGAGATAGCAGGGCCGGCGCTGGCCCTCGATGGAGATCGTGGGATGGTCGTGCCCGACGACGTAGCGGTCAGCGTCGGCCGCGGGGGCCTCGTGGCCGTGGCAGACGACCGTCTCGCCGACCCGGTACTCCGGTTCAGTCGGGCCGTCCCACACGCTGTCGAGCATCGTGTCGTGGTTGCCCGGCGTTACGAGGAGACGGGCACCAGCCCCCTGACAGGCGCTTTTGAGCCCCGCAACAGTGCTCTCGACCGACCGGGGGACGGTCCGGAACGAGTGCAGCAGGTCGCCCGCGACGACGACCTCGTCGGGGTCGTGGCGCTCCACGAGCGACTGGAACCGCTGGACCATGTCGGAGCCGGAGCCGACCGGGAGTTCGAGGGAGCCGCCCGTGCCGCGGCCGACGTGGAGGTCCGCGACGACGAGCGTGCCGTCGAGCAGGAGCGCCCGGTCGTCGTAGCTGACTGCCATCGCCGTGAGGTCGGCGCTGACGACGCTTATATTGTCGGTCACGCGGACGGTCAGCGCGGGGCCGCCCGCCTATCCGGCCCTGACAGTGTCGGTGGTATTTTTACCTGCGACTCCCGTGAATCCTGTATGGTCGACGTCCTGGAGAACAAGCGGGCCGCGACGCGGTTTCGGGTCCTCGTGGAGATCGCCGAGCGCCAGCCCGCTGTGAGTCAGGGCGAAATCGCCGAGGCTGTCGGCGTGACGAGCCAGGCCGTCAGCGAGTACATCCGCGAACTCGTCGACGACGGCCTGGTCGAGAAGGAGGGGCGGTCCCGCTACCGCGTCACCAAGGAGGGCGTCGACTGGGTGTTCCAGTCCGCGACCGACGTGCGCCGGTTCGCCGACCACGTCACCGACGACGTGCTCGGCAGCGTCCAAGAGGACGCCGCCATCGCTACGGCGGACCTGGCGGAGGGCGAGACGGTCACGCTCTCGCTGGCCGACGGCCTGCTACACGCCCACCCCGGCGGCGGCGACGCGACGGGCGTGACGACGACCAGCGCCGCGGAAGGCGAGGTCGTCGGCGTCACCGGCTTCGAGGGCGTCATCGACCTCGACCCCGGCCACGTCAGCGTCATCCAGGTCCCGCCGGTCCGGTCGGGGCCGGTCGAGAACGTCGACGACATCGCCGCGGCCTGCGCCGACGTGCCAATCGTCACCGCCGCCGGGGTCGAGGCCGTCGTCGCGCTCCGGAACGCCGAGGTTGAGCCGACGACGCACTTCGCGGCGGGCGAGGTGGCCGCCGCCGCCGCGTCCAGGGGACTGGACGCCGTCGTCGTGGCCACGCAGGACACCGTCGGGCGCGTGACCGACGCGCTCCGGGACGCGAGCGTCGACTACGACGTGACGCAGTGACCGCGAGTGGCGGGACTTTTCCGGCCGGCTACCGTCGGGACAGCCATGAGTGACCACGACGTACACGACGCCGTCGAAGCGTTCTTGGACGAAGCCGACGACGCCTACGGCGAGTACGAGCAGGGGTACGCCGACGCCGACGCGACGCTCCGGCGGCTGGAGACAGCCATCGAGGAACTGCGGACGGCGAGCGCGGAGTAACGCCCGGTCGGGCGAACAGATTTGTAGTCACAGAGTCATGTAGCCGTATGACCGACGTGGTTCTGGTCGACGGCGCACGCACCGCACACGGCGACCTGCTCGGGGGGCTCTCGGGGCGGTCCGCCGTCGAACTGGGCGGTGCGGCCGTCGAGGGGCTGCTCGACCGGACCGGACTCGACCACGGCGTGCTGGACTGGGTCGGCCTCGGCAACGCGGTTCAGGCCGGCGTCGGCCAGGTCCCCGCCCGACAGGTCGTCGTCGAGTCGCCGCTTCCCGACGGCGTGGCCGCGACGACGCTGAACGAGGCCTCGGGGTCCGGCCTGCGGGCGGTTACGACCGCCGTCGACCGCATCGAAGCGGGCCGCGCCGCGACCTGCATCGCCGGCGGCATGGAGTCGATGTCGAACGCGCCGTACCTCGTGCCGGACATGCGCGGCGGCCGACGGCACGGCAACGGCGAACTGGTCGACGCGATGATATGGGACTCCCTGTGGGACAAACAGTACGACGCCCACATGGGGACGCTGACCGAGGAGTTCGCCGCCGAACACGACATCAGCCGGGAGGCACAGGACGAGTACACCCGCCGGAGCAACCACCGGGCCGCCGACGCCATCGAGGCGGGGACGTTCGGCGAGGAGCTGGTGCCCGTCGAGACGGCGGACGGGCTCGTGACCGAGGACGAGGGACCGCGGGCCGACACCACGGTCGAGCAGTTGGCGGCGCTCCCGCCGGCCTTCGTCGAGGGCGGCACCATCACCGCCGGCAACGCCTCGAAGCTCTCGGACGGCGCGGGCGCGGTGGTGCTCGCCGACGCCGAGACCGTCGAGCGCGAGGGCATGGGGCCGATGGCTCACGTCGAGGACTACGCCGTGTCCTATCGCGACCCTGCAGAGTTCTCGCTGGCTGTCGCCGACGCCGTCGAGGAACTGCTGGAGCGCAACGACCTCGCCGTCGCCGACGTGGAGCACTTCGAACTCAACGAGGCCTTCGCCGCCCAGATGGTCTACGTCGCCGACGAACTGGGGATTCCCAGCGAGAAGCACAACCCGCTCGGCGGCGCGGTGGCGCTCGGTCACCCAATCGGGGCCAGCGGCGGCATCCTTACGACGACGCTGCTGTACGCGATGGAGCGCGAGGACCATCACCGCGGCGTGGTGGGGATGAGCGTCGGCGGTGGCGGCGCGATAGCGATGTCGGTCGTCCGGTAAGTCCCGTCAGCGCCGAGGCGAGTGAGCGTCGGCGGTGGCGGCGCGATAGCGATGTCGGTCGTTCAGAAAACACGCCAGCGGGCCGGGAGTGGGCGGCGGTTCCCCCGTTGCAGTCGCTCTCGGTCGGCGTTCACCCGGTTTCGTTCGGCGTGATCCGCACTCTGATGACGTCCTCGGTCGCCGGGTAGTCGTACCCGTTGACATCCGCGATGGGCGCGACGGTGCCGCGTTCGACGAGACCGACGTTCGCGCCGCGCTGGCGGGGAGCCTGGTCGCCTCCGACGCCGGGTTCCTCGTTGACCTCGGTCCCGGCGTCCCAGAGGCCGGCCCGGTCGGTCACGTCGCCGGCCACCGGGGCGTTCCCGTCGCCGGTGAAAAGCGCCATCCCGGCGGCTCCGCCGAGGGCGTAGAACAGGTCGTTGGACTGGATGAACATCGTCACCAGCGAGAGGTACTGCGTCGGGCGGCCGCTCGCCGCCTCGACAGTGAACTCGTAGGCGTCGCCGGGACCGATGGGCGCGGGGCCGTCGGCACCGACCGGGGTCGTGAACGCGCCGCTTTCGAGCACGGTGTCGCGGGCGTGCAGCGACTCTACGAGGCGGCCGGGCATCCCGTCCTCGGCGATCTCTTCAAGGCCGTTGTCGCGCTCGGGATGCCCAGCGGAGAACATCGGCTCGTCGCGCGTGTGGACGGCGTAGGCGCCGGGCGAGAGCGGAACCGGTTTCGTCCCGTCCGTGGTGTCGAGCGTCGACCCGTCGGAGACGTTCTCGATGCGGACGGTGAAGGTCCTGCTCGTCGACTGTGCGTCGTTCTGTGCCGCCGTCGCGCCGATGCCGATGGCACCGAGGCCGACCGCGGTCCCCGCGGCCAGGAACCCGCGGCGACTCAAGCGGGCGTCGGCGGCTGTGGATTCGTCTGAACTCATGGCGTCTCTGTCCCGAGTGGGACGTCGGGAACGTCGCCGAGCAGCGATATATCAATATTTCAAACTTTCGATCGAAACAGTACCAACTCTGTGACCAGTTCGGCCCGGTTCCGGCGGTCGACGCAAGCGTGCCCGCGCGTCGACCGTGGCTCGCGGAATCGGGAAGAATTATCGGGCCGGCCCACTCCAGAGAGAGTATGACAGGGTTCTCTCGACGAGTCGAGCAGGTATCGATTTCGGGCATCCGCGAAGTGTTCGAGGCCGCCGGCGAGGACGCCATCAACCTCGGGCTGGGTCAGCCGGACTTCCCGACGCCGGACCACGCCCGCGAGGCGGCCGTCGAAGCCATCCGGAGCGGGAAGGTCGACGCCTACACGTCGAACAAGGGGACCGAGGCGCTGCGCGAGGCCATCGCCGCCAAACACGCCCGGGACAACGACCTCGACGTGGACCCGGAGGACATCATCGCCACGTCGGGCGGGAGCGAGGCGCTGCACATCGCGCTCGAGGCCCACGTCGACGCGGGCGAAGAGGTCATCTTCCCCGACCCCGGCTTCGTCTCCTACGACGCGCTCACGCACCTCGCCGGCGGGACGCCGCGGCCGGTTCCGCTGCGCGACGACCTGACGATGGCCCCCGAGACGGTCGAGGAAGCCATCACGGACGACACGGCGGCGTTCGTCGTGAACTCGCCCGCGAATCCCACGGGCGCGGTGCAGTCGCCCGAGGACATGCGGGCGTTCGCCCGCATCGCCGACGAGCACGACGTGCTGTGTATCTCCGACGAGGTGTACGAACACCAGGTGTTCGAGGGCGAGCACCGCTCCCCGGCGGAGTTCAGCGAGACGGGCAACGTCGTCGTGGTCAACGCCTGCTCGAAGGCGTACTCGATGACTGGCTGGCGACTCGGCTGGGTCACCGGCGCGAACGACCGTATCGAGCGGATGCTGCGCGTCCACCAGTACGCACAGGCCTGCGCGTCGGCCCCCGCGCAGTACGCTGCCGAGGCGGCGCTGCGCGGGCCACAAGACCCCGTGGCGGAGATGCGAGCGGCGTTCGAAGAGCGCCGAGACGTCTTGCTAGACGGGCTCGAATCCATGGGACTCGACTGTCCCACGCCGAAAGGCGCGTTCTACGCGATGCCGAAGGTCCCCGAGGGCTGGGTCGACGAGGTCATCGACCGCGGCGTCGTCGTCGTCCCCGGCGAGGCCTTCGGCGAACACGGCGCGGGCTACGCCCGAATCTCCTATGCGACGGACATGGAGACGCTGAAAGAGGCTATCGAGGTCATGGCCGACGCGACGGCGGCCGTCCGCTGAGGCCGGAACGCGGCCGCGTGACCCACTATCGGTCCGGCGACACTGGACCCGAATTTGGAACAGTCTCGGAAGGGAGTGCGAACAAGGGTTATGCCGGTCGCTGTCCTGTCTCCGACAATCCACCGTGTCACATGCGAACGAAACCGGAGGCGGACTGTTCGGCGGGGAGAGACAGGACTATAAAACGGGCCGACGCAGTTCTCGGGAGGACAGTGGGATGGAGAAAGCGCTCTGGTATCTGCTGACGGCGACGCGCGGCGGCGCCAACCGAGCGCGCATCATCGACGCCCTCTCGGACCGACCGATGAACGCGAACGAGCTCGCCGACGAACTGGACGTGGGCTACAAGACCATCAGACACCACATGGAACAGCTAGAAGAGCACGGCGTCGTTGAGTCCGGCGACGAGAGCTACGCCAGACTGTACTTCCTGACCGACCGGTTCGACAACTACCGCGACACCTTCGAGGAAATCGTGGAGAAGATGGACGAATGAGGCGACGAACCAGCATCCGGGCCGCGCTCGGCGGGCGGGGGGAGCGGCGCTGATGGCGATGGGACCGCTCATCACCGCCGCGGCGGCGCTCGCGGGGCTCAACGTCCTGCTGTTGCTCCCGCTGCTTGGCGTGTGGGTCCGCAACTACGCGACGTTCCGGACGGGACTGGTCGCCGGTCTCATCGCCTTCGCCGTCGCCATGCTCGCGGAGAACGCCATCGCCGTCTACTTCTTCTTCTCGATGCAAAGCTTCTACGCCGGCGACCCGCACGTTCAGCAGGCCGTGCTGGTCCTGCGCTCGCTGCAGTTCGTGGCGATTGCCGGGCTGAGCTACACGACGCTGCGGTGACCCGTCACAGCGGCGGCCGTTCTGGCCGGCCCGAACTGACCCACACCGCCGAGCGAACACGTTCGGGGCAAGTGCCTGCCCAAACGGGACCGTCGTCGGACGTATGCACACGGACCGGGAGACCGTACGTGAACTCGACGTTCGACAGGTCGACGGGGAACCGTTCGGACACATCATGGACGCGCTGGACTCGGTCGGCGAGGGTGAGACGCTCCGGCTCGTGAACAGTTTCGAGCCGGTGCCGCTGTACGACGTGCTCACGAGGAAGGGGTACCAGTACGACGCCGAACAGGTCGCCGACGGGGAGTGGCACGTCACGATACGACCGGAGTGAGATGCGGACCGAGCGCGTCTCGCGGTGGTTCGTCGCCGCCAGCGCGCTGTTTTTCGTCTGCTTCCACGCCGCGATGGCGGTCGCCGTGCCCCGCCGTGTCGTCGTCACGCTCGGGCTCTACCCGCCGGCAGTCGGCGTCTGGCCCTGTGCAGATGACCGGACGGCGCTGCTCTCGATTGCACTGCTTGGGAGCGGACTCGGCATGCAGCTACTCGGTCTTGTCGGCCGTGTCGGCTGGACGAGACCGGTCGGCGCGGCGGCTGGCGTTCTCGGCGCAGTTCTCTATACGTATCTCCTGGGAGCAGCGTTCGCTCGCCGATGGGGGTCGTGGCGACCCACTGTAGGCCTACTCCGCGATGATGCTGTCGAGCAGTTTCGTCTGGGCGGCGGCGAGGTGTTCCGCGAACGTCGAGACGGAGATGTCCAGTTCCGCCGCCACGTCGCCGGCGTTGGCCCCCTTCGGGTACTCGAAGTAGCCCATCTCGACGGCCGTTTCGAGCACTTCCCGCTGGCGGTCGGTGAGCTGGCTCCGGTCGACCAGAATCGAGTCGACCGGGTCCACGTCGCCGTTGCGCCGCATCGACCGGAGCGAGACGCCGTCGTACAGTTCCTTCAGCCGCGTCACGATGGCGCGCACCCGGTCGACGTCGGGGGCGTGAAACGTCAGCTGGAGCCGGCCGCCCTCGGCGCGGATGTCCGCGACCGGGCAGTCGAAGGTCTCGATGGCCTCACAGGCGCAGTCGGTCCGGGACCGCGAGAACTGGTAGCGCGCCCCGTTGCCCGTGGCGAACACCTTGTCCATGTCCCCCCGTGCCTCGATTGTCGCCTCGTCGCTGTCCGTCGCGGTGAACTCCTCGATGACCTGGCCGTCCGAATCCGGGCTACTTCTGGCGATGTCGGTCACCGCCGCGCCCGCCTCGTCCGAGACGCTCGCCACCGGACAGGCCTCCGGGGCGTCGACCGATAGTTCCACTCTGATGCCGGAGTCGCTCATACCGAATACTGTGACACCGTGTTACAAAACGGGCGAGGCGCGTTCCCACGGAATGAAAAACCCCCTCAATCTGCCGGGTGCTGGTCGGGAACGGACCCATCGAACCCCTCGGGCCGGTAGTCACACAGCGGGTCCGCCGCCAGCGGGTCCCCCGTCGTCGCGTAGGCCCGCGACCGACTGCCGCCACAGACCGACCGGTACCGGCAGGCCCCGCACTTGCCCGTCAGCGCGTCGTCGTCCCTGAGCTGCTGGAACAGCGACGACTCCCGGTAGATGTCCACGACGCTCTCCTCCCGGACGTTGCCCGCCGACTCCGGCAGGAATCCGGATGGGTACACCTCGCCGGTGTGGCTCACGAAGGCAAAGCCCTTGCCGGCGCGGATACCCAGTCGACGCTTGAGCCCGCTGGCCCCCTCGTCCTGGTTCTGTATCGCCACGCGCCGGTAGTGGGGCGCTTCGGTCGTCTTGAGGCCGAACGACGCCTCGTCGCTGACCTCGCGGAGCCACTCGAGCACGCGCTCGGCCCGCTCGGGGGGAATCGGCGTCAGCAGCCGCCCGCGGCCGACCGGGACGAGGAAGAACACCGACCACAGCACCGCGTCGAGGTCCGCGACGAGGTCCCGTATCGCCGGCAGTTGCTCGACCGTCTCCGCGCAGACGGTGGTGTTTATCTGCAGCGGGATGTCGAGGTCCCGGGCCGCCTCGGCGGCCTCCATCGTCGCCTCGAAGCTCCCGGACTCGCCGCGGAAGGCGTCGTGCGCCTCGCCGTCGCCACCGTCGAGCGACAGCGCCAGCCGCCGGAGCCCGGCGTCGTCGAGGTCGGCCAGCCGGTCCCGCGTCAGCGAGGTCGTCCCACTTGGGGTCAGCGTCATCCGGAGGCCCTGCTCGGTCCCGTAATCGATGAGTTCCGGGAGGTCCGCACGGGCGAGCGGGTCCCCGCCGGAGAGGACGACGAGCTGGCCCTCGCCGAACTCGCGGGCCTGGTCCAACAGCGCCTTCCCCTCCGCCGTCGACAGTTCGTCGGGATGGCGGCGGGGCTGGGCGTCGGCCCGACAGTGTTTGCACGCCAGTTCGCAGGCCTGGGTCACTTCCCATATCAGCACCAGCGGCTGGCGGTCGAGGTCGAGGGTCCCCCGCATCTATGCCTCCCGGTGGACGCGGGTGACGTGGCCCCCGCAGCCACACTGCTGGACGTACTCCACCGAGACGCTCTCGCCGAACGCCGCCGCCAGCGCGTCGAACAGGTACGTCTCGGGGTGGCCGTGGTCGGCATGGCTCACCAGATTGACGTGGTTCCCCGCCGTCGTCTTTTCGACGGCGTCGATGGCCTGCTCGACGACGACGTCGGGGTCCTCGGCGTGTGCGGGCGTCTCCAGGTTCGCCGACCAGGAGTTGTCGTGCACCTCGGTCGTGACCGGCGGCAGGTCCTCGTGGGAACGGCTCATGGATACCCGTTACCGGCGGATGTTCCTCGGTTCTCTCCCGAAGATGTTCGGGCATTTATCCGTCGGTGGGAACGCCAGGAAGCTCCTCGTGGCGGTCGGGACAGGGGATGGCCCTATCGGTTAGCACAGTGAACACCACTAACAGCCCATATTCGTGGCGACGGTCCGGGAGTCGACGTCGCCATCGCTATCGATACGGACCTCTGCAAACCGGGAATTGCAGTCGAACTGGTCGGTCGTGACTGGGTACGTTCCGGTGGTCTGTGTCGATTCGTCGGTCACTTCGAGGAGATACCCCGGAGACCGAATCTCCAGGCGAAGTGTCCCGTTCGGTGGAAGCGGTTCTGTACGGGTCAGGACCGTCGAACCACTGGCATTGTGGAGTAATGCTACAGACACGGTCCGGTTCGCCGGGCTGTCGTTCCAGACCTGGATTGGCAGGCCACCCCTGCCTCCCCCGACCTGGATGACCGCAGTGGGTTCGGCTTTCGTACCGTCGTACGGGGCGGGAACGGACGGGTCGACCGTCGGTGTGTCAGCTGTCGTTACCTCGGGAGGAGGGCTGAGATGAGAGAGTGTGGGAAACAGGACCAGCGAAGCCACGATGCCGGCACAGATGATGAGAGCCACCGTCAGAAGTGGACGGAAAGCCATGTCGCAAGCAACCTCCCCTGACCGTATCGGTCTTCTGGTTGTCATATTCGGGGACACACAGAACAGTTACTTCACGCCCGTGAGGCGGGCGACCGTAGCCACGCGGCCGCTAGTCCACCTGCTCGATGAGCCAGTCGAACTGCCTGTTGAGTTCCTTCGTGCGCTGGCGGGAGATGACGGTCGAGTCGAGCATCTCGCCCAGCACCGGGAGGTCGAGGGCGCTGTACTCCGTCGTCGCCGTCACGTCGGTCCCCTCATCGACGGCTTCGACGCTGTACTCCGTCATCATCGACTCGAAGATGCCCTGGCGCTGTTCGTACCGCAACACGGCGTCGGTCTCGACGAGTTCGAGGTCGAGGTCGATTTCGAACAGCCCGACGCGGTTCGTGATGCCGAGGGTGTCCCCGTCGAGGGTCACCTCGTCGAACCCCGCCGCGCGCATGAACGGCGCGACGTCGGTCATCAGGTCGGTGACTGTCGCCGGGTCGGCCGGGACCGTCCGGGTCAGCGAGACGCGCTCCATATCGGACGGCGAGTGGCCGACGGAATAAGCGTTCGCCATAGCCGGAGATGTTCGGCACGTCGGTCTTGCGTGGTCGCTGCCCGCGCCGACAGCGGACGGCAGTTCCCCCCAAGATTCTTTTCCCAGCCACCGGTAGCCGAACATGTTCGGGAGCAGGGCCGCAGGGGCCGGGCGAATATATTCGGATATACCCATGCCACACGCTGAACTCACGCTCACGATTCCGGAGGAAATCTGGATCGGCGAGGTGTCACGCACGTACGCCGACGCGACGTTCCGAATCCTCTCGGCGCTCCCCGGCGAGGACTCCGGCGTCGGCCTGGCGGAGATAACGTCCGACGACCTCCCGGCGGTGCTGCGTGACATCGAAGCCCGGGACTCGGTCACCACGCTGGAGATACTCTCCCACCGCGACGACAGCGCGCTGGTCCAGTTCGAGACGTCGATGCCGCTCCTGCTCTTTCCAGTCCAGGGGTCGGGCGTCCCGCTGGAGATGCCGTTCACGCTCTCGGACGGCGAGGCCGTCTGGGACATCTCCGCGCCACAGGAGCGACTCTCCGAGCTCGGCGAGCAACTGGAGGAGTTCGGCATCTCCTTCAGCGTCGACCGCATCCGGCAGCACCTCGAAACCGAGCAGGTGCTCACCGAGAGCCAGTTCGAACTGGTCGAGGAGGCCATCGACGCGGGCTACTACGACACGCCGCGGGAGTGTTCGCTGACGGAACTGGCAGACCGCGTCGGCATCGCCAAGTCGACCTGCAGCGAGACGCTCCACCGCGCGGAAGAGCAGATACTCAAGCAGTTCGTCTCGGAGCATCCGGCGCGGTGACGGGAAGTCGAAGGGCGTAATACGCGCCTCTGTGAGAGGTACGACATATGAGTTCCGACGCGGTCGACGAGACACACGAGAACGCCCGACAGGAGGTCGTCGCGGTGGACGCCGACGACAACGAGGAGGGGCTGGTCAATCGGCTCGATGCCCACACCGGTGACGGGGTTCGCCACCGCGCGTTCACCGCCCTGCTGTTCGACGAGGACGGCCGAATCCTGCTCGCACAGCGGGCCGCCAACAAGCGCCTCTGGGACACCCACTGGGACGGCACCGTCGCCTCCCACCCCGTCCAGGGCCAGACGCAGGTCGAAGCCACCGAGGAACGGCTCGAAGAGGAACTGGGTATCGAGCCCTCCCAGTACCGGGACCTCCGCGTGACCGACCGGTTCGAGTACAAGCGCTACTACGAGAACGCCGGCCTCGAATGGGAGGTGTGTGCGGTTCTGCAGGCGACGCTGACCGACACCACGCTCGACCCGAACCCCGAGGAGGTCGACGGTGTCATGTGGGTCCCTTACGACCGACTGCGCGAACACCCCGAGTACTACCGCCAGCTCCGCCTCTGTCCCTGGTTCGAAATCGCGATGCGTCGGGACGAGGAACGGTAGGTCGGCCCCGGCACCGCGTCGCCACGACCCCCCTCCTTTTCGGCCCGGCCGCCCAACGCCGCGTATGGACGTTCCGCTCTACGACAGCCTCGACGGGCAGGTCGTACTCGTCACCGGCGCGACACGGGGCATCGGGAAGGCAATCGCCGACGGGCTGGTCGACCTCGGCGCGACGGTGTACGCCGGCGCGCGCGACACCGACGACATCGGGGCGTCGGACCGCCGCGCCATCGAACTCGACGTGACCGACGACGAGGGGATGGTCGCCGCCGTCGACCGCATCGAGCGCGAACAGGGCCGTCTCGACGCCCTGGTCAACAACGCCGGGGTGATGGACTCGCGGGAGCCACTCGACGAGATGCCGGCCGACGTCATCGACCACACCCTCGACACGAACCTCCGGGGGGCGGTCCTCATGACGAAGTACGCCCTCCCGCTGTTGTTGGCCGACGAGGGCGGCCGCGTCGTCAGCATGTCCTCCGGGCTGGGGGCCATCACCGAGAGCCAGTCCGGCGGCACGCCGGCCTATCGAATCTCGAAGACGGGCGTCAACGGGCTGACGAAGTACCTCGACGGCGAGTACGCGGCCGACGGCCTCGTCGCAAACTCGGTGTGTCCGGGCTACGTCCAGACGGACATGACCGAGGGCAGCGCCCCGCGGACGCCCGAGAAGGGGGCCGAGACGCCGGTCTGGCTCGCCCGCTTCCGGCCTGATGCGCCCAGCGGACGGTTCTGGCGCGACAAGGCCGAAATCGACTGGTAACGGACTCAGTCGGCGCGGTCGCCGCGGGCCGGTGTCGCCTCGTCCGGGACCGAGTCGTCGGGTACCGAACCGCCCGGGACCGAGTCCGTCGGTGACGTCCCGTCCGGTTTCGGGTCGGCCGCCGGCAGTTGCAGTTCAACGGTCGTTCCCGGCCCGTCCGTGTCGGGGAAGGACATCCGGCCGCCGAGGTTCCGGACTATCCAGTTGACGAGCCAGAGGCCGACTCCGGAGCCGTGCTTGAGCGGCGTCTCGGTGCCCGAGCGGATGACCTCCCGCTCGTGGGCGGCGATACCGGGCCCGTTGTCGTGGACGGCCACGCGGACGCCCGGCGTCCCGTCGGTCCGGCTCGCGGTAATCTCGACCTCGACAGGCCCCTCGGCCGTTGCCCGGTGTTCGACGGCGTTCTCGACCAGTTCCTCCAGCGCGATGTGGACCGACGGCCCACCTCGGACCCAGATGGTCCCGTCGCAGGAGAACGTGACCGACGCGTCGGGGTTGCGCCGTCGGGCGTCGCTCACGACCGACGCCAGCAGTTCGTGCAGTTGCGTCGGGCTGTGCTGTTCGGTCTCCAGGGCTTCGGTGACCCGCCCGATTTTGTTGCTCCGGTCGACGATGTCGTCGACCGTGCTGATGATGCGGCCGAGTCGCTCGCGCTCCTCGGTGTCGGCCGTGTCCCGGAGCAGGTCCGCGTTCCCCTTGACGACGTTCATCTCGTTGCGGATGTCGTGTCGGAGCAACCGATTGAGCACGTCGAGGCGCTGCTCGCGCTGTCGGCGGTCGGTGACGTCACGGAGGCTGACGAGATGGCCCGAGACGACGCCGTAGGCGCGGTACAGCGGTATCACGCGGACGTCGTAGTACCGGACGCCGCCGTCGTGTTCGAGGGGCGTCTCGGTTCGCGCCCGCTCGCCGGGGTCGGGGACCGTCTCGGCGAGTGCCGGTAGCGTCCGCGCCAGCGAGCGGCCGAGCAGCGCGCCCCGGTCGGCGTCGAACAGCGCCGTGGCGGCCTCGTTGACGTCGACGATGCGGCCCTCGCCGTCGACGATGATGACCTGGTCGTCCATCTCGGCGAACACCGCCTCCCGGCCCAGTTCCCGGGTCACCGGGGCCACGTCGAGCAACTGGCCGCGGAGGATGGCGACCGAGAGGACGACCCCCGACGCGACGTAGCCGAGGCTCGTCGGGTCGAAGGCCGTCGGTACCGCCCCGAGCACGAACAGCATCTGGATAATCGTCGGAACGGCGATAGCGGAAAGTAGCGCGATGCTCTGCCCTCGAAACACCTGGTTCGACCGGAACAGCATCCGCAACAGGAGGCCGCCGCCGGCCAGAACCAGCAGCAGAATGTAGGACATGTGGCCCCAGTACACGACGCCGTACTCGGGAACGAGCGTCACCGACGACGCCGAGACGTGCTGGGTCCCGCTCCCGGACCAGATGAGCTGGTGGGCGCGGTTCGACCACACGAGCGTGACAAACACCGCCGGTTCGGCGAGCAACAGCGCCGTCCGGCGTCGGGTGAGCCAGTGTGGGTGGCCGGTGTACTCGACGACGGTCACGAGCCACGCGACGGGGATGACGACCGATAGCGTCAGCTGGAACTGGACGAGCCGCTCCATGGTTGGCAGTCCCGGCACCGCGAGTTCGATGCCGTACGTGACGGCCCAGAGGCTCGCCGCGACGACGAACACCGCCAGCGGTCCCGCGCCCGGTCGGTCCCGGTGGAGCCACACCAGAAAGGCGACGCCCATCCCGACGACACCTGACAACAGGACGACAGCGAGCGGCGACAGGACCATTCGATAGCGTAGTAATGGCGACCCTGATATAACTAACCTCGGTCAGTTCGACTGCGAGCGGACCGCGGACCAGACGGCGAGGACGCCGAGGACGAACGCCGGCACGAGCGGGAGCGTGAGGTAGGCGTCCCGGAGCGTGAGCCCGAGGCTGCTGATGACGCCCTGTGCCGACGGCAGGAACAGAATCGCCCCGGGGACGAGCAGGAAGGCGACGCCGACCATCCCAACGAGAACCCAGCCGCTCGCCCCGAACTCGGGGCCGTCGGCCGATTGCGCGTCCGCCTCTCCGTCCACGGCGGTGGCGTCCGCGGACGGGGGCTCCCTGTCGGGGCGGTGGACGTAGCCCGATTCGTCGTCAGCCATCGGCACGCACCCCGCCGTGGCCGCAGGAACGGTGTGTCACGATGGGTCCACCCCGGAGAGACCGTCGGAACAGCGTGGCTGCATGTCTCGGAGTCAGGCAAGCGAGCGCAAAACGCTAACGGTCCCGCTACCGCCCGACCGCGTCCCGGCCCGAGATGTCACACAGGCTCATCCGGTGCCCGCTGGCGGACGCGTGTGCGTCCCGCCGGCCCTCCGCGACCGACGGCTCCTCGTACAGTCCCTCGAACGCACACTCGTGGCAGACGACGTGGTAGGTCCCGGCCATATATTCTATATTTTTCTAACATATTTTAACTCTGTTGATAGCAGATATTATTCACGCCACAGTTCCGGAAACTGTCGTCAGGGTATTTATCGACCGGGACCGGTGGGGGAGTATGGTGGATTTCCAGTCCCGCGACACGCGCCGGGGCCCGACTGACGACGACGCGGGGGACGACGAGGCGAGCGACGACGAATCCACGGAGGGCGACACCGAGACTGCGAGCGAAGAATCGACCGAGCCAGCGGCGAGCGGCGACGAAACGGCGAGCGAGGAGGCAGAACCCGGAGCCGACGACGCGGCGGCCGCCGAGTCCGATCCGCTGGCGACCGAGAGCGACACCACCGTCGCGGACAGAATCGACGAGGCGGCGGACCGAACGGCCGACAGCCAGCCGGACACGGAACCGCAGGCTACCGAGCAGTCTGCCGAGGGGCCACGGGAGACGGCTGAGGACGCTGTTCCGGAGACGCAGTCGGGTGGTCCATCGGAGGAGACGCCAGCCGCCGGGGAACAGACGGCTGACGGGCGGCCAGAGCAGACGGCACCCCGGACCGACGCTTCAGCGGACCGGGGGGTCGCCGCCGCCGTCGTCACGGTCGGGACGGCGACGGCCGAGGGCGACCCGACGGGCGAGGCAGTGGAAGCGGCTCTCGAAGCGACCGGACAGACGGTCACGGCCCGCGAACGACTGCAGGGGGGCTACGACGGCATCCAGGGAACCGTCGACAGGCTGGTCGGCCGCGAGGACGTGGAGGTCGTCGTCACCGCTGGCGGCCTCGGCGTCACGCGGTCGGAGCAGACCCTCGAAGCGGTCCACCCGCTGTTCGAGAAGGCCCTGCCGGGGTTCGAGGAGGTCTACCGGAGCCTCCTGTTCGAACACAAGGGGACCGGCGTCATCGCCGTTCGCGCGACCGCGGGGGTCGCCGACGGGACGCCGGTGTTTTGCCTGCCCGCGGACCCGGCGGCGGCCCGCGTCGGTATCCAGGAGGTCATCGCGGCGGAGGCCCCGTCGCTCGTCGCTGAACTGTCCTGAGGCTGCCCGGTATCAGTCTTGTGTCCGTTTAGCCGGCTTAATGTGATATTTGCCGGTTGTGCCGCGCCGACCGGTTTTCTGCCGAAACCGGCCCAATACCGCTATATCGGCCGTTTAAACGTTTAAATCGGCGTGAAAGGTCGTTAACTGCGCCGCCCATTGAAGTGCAGCCAACCCACAGAGTCGGGTGCCATGTCCGAACGCAACGCGACGCGACGCGGCGTGCTCAAGGGTATCGGCGCGACAGTTGCGACTGCGCTGGGCGGTGCGGCCGTCTCCGGCACGGTTGCGGCAACCGGTCCCTGGGAGTCCGTCGAGTCCCCGACCGGGAACACCCTCCACGACGTCGAATACACCGCGGCCGGCGCGTACGCGGTGGCGGGCGGCGGCATCGTCCTCGAACGGACCGGCGTGGGCTGGCAGAAGGTCCTCGGCGGCGGCCCGACCGGCAACGGCAACAGCCTCTACGGGGCCGACGTGACCGACGACGGCAAGGCCCTCTGGTTCGTCGGCGCGTCCGGTGCAATCGGCGAGTACGACGTGGAGTCCGGCGTGCTCACCGACCACAGCGCCCCGATGGACGTCACGAACAACTTCAACGACGTGTCCGTGACCGGAGCGGCCGGCGAGGCGAACGTCTACGTCGCCGGCGACTCCGGGAAGATGTACTACTCCTTCGAGAACGGCGCGAGTCAGACGTGGGACTACACCACGCCCGGCTCCGGGTCGGCCATCAACGCCGTCGACTTCCACGGCGTCCGCTCGGGGCACATCGTCGACGGCAACAAGAGCGTCTTCGTCACCGACGACGGCTCGACGTGGGACAAGATAGGGCTGGCCGACGCCAACGTCAACTTCTACGGCGTCGACTCCGACGGCCCGGACGACGTGTGGATATCCGGCGGCGGCGGCATGATATTCCACTGGAACGGCTCCGAGTGGACGCCGACCGACACGGGCGACGCCGGCCTGCGCGACATCGAGGTCACCGACGACGACAGCACCGGCTACACCGTCGGGGGCGGCGGCAAGGTGTACGGCCTCGGCGGCGGTGACTGGACGCAGGAGGAGACCCCCGCCGGCGAGAACCTGAAGGCCGTCGTCCGCGGCGGCACCGACATCGCGGTCGGCGCGGGCGGGACTATCCTCGAGAAGTAGTCGGCGAGGCTCGCTACTTCCGGTCGCGCTGGCACTCGGCCTCTCCGTCCGCGGGGATGCGCGCGTCCCGATAGGTCCCCTGGTGGAACGACTCGGCCAGCCAGACCTTGTGTCCGTACTCGTTTCCGAGGCGTGCCGTCCCGGTCGAGACGAACTGTCGGGTCGACGACCGCGAATGGAGGTTGACGTGACACTCGTCTAACTCCCAGTAGTCGTCGCCCGACGTCGTCCGGTTCCCCTGTTTGCGGAGATAGACGTGCGTGACGTTCGGCAGACAGATGGTCATCCGGTCGAGTTGGTCCGCCGCGGTCCGAGGGTCCTTCCCACCGTAGAAGTTCGCGTACTGTCCGAACGAGTACGTCACGACGCTTCCCTCCTCCCAGTCGTCGAAGTTTTCGACGTCAAGCGCGAACTCGCGGCCGCCGACCGTGCCACAGATGCCGAGGTACACGTGGTCGTCGGTGCCCGCGTATTGTCCGGCACCGGTCGTCAACGAGACGAACACACCTGACAGCTCGCTCATGTGCGATACCCCCGGACCGCGGACTGTTCGTGTGCTGACACCAGCAGTCGTCGTAGGCGGTAGTTGTCCATGAAGCTCATTCCTGTCCCTCGTGAGACAGGACCAGTAAAACGGACGCAGTGTTAGTACCTAGCAATTGTTCATAAAGAATACCGGTGGCCTCCGCCGGTAGCCCCGACATACCCCTGACCTGTAACCGCTTGCCGTGCCGCCCGTACGGACACCGACGTTTTACCTGCGTGACGCGAACGAACGGTATGGACGAGATTCAGGTCCAGGGAACGTCGGTCCCCGCAATCGGCCTCGGAACGTGGCAGCTGACCGGGCCGTCCTGTACCGAGACCGTCGAGGCGGCCCTGGAGATGGGCTATCGCCACGTCGACACCGCACAGGCCTACGGCAACGAACGACAGGTGGGCCTGGGGATAGAGGCCGCCAGCGTCGACCGCGAGGACGTGTTCCTGACGACGAAACTCGACGGTTCCAACCGCGACGAGCGCAGCGTCCGCCGGTCGACCCGGGAGAGCCTGAACAAACTGGGGACGGACTACCTGGATCTCCTGCTCATCCACTGGCCGAACACCCCGTGGATGGCCCCGCTGTCGGAGACCCTCGGCGCGATGAACGACCTCGTCGAGGAGGGACTGGTCCGGAACGTCGGCGTCAGCAACTTCTCGCCGTCGCTGCTGGACGAGGCCCGAAGCATCTCCTCGGCCCCGATCCTGACCGACCAGGTGCAATACCACCCATACTGGGACCAGCGCAAACTGCTCGACTACTGCCGCATCCACGACGTGCTCCTGACCGCCTACAGCCCGCTGGCCCGCGGCGGCGTCCTGGACGACCCCGCGCTCGTCCAGATAGGGAACCGCTACGGCAAGTCCCCCGCACAGGTCGCGCTCCGGTGGCTCGTCCAGCAGGACGGCGTGGCCGCGATTCCGAAGGCGTCCAGCCGCGACCACCTCGAAGCGAACCTCGCGGTGTTCGATTTCGAACTCACCGACGCGGAGATAGAGCGGATTCGGGACCCGTCGAAACTCAAGACCGGCGTGCAGTTCGTCCGGTCGCAGTGGCCGTTCTGAGCGGCGTTCCGCCTCGACCCGAACCGGGACGTACGGGGATTCGACGGATTGTGGCCTGTCCGTTCGGTTTCACGGCGGCTATCCCGATAATCGTGGCCGCAGGTGTGGGCAAATATTACTAATCACACAACAATCATTAGCTGTCTGGCCCCAGGATTCATGTGGTGTGTTATCATTAGGGCCCAACACGGGGACACACCGCGGCACCCACAGCGAGGCCACTGTGTCAGTACACGAATCCGAACCGATACGACGGAGCATCGAAGTGGAATACTGGGTCGTCGACGACGCGGGCCGACTGGTCGAACCGGGCGCGCTCGTCGACGCAACTCCGGGGGCGGAGCGGGAGTTCGTCGAGCCTCTGCTGGAAATCAAGACGACGCCGTGTGAGACAGCGACAGAGCTACACGAGGAACTCCTCGACCGACTCGAGAGCGTGCTGCGGCGGGGCGACGACCTCGGGAAACGGCTCGTTCCGCTCTCGACCCCGGTCAACACCGACGAAATCGCGGAGCTACCGAGCGACCGGACCCGGATTCAGAACCGCGTCGTCGGCGAGGACTTCGAGTACGTGCGCCACTGCGCCGGCACGCACATCCACGTCGAACAGCAGCCGGGGCGGGCCATCGACCAGCTGAACGCGCTCATCGCCGTCGACCCCGCGCTGGCGCTCGTCTCGTCGTCGCCGTACTTCCGCGGCCGGCGGCTGGCCGACAGCGCCCGCTCGAAACTGTACCGCTGGATGGCGTACAACTCGGTGCCACACCAGGGGTGGCTGTGGTCGTACCTCGACGACGCCGAAGAGTGGGACCGCCGGCTCGAACGGCGCTACGACGACTTCGTGACCGCGGCTATCGACGCCGGCATCGACCGCCGGACCGTCGCGGCCTGCTTCGACCCCGAGAGCGCCATCTGGACGCCGGTCCAGCTCCGGGAGGAGTTCGGCACCGTCGAGTGGCGGTCGCCGGACGCCGCGCTCCCGAGCCAGGTCCTGCGGCTGTCCGACGACGTGGCGTCCCTGATGGACCACCTCAGGGGTACCGAGGTGCGAATCGACGGGGCGACGGGCCGCGTGACCGACGACGAAATCGTGCTCCCGGAGTTCGACGCGGTGCTCGAGTACGCCAACGACGCTATCCGGGACGGGGTCAGCGCCGACGTGGCGTCGTACCTCGACCGGATGGGGTTCGACGTGGACGCCTACGAGCCGGTCTCGCCGACGTTCGACAGGCCGGAACCGGTCACGGTCAGCGAGGCCCGCGAGATTCGACTGGAACACGCCGACCGACTCCAGGACGACGTGCGACAGGCCGAGCCGGTCGCGCTCGACTGAGACGGGACAGTTTAGGGACCGCCACACTAACGCCGCGGTATGGTAACGGCGCTCGCCGACGACAGCTGGTGGTACGACCTCACGGGCGTCAACGCGACACTCGTCGACGACGGCGGGGCGCTGACGCTCGTGGACACTGGCCTGCCCTGGCACGGGAACGAACTCGTCGCCGGTCTGCGCGACGCCGGCTACGAGCTCCGGGACCTCGACAGAATCCTGCTGACGCACTTCGACTTCGACCACGTCGGCGGCCTTCCCGCCTTCGACGGCGTCGACGTGACCGTCTACGTCGGGGCGCGGGACGCGCCGCTGGTCACCGGCGAGCGGGCCCCGCCGCTTGGCAACCACAAGGGCGCGTTCCAGCGCCTGCTCTCGCCGTTCCTCGACGCGCCGGCCAACGACGTGGTCACGCTCGCCGACGGCGACACCGTCGGCAGTTTCACCGTCTACGAGACGCCCGGCCACACGCCGGGCCACGTCTGCTACGTCAGCGAGTCGCTGTCGCTTGGCCTGCTGGGCGACCTCGTCCGGGAGGACGGCGGCCGCTTCGAGCCCTCACCGCGGCTGATGAGCTACGACATCGACGCCGTCGCCCGGAGTATCAGTGACTTCGCGGACCGGTCGCCCGCGTTCGAGGTCGCGGTCCCGGGCCACGGCGTCCCCTTCGAAGAAAACGGCTCGGAGCGGCTCGACCGCCTGGCCGGGACGCTGTAGTCAGTCCAGTTCCTCGGCGACGGCTTCGGGGCCGAGCAGGGCCGGGTCGACGACGAGGTCGGCCTGCCGGCTGGCGAAGTCCGGCAGCGACCCCTCGGCGTAGACGACGACCCGCAGGTCGGGGTTGAGGTCCTTGGCGACGGCGATGGAGGTGGCCTGGGACATCTCCGTCAGCAGGTACACGTCAGCCTCGTGGACGCCGGCCTCCTCCAGGCCCGGCCGGTTGCCGACGTCGGCGACCGTGATGGCGTGTCCCTCGGCATCGAGCGCGTCGGTCAGCCCGTTGGGGTCCGTCCCGACGAGGACGACCTTCATTCGTACTCGATGGTCGCCGGCGGTTTGTGGGTCACGTCGTAGACGACGCGGGCGACGTTCTCGTGGGCCCCGGTGATGCGCGACTGGATGCGCTGGAGCGTGTCCCAGTCGAGTTCCTGCGCCCGGGCGGTCATCCCGTCGCGGCTCTCCACGGAGCGGACGGCGACGACCCAACCGTGGACGCGGTTGTCGCCCTTGACCCCCGTGGCCTTGCCGATGACGGCGGCCAGCGCCTGCCAGGGCTCGTACTCCTCCAGTTCCTCCTCAACGACGTGGTTGGCCTCGCGAGCCACCGCCAGTTTCTCCTCGGTGACCTCGCCGATGATGCGGACGGCGAGTCCGGGACCGGGGAACGGCATCCGCTCGGAGATTATCTCTTCGAGGTCGAGCGCGCGGGCCACTTCCCGCACCTCGTCCTTGTAGAGGTCCCGCATCGGCTCGACGATGCCGTCGAAGTCGATGCGCTCGGGCAGGCCGCCGACGTTGTGGTGGGACTTGATGGTCCCCTCGCTCTCGATGCGGTCGGGGTAGATGGTCCCCTGAACGAGGTAGTCGGCGTCGACCTCGCGGGCGACCGTCTCGAACTCCCGGATGAACTGCTCGCCGATGATATGGCGCTTCTCCTCGGGGTCGGTCTCGCCTTCGAGTTCGTCGAGGAAACGGTCCTGCGCCTCGACGATACGCAGCGAGTCCATGTAGTCGAAGGTCTCGCGGATCTCGTCGGTCTCGCCCTTCCGCATCAGCCCGGTGTCGACGTAGACGGCGGTGAGCTGGTCGCCGATGGCCTCGTAGGCCAGTGCGGCAGCGGTCGAGGAGTCGACGCCGCCCGAGAGCCCGATGACGGCGTGTTTGTCGCCGATTTCCTCGGCGATTTCGGCTTTCGCCTCCTCGATGAACTCGTCGACGTTCACCATCAGTGGCTCACCTCCTCGGTCGTCGCGGTGTGCGGGTCCTCGCCGAGCACGGCTTCCAGCAGGCCGACGAACGGCGGGCTGGCACGGGTCGGTCGGGAACGGAACTCGGGGTGGAACTGCGTCCCGATGAAGTAGGGGTGGTCGTCGGACGCGAGTTCGAGTATCTCCATGCGGTTGCCGGCGCGGCCCGAGAACGTCAACCCTGCGGCTTCGAGGTCGTCGATGTACTCGGGGTTGACCTCGTAGCGGTGGCGGTGGCGCTCGGTGCAGGACTCGCCGCCGTACAGCGCCGCGGCGAGCGTGCCGCCGTCGATGTCGGTCTCGTGTGCGCCGAGCCGCATCGTCCCGCCCATGTCCTCGATTTCGTACTGCTCGGGGAGGATGTCGATGACGGGGTGGGGCGTGTCCTCGTCGAGTTCGGCGGAGTGGGCCCCGTCGAGGTCCAGCACGTTCCGGGCGTACTCGACGACGGCCATCTGGAAGCCGAGACACAGCCCGAGGAAGGGCACGTCGTTCTCGCGGGCGTAGCGGATGGCGTCGATTTTCCCCTCGGTCCCGCGCGCGCCGAACCCGCCGGGGACGACGATGGCGTCGGCCTCGCGCATCCGGTCGGCGTGGTGGTCGCTCATCTTCTCGGAGTTGACCCACCGGACGTTCACGTCGACGTTCTTCTCCAGGCCGGCGTGTTTCAGCGCCTCGTGGACGGACATGTAGGCGTCCTCGAGGTCGTACTTGCCGACGAGCGCGACCTCGACCTCGCCCTCGGTGTTCTGGGTGACGAGGTCGCGCCAGCGGTTCTCCCGCTCGTCTTCGGGCAGGGCCTCGTCGGCGATGTCCAGCCGTTCCATCACGTACTCGTCGAGCCCCTCCTCCTCGACCATCAGCGGGACGTGGTAGATGTCGTCGACGTCGGGGTTCGAGAAGACCGCCTCCGTCGGCACGTCACAGAACAGCGCGATTTTCTCCTTGGTGTCGATGTCGAGCTTGTCCGAACACCGCCCGACCAGGATGTCCGGCTGGAGACCGATAGAGCGCAGTTCCTTCACGGAGTGTTGGGTCGGCTTGGTCTTTTGCTCGCCGTTCTTCGAGTAGGGGACGAGCGTGACGTGGGTAAAGAGAATGTCGTCCTCGTCCTCCTCGTGGGCGAACTGGCGCAGGGCTTCGAGATAGGGCATCCCCTCGATGTCGCCGACGGTGCCGCCGACCTCGATGATACAGACGTCGTTGCCCTCGGCGGCCTCGCGGATGCGCCGCTTGATGTCGTCGGTGATGTGCGGGATAATCTGGACGGTGCGACCGAGGTAGTCGCCGGCGCGCTCCTTCTCGATGACGTGCTGGTAGGTCTTGCCCGTCGTGACGTTGTGGTCGAACGTCATGTCGATGTCGAGGAACCGCTCATAGTTCCCCAGGTCGAGGTCGACCTCCCCGCCGTCTTTCAGCACGTACACCTCGCCGTGCTGGAACGGGTTCATCGTGCCGGCGTCGACGTTCAGATACGGGTCGATTTTGACCGCTGTAACGTCGAACCCGGCGTTTTTGAGTAACCTGCCTGTGCTGGCGGCGGTGATGCCTTTCCCCAGGCCAGACATCACGCCGCCGGTGACGAAGATGAACTTCCGACCCAGCTCGGGGTCGTAGTCCGTTTCGGGTTCGGTCGGCATACCGACGGTGAACCCCGCGTGGTCTAAACGGTTTCGGAGCGCGCCATCTTCGCCACCCCGTCGCACTGTCAGCCCGGCTACAACGCGAGGACGCGCCACGCGGCGACGAGACCCGCGAGAGACAGCGCCGAGAACAGCGCGTCGCCGTGGCTGGAGCCGATAGCGACGAACAGGGCGTAGCCGGCGACGAACCCACCCAGAAGCGAGACCGCGCCGTGGCGCGTCGACCGCGACACCGCGTCCCTGGTGTGTGTCGCCATACTACATTATTAATCAGTACATAGTATAAACCTACCCTCGACTGCCCGTCAGGATTTGAGCACGCCGGACCTGATGGCGAGGTATGTCCCGAGGCTCCCCAGAGCGGCGAGGACGAGCGCCCGGGCCGGTCCGCCGGCGACCAGCGCCGTCTGCATCAGGACCAGCAGCGCCAGAAGCGTGGCGACGAACGAGACGACGGCGAACGCGAGCGGGCGATTCATGTCCCGTGATTGGGTCGGCCGGGCCTCTGTCTTTCGATACCGTCCGGCGGTCGTGGCTGTCGTCGGTCGGGCTGGACGACGGCTACAGGTGGCCCCGGAGGAAGGGGCCGACGGTCTCGCCGATACGACCGCGCTGGCCGACGAAGTGGTGATCGGCCGGCAGGCGCTCGACGGCGTGTCCCAGGTCGGCGGCGCGGTCGGCGACCGGTTCCCAGTCGACGGTGTCGTCGCGCTCGCCGACCACGACCTGTACCGGGCAGTCGAGAGCGTCGAGCGCGGCGACGGCGTCGAGGTGCTCGGTCAGTCGGGCGGGCGGGGCGAGGACAGAGAGGACCGCCGGCCCCGCCTCGCCGACCTCGGCGGCCGCACGGAGCGCCACGGCCGCGCCGAAACTGTACCCGAACAGGCCGACGGCGTCCGCCCGTTCGCGGGCCCACCGGAGCGCGTTCTCGGCGTCGGCCCGCTCGCCGCGGCCCTCGTCCCACGGACCGTAGTCGAAGCGGAGACAGCCGACCTCGGGGGCGAGGGCGTCGCTGACCGCCTCCAGGCGGCTGTCCGAGCGAGTGCCGCCGTACTGTGGGTGTGGCGGGCACGCGACGACGAGAGCGTCCGACCCGGGGCGGTCGAGCGACGCGGTGACGCCACGCCCGCCCGGTATCCCGACGGGAGCCATACGTGTTCAGACAGCACAGTGCTGTAAGAAATTTAAGGTTGGAGGGACCAATGCGCATGTATGGGAATCCTCTCGCGCGCGTCGTACGTCATCCGCTCCAAGCTCAACGCCGTCCTGAACCGGGCGGAGGACCCGACAGAGACCCTCGACTACAGCTACGAGCAGTTGCGCGACGAACTGCAGGACGTCAAGCAGGGCATCGCGGACCTGACGACCCAGAAGAAGCGACTGGAGATACAGAAGCGCCGCCTCGAAGAGAACGTCGAGAAGCACAACGAACAGGCCCGCCAGGCGGTCGAGCAGGACCGCGAGGACCTCGCCCGCCAGGCCCTCGAGAAGAAAAAGCAGAAGATGAGCCAGATAGAGGAACTGGAGGGCCAGATACAGGACCTGCAGGCCCAGCAGGACCGGCTGGTCGAGCAGAAAGACGAACTCCAGAAGCAGATAGAGCAGTTCCGCACGAAGAAGGAGACGATGAAGGCCCGGCACGAGGCCGCGAAGGCCTCCGCCCGCGTCAACGAGGCGATGACCGGTGCCGGCGACGAGATGCAGGACATCAACCAGGCCATCGAGCGCGCGGAGGAGCGCACCGAGGACATGGAGGCCCGCTCGCAGGCGATGGACGAACTCCGCGAGGACGGGGTGCTCGAAGACCAGCTCTCCGACAAGAGCACGCTGGAGCGCGAACTCGAAGAGGTCCAGCAGCAGGGCTCGGTCGACGCCGAACTCGACACGCTGAAAGCCGAGATGGGGAAAGGCGACGCCGACGGCGGGTCGAGCGACGCCGACGTCTCCGAATCCGAACTCGAACGGGAACTGGCCGACGAGAGTACGCAGGTCGACGTCGACGAAAGCGAGGTCGAAGCCGAACTGGACGAGCTGAAAGAGGACGAGCAGTAGCCCGCCGGGGCCGGGCATCGCGGACGGTGGTTTTCACAGCGGCCAGACGACCGACACCGAGAGCGTCGTGACCACGCACAGGAGCAACTGTAGCGGGCCGCCGACCCGGGCGAAGTCGGTGAACCGGTAGCCGCCGGGGCCGTACACCATCAGGTTCGTCTGGTAGCCGATGGGTGTCAGGAACGCCGTCGCGACGGCGAACGTCACGACGACGAGGAACGGGAACCCGGCGACGCCGACCTCGGCGGCGGTGGCGACGGCGATGGGGACCATCAGCACGACGGTCGCAGCCGGGGTGATGACGCTGGCGAGGACGGCCGTCAGGAGGTACACCAGCGCCAGCAACGCGAGCGGCGGGAGGACGCCGGCGGCGTCGACGAGGAGTCCGCCCACGAACGCGGCCCCGCCGGTGGCCTGCATCGCCTGGCCCAGCGGGAGCAGGCCGGCCAGCAGGAACACGACGTTCCAGCTCACCGCGTCGTAGGCCCGCGACGCGCTCAGCGTGCCGGTCGCGACCGTGGCGACGACGCCGCCCAGCGCGGCGATGTAGATGGGGAGCAGGTCCAGCGCCGCGAGCGCGATGACGGCGAGCAGCGTCGCGAGCGGGACTGCCGCCGCGGCGTCGAGCGACGGCGGGCCCCCGTCGAGCGCGTCGAACAGCTCCGGCGGCCCCTCGGTCAGGGTCAGGTACCCCTCGTCCTGGAGGTGGCCCACCTCGTCGAGGGGCGTCTGGAGCAAGAGCAGGTCGCCGGCGGACAGTTCGACCGCCGCGAGGTCCTCGTGGATGATGTCGTCGCCGCGGCGGACGGCGAGGACCGTCACGTCGAACCGGCTGCGGAGTTGCACGTCGGCGAGCGTCCGCCCGCGGAGCCGCGACTCCCTGTCGATGACGGCCTCCGCGAGAACGCCCGGATGGCCGCTCTCCGCGAGGAGGTCCGCCGTGACGGACTCGCGGGCGAGGTCCCGCAGGTCGAGCGTCTGTGCGAGCCGATTGACGGCCTGGCGGTTCCCCCGGACGGTCAGTACGTCGCCGGGTTCCAGCGGCCGGTCGGTGGCGGTCGCGAAGAACGACTCGCCGTCGCGGTCTATCTGGAGCACGTCGACGTCGAGCGGGTCGCTCGCGGCGAGGACCTGTTCGGCGGTGGCGTCCGCCGGAAGCGACTCCCCCGCGCCGGCCACGTCGGCGACCGCCGCGACCGCGTCGTCGGGGACGCCGCCGTCGAGCGCTTCCTGCACCGTCAGCCCGACCAGCGGTGACGCCTCGCGTACCTGCAACTGCGCCAGGTGCCGGTCCATGTCGAACTCCTCGGTGAAGTCGGCTGCGGGGTGGACCCGCTCGGGGACGAGCGCCCGGCCGACCGTCAGCAGGTAAGCCACGCCGACGGCGAGGACGACGAGCCCGACGGGCGTCAGCGTGAACATCGAGAAGGGGCGACCGAGCAACTGCGCCGAGAGGTCGCTGGCAAGGAGGTTCGTCGCGGTGCCGACCAGCGTGAGCGTCCCGCCGAGCATCGCGGCGAAGGACAGCGGCATCAGCAGGTTCGACGGCGAGATGCCGTAGCGCTCCGAGAGCCCGGTGACGAGCGGGATGAAGACGGCGACGACCGGCGTGTTGTTGACGAACCCCGCGCTGACGCCCGTCGTGCCCACGATGGCGGCGAGCAGGCGCTGCTCGTCGCCGCCGGTCAGCGCCGCCAGCCGCCCGGCCAGCCAGTCGACCACACCCGCGGACTCGACGCCGGCGCTGAGGACGTACATGGCGACGATTGTGACCACCGCCGGGCTGGCGAACCCCTCGATGGCCGTCCGGGCCGGCACGCCGGTGTACGGTTCGAGCACGACCAGCGCGACGAGGACGGCGACGGCCGTCATGTCCGGCGGGAGCCACTCGGTGACGAACAGCGTCAGGGCGGCGGCGACGAGCGCGAAGACCACGAGCGCACCCGTCGAGAGGGGAGCCATACCACCCTTCTCGACGGACGGCGACAAAAACACCGGGGACGCCGTCGGGGGATTTCGCGCAGGTGGCCGCTGTCGCCCTCCGGTCGCGCCGGCCGGTCACTCCGGGGTCGGCTCGTAGCCCGGGCCCACGCGGAGCGTGAGGGAACGCTCGCGCACCGACAGCGAGAGCGTCTCGTGCGTGCTGAGTTCGCCGTCGCGGCTGAACCGGAGCGGGGCGTCGTGGCCGTCGACGGTAATCTCGTTCGCCCGGACGTGGGTCACCCCGTCGGTGTCGAGCGCCAGCAGGCGCTGGCCGATGGCTTCGGCGACCAGATTTCCGGCGGGCATCTGTTCGACGACGGCGACGTCGAGCAGTCCGTCTTCCATGTTCGCCTGGCCGCCCTCGGCGACGAACTTGCGGGCGTTGCCCACCAGCAGACACGTGGCCTCGCCCGACCAGGTGAACGGCCCGTCCTCGCCGACGGCCTCGATGGTGATGTCGAGCCCGTCGAAGCGCAGCGCCTCCTGGGCCCCAGTGAGGAGAAACGCCAGCGTGCCGAACCGCTCTTTGAGGTCGCCGGGCGTCGAGACGCTGGCGTCGGCGGGGAGGCCCGCGATACACGAGACCAGGAACGGCTCGCCGCCGGCGACGCCCACGTCGACGGTCCGTTTGGTCCCGGTGTCGGCGATTTCGACGCCGTGTTCGACGTCCCTGATACCGACGGTCCCGGCCAGGAGGTTCGCCGTCCCAGCCGGGACGACGCTCAGCGTCACGTCCGAGAGGTGACCGGCGTCGTCGAGTCCGCGGACGACCTCGTTTACCGTCCCGTCGCCGCCACAGACGGCGACCTCAGCGGCCTTGGCCCGACCCGCCTCGCGGCCGAACTCGACGGCGTCGCCCGCCGCCTCGGTCTCGTACACCTCGAACCCGCGTGCCGCCATCAGCCGCGGAACGTAGTCGGCGTGCTCGCCGTCGCCGCTGACGGGGTTGAGGATACACCGGCGCGAGCCAATCTGCATACGACTACCGAGTCCGGACCGATACTTATACCGTGGTGGTGTGTCGCCGTCACTCCCAGTCGACGTCGGCGCTCCGGTCCGTCTCCCGGAGAATGAACGGGCCGATGGCGAGGGTCCGCTTGGTTATCGTGACGATGCGGAGGATGTACGACAGCAGGACGGTGAAGGGAAGGACCGCCGCCGTCGTCGCCACGGCGACGAGCCACAGTACGTCGGGCACGCCGGCCGTGAGGCCGATGAAGTCCTGCGTATCCAGGAACAACAGCGACGTGACCGCGACGGTAAGCGCCGGAATCGCGACATACAGCAGCGTCCGGGAGAGGTTCGACAGCTCCCACTGGAAGTACAGCGTCTTGAAGTGTTCCCGGGCCGGGCCGAACAGTTCGAGCGTCTCGACGAGTTCCGCCAGCGAGTCGTCGAGTTCGTCGGTGAGTTCGTCGGCGTAGGACTCCTGGATGCGCCGGCCGACGTACAGTTTCCAGGAGTAGTTGTAGTTCAGGGCGGCCTTGATGACGTCGAACTCCCCGAAGGTCCCGCCTTCGAGCTGGTCAGTGACCCTGTCGGCGTTGCTCGTCACGTCGTCCAGATACGTCGACAGCAGCGCCGTCAGGTCGTCGTCGAGCGCGGTGTCGTCGACGGCGTCCCGGACCGTTTCGGCCCGCTCGGCGGTCCCGCGGACCAGCGACCGGAGGAACGCCGAGGGCTCCGCGGGACTGACCTGGGCGTCGACGGCGTCGGCTACGTCGGCACGGAACTGCATCGCCCCGTCCATCCGCTCGCGCTGGTCGCCGGCCGCGCCGAGTTCCTGTGACAGGACGAGCTGGCTCAGCGTCAGGACCAGCGTCACGGCGGTTATCGTCCCCGTAATCAGCGCCTGGAACAGCGTTTCCACCGGGTCGCCGCGGGTCAGCAGCGCCAGGGCCGGCGTGGGGTGGAGGAGGCCGACGGCGAGAATGCCACAGAACAGGACGCCCGAGAGGAGGGCAGTGACGAGCCAGCGGTCCGCGTCGAGGAGGAGCCAGAGGAGTCGGGTGTCACCCGCGGCACGCTCCCGCATGGTGTCGCTCGACTCCCCGTTGTCGGCGGTCATACAGGTCGGCTCGCCCGCCGGGTACAAAAGGGCGCGCCCGGCGAGTGCCGGATGTGGGCGCGGTCAGCGCGTCGCGGCGACTACCGCCCGGCGAGGAACGTCACGGCGGTCCGCTGTTGCTCGATTTCGGTTTCGAGGTGGTCGCGGAACGCCGCGACGTCGATGTCCTTCTCCTCGCGCTCCTTGCGGTCCCTGACCGAGATGGTGCCGGCTTCCTCCTCGTCGTCGCCGATGACGCACATGTAGGGGACCCGGTCGTCGTGAGCCTGCTGTATCTTCTTGCCGACGGTCCAGGAGCGGTCCTCGATGGTGACGCGGATGTCCTCGAGTTCGTCCCGAACCTCCTCGCAGTACTCGATGTTGTCGTCGCTGACCGGCAGCAGACGGACCTGTTCGGGGGCGAGCCACGGGGGGAACTTCCCGTTGTAGTGCTCGGTCAACACCATGAAGAACCGCTCGTAGGAGCCATACAGCGCGCGGTGAATCATCACCGGGCGGTGGTCCTCGTTGTCCTCGCCGGTGTAGGTCAGGTCGAAGCGCTCGGGCATGTTGAAGTCCAACTGGACGGTCGGGCCGTCCCAGTGGCGGCCGAGCGCGTCCTCGAAGGCGAAGTCTATCTTCGGGCCGTAGAAGGCCCCGTCGCCCTCCTCGACGACGTAGTCGATGTCCTGCTCCTCCAAGACGGCCGCCAGCTGGGACTCGGCTTTCTCCCAGATTTCGTCGCCGCCGACGGACTTCTCGGGCCGGGTGGCGAACTGAACCGTGTAATCGAGGTTGAAGGTATCCAGCGTGTCGAGGATGATGTCGACCGTCGCCAGCACCTCCTCCTCTATCTGGTCGGGACGGACGAACAGGTGGCCGTCGTCGATGGTGAAGGCCCACGTCCGGGAGAGTCCGGAGAGTTCGCCGCGCTGTTCCTTGCGGTAGACCTTCCCGTCCTCGAAGTACCGGACCGGCAGGTCCCGGTAGCTCCAGGAGTTCTGCTCGAAGATGGTCGCGTGGCCCGGGCAGTTCATCGGCTTCAGGCCGTACTCCTCGTCGTTGACGTCGAGCAGGAACATGTCGTCGACGTAGTTCTCGTAGTGGCCCGACTTCTTCCACAGTTCGGTGCGGAACACGTGGGGCGTCTCCACCTCGTCGTAGCCGGCGTCGCGGTTCAGGCCGGCGACGTACTCGGAGAGCTCGTTGAGTATCGTCTTGCCGTTTGGCTCGTACAGCGGCAGGCCCGGCCCCGTGGTGTCGTCGATTGAGAACAGGTCCATCTCCTGCCCTATCTTGCGGTGGTCGCGCTCCTCGGCCTTGCGCCGGCGTTCGAGGAAGGCGTCGAGTTCGTCCTGCGTCGGGAAGGCGGTGCCGTAGACGCGGGTCAGCGTGTCGTTGTCCTCCTCGCCGCGCCAGAACGCCGCCGAGATTTCCAGCAGGGCGAACCCGCCGATCTCGCCGGTCGACTCGACGTGTGGCCCCTGACAGAGGTCCTCGAACTCGCCCTGGGTGTAGAAGGAGACGGGGTCCTCGTCGGCGGCCTCGGTTTCGAGGATGTCCTGTTTGAAGGGGTTGTCCTCGTAGCGCTCGAAGGCGTCCTCGCGGTCGACGAGTTCGCGCTCGATGTCGTAGTCCTCCGCGATGACGTCCTGGGCTTCGTCCTCGATGGCTTCGAGGTCGTCCTCGTCGATGTCGACCCCGGTGATGTCGTAGTAGAACCCGTTGTCGGTCCACGGCCCGATTGTGAGCTTCGCGTCGGGGTAGAGCCGCTGGAGCGCCTGTGCGAAGACGTGGGCCGCCGAGTGGCGGAGCACGTCGAGGTACTCGTCACTGCTCTCGGTGACGATTTCGAGCTCGACGTCGGCCGTCAGCGGCGCGTGCTTGTCGACGAGTTCGCCGTCGACGACGCCGGCGACCGTGTCGTCACCCAGCCCTGGCCCGATTTCGTAGGCGACATCCTCGACCGTGCTGCCGCGCTCGACCTCTAGGGGGGTCCCGTCGGGCAGCGTGACCGTGACCGTACTCATACCCGGGAATACGATGGCGGCCGGGGATAAGTGTATTGAGACGCGGGCGCTACTCTGGCAACAGCGGGTCCGAGTCCTCGTCGAGGGCGTCGGCGGCCGGCGAGTCGGACCGGGTCGGCGGCCGCGGCGCGTGTGCCCGTTCGAGCGCGGCGAACGTCGCTTCCTCTTCCCCTTCGAGCATGGCGAGCCGGTCCGTGACGGTGACCGTCTCCCCGTCGGCCGTGTGTGGCGTCACGCACCTGAGTTCCGACCCCTCGTACTCCGCGAGTAGTTGGATAGGGAACACGAGTGCGCGGTACTGCTCGCCCGAGAGTTCCGAGTCCACCGACCGAACCCGGAACGCGGGTTCGAGTGAACAATCGTTTCGTTTCGCCCACTCCTGAAAGACGCTGACCCGGTTCAGCGCGAACAGCCCGAACTCGGTCCGCGCCTCCGCGGGCGTGGACGGAAGCTGCCGTCCGATGACCTGAACCGAGATATCCGAAAGAACGTCGGCGTCCGACAGCCACTCCAGGCGGTCGAGTATCGCAGCCTGTTGCTGCGTGTGACCGTCGGGCAGTAGTGAACGGACGTACAGTTCTGCCCGCGTGTCGTCCGGCTGCGTGCTCCCCTGCATCGTAAGACACGAATGGGTAGCGACGGGCAAAAGCATTCGTGTTGACAAATAATGGTTAGAAGGATTATAATCTGAGCGACGGATGCCGAAGGAACCGCTCCCGGCGCGACCGGCCCGTGTCAGCGTGATAGGGAATACTATGTGGGCACAGTTCGCATGAGAAGCCGCATATGTACGACTCGGTGCTCGTAGCCACGGACGGCAGTTCGGGAACGACGGAGACGCTCGCCCACGCGGCCTCGATTGCGCGCGACAACGACGCGACACTCCACGGCCTGTACGTCGTGGACAAGCGGCTGTACCTCGCGGCCGACAAGGCCAACCAGGACGAGGTGCGCCAGTCCCTGGAGGAGGAGGGCGAGGTCGCGCTCGACGACATCGTCGTCGGCGGCGAGGAGTCCGGGGTCGAGGTCGTCACGACAATGGCGGAGGGGATTCCCCACAAGACGATTACCGACTACGCCGAGGCGGAGGACATCGACCTCATCGTGATGGGGACCCACGGCCGGACCGGTCGGGACCGGGTCGCAAACCTCGGGAGCGTCACCGAGCGCGTCGTCCAGAGCGCGCCCGTCCCCGTCCTCGTGGTCCACATCGAGTAGCGCTCGCACCTGTCGACGGCGGGACACACCGCCAGGAGACCCCGTTCTGACCGGTATCTTTTCCAGCCGCCGACACGATGGGACGCGTATGGACAGCCGAGAGTACGCGTTCGAGGGGGCCACACCGGACATCCACGGCTACGCTCACGTCAGCCGCGAAGCGACGCTGGTCGGCGATGTGACCGTCGGCCCGAACGCGAACGTCTGGCCCGGCGTCGTGTTGCGCGGCGACGTGGCACCGGTCGAAGTGGGCCGCGAATCGGCCATCGGTGACGGAGCTATCGTTCACGCCTCGACCGTCGGCGAGAAGGCGATGGTCGGTCACGGGGCCGTCCTCAACGACGCGGCGGTCAGCGACGGGGCACTCGTGGGCTTCAACTCGACGGTCAGCGACGCCACCATCGGCGAGGGCTCCATCGTCGCCATGGGGACCGTCGTCCCGCCGGGCTACGAGGTGCCCGCGGAGTCGTTCGTCCGCGGGAGCCCCGCGACGGTGACGCCGCTGTCCGAGACGACCATCGACCCCAACGAGGTGTTCGAGGCGTTCAGCTCCGGTGATTACGCCAACCTCGCGGCCCGCCACGAGGACCTCTTCGAGTAACGGCCGGACAACGACGGGTCACTTATAGTGGAAGAACACACACAGTACCGAGCATGGACGATATCGTCGACCTGGTGACCCGGTCGCTCGCCGACGAGACTGCCGCGGAGTTCACTGAACGGGTCGACGAACAGGCGATGCAGCTCCGGCGTGCAATCGAAGCCGGGGAGTTCGACAACGAGGCGTTCTCCGTCGGACTGGAGGTCGAACTGTACGCCGTCAACGCCGAGCCGGAGCCGCCCGAACCGGACGAGGGGGAAGACGGCGAGGAGCTCGCGGAGGAGGACCTCGACGACGACCTGAGCGGGTCGGGTGAGGCCGCCTGGAGCGGGTCGCTGGACGCCCCGGCGGAGCCGGCGGACGGCGGTGGCGCGTCGCTGGAGCCGGACGACGGGTCGCTGGAACCCCTGGGAGACGAGTCAGCGGACGGGGAGACGGCCGAAGCCGGCGACCGGGCCGACGACGCGTTCGGCCCCGGCGAGGGACCGTCGCTGGACGTCGACCCGGACAGCCCGCTGGCCGAGGAGGAGCCCGAGACGCCCGACGCGGAGGCCGAACCGGGCGTCGAGCCGTCGGTCGAGGAAGCGGCCGACGAGCCGTACATGGACCCCGAGGACTGGCGCGGGCGGCTGACGCGCCTGCCCGACGTGGTGTTCGAGGGCGAGGCCAACAAGGAGCTGGGCCTGCACAACGCCGAGGTCAACACCGAGCCCAACAGCTTCGACGAGACGGGGATGGAGGTCCAGACGACGGCGGTGGAGATGCAGACGAAACAGGCCCGCCAGCAGGCGAGCAAGCACAACTGCGAACTCGTCCTCGACGCGATGTGGACCGTCCCGCCCGAGGGCGGCAGCGAGCAGTACCTCTCGGCCCACGAGACCCGCGACGGGGTCGTCCTGGCGGACAACATGCGGCAGGCCCCCAGGTACGTGGCGCTCGACAACGAGGCGCTGGACCACGCCGACGGCAGCATCGGCTTCGACGTGCCGGGGTACAGCGGCTCGTTCCCGACGATTCTGTTCGAGTCGCTCGCCACGTCGATTCAGCCCCACCTCCAGATTCCCGACGCAGGGGCGTTCTCCGAGTACTACAACGCAGCGATACGGACGCTCGGACCCCTGCTCGCGCTGTCTGTAAACTCGCCGTTCCTCCCGGCGGACATGTACGACGACACCGACGGCGAGTGGCTCTGTGCCAACACCCACCACGAGCTCCGCATCGCGGCCTTCGAGCAGTCGGTCAACACCAGCGCGAACCCGAAGGTGCGGGTCCCGCGGGACCTCGACTCGACGACGGACGTGGTCGGCCGCGTCGTCGAGGACGACCTGTTCGCCCCGTTCCTCCGGGAGTGGCTCGAAGAGAGCGACCGCGACGGCCTCGCCGACGACATCTGGGAGTTCGACCACAAGCGCGGGACCTACTGGCGCTGGCTCCGCTGTGTCGTCGGCGGGACGCCGGTCGAGGGGGCCAGCACCGAGCGGTCGCTGCGCATCGAGTACCGCCCGCTCCCGACCCAGCCCCACGTCAAGGACATGATAGGGCTGCAGGCGCTGACGGTCGGACTCATCCGCGGGCTGGTCGCCGCCGACCACCCCGCCGCGGAACTCCCCTGGCAGGAGGCCCGACGGAGCTTCTACAACGCCGCACAGGACGGCTCCGCGGCCGACCTCTCGTGGGTGACCGCCGGGGGCGAACGGACGGCCGACCGCGCGGCCATCTACGACGAGGTCTTCGAGTACGCCCGCCTGGGACTGGCCGAGCAGGACGTGCCGGAGGCCAGCATCGACGAGTACCTCGGCCCCATCGAAGCGCGGTACGAGGCCGGCACGACCCCAAGCGACTGGAAAATTGCCCGCGTTCGCGAGTCTCTCGACGGCGGCGACGACCTCTCGACGGCCATCCAGTCGATGCAGCGGGACTACCTCGCGGCGAGCCGCGAGCACCACTCCTTCGACGAGTGGCTGTAGACGAGCAGTGCCGCGGCGGCGGGGACTCCCTGCCGGATGGCGGGTATTTATTCGGGTGACGCCGTTATATTCGGGTGATGGTATCCACAGGCGACACAGCGCCGGACATCTCGGCGACACTCGCGAACGGTGAGGTAGAGGCCTTCGAACTGAGCGACCACCTGGGCGACGGCCCGGTCGTGCTCGCCTTCTTCCCGGGCGCGTTCACGCCGCCCTGCTCCAACGAGATGGTGGCCCTACAGGAGCACCTCGGGGACTTCCACGACGCCGGCGCGACGGTCCTCGGCGTCAGCGCCGACTCGGCGTTCTCGCTGAACTCCTTCCGGGAGGAGCACGGCCTGGAGTTCGACCTGGTCAGCGACATGGGCCGGTCGGCGATACAGGACTACGGCCTCGAAATCGACATCGAGGACCTCGGCCTGCTCGGCGTCGCCAACCGCGCCGTGTTCGTCGTCGACGGCGACGGCGAGGTCACCTACAGCTGGGTCGCCGACGACCCGACGAACGAGCCGGACTACGAGGCGCTGGTCGACGCCGCCGCGTCGGCGTAAGCGGGCCACCACACACTTTTCGCGTCGCGGCCGTCAGACCGACACGTCGACCGTCCGCTCGCCGTCGTCGTCAGAGATGGTCAGCGTCGCCTCGGTTCGGCCGGTCGATTCCACGTCAACGTGGGTCTTGAACGACGTTTTCAGGCCGGTGACCGTGCTGTTCATGTTCGACCCGATGTCGGCGCTCGTATCGAGCGCGCAGACGCCGATGCCGTCGCTCCGCCGGATTTCGGTCAGGAACGTGGAGTTGAGGAATCGGTACAGCGACCGGGTGTCGTCGAGTTCGCCGGCAATCGTCGAACAGAGGAAGATGCCGGTCCGGAACCCCGCCGCCGCCTGCTGTGAGTCGGCGGCGAGCGCCGAGAACTGCATCCCCATGCCGGTGAGGTCCGAGAGGTCGTCGACCGTCTCGATGTCGTCGCCGCTCGAACGCCCCGCGGCGGTGAGGACGGCCGACCGGTCCCCGGCACCGCGTTTCGCGCCGTTCAACGACCGCTTGACCGCGCGCCCGCGGCTGTCCGTGGCGATGACGACGCTTCGCTCGCCGTCGGCCGGGGCCGCGACGCGGGCGAACACCGATTCCAGCGCGTCCGTGTCCTCGCCCGTCAGCAAGACGCTCGTGCCGCTGTCCAGCGGTCCGATGTCGCCGGGTACGTCGAACTTGTCGGCCGAGACGGTGTTCATGGTGTGACCTCCGTCCGCTCGGCGTCACGAACGGTCTGTCTGAGTTCCAGGATTTCCATCGCTGTGTCGGCGAAGTCCTCGAGTTCGGCCTGCTCCTCGGCGTCGTAGCTGCGGGGCACGTGGTCGAGCAGGCACACCTGCCCGATGACCTGCCCGTTGCTCGCGGTCATGTTCGCGCCGGCGTACGAGCGGATGCCGAGGTTCTGTAGCTGCTCGTTCTCGGCGAAGCGGGCGTCCTCCATAATGTCCTCGACGACCATCACGTCCTCCTGGAGCATGCTGTGGGTGCAGATGGTGTTCTCGCGGGTCAGCGTGTCGAAATCGCCGCCGTGACAGGAAAGGAAGTTCTCCTCCTCCTCCTCGATGAGCCCGATGAACGCCACGGCGGCGTCGAAGTGGCTGGCGATGAGGCCCGTCAAGCGGTCGAAACTGTCCTCGATGGGGAGCTCCTCGACGTCGTACTGGGCGAGCGTCTCCAGTCGCTCGTCCTCGTCGTCCGGGCGGATGAAACTCGCCTGGGCACTGTAGTCGATGACGTCGTTGGCGACGAACGCCAGCCGGTCGTGGGCGTCGGGGAGGTCGCGGTTGAGGTACTCGACGATGCTCTGCTCGAACGACGCCGTGTCTATCTCCGCCGGCTGGACGTCCGTGAACAGGACGCAGGGCGTCTGGGGCGCGATGTCCCGAATCGCACCGACGATTTCGAGCCCGGTCCCGTCCGGGAGGTCGTACGCCGTGACCACGCAGACGATTGGCTCCGATTCGAGCGTCTCGCGCGCCGCCTCGACCGTCGTCGCCGTCCGTGCCGTCAGCGACTCGTCGTCCTCGACCGCCGCCGCGACGTCGTCGATTCGCTCTTCGATATCAACACAGAGAACTGCACGTGTCATAACCGGGAATCACAAGACTCGTACAAAGTAGTTAGTCTCTAAGTATCAATAATGATTATATGAACGCACCTCACAGCCGTCGCTCAGTCCGGGCCACCGCCGGACGAGCGCCGAGTCGCGCCGGTGCCGGCCGCCACCGTCCGCAGGTCGAAGACGTCCCCGTCCAGTGACACGCCGGCGTAGGGGTCAGACTCCAGTAGGAGCGCGCCGTCGAGGTCGAGGTAGTCGACGAGCGGCGCGAGGTGAACCGCGGCGGCGATACTGGCGTTGGACTCGACCATACAGCCGAGCATCAGGTCGAGGCTGTGGGCTGTGGCGGCGTCGAGCAGACGCATTGCGGGGCGGAGCCCGCCGCATTTGAGCAGTTTGGCGTTGACGACATCGCAAGCGTCCGCGACTCGGGGCACGTCCGCCGCGGTCAGGCAGGACTCGTCGGCCGCCACCGGGATGTCGGTCGCGCCGGTCACGCGCCGGAGGCCGTCGATGTCATCGGCTGCGACGGGCTGTTCCAGCATCGTGACGCCGGCATCGGCGAGCCACGCCGCCTTGTCGATAGCCTCGTCGGCGGTCCAGGCGGCGTTTGCGTCGACGCGGACCTCGGCGTCCGGGGCGGCGTCCCGGACCGCGTCCAGCCGCGCCCGGTCGTCGTCCGTGCCGAGCTTGACCTTCAGGTGGCCGAAGCCGTCGTCGGCCGCTCGTTCGGCTTTCTCGGCCATCCGCTCGGGCGAGTCGATGCCGACCGTGTAGGTGGTCGGCGGCACCGCGTCGGGGTCGAGCCCCCACTGGCGGTACAGCGGCAGGTCCAGGCTTCGGGCGGCGAGGTCGTGGACGGCGATGGAGACGGCCATCCGCGCGGCCGGCCGGGCCGGCGCGAACTCGGCGAGGTCCCGCTCGATGCGCTGGTGGTTCCACGGGTCGCCGATTCGGTCGACGCGTTCGAGCAGGGCCGGGAGGGCGTCGGCGACCGACGGCGCGCGCTCGTCGTAGTACACGGAGGGCGTGACGGCCCCGATACCGGTCGTTCCTTCGTGGGTGAGTTCGACCACGACGGCCTCGCTGGTCTCGCTGGTCTCCCGCGAGATGCCGAAGGGGTCCGACAGCGGCAGGTCGTGTCGCTCGACGGCCCAGTTCATACGACGGCGTCCAGTACCGCGTCGGGGACCCCGTGGCGGACGGGGTCGGTCGCCGGCACGCCGAGGTCGTCGGCGTAGTCCGCGACGGCGTCGGCGGCCGCTTCGTCGGCGAGGTGGCGCGTGTTCAGCATGCCCGCCGTGACCGCCGCGTCCGAGACCGGCGCGGCCAGGCGCTCGTAGATGTCGACGTACTCCGACAGGGGCGGGATGGCGAACGACTCGTAGCCGTGAATCGCCTCGCGGCCGGCCTCGTGGCACATCACGAGCGCGTCGGGAGCCGACCCGTGGAGGATGCTCGTCGTCACGCCCGAGTAGGCCGGGTGGGCGAGCGCGCCCTGGCCCTCGACGACCAGCAGGTCCCGGTCGCCCGCCTCCTCGACCAGTCGCTCGACCGCGCCAGCGGCGTAGTCGGCGATGACGCGGTCGACGACGATACCCCGGCCGGTGATGGCGATGCCGGTCTGCCCGGTCGGGACGACAGCGGCGTCGAGGCCCCGTTCCCGCGCCGCGTCTCGGATTTCGAACGACGCGGTCATCTTCCCCGTCGAGCAGTCCGTCCCGACGGTCGTGACGACCGTCGCGTCCACGTCGCCAGCGGTGCCCGCCGCCACGGTCAGGTCCTCGGGCGGCTTGCGCAGGTCGTGCAGTTCGGCGTCGTGTGCCGCGGCGAGGCGGGCGAACTCCTCGTCGTCAGCCAGGAAGTCGTGCAGGCCCGAGTACACGTCACAGCCGCGTTCGAGCGCCGTGCGTACGTCTTCGCGCCAGGACTCGTCGAACTCCCCGCCGATGGGCGAGATGCCGACGACGAGCGCGTCCACCTCGGGCACGTCGGCCATCGACGCGACGATGGGGGCGTCCTGTACGTCCGGAAGCGTATCGTGGACGCGCTGTCCGGCCCGCTCGCGGTCGACGAGGGCGTGGACCGTTCGGTCACCGTACCGCAACAGCCCGACGGCCGTCTTGGCCCGGTCGGGGAACGCGTCGTGTGTCAGAATGGCTACGGCCATAGCCGGAGAGAGTCGCCGCCCCGCGAAAAACCTACGGAACCGGCCCCAGCTGGATTCTGACGTGCGGGACCGCGCTACGGGACGCGGAGCCGGACGGTCCACAGCGACCGCACGGCGTCTTCGAGTGCCTCGGCCGGCTCCCCGGTCGCGTCGACGGCCTTCGTCGCCGTCGCGCGGTCCTCGAACTCGTGGATGACCGACCCCTCGCCGACGACGTACAGTCGGTCGGGCGATACCTCCTCGATAGCCGCCTGACAGCGGTCCAGATGGGTGTCTATCTGCTGGTCGCGGAGCCGCTCGAACCGGCCCTGCGAGAAGCCGCCCTTCGAGTGCTGGCTCTTCAGGTCCGAGTCGAAGCCGTGGAAGGCGGTCCGCTCGCGGCCGTCGTACTCGCCCAGCGCGAACAGGTCCGAACGGACCAGGGCGACGACGTGTTCGCCGGTCGGTTCGAACCACGACCGCTTCAGCCGGACCCCGTCGGCCCACTCGGTAAACGGCGACGGCGGCGCGGGGACGGACAGACACGCCGACAGGAGGCCGGCGTCGTCGGTGACCGCGAGACACGGCGCGGCGCTCGCGACCAAGGACGCGCGGTCGCCGAAGGCGTCCCGGACCGGACCGGGCAGGGAGCGCTCCGCCTCGACGTAGGCCGTGAACACGCCCTCGGGCCCCGTCTCGAACGATTCGAGGCGGTCGAGGACGGCCCCGAGCCGCGCCCGACTGAGCGTCTCCTCGGCCCGGAAGGTCGATTCGCCCTCCTCGTTCTGGAGTCGCTGGACGCGGTCTTCGAGTTCGGCGACGCGGTCCTCCAGCCGATTGACCTCGGCCTCGGCCCGCTGGCGCTCGGTCGCCGCGTCGGCACGGCGCTCCTTCTCGGCGTCGAGTTGGCGTTCGAGGTGGTGGTTCTCCTCTTCGAGTTCGGCCACCCGCTCTTTCAGCGACGCGCGTCCCAGCAACCGGTCAAGCATCGGATTGATGGCAGGCGGGGACGGGCTTAAAAGTGACTTCCCGGAGCGTCGCTGCGCCGGGGCGCCGTCTCACTTCGGGGTTTCGCCGTCGTCTCTCAGTGACGACATGATGAGCCGCTTGACGCCGCGCCGAAGGAGACCGCTGGCCGCAGGTTGGGAGATGTCCAGTTCGGCGGCGACGTCGCTGAGCGTCGCGTTCCGCGGTTCTTCGAAGTACCCGGTTTCGAATGCGACGAGGAGCGCTTCCCGCTGGCTGTCGGTCAACCCGGCGTCCGTGTTCCCCAGACTGGCGTACTCGTTCACGCGCACCAGGTCGATGTCGATGTCGTTCCCCTGTGCGTAGTCCCAGAGGTGGGCCAGGTCCGTTCGGTCGGACATCCACACCGTCAGAATCCAGGCGCGCCCGTCGTTCTCCATGTCGAGGATGACGCCGTTGGCGGCGGAAATAACGGGCGAGAGTATCTTCGCCTCGTCCGTGTACTCGAAACTGTAGATGGCCTCGTCGTCCCTGGTCTCGATGACGCGTTCGAACTCGCCGACGGTGCTGTCGCCCCGCAGTCCGTCTTCGAACCGGTGGAAGTCGGACGACTCGATGTGGTAGAAGAACTTGCCCGACGTCGGGTCCGTGCCCGCCTCCGACACGGACCTGACTTTCGAACTCCGGTCGTGGGCGACGGTCTGTGTGAGGACGATGTCGGGGTGTTCGGCCCGGACGACCGCCTTGATGTCGGTCATTGTGCTGTGTAGTTTGGGTGTGCCGAGTCGTACGGTCTGATGGCTGTTCGAGGCGCGTGGGACCGATATCGAGTTCCGAGTGGCATAATGGTGGCGTGCTGTATCGTAACCGGGTCGGTCGGGTGTGGAGCGTGAAGCCGCTGTCCGGGCTGTCGCGTCCCGCACGTGCCAGTCGGCCCGAAACCACCCCACTGCAGTACCGTAGTCCCGCGAAACGGTGTCGGTGAGTCAGACGCGGTGGTTGAACAGCGCGGCCCAGAGCCGCCCGAACCAGTTGCTCTCGGACGACGGGGTAGTCCCGGCGGGGAGGTAAAATTTCGATTCGGTAGCGTCGTCCCGGTCGTCGGCGTGGGTCCGCTGTGGCATACAGGTGAACGGACGCCGCTGGACCGCATCGGTCTGTAGCTTAAGCGTATAACCCACTTATATCGGGGTCCGGGAATCCGACCGTTCTGTCCCAGCAAGAACCTCACCGGAGCCGTGTCTGCGCCGTCAGACCGCTGTATCGGGCAGTGTCGGCGTCCCCTCGGAGATAGAGAGCAGTTGTGCGGCGTGGTCGGCCTTCGCCAGGAACACTTCTTCGAGGCTGGGTGGGTTCCGGACGTTGGCGTCTTCGAGCATCGATTCGGGAACGACGAGTGTGTCCGCCGGGACCTGTTCGTCCCCGTGGACGGCGAAGTGCTGGGAGCCGAGTTTCATCACGAGCGGATAGTCTGTGCGCTCGATTCCCTCGCCGGAGGCGTACAACTGTTCGTTCACTCGTTCGTGCTGCTCACGACACATCGCGGCCGCCGCGTCGTCTCTCGGTTCGACGTAGAGGCGGCCGAGGTAGTATCCGCGCGAAAACTGTTCGAACATCGGTGCACCCGAATGTGTGTCATTGACATACATAAGTGTTCGCCGGCACGCTTTTGCCGTCGTGCAAACAGCGCGGACTCGGCCCCGTCCGACAGGGCTTTGCCGCGAGCGGTCCCGAGTCGACCCATGAGCGAGCAGCGGGGGCCGTTGCCACGTCGGTACGCGCGGTACTACCTGGAACAGACGCCGAGTCTCGTGTGGCTGCTGGTCGTCAACGCCGTGGCGATGCTCGTCGGCGTCCGGTACTACGTCGAGACGATGCCCGAGGTGTCGACGTTCCTCTGGCCGCTGTACGCCGACTCGCCGGCCGCGCTGTTCCTGATGACGCTGTCGGTGGCGACGCTGCTGCCCTTCCTCGGGGAGTCGCTCGACGAGGTCCCCCTGACGGTCCCGCTCGCGTACCTCCACACGATTGCGCTGGTCTGGCTGGTCAAGATGGGGCTGTGGACCGTCGTGGCGTTAAACATCGGCTTCGACGCCTACTTCCCCGCGCCGTGGGCGTACTTCGGCATCATCGTCACCCACCTCGGCTTCGTCGCCGAGGGGCTGTTAGTCCCCCACTACGCCCGGACGACGAAGGGCGCGCTGGCGACTGCGATGGTGCTGGCCCTGTGCAACGACGTGCTCGATTACGGCTTCGGCTACCACCCGCCGTTGCGCTACGAGCCCGGCCTCGCGCTGCCCGCCGCCACCGTCGCGCTTTCCGTGCTGTCGGTTGGACTCGCCTGGCGATTGCTCCCGTCGGGGAAGCCGACTTAAATTCGCTGTTAAACACTCTTGGACTATCTGCGGTCGTTTCAGACGCTCGTGAACGACACGAACGAAGGCGTTTCTTTTTGACGTGGGAGGGCAGAGATAGTGGTACGAATGAGCCCACGCCAGGCCACGCTCCTCGCCGTACTGGTCATCGTCGGGAGTGTCGCCGTCGGCCTCCCGGCCGTGGCGGCGCAAGAGACCACGACGGAGACGGTGGCCACGCAGAACGACTCTGGCAGCGGGATGGGGGCCCAGCTCACGGCGTTCCTGCAGTCGAACTCGGCCGCCGCGAACGACACGGTGGAAAACGGGATGTGGCGGTCGGCGTACAACCAATCGAACGACACCGAGCGTGCCGAACTCGTCACGAGCCGGGCCGGTTCGCTCGAGCGCCGGCTGGAACGGCTACAGGAGCGCAACGCCACAATCGAACAGCGACACGAGAACGGCTCGCTCCCGGAGCAGGCCTACGTGGCCCAGCGGAGCCGTCTCACCGCCGAAATCACCGGCCTGCAGGCCGCGATTAACGACACCGACACGGCCGCCGAACAGGCCGGCGTAGACGACACCGAACTGGAGCGGTTGAAACGGAACGCCAACGAGTTCTCCGGCCAGCAGGCGGCGTCGGTTGCCCGCGGCATCGCCGGTCCGCCGAACACCGCCGGCCCGGACGACCAGGGTCCGCCGGAGGACGCGGGAGTCAACCGAAGTGAACAGGGCCCGCCGGAAGTCGCGGGCGTCAACGAGAGCGAGCGGGGACCGCCAGCCGAGACGCCCGAACGGGGAGCCAACGAGAGCGACCCGGGACCGCCCGACGAGGCACCCCGCCAGCAGGGAAACGAGAGCGAGCGGGGCCCACCTGACGATGCTCCCGGACAGCAGGAAACCGGTAGCGAACAGGGCCCACCCGCTGACAGGGGCACCGACGGCGATAACGGGGCGTCCGACGACGCGGCCGAGAGCGAGGGAAACGGGTCTGACAGGGCTGCGGAACGGGGCAACGGGAACGGGGAGCGTGGAGCGTCCGGCACCGAGAACAGCGACGGAGGCGACAGCGGTGACGATGCCGGGAACGGCGCTGGTGGGGAGAACGGTTCTGACGCCGACGGGTCCGGCGACGGTACCGACGGCTCGTCCGAGACGGATTCCAGCGGCGATGCGGACGGTGCGAACGACGAGGGAAACGATAACGGGAACGAGCGAGGCAGTGACGGCGGCGACCAGGGCAACAGCCAGGCCGGCGGCGGGGGAGACGGTGACGCGGATGACCGGGGAAATAACGGAGACGACCAGGCCGGTGACCGAGGAAACAGCGGCGGAAACGACCAGGGCACCGGCGACGAGACCAACCAGGGCGACAACGGAGACGACCAAGGGAACGACAGCGGAGAGGGGCAGGAGGATAATGGAGACGCCCAGACCGGGGACCAGGGAGATAACGGAGACGACCAGGGGAACGACCAGGCCGGTGGCCAGGGAGACGGTGACGCGGGTGACCGGGGAAATAACGGAGACGACCAGGCCGGTGACCGAGGAAACGGCGGCGGAAACGACCAGGGCACCGGCGGCAGTGACCAGGGAAACGACCAAGGTAGTGGCCAAGGAGACAGCGGCAATCAGGGCAACGGGAACGGCGGCGCGTAGGTGGGGCGTGGGCTCGGTCAGTAGCTGAGCAGGTCACTCACCAGCAAACCGCCCGACGAGAGTCATGCTTTTGAACCGTGACCCGCTACCTACGACTCGATGGACTCCGCCGAGTTACTCAATCTCCTTGGAAACGCCAACCGCCGGCGGATTCTCAAACTACTCGCCCACAAGCCCTGCTACGTCACTGAAATCAGCGAATACATCGGTGTCAGTCCGAAAGCGGTCATCGACCACCTCCAGAAGCTCGAAGACGCCGGGCTCATCGAGTCCCGGACCGACGACCAGCGCCGGAAGTACTTCTCTATCGCCCGGAACCTCCGCCTGGAGGTCCGCGTCTCGCCCTACGAGTTCGGTACCAAGAGCGCATACCCGGCCAACCCCGAGTTCGAGATGCCGTCCTGTCGCCACCTCTCGATAGACGTGGGTGCCGCCGCCGACGGCGACTTTCACGACCTGGCGCGGGAACTGGAACACCTCCAGCAACTGGAGAACGAACTGTCGCTGGCCCAGCGGTGGGTCCAGGCCCGCATGACCGACGTGCGGGACCGCATCGACTCCGGCTTCGAGAACGGGGACGGCCGGCTGTACGCGGAACTCGTCAGCGGGCTGGCGAACGGTATCGACACCGTCCCGGCGCTGGCCCGGGAGATAGAGGCCCCGCCGGAAATCGTCGAGGAGGCGCTCAGCCGACTCGAAGACGACGACGTGGTCGAGCGGACCGACGACGGCTGGGAAATCGTCTGAGAGCGAGTCAGTCCAGGTCTTTCGTCAGCCCGCTGCGGAGGTCACGGCCGAAGTAGTGGCCGACGACCGCGAGTACCAGCCCGACGCCGCCGGCGATGGCGAACAGTCGAGTGCCGTTCAGCCCCGCGGCCAGCTGTGGCAGGAGGGACAGGACGGCCGTCGTGCCGCCGCTGACGCCGCCGGCGACCGCCAGTTCGAGATAGCGCCGTTCGCTGGCGAACAGCCCGTAGACGAACCCGCCCAGCAGGACGCCGAGCAGTTCGGTAAACGGTAGGAGGGGAATCAGCCCGCCCAGCACCATCCCGCCGCCGACTGCGCCGAAGGCGTACAGCAGCGCCCGCAGGGAGAAGTAGCTGTGCGTGGACTCCGACGACTGCGACGCGGCGTCGGTCGTCCCGGACAGCGACTCGGTCGCGTCGACGCCGAACTCGCCGCTCGACTCGGCGTCCGCGTCGCGGGTCCGTTCTTTGGTACGTTCGGCCATACCGGAAGTGGGACGGCGAGCGGTATGGTCCTTGTGGGGAGCACCTGCCGTTCGTTTGGCCGTGCCGCCGCTCTCAGACACCGAGCCAGTCGTCGTTTCGGACCGAGTAGCCGTTCGACCGGCAGAACTTCGCCGCTCGCCGGCGAACGTCACGGGAGCTCGGAAGCCGCTCTTTCTCGTGGACGCGTTCGACGATCCAGTCGGCGACGACCCGGATTCCCTCGTCGTCGTCGTCCTCGTCGATAGCCTGCAACTCCCGGAAGGTTCGCTCGTAGCCGTCGCGCTGTGAGGTGCCAAAGGACGCGCTCTGGTGTGCGTCGGCGGCCTCCACGACGCGCTTCATCGCCCCGGCAATCGTCGGCCGCTGGACCCGCGTCCGAACCGCGGCGGGCGATTCGAACGACTCGACCGTCGCATCCGGGAGGAGGTCCGCGACGGCGTACGCTCCCTCGACGGACTCGACTTCGTGGTCGCCCACGGCATCCACCACGTCAGCCGCTGTCGCCGGGAACTCGAGCGTGTCGAGTTCTGTCTCGAAGTAGGCGAGCGCCGCCGGGTCGACCGGCGGCTCCGGATCGTCCGCGCGTTCGAGTTCCTCTGCGATAGCGCGTTCTCGCTGGCGGCGCTCGTCGTTCCGGGCCTGGTTTTCCCGTCCGGTCTTGTTGTCAGCCATACTTGTTAGGAGAGTGTCTAGTCGGATAACCTTGTGGCCTGGTATCCCTCGGAAGTTTCAGTCGCGAAATTGAGTGGTGTTCGGTGAGTCCGCTGGCCGCTGGTCGGTCTGGGACGGTCCGTGCCAGACGCACCCTCGGTTGGACACGCTGGCCGAAACGAGTGGGTTCAAGTCCCACCGGCGGAAAGTCCCGCGCATGAACGCAGGCGACCGGGTCCGCGTCGAGCGCGCGGCCCAGACCTACGAGGGCGTGTTGCTCCCCTCCAGCACGCCGGACCACCTCGTCGTCAAGCTCGACGGCGGGTACAACGTCGGTATCGACCGCGAGGACGCCGAGGTCGACGTGCTGGAGTCGGACGTGTACGACGTCGAGAGCGCACAGGACGAACAGGGTACGTCGGAAATCGAGTTCGACGACGACCTGCCGACGGTGTCGCTCATCTCGACCGGCGGGACCATCGCCTCGACCGTCGACTACCGGACCGGCGCGGTGACGGCGCAGTTCGACGCCGAGGACGTGCTGCGGGCGGTCCCGGACCTCGCGGGGATGGCGAACTACCGCGGCCGCGTCGTCGCCAACATCCTCTCCGAGAACATGACGCCCGCGGTCTGGCAGGACCTCGCCCGCGCCGTCCACGAGGAGATCGAGGCCGGCGCGGACGGCGTCGTCGTCATGCACGGCACGGACACGATGCAGTACACCGCGTCGGCGCTCGCCTTCATGCTCGATACGCCGGTCCCCATCGTCTTCACCGGGAGCCAGCGCTCGGCCGACCGCCCGTCCTCGGACAACGTCATGAACGCCGTCTCGGCCGTCGAAGCGGCCACGAGCGACTGCGCGGAGGTGCTGGTCTGCATGCACGCCGACGAGTCCGACGACCGCTGTGCGCTGCACCGCGGCACGCGCGTCCGCAAGAACCACACCTCGCGCCGGGACGCCTTCGAGACCGTCGGCGCGAAACCCCTCGGCGAGGTCGACTACGACATCGACGGCGAGAGCCGCGTGACCTTCCGCCGCGAGTACGCCGAGCGCGGCGCGACCGACCTGGCGCTGCACGACGCCGTCGAGACCGACGTGGAACTGGTGAAGTTCTCGCCCGGCATGGACGCCTCGCTGCTCGACACGGCCGCCGCCGACAGCGAGGGCCTCATCATCGAGGGGACCGGCCTCGGCCACGTCAACACCGACTGGATAAGCGTCATCGAAGACCTCGACATCCCGGTCGTCATGACCAGCCAGTGCCTCGAAGGCCGGGTCTGCGACCGCGTCTACGACACCGGCCGCGACCTGCTCGACGCCGGCGTCGTCGAGGGCGAGGACATGCTGCCCGGCACGGCGAAGGTCAAACTCATGTGGGCGCTGGCAAACAGCACCGACGTCGCCGACGCCATGCAGGAACCGCTCGCCGGCGAGATTCAGCAGCGGTCGACCCCCTGGCTGTAACGAGCGACCGAACTTTTCACGCCCCGTCCCGCAGTGTGGAGTATGTCATCGACGGTTCGACAGGCGCGAGCGGACGACTACGACGACGTGGTGGCGTTCGTCCAGGAGGTCTGGAGCGACCGCGACACGGCGGAGTACATCCCGGCGGTGTTCCGCGACTGGGTTGCCAGCGACGGCCCGGACCAGCGGACCGTCGTCGCGACCGTCGACGGGACCCCCGTCGGCCTCTGCCAGGGCGTCGTGCTGAGCGACCACGAAGCGTGGCTCCAGGGCATCCGCGTCGACCCGGCCCACCGGGGCGAGGGCCACGGGCTGGCGATGGTCGAGGACCTCCTCGAGTGGGCGGCCGACGGCGGGGCGACGGTCGCCCGGAACATGGTGTTCTCGTGGAACGACGCCGGCCTCGGCCAGTCCGTCGCGGCGGGGTTCGAGCCGACCTGTTCGTTCCGGTGGGCGTCGCCGGAGCCGCGCGAGGCGACCCCGTCGCTGTCTGTCACCGACGACCCGACGGTCGCCTGGACCTACTGGACCGACAGCGACGCGCGGACCGCCCTCTCGGGGCTGGCACTGGACCGCGAGCAGTCGTGGGCGCTCTCGGAACTCACGCGCGACGACCTGCGGGCCCTCGCCGACGAGGAGGCCGTGTTCGCCGTCACGGACGGCGGGACCCACGGCGCGGCGTGTCGCGCCCGCGTGACGCGCGACCCGGGCGACGACGTTCGTCTGGCAGAGTACGCCGTCGGCGCGTGGGACGACGCCGACGCCGCCGCGGCCCTGTTCGATGCGATTCGGGACGACGCCGCCGCCCTCGGCGTCGACCGGACGCGGGTCCTCATCCCCGAGACGCCGCGGCACGTCGCACAGGCGGCCGCCGTCCGCGGGGCGACGAGCGACTGGCCCACCTTCGTCTGCAGCGCGGACCTCACCTGAGCCCCGTCCCGTTATCAGCCATGGAAACGAGGCCAGTGCGTTCATGACCCGAACGGTCTGTACTAGAGTCCATGTCGGTTTCCGGACTCTCGCTCTCGTTTGCGGTCTACGTGGCGGCGTACGCCGTCGCCACGCTCGGGTGTCTGGCCGCCGTGCCGCGGGCGCTCAGCGTCGCGGAGCCGGACACACGGCGCGGGCTCGTCGGCCTGCTCGCCGGGAGCGGCGGGTGGGCCGCGCTGGAACTGGCGTTCCTGGTCGCACCGACGCCAGGGCTGCGGTACGCCGCCTACGTGCTCAGCCTCGTCGTGGGGCTGACGACCGTCGGGTCGTGGCTCTACTTCACGTCGGCGTACACCGGTCGCTCGCTCCACCGGACGGCATCGTACCGCCGCCTGGCCGTCGGCGTCTACCTCGCCATCGTCGCGGTCAAAGTGACGAACCCGCTCCACGGGCTGTACTTCCGGACGGTGTTCGTCCAGACGCCGTTCCCGCACCTGACGATAGAACACCAGACGTTCCACTGGCTCGTGGCCGGCCTCTCGTACGCGCTCGTCGCCGTCGGCTTCTTCATGCTGTACGAGCTCTGTGCGGAAGCGGACTACGACACGCGCCCGCTGGTCGCGCTCGTCGGCGTGACCGGGCTGCCCGTGCTCCTCGACATCGTCGGGTTCACGAGCGACCGGCTGCTGGACATCAACTACGAGCCGCTCGGGGTCGTCGTGTTCGCCCTCGGCGTCCTCTACGTCTTCGACACCACGTTCCTGGCCGTCCAGTTGACCGACGGGGTCGACGGACCAATCGTCTACCTCGACGACACCGGGCGAATCCGCGAGTACAACGACCTCGCGGCGTCGACGTTCCCGGCCCTCGATGGGACGGTCGGGGAACAACTCGGCGACACGCTCCCGAGCGTCGCGGGCGCGCTCGACAGCGACGACCAGATACTCGAATACGTCGAAGACGGCGAGGTCCGCTACTACCTCGTCAGCGGGACCTCGTTCTCCCTCGGGCAGACCAGCATCGGCGAAATGGTCGTCTTTTCGGACGTGACGGAGGTAGAGCGCCAGCGGCGCGAGCTCTCGCGGCAGAACGAACAGCTAGAGGGGTTCGCCGCCGCCATCCGCCACGAACTGCTCAACACGCTCCAGACCGTCAACGGACGGGTCGACATCGCCGGGAGCGCCCTGACCGACGGGAACGTGACCCGGGCCCGCGAATCGCTCCGGGCGGCGTCCCGGTCGGCCGACCACATGGCCGACGTCGTCGGCAAACTCGCACAGCTCGCACAGCACGGGCAGACCGTCGAATCGACGCGGCAGGTGACTGTGAGCGAGGTCGCCGAGCGCGCGCTGGCAGCGGCCGACGTCGGCGACCTCACGCTCGTCGTCGCGGCGGACGGCGCGGTGGAGGCCGACCCGCCGCGCTTGCAGACCCTCTTCGAGAACGCGTTCCGGTTCGCGGCCCACAACGGCGCGGCGTCGGTGTCGGTCGCGGTCACCGACGACGGGTTCACTATCACCGACGACGGCCAGCCGCCGGCCCGGGACGACCCCGCGCCGTTTTTCACCTACGGGCAGGCGATTCCGGACGGCCAGTCCGGGCTGCCGCTCCCGAACCTGCGGTTGCTGGCCGAAACGCACGGGTGGGAGGCCACCGTCGACACGGCCTACCGGGACGGGTTCCGCATCGTCGTCACCGGCCAGGTCGGGACGAGGCGAGCGTGAGAAGTCGGGCCGTCACCCGCCGCTGACCGGCGGAAACAGCGCGAGTTCCGTCCCCTCGTCGACCGGCGTCGCCAGCCCGTCGCCGGCGGAGAACGGGTCTTCACCGTCGACGAGCACACGGATGTGGTCGGCCAGTTCCTCGTTTTCGTCGAGCACCTCCTCGGCGAGCGCCGGTCGCGCCGCGAGCAGCGCATCGAGCGCCGCTTCGACCGTGGCGTCGCCCTCGACATCGACGCTGACCGACTGGCCGTCGGCCGCGTCCCGGAGGTGTGCGAACAGTTTCCACTCCATACCGGTACTGCGGGCGTCCGTCAAAAGAGGGTTCCGGACCGCGGCGTGTCCGGTCGGGGCTCCGCCTCCGAGCGTCCGCTGGTGGCGGTCAGCTCTGTTTCTCCGGGTCCTCGTCGGCGTTCGATGTGTCGCCGCCCTCGTCGGCCGGCGGGTCGGGGGCAGTCGGGTCGTCGGTGGCGCCGTCCGCCTCGCCGATTCGCTCCTCCGGGTCCCACACCTCGACGGTGTCGTCGTCCGCCGCCGGCTCGTCGAACGGCTCGTCAGCCGAGAGGTCGTCGGGCTCCTCCGCGTCGGCGTCCGAGAGCGCCGACAGCGGGTCCTCGTCCGGGGCGTCGTCGGATTCGTCCGTCGGCCCGTCGGCGGGTTCGGCCGTCGATTCGTCCGCGCCGGTGTCGGGCTGGTCCGTGTCGGCGGCGGTATCGGCCGTCCCGTCGTCGATAGCGTCGGCGTTCCCGTCGTCGGTCCCGGCCGGTGTCTCCGCGGCGTCGCTGTCGGGTTCGGCCCCAGCACTGGAGGCCGACGCCGACGCGACATCCTCGCCGTCGGCGTCTGCCTCGTCCGCCGGGGCGGCCGTCGCGGGCGGGTCGCCGGTCCCCGCCGTGGCTTGCTCCAGTCGCCGGAGCGCGTCCGGGGTGGCGATGGCGTAGATGGTGTCGCCGGCCGCCAGCACCCGGTCGCGGGACGGAATCGTCTCCGGTGCCGCGTCGTCGCGGGTGATTGCGACCACCGCGACCGCCAGGCTCCCGACGGGCGCGCCGTCGAGCGCGCTCCCCGGCCCGACGGTGGCCGTGCCCATCGTCTCGTCGGCCGCCCGGAGCAGCGAGGCGAACTCCCGGTCCGAGCGGTCCTGTACCGGGAGCGTGACCAGTTTGTACTCGGTCTGGGGGTCGAGTTTCGGCGTGTCTGCGGCGTCGATGGCGACCGTCACCACGTCGTCGGCGACTCCCCGGAGTTCGCCGGTGAGCACGCGCCTGGCCGGCGCTCGCTCCCAGACCTGGACGAGGTCCCCGGCGCTCGCGGCGTGGGCCGGGTCGGCGCGGATGGCGACGGCGTTCGTCGAGGGCGGCAGTGTCGGGCCGATACCGGCCGCCCGCGAGCCGACCGCGAGGTAGTTGACGGTGCCGTCATCGGCCAGTTCGACGTCCACGTGGCCGACGCCGTAGTCGGTCTTGAGCCGGGCGACCAGCCGGTCCCTGAGTTCGTCTTTCGTCAGCCGCCGCGGGAAGAGGAACCGCCGGTCCGCGAGGGTCTCCTTCGTCTCCTCCGGCATCGGGTCGTAGCCGACGATGTCGTCGACGTCCTCGGGGAGGCGGACCGAGGTAACCCGGCCGACGGTCTGGACGATTTCGCTCACGTCGGCGTCGATGTTCCGGCCGCCGGTCGCGGCGAAGAGGTCGACGCCCAGCCGGTCCCCGATACGCATTCCCCCGTAGGCCCCGGCCCCGCCGGCGAAAAAGGCCGCGAGGTTCAGCAGGACCGCGCCGGCCGCCAGCACGTCCTCGTCGCCGAGGATGACCTCGCTGAGCGCGGTCGTCGCGCCGATGACGAGGACGACGGCGGTCAGCCCGAACAGGAGCGCGAGCCCGGTCTGAATCCGCTCCCGGACGTACCAGCGGTAGAAGACGGCGATAGCGCCCGCCGGCGTCGCGGCGAGGACGGCGATGGCGAGGAGCCACGCCACGCCCTCGACCACCACCTGCGATAGCAGCCCCAGTTGCAGGTTCGCACCGACCTGTGCCAGCGGTCCGGCGAGCGTCATGCGACCGCCTCCTCGAAGGCCTCGAGGTCGGCGCGGCGGCCAATCGCGTACAGTTCGTCGCCGCCCTCGACGGCCGCGTCACCCCGCGGCGCGACCTGCCAGCCGTCCGGCGTCCGGATGGCGACGATGGCGACGCCGTGGGTCTCGCGGACGTGGGCGTCCCTGAGCGTCGTCCCGTCGAGGGGGCCGTCGGCCCGGACGGTCAGCCGCCGGAACCGGTTGCCGGCCCGCCGGAGCAGAGAGACGAGTTCGTACTCCCGATGTGTCCCGCGGGGCTCGACCACGACCTTCGGCTGGGCCGACCGCAGGAGCGGCTGGACGTCGGTCCGGGTCACGGCGACCGTGAGCCGGCCCTCGCCGCCATCGGTCGTCGGTGCCTGGACCGGTGCCGGGGACGCCTCGTCGTCGACCTCGGGCGGCGTGGGCGTCTCGGCGGCCGTCTCGTCGTCCGCCGACGCCGACCGGGCACTGACGACGGTCCCGCGAACCTGCGCGTCCTCAGTCAGCACCGTCACCTCGTCGTTGCGGGCCAGGCCGGTCGGCAACAGCGCCTCGACCGAGACGGCGTGGCGGTTGTCGCCGACGCGCTTCGACAGCCCGGAAAACGGCGGCGCAGCGACGACCGTCGCCCGCCCCTGTTCGTCTATCGAGACGGCGGCGTCGCCGAGGTCGAACTCCGATTTCAGCCGCTCCTCCATGCGGTGTTCGAGTTCGCCGATGCGGAGGTCCGCCGGGAAGCGCCACTCCTCGGTTCGTATCTCGGCCCGGAGTGGCTCTGACAGCGGGGGATACCCCTCCATGTCGGCCACGTCGCCGACGACGCGGATGCGGACCTCGTCGCGGCCGCCGACGAACTCGACCACGTCGGCCGAGAGCTTCTTCTCGCGTAGCCCCTTCAGCGAGAGCCGCTTCGGGAACTCCGCCCCGAGCTTGTCCCCCTTGCTGTGGGCGTACAGCGACACCATCCCGACGAGGATGATGGCAGTGATTATCCGCTCGGCGTTGGGGGCCTGCGTTATCGACTTGTCCGCCAGCGACATGAGCCCGCCGCTGACGCCGGCCAGCGCGATTGCCAGCACGACGACACCGAACCCGGGCACGGTGATGCCGGTAAAGTACTTGAAACTGAACCCCAGCGCCCACGACACGAGCGCCGGTATTACCCCCACCAACAACCCCAGATAAATCCCCATCAATACCTCAATCGGGAGCGACGCCATGTCCCCATCCTGCGTGTCCGGTAGTAAATCGCTTCCGGCCCGCGGACAGTACATTTACACCGGGCGCTGTAATCTGGATGGGTATGGACAGACCACGGGACTGGCTCGGGGCGCGGGCGACCATCATCCTGCCGGTGATAGTGGCGGTGCTGTCGTTCGTCACCGGAGTGGTCAACATCAGCGCCGTGTCCATCAGCGGGCCGCTCGGGGACTTCATCCCGCCGAGCATCCAGCGGACCGCCGGATTCACCGGCGCGCTCACGGGGTTTACGCTGCTGGTCAGCGTCGTCGGGCTCCGTCGCCGCCTGCGGATCGCGTGGTACGCGACCGTCGTCTTGCTCCCCGTGGCGGCGATACAGGGGCTGGTACAGAGCTCCGCAGTGACGATTCCGTTCGTCGGCGTCGTGCCGAGTTCGGCGGTTTCGGTCCCGCTCGTCGTCCTCTCGCTGGTATCGCTCCCGACGATGCTGGTGAACCGGCGGCGGTTCGACCGGCCGATAGACCTCTCGACGGCGCAACTGGCGGCCGGGGCGGCGCTGATAGGCTCGCTCATGTACGGGACCGCCGGCTCGTACGCGCTCCGGGACGAGTTCGCCAACCTCTCGACGGCGACCGACGCGTTCTACTACACGCTCGTGACGGCCAGTACCGTCGGGTACGGCGACATGACCCCACAGAGCCAGCAGGCGAAACTGTTCGGCATGTCGGTGGTCGTCCTCGGGACGGCCAGTTTCGCCATCGCCCTAGGGTCGCTGCTGGGGCCGGCAATCGAGAAGCGGCTTTCGGAGGCACTCGGAAACATGACTGACGCACAACTGGACCTGCTCGAGAACCACGTGCTGGTGCTCGGCCACGGCGACCTGACGGAACCGATTATCGACGAACTGACTGGCGCGATAGAGTTCGTGGTCATCACCCCGGACACGGAGACGGCCACGCAACTCCAGCAACGGGACATCGCCGTGCTGACCGCCGACCCGAGCGACGAGGACCCGCTCTTGCGGGCCGGAATCGAGGACGCCACGGCGGTCGTCGCGGCGACGAACAACGACGCCCAGGACGCGCTGGCGATACTGACGGCACAGACGCTCAACCCGGAGGTCAACATCGTCGCCGCGGCGACCGACCGCGAGAACGTCGAGAAGCTCCGCCGGGCAGGGGCCGACACCGTCATCAGTCCGGCGGTGCTCGGCGGGCACCTCATCGTCCAGTCCGCGCTGGGTCGGGAGGGGATGGAGAACGTCGCCGACCACCTGCTCGACGTGAGAGACGAGGAGGACGCGGACATCTAGGCCCGGCCGCGGTCGACGATGGCCACGTCCGTCTCGACGTCTTCCAGCCGCTCGAAGGTCGGCGGCGAAATGAACCGCGACGCCTTGCTCCGGTCGCGGCTCGCCCCGATAATCACCAGGTCGTACTGCGGGGCGGTGTCGGCGAGGAACGCCTGGATGTCCGTCCGCGGGACCCGCGTCTCGAAGGCCCCCTCGTACGGTTCGATGAGGTCCGCGAGCATCTCCTCGGCCCGGCGGCGGTCGCCGCGGGAGCCGATGCAGGTGGCGACGGCCACCCGCCCGCTCCGGCCGGCCAGCCGCGTGGCGAAGTCGACCATGTTGTGGGCCACGTCGCTGACGGACCGCACGGGGACCAGGACCTGCTTCCAGCGGGTCCGGTCGCTCACCGACCGGTGGACGACAACGTCGCTCTCGCTGCGGAACAGCCGCTGGAGGTACGGCGTCAGCGCGCCGTGGCGGCTCTCGTAGGGCGCGACTATGAGGTCGCAGTTGGTCTCGGCCGCGGTCTGTAGCGTCGTCTTGGCCGGCGACCCGTCGTCGCTCGCGACGACGACCTGACAGGAGACGCCCGTCCGCGTCTCGATGCGTGCGGCGTGGGTCTCCAGCCAGTCGATTTCCGCTTCGAGGTCGGTCCGGTCGGGCGACGCCGGGGCGGTCGCCGGGTCGCCGCCGTCGCCGACCGGACGGGTCTCGGCCGACGGCGGCTCGGCCCCGTTCTCGGACCGGATGTCCAGCTGTATCGTCTCCCGCGTGAGCGAGTGCTCGGCGGCGTCGCCGGCGGAGACCATGTCCAGCAGGACGACTTTGCCGGCCTCGTGGGCGGCCGCGAGGCGCGCGCCCAGCATCGCCGTCCGGCCCGCCGACTCGCCGCGCATCGGGACGAGGACGTGGTCGTCGCCGGACATCGACTCGTAGAGGTACGTCGCCCGCCGCTCGTAGAACTCCTCGCGCCAGACGACGAAGATGGCCGCCACGAGCGAACTGGCAACGAAGACGCTGGCGACGAACGCCGCCCGCTGGTTCGGTTCCACGAGCAGCGCCAGCAGAGCGGTCGAGTACGACGACGGCTCCTCGATGTCCAGCGGCCAGGTGACCACGCCGGTGGCGAAGACGGCTAGCCCGGCACCGAGGGCGTTGACGCCGAACTGGCCGCCCGGGACCGGGAGGTAACTGTTCGAGACGGCGAGCGCGACCAGTCCACAGACCGCGCCGATGGTCAGCCCCGCGACGAACCGCTTCGGGTCGGAGTACTTGCTCGTCGGGTCGACGAACAGCGTGTACGTCCCCGCCGCGAGCGGCGGGAAAAGCAGGAAGCTCAGTTGCGGAACGACGTTCGCCAGCGTCGTCACCAGCACGATAGCCAGCGGGACGAACACCAGCATGGAGATGTGAACGAGGTTCTCGGTCACCTCTGCCCAGCGCCTGAAGTCCTGGAGTTCGCGGCGCTCGACCCGCCGGAGCCGCCTGGCCGCCGCGCGGAGCCGCTTCCGGAACTGGTCGAGCATACAGGGGTGCACGAGGGAGCGTCTGTTAAGCCCTCCGCCGGGCAGCGGCCCGTCCGGCCTCGACCTACAGCGACGCGGCCGCGGTCAGGCTGATTTCGATGGCGCGCTCGACGTTGTCCTTGGCCTTCTCGGGCAGTTCGTCGGCCTCGGTCTCGCCCTTCTGTGTCCCCTCGACGAGGTTCCCGTCGACGGTACAGATAGCGCCCGAGCGCAGGCCCTTGCGGCGACACAGCGAGAACAGCGCGGCGGCCTCCATCTCGACGGCGAGCAGGCCGGCGTCCTCCCAGTCGTTGATGTACTCGTCCGTCTCGGCGTAGAAGGCGTCGTCCGTGGCGATGGGGCCGACGTGGACGTCCTCGTCGTTGGCCTCGGCGGCGTCGACCAGCGACGAGAGCACGTCGTAGTCCGGGACCGCCGGCACCGTGTCCGACTCGTAGCGGCCGGTCGTCCCCTCGTCTTTGGCCGCGCCGTTGGCGACGACCATGTCGCCGATTTCGATGCCCTCCTGGAGCGCGCCGGTCGTCCCGACGCGGATGAGCGTCTCGACGCCGACCGCCTCCAGTTCCTCGACGGCGATGGCCGTCGAGGGCGACCCGATGCCGGTCGAGCAAACTGTCAGTTCGCGGCCATCGTAGGTCGCGTTGACGAGCTTGTACTCGCGGTTCTCCGCGACGACCTCGTGGTCGTCACAGAGGCCCGCGATGCGGTCGACCCGGCCGGGGTCGCCCGGCACGAGCGCGATGTCTGTCAGGTCGCCCGGTTCGACGAGCAGATGCGGCTGTTTCGCCATACCGGCCCGTCGGCCGGCACGGTTTAGTAGCCAGTGGATTCCCGCCGGCACAACAGTGACGGCGGTCCCGCGACAGAGGGAACGTATGGGAAACGACGTCTCGCTGTTCGACAGGCGGATGCGGGGGCCAGCAGGTATCGCCGTCGGTGCCGGGGTCGTCCTCGGTCTGCTGACCGGCTACACCGTCGACGCGGGCACGCCGGACGGCCCGTCGTGGGCCCTCGTCGTCCCCTTCGCAGTGCTTGCGACCGCGTTCCTGTATTTCGGTGCCTACAGGAACCTCTCGAAGCGGGTCCGGGACCAGTAGCTCAGAGTTGGGTGACCAGCACCGGGACGAACAGGGCCAGCGCCGTGCCGAAGATGAACGCCGTCAGCGCCCACTGTCTGACGGTCTCGTCGGCCCTGTCCTGGAGGCTCCCGCCGAAGCGGGGCATGGCGACGCGGGCGAAGAAGGCGTAGATGAACGCGGTGACGCCCGCAGCGCCGAGGACGTGTGGGAGCAGCGGGACGCCGTTGAGCGAGACTGCCGTCGGGAGCACGACCGAGAGGACGGCGACCACCGCACCGTACAGCAGCGCCGCGAGGAGGGCGGTGACGTGGTGGACGGCGACGGCGAGAGGACGGCTCACCGCGGCCGGGTCGGCGCGGGTGAGTCCGGCCGCGGCGACGTACGCCGGCAGGTACCCCTCGTCCTGTGTCACCATCGGGATGTTCAACAACAGACCGACGACCGCGCCGGCGACGGCACAGACGAACGCCCACTGGGAGAGGGGGTATTCGAGCACGTGTGGTCCCTCACTCGCGGTGCCAATGAGCGTTGCGTCACGTGTCCTAACAGTAGCAGAGTCGACACGTGTCGCTGGGGCGCGACAGCGCAGTGAGTCGCTCCGCCGGGGTTGCGTCCGGCTCCGGAACTGTCGCCTGGATACACGAAACGCCCACTCAGACCGGGATGAACAGGAACAGGACGATGTTGTTCGTCGCCGGGCCGATGCCGACGGCGGTCACGAGCGAGAGCAGGAGGCTCGCCTCGGCGGGTTCCTCTTCGAGGTACTCGTCGAGCAGGAAGACGATCCCGACCGCGACGAGCAGTTTGACGAGGACGAACAGCCAGCCCGTGCCGAGGTACGGGGCCGTCGGGAGCGTGCCGGCGAACTCCATGATGCGGGCCGGAATCGGCGTTCGCTCGCTGATGCCGATGACGTCGGCACCGACCGCCGTCGAGACGCCGTCGAGCATGTGCGCGAACACGACCGTCGGGGCCGCGTAGCGCATCCGGACCACCACCGGCGTCCGCCACAGCGCGACCACCAGCACCGCCACGGCGGTGGCGACGATGGCGACGACGACGGCGACGGTCGGCCAGACCAGCCCCAGCAGGTCGGACTCCAGTGCCATCACGACGGCGATGACGACCAGCACCGTCAGGAAGCCGGTCCCGATGAGCCCCAGGTTCCGCGATATCGTCTCGCTGTGGCCCCGCCGGACGCTGAACAGCGTCAGCGTGACCCAGACGACACCCAGCGTGACGAACGTCGTGAGATACACCGCCGGCGCGCCGAAAAGCGGCGCGACCACGGGCCGGTAGGCCTCGATGGGGGGCTGGGAGAAAGCGTGCAGCGCGCCCCCGAGCGCCATCCACGGTGCCAGCGCGACCACGGTCCGCTGGCCGAGTGGCGGTTCGAGGGCGTACAACAGCGCTGTCACCACGAGCGTGCCCGCAAGGAGCGCCACGGCGTACTCGAGCGGCGGGAGCGCCAACCCCGAAGGCAGTACCATGTCCCCCACGCCGACCCCGACGATGGAAAACCTTCCGAACGCGAGCGGCGGTGCGGTCCCGGCGGAGACAGCGCCCCGCAACGGTGGTTTCGACGGGAACGGGACGGCTCGACCGCGGGCCCGTCGCCCGCCGTCTTTACGTAGGCACCACGCCTCACCCCGTGGTATGGACGACGTACCAGACCGCATCGAGCACACGGTCCTCGGACCGACGACGACGCCGGACGACGTGCGGACCTGCCTCGACGAGGCGCTCCAGTACGGGATGCGGGCGTGCATCCCGCCGTGTTACCTCCCGCTGGCGACGGAGTACGCGAACGTGCCGCTGACGGCCGTCGTCGACTTCCCGCACGGGCAGGGCCAGACCGACGCCGTCTGCCGGGCGGCCAAACTGGCCTGGGACGCCGGGGCCGACGAACTGGACATGGTGTGTAACGTCGGCCTGCTCAAGGCCGGCGAGGACGACGCGGTGGCCGACCACCTCACCGAAGTCGTCGCCAGCGTCCCGGTCCCGGTGAAGGTCATCGTCGAAGCGCCGCTACTGACCGACGAGGAGCTCGAACGGGTCGGACAGCTCGCCGCCGACGCCGACGCCGCCTACCTCAAGACCGCGACGGGGTTCAGCGAGGGCGGCGCGACGGTCCACGACGTGGAGATTCTGAGCACGTATCTGCCCGTGAAGGCGAGCGGCGGCGTCGGGTCGTGGGCGGAGGCGAAGGCGATGTTCGAGGCCGGAGCCGAGCGCATCGGGGCCTCCAGCGGCGACACCATCGTCCGAGAGTGGCGAGCGGAGACAGAGGGCGACGCCACGGCGGAACCGGAGCCGGGCGGGAACGACGCCGACGCGGCCGACGGCTACTGACCGGGGCAATCCGTCGCCCTTTTGCCGCCCTGGCGACAGTGTTGTGATGAATGGCCCGGTATCACATCGAGACGTACGGGTGCACCTCCAACAGAGGTGAGACCCAGCAGATAGAGCAGGCGCTCCGGGAGGGCGGCCACCACCCCGCCGGCGGCCCCGAGAGCGCCGACGTGGCGATTCTCAACACCTGCACGGTGCTCGAGAAGACCGAACGCAACATGCTCGCACGGGCCAAAGAGCTCGACAGGGAGACGCCGGCGGACCTCGTCGTCACGGGCTGTATGGCGCTGGCCCAGGGCGAGCAGTTCCGGGACGCCGACATCGACGCGGAGGTACTCCACTGGGACGACGTGCCCCAGTACGTCCTCAACGGCGAGTGCCCGACGGTGACGCCGGACACCGAGACGGTGCTCAACGGCGTCGTCGGCATCCTCCCCATCGCCCGGGGCTGTATGTCCGACTGCTCGTACTGCATCACCAAGCAGGCGACCGGCCGCATCGAGTCACCGTCGGTCGAGGAGAACGTCGAGAAGGCCCGGGCGCTGGTCCACGCCGGCGCGAAGGAAATCCGCATCACGGGCCAGGACACCGGCGTCTACGGCTGGGACACCAACCAGGGGACGAGTCTCCTGCCAGAGCTACTGGACCGCATCTGCACCGAAATCGACGGCGGGTTCCGCGTGCGGGTCGGAATGGCGAACCCGAAGGGCCTCCACGGCGTCCGCGAGGAACTGGCGGCGGTGTTCGCCGACCACGACGAGCTGTACAACTTCATCCACGCCCCGGTCCAGTCCGGCAGCGACGACGTGCTGGCGGACATGCGCCGGCAACACGCCGTCTCGGAGTACCGCGAGGTCGTCGCGGCGTTCGACGAGGCGCTGGACTACTGGACGCTCTCGACGGACTTCATCGTCGGCTTCCCGACCGAGGAGCCGGCCGACCACGACGAGTCGATGGCGCTGCTGCGGGAGACCCGCCCGGAGAAAATCAACGTCACGCGCTTCTCGAAGCGGCCCGGCACCGACGCCGCCGACATGAAGGGACTGGGCGGCCAGGTCAAGAAAGACCGCTCGAAGGCGATGAGCGAGGCGAAGATGGAGCTGATGGCCGAGGCCTACGAGGAGATGGTCGGACGTACCTCGTCGGTGCTGCTCGTCGAGGACGGCACCGACGAGTCGCTGGTGGGCTACGACGAGGCCTACCGGCAGGTCGTCATCGCCGACGCACAGGACCGCGGCCTCGAAATCGGCGACACGGTCGACGCGGAGATCACGAGCCACAACACCGTCTACGCCTTCGGCGAGCCCGTCGAGCGGGCGCAACTGGCGGACTGAGCGCCCGTCGCACGGGGCGTCGGCTCACTCCGAAAGCATCGGGACGGTGAACTCGGCGACGTTCCCTCTGGGCTCGTTCTCGCGGATTTCGAGACTGCCGCCGAGCGACTCTGCACACCACTGCATCACGAACAGGCCGACGCCGGTCCCGTGGTGAATCTCGGAGAACTCCACGTCGGCGTCGATGGCGTCGATTTCCCGCTGGGGTATCGGCGGACCGTCGTCGACGATACGGACCACGACGCGCGGGGGCTCGGTTTCGACCGTCGCCTCCAGCCGGACCTCGGGATTGGAGCCGTCGTGGTGTTCGAGCGCGTTCTCGATTGCGTGTTCGAGCCCGTACTCGAACCCCCGGTCCGCAGCGATGCGGGCGGTTTCGTCGGCGTCGACCGACACCGTCGCGTGAGGGTAGCCCGACTCGAACTCGTCGGCCAGCCGTTCGAGGACCGCGGGGACGTCCGTCGGCGTGAAGTCCGAGGCGTCGTTGGTCGCGATGTCCTCAATCTGGGCGACGGACCTCGTCATCCCGCCCACGTCCTCGGCGACGTCCTGTATTATCTCGGCCTGGCGCTCGTAGTCCTCGTCTTCGAGGGCGCGTTCGAGGCTCTCGGCGTGGCCCATGACGACGGTCATCTCGTTGCGGAGGTTGTGCCGGATGATGCGGTTGAGCAACTGGAGGCGGCGCGCTCGCTTCTTGAACTCGGTGATGTCCTGAATCTCCGCGAGGACGAGCGTCTCGTCGGCGGGGGCGAACGGCCGGAGTCGAACCGTGACCCAGCGCATCTCGCTGTCGGCCCGCCGTATCTGCCACTCGAAGGCCGGCCGGTCCCCGGTGGCGGCGGCGTGGATGGCCTCGACGGCTTTGTCGCGGCTGAACCGCGGCGACTCCGTGCTGATGTCGCCGACGGTCAGGTCCCGGAGTTCGGCCCGCGTGTAGCCGTACAGCGACTCGGCGGCCGCGTTCGCGTCGAGTATCGCGTCGGTCTCGGGGTCGTGAAGGAGGAGCGTCACGTCCAGGAGCTCGGCGAAGTCCGGGAGCGCTGCGGGAGACATGTGACTGAATCGCTCCCGGCGGTATTGGGTGTTCCGGACATCGTAAAAGCCGCGGGCACGAGGGCGCTCACTCCAGGTCGGCCAGCCGCTCGACCTCGGCGTCGTCTTTCCACTCGCCGAGTTCCTTCGGGTCGACGTGGACGAAGGCGTCGTCGACCTCCGGCAGGTCCTCGATGGAGCGAATCACCGCCGTCTCGATGTCGTGGGCCTCGAACAGCGTCAGGTCCCCCTCGACTTCGATGTGGAGGCTCACGTCTATCTCCGGCCCGACGTAGTGGGCGATGACGTCGTGTGCGCCCTCGACTTTCGGGTGGTCCAGCGCCCGCCGGAGAATCTCCCGGCGGAGGTCCTCGGGGGGCGCGCCGCCCACGAGGTAGGTGACGTTGTCCTGGACGACTTCGATGCCGGTGTAGATGATACCGACGGCGACGACGATGGCCGCCAGCGGGTCGGCGATCGGGTAGCCCGCCATCGCGCCGGTGACGCCGACGAGCGCCGCGACGGCGGTGAGGATGTCGTTGCGGTTGTCCTTCGCCGTTGCCACGAGCGCGGGGGAGTGGCTGTTCCGGCCGGCACGGAGGCAGTAGCGATACAGCCCGTACTTCGCGGCGGCCGACAACACGAGGACGCCGACGGCCGTGGGTCCCTGGGTAACCTCGATGTCACCGGTCATGAGCGCGTTCCCGGCTCCCCAGAGGACGACGCCCCCCGCGAGGAAGATGCCCGCGGCGACGAACAGCGAGACGAACGGCTCGATGCGCTCGTGGCCGTGGGGGTGCTCGAAGTCCGGCGGCTGGGTCGTCAGGTACAGTCCGGCGACGATGACCAGCGAGTAGGCGGTGTCGGCGGCGCTGTTGACCGCCTCGGACTGGACGGCCAGACTGCCCGTCGAGAACCAAACGGCCCCTTTCGCCAGCACGAGAACGAGGTTCACGACGAGCACGAGCAGCCCGACCCGTCGGAGCGTCACGCGGCGCGACATCGACCGATGGTTGTCGGGCCCCGGTCAAAGCCGCTTCGACACCCGTTCGGGACCGGGTCGTCCCCGGCCCGTCGCGCGCGGCAGTCAGTCGATTCGGACCGCGGCGTCGTCGCCGACGACGGTCGTGCCCGCCTGCTCGGCGAAGGCCTCGTGGAGGCGGTCGTAGGTGTCTTCGACGGCCTCGACGACGACCTTCGTGTCGCTGACGACCGGCATGAAGTTCGTGTCGCCCTCCCAGCGCGGCACGACGTGGGTGTGGAGGTGGTCGTCGATGGACCCGCCGGCCGCCGAGCCGCCGAGGTTCAGACCGGCGTTGAAGGCGTCGGGACCGAGCGCCGCCTCCAGCGCGTCGAACGTCCGCTGTTTCAGCCGCGCGTGGTCGAGTAAGGTCTCGTCGTCGAGGTCGCCGTACTCGCCGGTGTGGTCGTGGGGGATGACCATCGCGTGGCCGGGGTTGTACGGGTAGTTGTTCAGGAGGACGAACGCGCGGTCGCTCCGGGCCACGAGGTTGTTCGCCCGGTCGTCGTCGTCCTCCCGGAACGCACAGAACACGCAGTCGGCGTCGGGGTTCGTCTCCTCGCGCTCGACCCACTCGATGCGCCACGGCGCGAACACCTTGTCCATACCGCCGGTTGTCGACCCACCAGCAAAAGCGGCGTGACTGGCGCCGAAAAGTGGTATATAAATGCGTTGGCCGTTCACGGTCGAATAACGGATTTGGAAGCCACAGACCGGGTATTAAACGTTCTCCACCCCTCTGAGACTGTATTCGGCGAAAACCGCTTCCCGTCCGGCGATAAACAGTGCTGAACGGACCAGAACGGAATGCGGTTTTTATACTGTCTACCCGACTCATATCGACCGGGATGGCAGCGACAAACGACGGCGTTGACATGGCAGAACACTGTACGGCGTGTGACCGCGAGACACCACACGCCGTCCGTGTCCAGATACAGACGGAGTCCGACGAACCGGAGAACGCGGCGTTTTCCCGCGAACCGTACCGGGTCAGCGAGTGTCAAATCTGTGGCACGACGACGTCGACGCGGATGAACAACGCCTGACCATCCCCACACCCCACCCTTTCAGTACGCCACGTGGTCTCTGACTACGTGGCCACACACCCCCCACCCCACCTTTCCATACGCTGCACACCAACGAGACGCGGGGCTCGCGTTCTGTCACGCGACGCCGAACCTGAACCGCTGTCGCCCGAATAACAGTCCGCCCTACCGCGACCGCGTCGTCACTTCGCAGCCGTCCTCGGTGATGATGACGGTGTGTTCCTTCTGGCTGACGTACGCCCCGTCCTGCTCTTTGAGCACGGGGTAGCCGTGGACGATGTCCTGCTGTTTCAGGCGGCGCAGCGCCATCTCCGCCCGCGGCGAGTCCAGCCAGCGGGCGGCGAACGGCAGCGTCCGGTACTCCTCGGTTATCTGTTCGAGGACCTGCCGGGCCTGCCGGTTCCGGACCGAGCCCTCGCGTTCGAGCGCGAAAATCTCCTCGTCGGCCCCCTCCTGGACCTTGCCGCGGCCGTCGGTGGCGAACGGTTCGATGGCGACCACGTCGCCGACGTTCAGCGTCGCGCCCTGTGCGACCTCGCGGTTCGGGATGTTCGGCGACGTGTGCTGCTCCCAGTGGCCCAGGCCGTGGCCGGTGAGGTTCACGACGGGGTTGTAGCCGTACCCCTCGATGACTTCCTCGACGGCCGCGCCGATCTGACCCACGTCGACGCCGGGACCGGCGACCTCCAGCGCGGCGTCCAGGGCTTCCGCGGGGGCTTCGGCGAGTTCGGGCTGCCCGGAGAGGTCGACCGTGACGGCGGTGTCGGCGAGCCACCCGTCGACGTGGACGCCGATGTCGAGGTTCACCATCTCCTCGCCGAAGGTGGCGTCGTCGTCGCGCTCGGGCGTGGCGTGGGCCGCCTCCTCGTCGATGGAGATGTTCACCGGGAACGCCGGTTTGCCGCCCAGGTCCCGGATTTTCTCCTCGGCCCACTCGGCGACTTCGAGATGGGAGACGCCCACCTCGACGCGCTCGGCGGCCTCGTCGCGTACCTGTGCCAGAATCTCGCCCGCTTCGCGACACTTCTCGTACTGCTCGCCGTCGAGGTCCACGTCGGTCATGCACGCCGGTTGGTCGCTGGCGGGCAAAGGGGTTTCCCTCTGGCGTCCGGAGGGTTCCGACGACCCCCGATGACGCTCCGAGGGCGTGCGACCACAGTCGAACTGCCGTCCGACCGCAGTCGAAACCGAGCCGCGGTCGATTCGCACCACGCTTCGAGAAGGGAGGGTTCAGACGCTCACGGTCCCGGAAATCCCAACAAAATGATTATTAGTGAGGTTTGTTACCAAAGGATGCGCAAAACGGCACGCCTTTAGGGGCGACTGTCAATTGGCGGAATATGGGCTACGACTACGACAAGGTGGAAGTTCCCGACGAGGGACAGCAGATTCAGGTCACGGAGGACGACGAACTCGACGTTCCGGAGAACCCCATCATCCCCATCATCCACGGGGACGGTATCGGGACCGACGTGGGGCCGGCCGCACAGAAGGTGCTCGAAGCCGCCGCGAACGCGACCGGCCGTGACATCTCCTGGATGCGCGTCTACGCCGGCCAGTCCGCCCGGGACAAGTACGACGAGAACCTCCCCGACGACACCGTCGAGGCCATCAAGGAGTTCAACGTCGCCATCAAGGGGCCGCTGACGACGCCGGTCGGTGCCGGCTTCCGCTCGCTGAACGTCGCGCTCCGGAAGACGCTGGACCTCTACGCGAACGTCCGCCCGACCTACCACATCGAGGGCGTCCCGTCACCGGTCAAGGACCCCGAGGAGATGGACATGGTCACCTTCCGGGAGAACACCGAGGACGTCTACGCCGGCATCGAGTGGGAGGCCGGCACCGACGAGGTCGAGGAGGTCAAGGAGTTCGTCGAGGACGAGATGGGCTTCGACAGCACCATCCACGACGGCCCGGTCGGCATCGGCGTCAAGCCGATAACCGAGTTCGGGACCAAGCGCCTCGTCCGCGAGGCCATCGACTACGCCCTCGAAGAGGACCGCGACAGCGTCACGCTGGTCCACAAGGGCAACATCATGAAGTTCACCGAGGGTGCCTTCCGTGACTGGGGCTACGAGGTCGCCGAAGAGGAGTACGGCGAGGACGTCATCACCGAGGACGAGCTGTGGGACGAGTACGACGGCGAAGCGCCCGAGGACGCGCTGGTCGTCAACGACCGCATCGCCGACAACATGCTCCAGCAGCTCCTGACCCGCACTGACGAATACGACGTCATCGCGACGATGAACCTCAACGGGGACTACATGTCCGACGCCGCCGGCGCACAGATCGGCGGGCTCGGCATCGCCCCCGGCGCGAACTTCGGTGAGGCCCGCTGTCTCGCCGAACCGGTCCACGGCTCCGCCCCGAAGTACGCCGGCGAGGACAAGGTCAACCCGACCGCGATGATTCTCTCCGGCCGCCTCATGCTCGAATACATGGGCTGGAAGGACGCCGGCCAGCTCGTCCGCGACGCCGTCGAGGAGACCATCTCCTCCGGGAACGTCACCTACGACCTCGAACGCCAGATCGAGGGCGGCACGAAGCTCGCCACCAGCGAGTTCGCCGACAAGGTCGTCGAGAACATCGAGAAACTCGCATAAGCGGGGTTCCGGGCTCGCGCGGTGAACCGCGCGAACACCCAGAAGCGCCCGTAATTGAGCGAACCGCCTACCGGACATCTATTTTTCGCGTGTCACAGCCCGAGACTGGCGAGACGAGCGGTCATCCGGCGGGGGAACGGACCAGCCGCTCGGGAGCCGGTCTCCCGAGTTCCCGACCGGGAGCCGTCACTCCGTCAGCGGGAGGACGACGCCGAACACGAGCGGCGAGAGGAGGCCGACGAGAATACCGAGCAGTTCCATGTCGACCAGCAGCGTGTCGCCCCAGGCGGGGAGCGTCCCGAGGACGGCACCCCCGGCGACTTCGCCCGCGATGCCGAGCAGGAACAGCCCGGCCCCGAGCATGAACCCGCGCTTTGCGAGTGTCGCGTAATCCGCGTTCCAGTTCTGGCTCATACGGGTCCGTTCTCGTGAGCCTACTAAGCTCTCTCGAATCGAAAGAGCTACAACGCGTTTGGAGAGATATTCGGGCAGACATGGCCACAGAATCGATTCCGGAGCTACTGGAACTCCTCCTTTCGGCGCTTCTCGCAGCCGGGCTCACCGTCGGCGGGGCACTCACCGAACAGGCCGCTCTCGCCGAGCTGTCCGGCGGCGTCTCCGCGTTCGCTGCCTGGGAGGTGTACATGGGGCTGGTCCTCCTGTACGCCGGCTACACGCTCGGCACCCGGCGGGTCCTGCCCGCGCTCGGTAGCGCCTGAGTCTGTCAGTCCTGAAGTCTGGTGGTGTTCGTGGCCCACTCCGGCCGCACGACCGTCGTGGACCCGATAGCCGTCACCCTGAGGTCGTGCGTGACACGCACCCGCTGACTGCTCCGCTCGGCGTCGTAGGCCAGTCGGAGCGCCTCGACGATGCCGGCGTGGCTGACGCGGAGCCTGACCGAGACGTTGCTGGGCTCGCTGACGAACAGCGGAGTGACGAGCCTGTCGGGGTCGGTGAACCGGGTGCCGGCGAGGACGACGCCACCACCGACCCGGTCAGTCACGGAGAGGTCGACGGCCGCCGCGACGCCGTGGACCGTCCGGCGCTCCGGGAGGTCCGAGACGGGGCCGTCGTTCCGGACGGTCCACTGGACCCGGCGGGGACGGTTCACCCGCTCGTCGTACCGGGCCACGACGACGGAGCCGTTCGTCCAGTAGTCGATGCGGTTGGTGAAGACGTTCAGCTCCGTCCCGTTCTGCTGGAACCGCCCCGCGTACGTCGCGTTGCTCGCCGCGACGTAGCGCCTGTGGGTGGACCGCCGGAGCACCGTCCCGTTGCGGTCGGTGACCCACTGGCGAGTAGTCACCGTGTAGTTCCGCGTCGCGAGCGTCCGTGCGTGGGCACTGGACAGCGCCGACGGCACCACGGCGTCGTCGCTCACGCCCGGGGGATAGCCGGCCCCGTCGGTCGGCACCGCCGCCGGCGTGACCGTCTCGGGGCCGTCCCCGCCGACGAACCCCGAACACCCGGCGAGCAGGAGCGCGAGCGTCACGGCGGTAGCCACTGCGCGCGTCATCGATTGTCATAGGGCCGCGGGACTCAAACAGTTGTGGTTAGTCCTGCCAGTCCGGGTCCGGTCTGGGCGGGCTGAACACGTCGATGCCCCGAACCGACTCCTCGCCGTCGTTGCGCGCCTCGTGTGGCTCCCCGCTTGGGATGACGTAGGAGTCGCCGGGGCCGATGACGTACTCCTCGCCGTCGACGTGGAAGGTGAAGGTCCCCGCCGCGACGTAGCCGACCTGCTCGTGACGGTGGCTATGTTCCGGGACGGCCGCGCCGGGTTCGATGTGGAACCCCTGAACGCTCATCCGCTCGCCGGCCGCCAACTGGGTGAGGTGGACGCCCTCGACCGCTTCGACCGTCTCACAGGCCGCCTGTGGTACTTCCTCCATGCACCGTGGTGTCGCGCCCGGCCCACCTAAGCGTTCTCCGTTCACAGCAGTTCGCTGTCGGTGGATTCAGTACCGTCCGGCCCCGACGAGGAGGTATGTACGCGGTCGTCGGGTGTAGCGAGTGTAGCGCGCTGTGGGTCACCGAAGGCCGGCCGGAGACGACCCAGTGCCCGCGGTGCGGGACGCGCCGGAAACACGCCAAACGCCGGAAGTTCGTCGAGACAGACGACGAGGCCCACGCCCGCGAGGTCCGGGCGTCGATGCTGGCGAACCGGCAGGGGGAGGGCGACGCCTTCGCGGAACTGGACTCCTACGCCGAGATGGAGCGACAGGTCGACGACGCGGGCGTGGACGACGAGACGTACCTCTCGGATTCGGGGGTGGACACCGAGGCCGTGTCGGCGGCCGCCGACCGCGCCGAGCAGGGCGCGACCGGCGGAGCCAGCCGCAAGGAGACGGTCACGAACGCGCTTCGGGACCTGGACGAGCCGACCGAGGACGAGGTCGTGGCCTACGCCGAGGAACGCGGCGTCCCGGCGTCGTACACCCGGACGGCGCTGGAGAAACTCGTTCGCGCCGGCGAGGTGTCAGAAAGCCGGGGACGGTACCGCCTCCTATGACCGCGGCGCTGGACTTGGAGCCAGGCCCCGTCGCCGTCGGCTCGCTCGTCGGCCTCGCGGGGCTGCTGTTTCTGCTCACGCCGGTTGTCGAACCGGTCGCAGTCGGCTCGCTTCGCGTGAGTACGGTCGCCCTCTCAGCGGTCGTCCTCACGCTCGGGTTCGCGCTGGGGACGGCCGTGTTCGCCCGGCGGGGCCGCCGCCTGTTCGCCATCGCACACGGCGTCTTCGCCGTGGCGTGGGCGCTGCTGGTGCTCGGGCCGCTGCTCGGACGGGAAGCGCTCCTGCTGGCCGGCGTGGTCGTCCTGGTAGCCGGAGCGGGGTTTCTGGTGAGCCAGCGCCGGCAGTGACGGCACACCGACGCGGCGCTACCGCCCGAGGTCGGCGTGTGCCGAAGACAGATGCCGGGAAGACAACGCGGCGAGCAGAGAGAGTTCGCCGGCCAGCGCCGCGGCGGCGATGACCTCCGCGAGCGCGTCGGCGTTGCTCCCGGCCGGGTCGCCGCCGCCGGCGTACCCCAGCACGTCGAGCGCTTCGGCCTGCGTGGGGAGCTTCGTCCCGCCGCCGACGGTGCCGACCTCCAGCGAGGCGATGGTGACGGAGGCGTAGAGGCCGTCCTCGCGGGCGTCGACGGTGGTGATGGCGTTGCTCCCCTCGACGACCTGCGCGATGTCCTGGCCGAGCGCGAGGAAGGCCGCGGCGACGATATTGGCGGCGTGGGCGTTGAACCCGAGCGCGCCGGCCTTCGCGGAGCCGACGAGGTTCTTGCGGGTGTTGGCCTCGACGATGGCCTCGGTGGTCGTGTCAAGTCGCTCCTCGACCTGTTCGTGGGGGACCAGCACGTCGGCGGCGACGGTGCGGCCACGGCCCTCGACGGCGTTGATGGCGGCGGGTTTCTTGTCCGAACAGAGATTGCCCGAGAGCGCGACGAGTTCGGCGGGCGTCTCGGCCTCGACAACCTCACAGGCCGCCTCCGTGGCGATGGTGGCCATGTTCATCCCCATCGCGTCCTTGGTGTCGTAGGAGAATCGCAGGAAGACGCTGTCGCCGACGACGTACGGCGTCACGCCCTGTAACTCGCCGTGGCTCGTCGTCGACTCGGCGGCGTCGGCGAGGTCCTCGACGTGCTCGCGCACCCAGGCCGACACCTCGCCGGCGGCGGCCACGTCCTCGACCTTGAACACCGGCGCGCGGGTCATTCCCGACTTGAGGACGCGTGCCGTCGCGCCGCCGGCGTTCCGGATCGTCGAGACGCCGCGATTGACCGAGGCCAGCAGCGCGCCCTCGGTGGTCGCGAGCGGGAGGTGGTGGTCGCCCGAGGCGGCCCCGCCGTCGACGGGCAGGGGGCCGACGACGCCCATGGGGACCTGCGCCGCGCCGATCATGTTCTCGATGTTGCTCTCGGCGTCGGCGGCGTCGAACGTGTAGTCGCCGACCGCCGCGAGGTCGGCCCCGGTCTCCGCGGCGAGCAGGCGTCTCCGGGCCGCGGCGGCGGTGTCGGCGTCGGCGTGGTCCTCCAGTTCGTACAGCCGCAGGTCCCCCTCGCGGACCCGCTGTGCGAGGTCGGCGGCGTCAGCGTCGGTCATACAGGGCCGGTTGCGGGCCGCCCCCCTAACAGTTGCTCTTGCGGGCCGCCTAGTCGTCGGCCGTCGGCGTCCCGGTCGGTCCGCTCTCGGTCCCGCCGCCCTCCCCGGTGACCGTCACGTAGAACATGATGAGCATCGAGGCGATGAGACACCCGCCCCAGAGGAACCCGGTCGGCATGAGGAGCGTCAGCCCCGCGCCCTCCCCCAACCAGACGATGCCGGGGATGCCCCACTGACCAGCGACGTACAGCCCCGTCACGGCCGACCTGAGGGTTCCCGTCACGCCCAGCGCCGGGACGGCGAAGCCCATCACGATGGCCAGAATCGACAGGACCCCGAGGTGTGCGTGCCCGCCTATCATCCACCCAGGAACCCCGCTCCCGCCCGAGAGGAGGATAAACTGGTACATGCCCACAGTCATCATCACTGCCAGTCCGAGGAAGCCGGAGGCTTTGAGTGTGCGTGTCATACACAAGGAAATGTAGTTTAGATAATAATAACGTTTTCTCTCGGTCGCCAATCCACCACTCGCGGGATTCGTGGTCGATATTGGCTGGTGGTAACACGTGTCGTAACTGAACGACGACCCCGTTACCCGCTTCGATGTTCACCACACCCCAGTGTTGAAGATAAAATCTTTTCAATAAAGCAGTCCGAACGCTAGTACACCCACAGGTGGGCATATCGTGCCAGAAATGGAAACCGCAACGTTCGAAACGGACCTGAGTCTCTTCAAGTACGACAACCTCGAACAGCTTCCCCCTGAATACCGGGAACTGGAGGAAAACGAGCGAACGGAGCGCATCGAGTCGGCGCTCGACGAACTCGGCGACGACGTGGTCATCCTCGGCCACAACTACCAGCGCCGGGAAATCGTCGAGCACGCCGACTTCATCGGCGACTCCTACCAGCTCTCGAAGGAGGCCGCCGACTCCGACGCCGAGTACGTCATTTTCGGCGGTGTGACGTTCATGGCCGAGTCCGCGGACATCATCACCGACGACGACCAGAAGGTCATCCTCCCGTCGATGGAGGCGTCCTGCCCGATGGCCGGCATGGCCGAGGCGCTCCAGGTCGACGCCGCGTGGGCGGAGCTGACCGTGGCCCTGGACGACGACGAGGACATCATCCCGATAACCTACATGAACAGCTACGCCGACCTGAAGGCCTTCTGCGCCGAGCAGGGCGGGCTCGTCTGCACCTCCTCGAACGCTCACAAGGCGTTCGAGTACGCTTTCGAGAAGGGCGACAAGGTCCTGTTCCTGCCCGACAAGCACCTGGGCGAGAACACCGCCCACCGGCTCGGCATGGCCGACGAGACCGTCGAGTGGGACCCCTGGGACGCCGAGGGGACCGACGCCGCGGCCGCCGTCGAGAACGACGTGATTCTCTGGGAGGGCTACTGTCAGGTCCACGAGCGGTTCCGGACCGACCACGTCGAGCAGGTCCGCGCCGACCACCCCGGGGCGAACGTCATCGTCCACCCCGAGTGCCGCCGCGAGGTCGTCGAGGCCGCCGACAGGGCCGGCTCGACCGCCGACATCTGCCAGACCGTCGCGGACGCAGAGCCCGGCGACACCTGGGCTATCGGCACCGAGATCCACCTCACGCACCACCTCCAGCGGTGGCATCCCGAGGTGAACGTCCTGCCGCTGTGTGGCGACGCCTGCATGGACTGCAACGCCATGCGCCAGATCGACCCGAACTACCTCGCGTGGGTCCTCGAAGAGCTCGTCGAGGGCCGCGAGCGCAACGTCATCGAGGTCGCGCCCGAGGAGAAGGACCTCGCCCGGGTCGCCCTCGACCGGATGCTGGAGATATGACCATGACGGACGACGCTCTCACGACGGACGTGCTGGTCGTCGGCTCCGGCATCGCCGGGCTGGCGGCCGCGCTGGCTGCCGCGCGCGCCGGCGACGAGGTGCTGCTCGCCACGAAGGCCACCCGGCCGGAGGGGGCCTCCTCGTGGTGGGCGCAGGGCGGAATCGCCGTGTCCCGCGACGACCCCGAGCAGTTCAAGCGCGACATCGTCGCCGCCTCCGACGGAACCGCCGACCCAGACGCCGTCGACGTGCTCGTCGAGAACGCCAACGAGGCCGTCGAGGACGTGCTGTTCGACACGCTCGACGTCGAATTTGACGAGAACGGGGCCGGGCTGGACTACACCCGCGAGGCCGCCCACAGCGAGGACCGCATCCTCCACGTGGACGCCTCGACCGGCAAACACGTCCACGTCCCGTTCCTGAACTCCCTCGACGACCGCGAGGACGTGGACATCCGCGACGACACCGCCGTGCTCGAACTCATCCGCCACGAGGGCCGCGTCCACGGCGCGATGCTCGAATCCGACGGGGCCGTCGACCCGTGTTTCGCCGGCAGCGTCGTGCTGGCGACCGGCGGCATCGGCGACCTCTACCCGCGGACGACGAACCCGGCCGACACGACCGGCGACGGCATCGCGATGGCCGCGCTGGCCGGAGCCGAGGTCGAGGACATGGAGTACGTGCAGTTTCACCCCACCGCCTGTACGCTGGACAGCGAGCCACCCCATGGCTCGGACGGAGGCGGTGGAACCGCCGGAGCGGGCGAGGTCGCCTTCCTCGTCAGCGAGGCCGTCCGCGGCGAGGGCGGCCTGCTGAGAAACGGGGATGACGAGCGGTTCATGCCCGACTACCACCCGGACGCCGAACTCGCGCCCCGCGACGTGGTCGCCCGCGCCGTCAAAGCCGAGCGCGAGGCTACGGGGGAGGTCACGCTCGACGTCTCGCCGCTCGATTTCGCCGAGGCGTTCCCCGACCTCGCACAGCGCTGTGCGGACCACGGCGTCGACTGGACCGCGGGCATTCCGGTCGCCCCCGCCGAACACTTCCTCTGTGGCGGCGTCAGCGTCGACGACCGCGGGCGGACGACGCTCGACCGGCTCTACGCCGTCGGCGAGTGCGCACGCACGGGCGTCCACGGTGCGAACCGCCTCGCCAGCACGTCCCTGCTGGAGGGCCTCGTCTGGGGCCTCCGCGCCGGCGCGGACGCCGCCGGCACCGACCCCGAGCCCATCGACGCCCCGGACCTGCTGGAGCGCGACCCGGACCTGCCGGACCGTTTCGCCCGCGACAAGTTCCACCGGCTCACCCGCGTGATGGACGAGTACGTCGGCGTCGAGCGCGACCCCGACGACCTCCGGCGCGCGATGGCCGTCCTCCGCCGGCTCAAGGGCGAGGTCGACGCCTACGTCCGCACGCGGACCAGCCGGTCGCTGTACGAACTCCGCAACGCGAGCGTCACCGCCCTGCTGGTGGCTCGTCACGCCGCCGAGAACGACGAGAGCGTCGGCACGCACACCCTCGTCTCCGGCGAGCGCGACGAGCGCCGGGAGCAGACGGCAGACTGATGCTCACCGACGCAGACGTGGAGCGCTGGCTCCGCGAGGACGTGGGCCACCACGACGTGACCAACGACGTGCCCGGCGAGACGACCGGGCGGCTGGTCGCCAGAGAGTCCGGCGTCGTCGCCGGCCTCGACGCGGCCACCGCCGTCTTCGAGTACCTCGGTTGCACCGTCGAGACCCCGGTCAACCCCGGAAACCGCATCGACGCGAGCGACGTGGTGCTCCGCGTCGAAGGCCCGGCCAGAGCCGTGCTCCGCGGGGAGCGCGTCGCTGTGAACGTCACCGGCCACGCGTCCGGGGTCGCCACCAAGACCCGCGCGGCCGTCGACGCAGCGGCGGCGGCCGACGTGGATTCGATTCCACGCATCGCCGGCACGCGCAAGACCACGCCCGGCCTGCGCGGCGTCGAGAAGCGCGCGGTGGCCGCCGGCGGCGGTGACACCCACCGCCTCGACCTCTCGCACATGGTGATGGTCAAGGACAACCACGTCGCCGAGATGGGACTGGTAGACGCCGTCGAGCACTTCCGCGAGCGCGTCTCGTTCGCGACGAAGCTCAACGTGGAGGTCGAAGCTCCGGACGACGCGCCGCGGGCCGCCGCGGCCGGCGCGGACATCGTCCTGCTCGACAACATGACGCCCGCCGAGACCGAGCGAGCCGTCGACCTCGTGGCGGCGGCCGACGCCGACACGCTGACCGAGGCCAGCGGCGGTATCACGGTCTCGGACGTGCCCGCCTACGCCGAGACCGGCATCGACGTCGTCTCGATGGGGACGCTGACCCATTCAGCGCCGACGCTCGATCTCTCGTTTCGGACGGGCTGAGCCGCGTTCAGTCCGGCCCGCTCGTCGAGGAGTCGGTCCTGAGCTCGGGCGGGAGTTCGAGTTGCTTGATTCCGGACTTGTCCGTGATCCGGAATCGATACAGCGCCGTGATCTCCGACTCGGCCGCCCGTTCGAACAGGTCGGGCTTCCAGTCGGTATCGATCCGTGCTTCGATCGCCGCGCGTTCGTCGTCGGACACGCGCTCGATTGTCCCCGTGAGCAGGACGCTGCGCCAGTTGAACGTCGTCTCGATGTCGTAGACGAGAAACCCGGCAACGTCCGCCTCGTCGCTCACCGTCGCTTTCCGGCTGTCGGAACCGAGGACGTAGACGAAATAGAGGTCGGACTCGCCGTCGTACCAGTAACTGAGCGGCCGCAGTAGCGGTTCGGCGTCGGTCGAGACGCCGAGCACCCCGACGCTCTTCCGTTCGAGGGTCCGTTCGATGTCTTCATCGTCCATCCGGAGCATTCCGTAGTCGTCGAGTTCGTCGACTGTCATGTCTGGATTTGTCTGGAGACGGTCATAAAGCCACGGGCGATTGCCGAGAGTTCGCTGTTCGCCACGCAGATGCCCCCGCTGACGATCTGCCTCAGTCCAGCCGCCGCGCCAGCATCACCTCGTCACGTCGCCGTCGACTGGCACGCCGAACACCGCGTGACGCTTTTGGCCCGCGGGGACGGACCACCGGTGATGCCAGACCCGATTCGCCGCTGTCCGGACCACGGCTTCTTCGAGGGCACGGCGTGTCCGACCTGCGACGTGGCGGGCGTACACGTTCTCGGCGGTAAGCGCCGGCGGCAGCTCTCGAAGTACGTCTCCGGGGCGCTCCGGCACTTTCCCGACGACGCGGGCCTCGAACTCGATTCGTCGGGCTGGACGCCCTTCGCGGCGCTGGTCGACGCCGTCGAGAAACAGTACGACTGGGCCGACGCCGACGCGCTCGCGGGCGTCGTCACCACCGACCCGAAGGGACGATTCGAACGGACGGGTGTCGAGGAGACGGCGACCGCATCGGGAACCGGGGACGTGGACAAGGTCGGTCGAATCCGCGCCGCGTACGGCCATTCCGTCGACGTGTCCCTGGAGGCGACGGACGCCCCGGTCCCGGAGACGCTGTACCACGGGACCGCGCCGCGCAACGTCGCCGCCATCCGCGAAGACGGTCTCCGACCGATGTCGCGTCAGACGGTCCACCTCTCCGGGACGGTCGCCGAGGCCGAGGCGGTCGGCCGCCGCCACGCGGACGACCCGGTGGTGTTCGCCGTCGACGCCGCGGCGATGGGCGAGGACGGTCGCCGCGTCGTCAAGCGCGGGACCGGGACCTACACCACTGACCGCGTGCCCCCGCGATACCTCACCCTGCTTGACGACTCGTGAGGTCGCCGTCGTCTCTGGACCCTACTCCAGGAGCGGCGTGCCGGTCATCGCTGCGGGCCGGTCGACATCCATGAGCGCCAGCGCCGTCGGCGCGAGGTCGGCGAGCGTCCCGCCGTCGCGGGCCGTGCGACCGTCGGCCGTGCCGTCCGGCGAGAGGTAGACGAACGGCACGGGATTGGTCGTGTGAGCGGTGTGGGGGTCGTCTTCGGTCCCCATGTCGTCGGCGTTGCCGTGGTCGGCGCAGACGAGCACGTGCCCGCCGGCGGTCTGAATCGCGTCGACGAGTCGCCCGAGTTGCTCGTCGACGGCCTCGACGGCGGTCACGGCCGCGTCGAAGTCGCCGGTGTGGCCAACCATGTCCGGGTTCGCGTAGTTCAGCACCAGCGCGTCGGGGTCCTCGTCCTCGATGAACGCGATTGCGGTGTCGGTCAGCGCCGGCGCGCTCATCTCGGGCTGGAGGTCGTAGGTCGCCACGTCGGGGCTGTCGACGATTTCCCGGCTCTCGCCCTCGAAGGCCACCTCGCGGCCGCCGTTGAGGAAGTAGGTGACGTGGGGGTACTTCTCCGTCTCGGCCATCCGGAGCTGGGTGTGGCCAGCGTCCGAGAGGACTTCGCCCAGCACGTCCTCGGGCTGGTTCGGCGGGAACGCGACCGGGAGCTCGAACGTCTCGTCGTACGCCGTCATCGTCACGAGCCTGGTCTCCGGCGGCTCGGTGTCGGCCCCCCAGTCGTCTGGCCGGATGTCGCCGAGCATCCGGGTGAGCTGTCGGGCGCGGTCCGAGCGGAAGTTGAAGAAGATCACCGCGTCGCCGTCCGCGGGTTCCTCGTGGTCGCCGACCGTGGTCGGTTCGACGAACTCGTCGGTGGTGTCGCGGGCGTACGACTCCGTGACGGCCGAAACGGCGTCGGCTGCGTGGTGGTCGCCCTCGCGGCCGACGATGGCGTCGTAGGCCCGGCGCGTGCGCTCCCAGTTCTGGTCGCGGTCCATCGCGTAGTACCGGCCGCAGACGGTGGCGACGTGGCCCGTGCCGTGTTCCTCGGCCTGAGCCTCGAGGGCTGCGAGGTAGTCCTCGCCGCCGGTCGGCGAGGTGTCCCGGCCGTCGGTGAAGGCGTGCGAAACGGCGTCGGTGCCGCGCTCGCCCGCGAGTTCGATGAGCGCGTGGAGGTGGTCCTGGTAGGAGTGGACGCCGCCGTCGGAGACCAGTCCCATGAAGTGGACCCGGCCGCCGTGGTCCTCGGCGTACTCGAACGCCGACAGTATCGTCTCGTTCTCGAAGAAGGGCGGGTCCCGCGCCTCGTCGTCCGGCGGCGACTCGCCGCGCGAGCGGGCGATGCTGTCGCTGACGCGCGCGGAGTCCTGCTTGACGACGCGGCCGGCCCCGATGTTGAGGTGGCCGACCTCGGAGTTGCCCATCTGGCCCTCCGGGAGGCCGACCCGGCGGCCGTGGGTCTCAAGCGTCGACGTCGCGCCCGCGTCCCAGTACCGGTCGAAGTTCGGCGTGTCGGCGGCGGCGACCGCGTCCCGGACGCCCTCGTCCGGGTTCAGTCCCCAGCCATCCAGGATGATGAGTCCGACGTTCATGTCCGGAGGGTCACGCGACCGGCCTAATACACTGTCGGTCAGGCCCGAACGCCACGGTCGATGATGCGGAATCCGGCGGCTCCGGCGGCCCAGCCCCTCGCTATCGGTGCCGATACTGAGAACCCCGAAATTAAGAGGGTGGCCCGCCTTCGGTCGGGCATGACTCGGAATATTCTCTCGGACGATCTGGCCGACGCAATCGTCACGACAGCCCGGACCGCGACGGGCGACTCGCTCCGGTCAGTGACGTATTTCACACGTGCGAACTTCGAGCAACTCTACCTGCGGGACGACCTCGAACAGGACGCCGACCTCAACGACTTCGTCGGCCACGAGTGGCAGGGGTACAAGCAGACCAAGAACGCCTACCAGGAGTCCGAGCTGGGCGACTACCGCTTTACCGTCCGCGCGTTCTCGAACGGCTACCTCCTCCGGGCGACGACCGAGCGCCAGGGCGTGCTCATCACCACGGACGGCCTGACGATGCAGTCCTACGAGGAAATCGCCGAGGCCATCGAGCGCCTGCTCCGCGAGGAGTCCGGCAAGGAGTGAGCGCCGGCAAGTGACCAAAGCGTTATGCCCGTCCCGGCGAACCCACGGGCATGACGCTCGACCCGGTCCACGTCGACGGTATCGCGCAGCTTGCCGAGCAGGTGCGCGAGACCGTCGAGACGAGCGACCAGGAGGCCGCCGCCGAGGAGGTGTGGGAGCACTTCCTCGACCCGCTGTGGCAGGACGGGACGAAGGTGCTGGAGCCGCTGGGCGAGCAGCGCCGGCGGAAGGTTCCCGTCGAAGACATCGCGCTCGCTGACCCCCCGTTTCCGACCCAGCACGGCCTGGACTCGGGCACCATCAACCCCACGACGTTCAAGAACGGGCTGGTCCTGGACGTGGCGCAGGCGGCGATGGGCAGCGTCCCCTCGGACGTGGACCTCCACCGCGGCCGGACCATCATCATGGCCGTCCACTCCAACGACGCGACGCTGGGGTTCGACGGCGACTGGCAGGGCGGGGACCGCGGCTACGCGAAGCGGCGCGTCCTCGACGTGCCCCAGGTCGACCGCTACGAACAGCGGGTCGTCCACGCGCTGGCGCTGTACCTCGCGGAGAGCCAGCACGCCCTGACCAACGCCGACGTGGTCGACGACCTCTTCATTCTCGACGGTCCCATCTACCCGACTGGCGTGCTCCGCTGGGCCGACCGCGACACCGAACTCGCGGACCTCCTCGCCGAGGACGACCGCCCGAAGACGGTGGTGAACAACTACGTCGACCTCGTCGAGCGGTTCGTCGAGCGGGACGTGCCGCTGGTCGGCTTCGTCAAGAACTCCTCGACGAAGGCGCTCACGCGGGCGGTGCGGCGCAAGACCAACGCGCCGTGGGTGAACGACACCGCCTTCTTCCGCCGGGTACTGGAGCGCCGCGACGACGACGGCGAGACGCTGACCGACTGCCTGACCGCGACGAACTGGTTCCGTTCGCGGGCCGGCACCGACGGCATCATGGCCGCCGACGGCGACGCCCTGGGCATCGAGCGGTCGCTCGACCCGGAGGCCTACGAGGTGACCTTCTTCGTCTGCTACGACCCGCGCTCGGACCTCGTGTTCCGCGTCGAAGCCCCCTACGCGTTCACAGAGGACCCGGAGTGTCGGGCCAGGCTCACGCGCCAGTTGCTCCACGACGTGGCCGCCCAGCAGGGGCCGCCGCTGGCTATCGGGAAGGCCGACGAACTCGCCAAAATCGACCGGCAGGGCAGCGAGGAACTCACCCGCCGCATCGAGCGGACCTTCGAGACCGACCGCGAGCGGGAGTTCAACGACATCCGGTGGGGTGCCGTCGAAGAATCGTTCTGAAGGGCTAGTCTCGGCGGGCCAGAACGATAGCGTAGAGGAGGACGAGGAGGCCGACGAGTTCCGTGATAGTGCCCGGAAGGGGAAACACCATCCGCGGGAGGAACTGCACGGCACTAAGGGTAACAAGGTACGAGACGAAGGTGAGGAGGCTGATGCCGATAGCCAGTGCGAGCATGGAGCGGGTCCGCCGTCGACGGTAGCCAACGAGCGCCAATGCAGCAATGAGCAGTCCGACCCCCGTCTGTGCGAGGTGGAACGCAGTGTTCACAGTAACCCACGTTTCGGCAGAGAGGCCGGCAACCGCCATCAGAGCCCCTCCCAGAGGTCCACCAGCGCATCGGCGAACTCGTGTGTCCGCGACTCGACGGAAAGGCTCACGTCGAAGGTCCCGTCGGTGAGACGGACGGTGAGTTCGTCCATCTGTGCCTCGTACACGTCCGCATGGTGCCCGTCGTCCGCGATTTGCGTTCGAGCGACGACGAGGCCGCAGTCTTCGAGGGCGTCGAGACGGCGATACACGGTCGAGAGTGACATGTCGCAGTCGTTGCTGAGTTCAGTTGCTGTCATCGGTCTGTGACTCGTGGCTGCAAGGAGCGCGCGAGCGTACTCGTCATCGAGGAGGGCGAACACCTCAGTCGGGGACGGATCCTCGGCCACGGGCAGTGGTTTCACCCGGCGCTGTGGTATAACTCACCGGTCGTTCGCTGGCTCAGAAAACGGCGGCCAGACTACGCCGTCTCGGCCTGCTGGACCGTCACGTCGACCGTCTCGCCGGCCACGCCGAGCCGGGCGAACTGCGTCCGGACGTGTTCCTTGGCCGCGTCGATGGCCGCATCGCGTGTCTCGAAACCGCGCGGCATCGGGGACTCGAAGGCGATGCGTATCTCGCGGTCGCCGATGGCCTGGACCTGCCCACCGCTCTCGACCTCGTAGAAGGCGTCACAGACCCAGACGTAGGGGGTTCCCTCGTCCGGCGCGCCGTTGAACTCGGGCGGCTCCTCGCCCGGTTCGTACAGCGTCCCGGTCAGCGCCGTCCCGCCCGCCGTCCCCCGAATAAGCAACATAGTTTCACGTAAGGGCCCCAACGACAAAAGATTCTCCCCCGGGGCAAGCGCCGCGACAGCCGCGGCCGATAGCCGGCGGCGTCTGTGGTCGGAGGACTGCCCACCAAGAGGGAGCGGCACCGGCTGGGACCGACGCATCCGATTCGGTCTCCGAGAGGGAAACACCCGCAGGCCGAGTGAGAGGGGCCCGTACACCGAAAATCACCTACACCGCGAGGGCTTGATTGTAGGTGGGTGGTCGAAGTGAACGCCGAACGCATCGACGTTTCGATACTTGCGGCCGCAGCAGCCGTCGCCGGCGGAGCGTCCCTCGCAGTCGACGTCGAAAGCAGCGTTTTCGGGATATGGATCTTTCTCGACGTAGCGACGTCGTTCCTCCTGTACAGCGGTGTGACTATGACGACGACACCGGAATGGAATGTCGCCACGCGGGAACGACTCGTTCCCGCGGGACCGCTCGCATCCCGACGGAGTCCTCGACCGGTGGCGGCCCCGCAGATGGCCGACGGTCGGGAGAACGGGGAGTGTACGGTGGCTCCGCGGTCACCGGCACCCCGCGACGACTCCGCTCACGAATCACAGCGGAGTTGCTCACCCGCACCGAGCTGGTGGGGCTGAACGACCGTCCCGAGTGCCACGGAGGTTGGCACGTGCCAAGGCAAGTCGCATAACGGTGGGTGCCACAGATGGTCGTATGTCAGCCTCGACTGGCCCCAGTGTTCGGTTACTCCGTAACGCGACTGTACTCGTGGACATCGGGGACGTGACGTTCCTCGTCGACCCGATGTTCGCGCCACCTGGCGAGAACCCGCCCGTGCCGAACTCGCCGAACGACCGTCGAAACCCGCTGGTCCCGATGCCGGACAGTGACCTGTCCTACGACGCCGTGGTTGTCACGCACCGCCACCAGGACCACTGGGACGCGGCGGCCAAGGCGGCACTCGACGCCGACGTGCCGCTGTTCTGTCAGCCCGAGGAGGCGGACGAGTTCACTGACGAGGGGTTCACCGACGTCCGACCCGTCGACGACGAGGCGTCTATCGAGGGTATCTCGATTCACCGAACGCCCGGCCGGCACGGGCACGGAGAGCTGGCGGCGGAGATGGGCCCCGTTTCGGGATTCGTGTTCGAGGGTGACGAGACGGTGTACGTCGCAGGCGACACGGTCTGGTACGAGCCGGTCGCGGAGACGCTCGACCGGTTCGAGCCCGACCTGGTCGTGTTGAACGGCGGCGAAGCGCGGTTCGAACAGGGCGACCCCATCACGATGGGCGTCGAGGACATCACGGCCGTCCGGGATGCGACCGACGCCACGGTCGCCGTCGTCCACATGGAGGCGATAAACCACTGCCTGCTCAGTCGGGACGAGCTACGGTCGGCGACAGAGGGCGTTCGGGTTCCCGACAATGGGGAGTGGGTCGACCGATAGGCACTGCCAGTTAGCAGGTGCTTCGGCGATGGCGGGTGCCACGGCGACACCGCCGGGTCAGGGCCGGCAGTCGACCACGACCGGCAGGTGGTCGGAGCCGTAGTGGTCGTCGTCGCGGTCGGCGACGACCGCCCTAGTGTCGACGGCCACGTCCTCGGTGACGAACACGTGGTCGATGCCCATCTCGGGGAGCAGGTCGTGGAAGTCGGTCCGACTGGTCGTCGGTCCGTGGGTGACCGTCGCGGTGTCGCGGGCGTCGACGAGCCGGCGGCCGTCGGGGAGTTCGTGGCCCGCGGCGCGTTCGTAGGCCGGCTCCCCGACCACACAGTTGAAGTCACCGGTCACCACGGCGGGGGCCGCGCGGGCGATGGAGTCGAGGTGGTCGAGCACCAGTTCGATGCCCTCGACGCGCGCGTCTGCCCCCTGGTGGTCCAGATGCGTGTTCAGACACAGCAGGTCGTCGTCCGTCTCGCGGTCCCGGAGGCGGGCCCACGTCGCCACGCGGGGGTACGCGGCGTCCCAGCCGACGCTGCTCGGCTCGGCCGGCTGTTCGGAGAGCCAGAACGTGTTCGTGGCCGCGCAGTCGAACCGGTCGGTCCGGTAGCCGATGGCCGTGTGTTCCCCGCCGGCGTCGACGGACTCGCGCGGGTCGCCGACCCACTCGTAGCCGTCCAGCAGGACCTCTAGCTCCCGGAGCTGGTGGGCCATCGCCTCCTGGACCCCGACCACGTCGGGGCTGTGGTACTGGATTGTACTCGCCACCAGCCGTCGTCTGTGGGGCCACCCGTCCAGCCCATCCCCGGCGGTGTCGTACCGCACATTGAAAGACATCACCCGCGTCGGATTCATATGCGTTCGTTGACAGCCACCGGGGTAAGGTTTCACTTTCACGCCGCTGGGGAAAGGTGTTAATCCCCGGCTACCCTGGAGTCGGGTATGTCCGACCTCGGGGATTTCACCGATTTCGACGGCGACGACGCGGCCGACGACGAGCCGGCCGGTTCGACCGACGACGGCGAGCAGGCCGTCGACGCGGCGAGTACCGACCCGACAGACGACGACTTCGAGGAGATGGCGGTCGCGTCGGCGGGGACTGACTCCGGGCTGGGCGTCCTCTCGGCGGCGAACGGCCTCCGAATCAGCGAGGAGGAGGGGGAGTCGGTCCTGCGGGCGTACGTCACCGCCCGGAACCGCTCGCGCCTGCGAATCGGGACGTACCTGCTGGTCCCGTACCCCGACGGCGAGCGCCTGTTCTGTCGCATCGAGGCCCTGGAGTACGCACAGGAGTTCCACGCCGACGACGCGACAGAAATCCACGCCCGGCGGGCGATGCGCGAGCGAGGCATCGACGAGCGGGACTTCAAGTTCATCGCCGAACTGGACCCGGTCGCGGTGCTGTACAGCGACGGAGCGACGTCGGGGACGTCGCAAGCAGCCGGCGGAGCCGGCGACGGCGGCGACCTCAAGCGCCGGATGACCGACCGGGTGCCCAAACCCGAGACCGTCGTCCGGGAAGCCACCGACAAGTCGGAAATCAAGACCGGCCTGAAGATTCCCGAGGACGGCGTCTTCCTGGGCCATCTCGCCGTCGGCGGCGAGAAGGTCCGCACCGCCGCCGAACCGCCGACTATCGACTATCGGCTGAAAGACGACTACGAGGCCGGCGACCCGCTCGTGTTCCGCCACACGCTCGTCGCGGGCGGGACGGGGTCCGGGAAGACCCACAGTTCCAAGAACGTCCTGCGGCAGTATCTCGGGCGGACCTACGAGATGGGCGACGGCCGGACGCCCGAACTCGCTGTCGTCCAGTTCGACCCACAGGACGAGTACGCCCAGATGCACGACGACAACCCCGCGATGACAGACGAGTTCAGGCGGCGTTGCGAGCGCGAGGGCGTCGCCTACGGCGGCCACGACGACACCATCGCGTTCGTCCCGAAGGTCGCGGGGGCCGACTACAACGCCAGCCACCACCGGGCCGAGCAGGTGGAGTTCACCATCCCGTTCTCGCTGGTCCACGAGAACCCCTGGCTCATCGCGGGGTCGAGCCTGAACGACAACCAGTACGGCGCACTCGTGAACACGCTCCTCCCGCGGTTCGAGCGCGAGTACGGGGAGAGCGGGACCTACAGCGACTTCCGGACCTTCCTCGGGGACCCCGCGCTCAAGGAGGAACTGGACGAGGCCGGCGACGTCCACGAGGCCACCTTCGACGCCGTCAAGCGCCGCGTCCAGGGCTTCGGTGCGGTGTTCGACCAGGACGCCCGCCCCATCACCGACCAGATATCGCAGTTCGTCCGCGACGGCGGCCTGACGGTCATCCCGACCTACCACATCACGGACTCCCGGACCGCCTCGACCGTCGTGCTGGCCGTCTCCAGCCTGCTCATCGACCAGAAGCTCTCGAACGACCCGACCTACGACCGCATCAAGGAGACGCCGCTCGTCCTGGGGATGGACGAGGCCCACAACTTCCTCACCGACGCAGACAGCGTCCAGGCCCGGAAGGTCATCGGGAAGTTCACCGAGGCCGCCAAACAGGGGCGGAAGGAGCGACTGGGACTGTACCTCATCACGCAGGACCCACAGGACATCGCCGACCCGGTGTTCAAGCAGATAAACACGACGATGGTGCTCAACCTCGGCGACGAGGACGCCATCAAGGCCGTGAACATCCCGAGCAACCTCGAATCGAAGGTCCCCTACATGGAGAAGGGCCAGCGCGTCGTCCACTCGCCGGACAACTCGGAGTCGGTGGAGCTCATCGGCCTCTCGACCTGCGTGACCCGCCACGGTCGGGAGTGACGAACCGCAGGCCGGCCCGTGGATTGCAGCGGGCCGAAGATTCAAACCGCCCCCAGCGGAAGTGGGCGTATGGCAAAGCGAATCCTCGTTCCGGTCGACAGCTCGGACCAAGCGACGGCGGCCTGTGAGTTCGCGGCCGAGGAGTACCCCGATGCGACGCTCGTGCTCCTGCACGTCATCAACCCCGCGGAGGCCGGCTACAGCGCAGAGGCGTCGATTCCGTCCTTCTCCGAGGAGTGGTACGAGACACAGAAGGCCACGGCCGAAGAGCTGCTCGACGACCTCGAAGCGACGGTGACCGAGGCCGGCGTCGAGTCGGTCGAGCGCGTCGTCGAGGTCGGGCGGCCGACGAAGGTCATCGTTGACTCGACCGACGACCACGACATCGACCAGATTATCATGGGGAGCCACGGCCGCTCGGGGATGTCCCGTATCCTGCTGGGCAGCGTCGCCGAAATCGTCGTCCGGCGCGCCTCCGTCCCCGTGACCGTCGTCAGATAGCTACGCGTGGCGAACGATGTGGACGTCGTACTGGGGGTCTTCCGACACCGGCGAGCCGACGCTGTAGACCGGCGACGACACCCGTCCGGCGTTCTCGCTGCCGATGAACACGATTGAGGCCCTCGTGTCGTGGGCGACCTCCCTGATGGTCCGGCTGACGTCCGTCGTCGTCGACGCCATCGAACTCACGTCCTCCGGGGTTTCGTAGCGAAACGTCGCCGTCGGGGCTATCGCCTCGGCCTGCTCCCGCATCCGGTCGGCGACAGTCTCGACAGAGAACGCCTCGTCGGCGTCAACCCAGCCGCGCTCCCGCGCGTACGCCGCGTCGTCCGGAATGACCGACAGGACGGTGACCTCTTCGTCGCGGTAGTCCGCGAACTCCGTCGCCCGCTCCAGGGCGGCTTCCGACAGCGCCGAGCCGTCGAAAGGCACGAGTAGTACCATAGCCCATCTGTCTCACGGTCGTGATTTATTGGTTCCGCAAGCCGACAATATACGAGCGACGCGGCGCGTGACCGGGGCAGCGGAGTCCCCCGGTAAGCCGAGCGAACAGGTCGGCAAGGTGTCTGTAACTAACTGTGCGGAGTGTGGACAGCCCCCATGGACTCGCTAGAAGAGACGCTCAGGTATCCCATGGAAGACGACGACTGGACCACGACTGTACTCATCGGCGGCGTCCTCAGCCTCCTGTCCGTGCTCGTCGTCCCCGGCATCCTCGTGTACGGCTACCTCGTCCAGGCAGTCCGCGAGCGGGCGGCCGGAGCGACGCGACCGCCGGGATTCGAGGACTGGGGCGACCTGTTCGTCGACGGCCTCAAGGCCTGGGTCATCGGCATCGTGTACATGCTCGTCCCGCTCGTCGTGTTGGGAGTGACCGTCGGCGGCAGCCTGATTGCGATGGCGACGGGTACCCGCGCCGGAGCGGGGGCCGGCCTGGCCGGCCTGTTCGGTGGCCTGGTGATATCGACCGTCCTGTCGCTGGTGTTCGGGTACGTGGCGACGGCGGCTATCATCCACTTCGCCTGCACCGGCGAGTTCGAGGCCGGGTTCGACTTCGGGACGCTCCGGAAGCTGGTCCTGTCCCCGGAGTACGCGACGCCGTGGCTCGTCTCGGTCGGGCTGGTCGTCGCCGCCAACATCGTGGTGAACCTGCTCAACGTCATCCCGTTCCTCGGCTCGCTCGTCGCCGTGCTACTCAGCCCGTTCGCCACCTTCTACGTGGCGGTCGTCGCGACGGACCTCTGGGCGGGCGGCTACAACGCCGCGCTCGACGAGCGGGAGGAGACCGGGTCGGTCGGGACGGCGACCGTCTAGAAGATGTTGGCCTGCTGATAGACCGAGATGCCGTCGTTCGTTATCTCGTAGGGTTTCGTCTCCCGCGAGTGGTTCGCGTTCCGTATCTTCTGTATCTCGACGGCGAGTCGCGTCTCGCCGGTGTCCGACCGGACGTACTGGAGGATGAACACGGCGTCGGTCAGGTACTCGATGATGCCGTGTCTGGAGGCGAAGGGGTTGCTCTCGCTGGCCTCGGAGACGAGCATCGTCGTCACGCCGGCCTGTTTCAGCGACCGGGTGAAATCGAACACCTCGGTGCGCCGCCGGGACTGGTCGTCGTACATCATCTCCAGCAGGGAGACGGAGTCGAGCACCAGTCGGTCGGCGTCGAACCGCTCGATGAGGTCCGGGAGCTCCCCGCGGATGTTGTCGAGGCTGTTGGCCATCTCGACCGGGTCGAGGTCGACGACGGCTAGCTGGCCCGCCTCCTCGTACTCCTCGAATCCCCAGTCGCGGTCACTGGCGGTGTCCAGTATCGCGTCGTGGGACTGTTCGAGGGTGAGAAACACCGCGTTCTCGCCGTTCTCCAGCCCGTGCTGGAGGAACTGCAGTCCGAACGTCGTCTTCCCGGTCCCGGCCGAGCCGATGGTGACGATGAGATGGCGTTCGGGAATCCCGCCCTGAATCATCTGGTCGAGCCCCTCGATGCCGATGTCGACACGCGGGATGTCGGACTCGAACTCCTCGTCGAAACCGTCGCCGTCGCCGTCGCCGTCGCCGCTGCCGGCGGACTGAAAGGCGGTGGCGAAGTCGTCGTCAAAGAGGCCGCCGTCGCCGCCAGCCCCGTCGTCGGCGTCGGCTCCCTCGCCGTCGAAAGGGCTGTCTTCGGTCCCGTCCTCGAAGGGGCTGTCGTCGCCTCCGTCGAAGGGACTGCTGTCCTCGTCGTTCCCGGTCTCGAACGGTCCGGCATCCGCGGACGCCGTCCCGTCGGAGTCGCCCTCGGACGGCGTCTCCGTCGGTTCGGCGTCCTCGTCGTCAAGCGCGCTTTCGAACCAGTCGTCGTCGGACCCGTCGTCCCCGCTCATACGCACGACCACCGGCCACACGAACGGCCCATGGAAGGGGATACGCGTCGGGACGGATATAAGTGCCGTCGTAGAGGGTTTATGTACGGCCGGCCGGAACGTCCGGCAATGACTGTCGGCATCGTCGCGCAGCGGGACAACGACCGGGCCATGTCGCTTGCGAGCACACTGTGTGACCGACTGCGCGCCACCTCCGCGGCCGTCGTCGTCGACGAGACGACCGCCGGCGCGCTCGGCGACCACGACGCGTGGGAGGCCGCCGTGCCCGAGTCGGCCCCGGTCGAGGAGATGTCCGCCTGCGACCTGGTCGTGAGCATCGGCGGCGACGGGACCTTTCTGTACGCGGCCCGGGGGGCGGGGTCGACACCGATACTGGGGGTCAATCTCGGCGAAGTCGGCTTTCTGAACGCTATCGCGCCCGAGGAGGCCGTCGAGACGGTCGTCGCGGAGGTCGAGCACATCCAGAAGACCGGCAGCGCCCGGACCCGGGCCAAGCCGCGGCTCCAGGCCAGCGGCGATGACTGGGAGCTGTCGCCGGCGCTGAACGAGGTCGTCGTCCAGGGCGAGCGCCGCGGTCACGGCGGCGGGGCGACCCTCGACGTGTACGTCGACGGCTCGCTGTACGCGTCCGGCCACGCCGACGGCGTGCTCGTGGCCACCCCCACGGGGTCGACGGCGTACAACCTCAGCGAGCGGGGGCCGCTCGTCCACCCCGACGTGTCCGGCCTCATCGTCACGACGATGGCGGACGAGGCCGGGACGCCGCCGCTAGTCGTCGACGTCGACAGCGAAATCGTCATCGAACTCGCGGACGCCGACAGCGGCGTCGTCGTCAGCGACGGTCGCGTCCGAAAAGACGTGGTTCCGCCGGAGCGAATCGCGCTCTCGCGTGCGAGCGAACCGGTCCGGCTCGCCGGTCCGCCCCTGGACTTTTTCACCGCACTGGACAAGCTCGCCTAACGCCGACCGACGGCGTACAGCACCGGTGCGAGGACGAGCAACACCAGGCCGAACAGTTTGTACTGGAACGACGACGCGAGGACGCTCGCGCTGTTCGGTTCCATCGCCGACGCCGGCGTGATGACGAGCAGCGCGCCCAGCGCAATCGTGTGCAGTCCGAGCATTCGGAGCGACCGTTGTGGGAGAATGGCGACGAGCCCCCCGACAAAGCCGAGCAGCAGGACATCACCGATGGTGTAGTTCAGCAGGAAACTATCGATGAGTTGCAGCGGTGACGCGAGCATTCCTATCCAGGATTTCGCCGTGATGGAATCTTTAAAGTTCCGTTCCGCCGCCGACCGCTCAGTCGCCCGCCGTCCCAAGCGGCGTCAACAGGAGGTAGCCGGTCGAGGGGACGCCGGCCGTCCGCAGCCGGAACCGTGTCGGTTCGTCGTGGGCCGTCGAGAGCGCCACGACGTCGAGGTCGGCCGTGTTGACCGACTCCGCGTCCACTTCGTCGATGCCGGCCACGAGCAGGGCCTCGGAGAGCGCCGTCCCGGTGAGCCGGTCGGCGGGCACGTCGAACGTGGTGCCGAACGCCTCGTTGGCCGCGCGCACGACCGGACCGTGGCCGTCGTCGGCGAAGTACAGCACCGGGTCCGGATGGCCGTCGAAGAGGTCGACCGGCTGTGGCTCCGGCGTGGCCTCGGCGTCTGCCGACACCGACACCGTCTCGTCGGCCGACTCGCCCGGCGAGTCGGTAAACAGGAGGTAGGAGACGCCGCCGACCCCACCGCCGAGCGCCAGTCCGAGGCCGACGGTGACCTGTTCGGACAGCCCCAGCGACAGCGTCGACTGTACTAGCAGCGCGACGGTCGCCAGCACGACCGCTCCGGCCCCAATCCACCCGAGGATGGCGGCGAGGCTCCCGAGACGGCGTCGGCCTGCGTCCGTCGACGACTTGCTCATCATGGGACACTCCGGAGGCCATGGGTTAACGCTTTTCGAGAACACGCCGCTGGCAAGACATATACAGCTACCAGCCCTACCACTCGCTACGACTGTGTCCAGAACTACAGGCGGTCCGCCGCGAGTGCTCGTCGTCGACGACGAACACGACGTCGCCGACACCCAGGCGCTGAAACTCGGCGACCGGTACGAGACCGCTGTCGCCTACAGCGGCCAGGCGGCGCTCGACACCGCCGGGCCGGAGTTCGACGCCGTGTTGCTCGACCGCCGAATGCCGGACGTACACGGGGACGAGGTGCTCTCGCGGTTGCGCGAGCGGGGGTACGACGGCACCGTCATCATGCTGACGGCGGTCGGCGCGGACCTGAACATCCTGGAGATGCCCTTCGACGACTACCTCCAGAAGCCGGTCGACCAGTCGACGCTCCTGTCGACGCTCGACCAGCACCTCGACAGGGCCGACGGGGACGACCGGCTCGACGAGTACTTCCGCATCTCCTCGAAGCTCTCCGTGCTGGAACGGGAGAAATCAACGTCACAGCTGGAGGGGAGCACGGAGTACACCGAACTGAAAGAGCGGGCCAAGAAACTGGAGTGGGTCCTGCAGGCCGAAACCGACGACTTCGAGGAGCTGAAACGGACCCACCAGTCCATCAGCCGGAACTAGGCGTCGAGAATCAGCGTCTCGTCGATGTACTCGTCGATGGTGTCACGGACCGTGGCGACGGGGTTGTCGTTTCTGGTCGCGTTCTGCAGAATCACGCCGTCGAGGACCATTATCATGAACTGCGAGACCTCCTCGGGGTCGACGTCGGCGAACTTCCCCTGTTCGATGCCGTCCTCGATTATCTGTGCGAACTGCCGGGCGAACAGTTTGTCCGTCTCGGTGAACTTCTCCCGGAAGTCCGGGTTCTGGACCGCCTGTGCGCGCATCTCGACGTAGGAACCGAGCACCGCGTTCTTCTCCGGCGTCTCGACGCAGTCGGTGAAGTCGTCGAGAATCAGGCTGACGAACGTCTTGATGTCCTGTTCGGGGTCGCCGGTCGATTCGAGCTGAAAGATGCGGTTGAACTCCGTGAGAATGAACTCCTGAAACGACAGCAAGAGGTCCTCTTTCCCGTCGAAATGGTGGTAGAACGTCGATTTGCTGAGGTCGGCCTCGTCCGCGATTCGCTGTATCGAAAGTCCGGCGTACCCGTATTCCCGGAGCGCCCGGAACGTGGCTCGCATTATCGCCTCGTGGGAGTCCTCCGGCTCCCCGGCGAACGGAATTCCATCACTCATCCCGACCGAATATTCGGTCGGTCGATAAATACCTTCCCACTGTCACCGAACCACAACGTTGATAGGCGACCGAACGTTCGTTCGATGTACACGGTTCGGGCGGGCGTCCCCGCAGAGGAATGTGGGGTGGTACCCAAGCGCTCTGTCACAGCATCCGTTCCGAACAGAAACGACCCATGGAATGTCCGAAGTGTCCCTACGTATGAAACCACGAACACTGCTGACGCTGACTGTTGTCGCATTGCTCATGGCGTCCGGCACGGCGCTTGCCGCCGTGACCGGGAGCCCGGACTTCGACGCGACGTTCGTCGATGACACCGTCGCACCCGGCGAAGAAACGACCCTCGACATCGTGCTCGTCAACAGCGGGACCGTCGACTCCGGGTCCTCGACCCAGGGCGTCCAGAACAGCGAGGTGACGACCGCCCGCGGGACCATCGTCAAGGTCAACAGCGGCGACGCCCCGATTACGGTGACGACGAGCAAACGGGCCGTGGGGTCCGTCCCCGAGGGGCGGACCGACCCGCTCTCCTTCGACATCAGCGTCGAGGACGACGCGAGCCCCGGCAGCTACACCGTCCCCGTCATCGTCGAGTACGAGTACACGAGCTACATTTCCGAAGCCGACGGCGCGCGCGACGAGAGGAGCACGACCGAGCGGATAGAGCTCGAACTCGAAATCGACGACGACGCGGCCTTCGACGTGGTGGACGTCGACTCCGGCGCACGCGTCGACTCGACCGGTACGGTCGCCGTCACCGTCGAGAACACCGGCGACGAGCCGGCCCGCGACGCCTCCGTGACGCTGTCGTCGACGAACCCCGAACTCACGGTCGGGAGCGACACCAGCAGCGCCCGGTTCATCGAGACCTGGGAGCCCGGCGAACAGCGCACCCTCCGCTACCGCGTCGGCGCGAGCAGCGATGCCCGGGCCGAGCCGTACCAGTTCGACCTCCAGGTGGACTTCGACGACACCGACGGGGTTCGCAAGAGCGCCACCGCGTCCTCGCTCGGCATCACGCCCGAGCCGGAGCAGACGTTCAGCGTACGCGGGGTCGAGAGCGACGTCGCCGTCGACGACTCGGGAACCTACAATGTCACGCTCCACAACGACGGGCCGGTGACTGTCAACGACGCGACGGTCTCCCTGCGCTCACAGAGCAGCCAGATTACGTTCGGCGGGTCCGAGACCGCCGAGCAGTACATCGGGACGTGGGAACCCGGTGAGAGCCGCACCATCAGCGTCGAAGCGTCCGCGAGCGGGGACGCGTCCGTCAGGGGGTACGCGCTCTCCGCCACGGTCGGCTACACGGACCCCGAGGGCGACGCCGGTGCCGACGACGGAATCGCGCTCGGCATCCGGCCCGAGCCCGAGCAGTCCTTCGAACTCGAGAACGTCGAGTCGACGCTCCAAGCCGGCGACGACGGGACCCTCGAAGCCACGCTGACCAACACCGGCGACCAGGCGGTGCGCAACGTCGTCCTGAACTGGGAGAGCGACCACGCCAACATCTCGCCGAAGGAGACCCAGTACGCCGTCGGCGACCTCGAACCCGGCGAGTCGGCCACCGTCTCCTTCGACGCCGACGTGTCGGACAACGCCAACGCCGGCCCGCGGCAGTTCGACTTCGTCGCCAACTACCGCAACAGCGAGGGCGACAGCCGCGAGAGCGACACGCTCGAAATCCAGCAGAACGTCGGCGGGAGCGCCGACGAGTTCACCATCGAGACGACGAACGCGTCCGTCGACGTCGGGGGCTCCAGCACGCTCGAAGTGACTATCACCAACGACGCCGGCGAGCGACTGACCAACATCGAGGCGAAACTGTTCGCCGAGTCCCCCATCTCCGTCTCCGACGACCAGGCCTACGTCGCCGGCCTCGACCCCGGCGAGTCCGCGACCATCGAGTTCGGCATCAGCGCAAGCGGTGCCGCGATGACCAAGGACTACCCCGTCTCGGTGGACTTCCAGTACGAGGAGCCCGACGGGGACACGCCGGTGTCGGACACCTACCGGCTGCCGGTCTCCGTGACGAGTTCCGGCGGTGGCGGCTCGCCGCTGACGGCGATTATCGGCCTCGGACTCGTGGCCGTCCTGGCCATCGGCGGCTACTTCAGGTTCCGCTAACGCATGGACTACCAGCGCTACATCGACTGGGCGGACGACCGCATCGTCAACGACTCTCGGAAGGTGGTACTCGCCTTCCTGGTCGTGACGGTGGTCTTCAGCGCCGGCCTCGGCGGCGTCTCGACCAATTCCGGGACCTCGCAGTTCACGACCGGGCTGCCGGCCGAGGAGGCACTTCAGGAGGTCAACGACAAGTTCTCCCCGCCGTTCTCGCCGGACACGGGAAGCACACAGCTCATCCAGCAGAACAACAACGTGCTCTCGAAACCGGCGCTGTTGCGGATGCTGCGGTCACAGCACCGGCTTGAACAGCACCCGGAGCTACGCGTCACGTCGACGTCCAGCGCCGCGAGCATCGTCGCCCAGCAACTGGACACCGAGGCGACGACGACCGAACAGCAGATATACGCGGTCGAGTCCGCGACGGCGAGCGACACCGACGCCGCGGTCAGGCGTGCGGCGGAGCAAAACACCCGGTTCGAGTCGCTGCTGAGCAAGGACTTCAACCGCAGGGCCGCCTCGGCGTCGGCGACAATCGGCGTCGTCACACACGAGGTCCCGGCGGGCATCTCCTCCGGGTCGGGCCAGGGCGGTTCGAGCCCGCTGACGAGCATCCAGCAACAGGCGGGGTTCACCGTCTCCAGCGCCGACCACGGTAGCATCACCCTGTTCGGCAGCGGTATCGTCGCCGAGGAGTTCTCGAACGTGGTCGGCGACTCGCTCATCCTGACGGTCCCCGCGGCGGTGCTTTTCATCCTGTTTTTCCTGACGATTGCCTACCGCGACCTCGCGGACATGGCGCTTGGCCTGCTGGCGCTGTTTATGGCCGTCGTCTGGACGTTCGGCTTCATGGGGCTCGCCGGCATCCCCTTCTCGCAGATGCTCATCGCAGTGCCGCCGCTGATACTCGCCGTCGGGATCGACTTCGGCATCCACGCGGTCAACCGATACCGGGAGGAGCGCGAGGACGGGACGTCGATACAGCAGTCGATGCGAATCACGACCGACCAACTGCTCGTCGCCTTCTTCATCGTCACCGGGACGACGGTCATCGGGTTCGCCGCGAACCTCACGAGCGCCTTGCCGCCGATTCAGGACTTCGGCTACGTCGCCTCCGTCGGCATCACCTTCACGTTCCTCATCTTCGGGGTGTTCCTGCCAGCCGCGAAGGTGGAACTGGACCGGCTCCGGCAGCGCTACCCAATCCCGACGTTCAGCGAGACCCCGCTGGGCGCGGAGGACTCCGCCCTCAGCGACGTGTTGCGCGGCGGCGTCGTCATCGCGGACCGGACCCCGATACTCTTCCTCGTGCTCATCCTCGCCTCGACGGTCGGGGCCGGCTACTACGCCACCGGCGTCTCGACGTCGTTCAGCCAGGAGGACTTCCTGCCGCCCGAGGAGAACCCTGACTTCGTCGAGGCCCTGCCGGAGCCGTTCGCCCCCAGCGAGTACACCGTAACGGAGGTGACGAACTTCCTCGACGAGCGGTTCGACACGACACAGTCCAGCCAGGCGACAATATACGTAGAGGGGCCGATGCGGAACGACGCGGCGTTAGAGCAGATGTACCGGGCGGGCAACGACCCGCCGGACTCGTTCATCCGCGAGGACGGGCGCGCCGATTCCACGTCTATCATCACCGTCATCCAGGACCGAGCAGCAGATGACCCCGAGTTCCGCCGGATGGTCGAGCGCAACGACCGGAACGACAACGGCGTCCCGGACGACAACCTCGGGGAGATATACGAGTACCTGCTCGACTCGTCGTCCCGAAGCGAGGCGCTGAACTACATCACCGAGGACTACCGGAGCGCACGCGTCGTCTACACGGTCGAGTCGGACGCAACCGACGCCGAGGTGACCGCCGACGCGCAGGACGTGGCCGGCGACTTCCGGTACCAGGCGACGGCGACCGGGTCGGTCGTCGTGTTCCAGGCCGTCTCGGACCTCATCCTTGAGTCCGCGATTCAGTCGCTGGCTATCGCGCTCGCCGGGGCGGCGGTGTTTCTCATCCTCGTCTACAACATGCTGGAGGGCCGCCCGTCGCTCGGCCTCGTGAACATCGTCCCCGTCGTCGTCACGGTGGCGTGGCTCGGCGGGACGATGCGGGTTCTCAACATCCCGTTCAACGCGCTCACGGCGACGATGCTTGCCATCACCATCGGGCTGGGGGTCGACTACTCGGTCCACGTCACCCACCGGTTCGCCGACGAACTCGACGAGAACGACCTCGAAACGGCGCTTGACCGGACCGTTCGTGGGACGGGCGGCGCGCTGTTGGGCAGCATGCTCACGACGACGTTCGGCATCGGCGTGCTCGGACTGGCCGTGTTCCCCGCAATCGGGCAGTTCGGCATCCTGACGGCGCTGTCGGTCGCGTACGCCTTCGTCACCTCGCTGCTCGTGATTCCCTCCGCTCTCATCGTCTGGGACCGGGTGTTCAACGCCGACTGGTCGGTCAGTGGCCTGGTCGGGTTCGGCCGGTCGCGGCCGCCCGCGCCCGTCGACGGCGACGACTGAGGCCGCGACACCGGTCGTGTCCGGCGCCGACACGCCACTGAAGCCTTTATTTGACGGCACGGTCCTAGCACGAGTATGACTCACGTCGTCATCATCGGCGCGTACGGGAGCGCCGGGGCCGCGGTCGCCGGGGAACTCGTCGGGGAAGAGGACATCGAACTCACGCTCATCGACAACGGCGAGCCCGGCGGCGGCCTCTGTATCCTGCGGGGCTGCATGCCGTCCAAGGAAGTCCTCTCCGCGGCCGCACACCGGTTTCAGGCGCGCCACGACGAGCGCCTCGTCGGCGACGTTCCCGAGGTCGACCTGGAGGCGGTCGTCGAGCGCAAGGACGACCACGTCCTCGGTTGGGCCGGCCACCGGCGGGCCTCCATCCACGAGATGGCCGAGCGCGAGGACGTGACCTTCGTCCACGACACCGCGACGTTCGTCGACGAGCACACGGTCCGGGCCGGCGGCGAGGACCACGAGGCCGACTACGTCGTCGTCGCCACCGGCTCCAGCGTGAACGTCCCGGACACGCCCGGCATCGGCGGGGTGGATTTCATGACCAGCGACCAGGTGCTCGACGCCACGGAGTTCCCCGACTCCGGCATCGTGATGGGCTTTGGCTACATCGGGATGGAGTTGGTCCCGTACCTCGCCGAGGCCGGCGGGATGGAGCTCACGGTCGTCGAACACGACGACCGGCCCATCGACGAGGGCGACCCGGAGTTCGGCGACGAGGCACTGGACATCTACGAGGACAACTGGGACGTGACCATCCCGACGAACTGCCACGAGAAGGCCCTGGAGGAGACCGACGACGGCGGCGTCCGGCTCACCGTCGAGTACGACGACGGGCGCGAGGAGACCTTCGAGGCCGACCAGCTGTTCCTCTTTACCGGCCGCCGCCCGACCGTCGAGGGGCTGGGGCTCGAAAACACGCCCGTCTCCGTCGTGGGCGACTGGGTGCGGGACACGATGCAGACCCGCGACGCCGACCACATCTACGCCGTCGGCGACGTCAACGGGAAGGAGCCGATTCTCCACGTCGCCAAGGAGCAGGGCTTCACCGCCGCCGAGAACATCCTCCGGCAGGAAGCCGGCGGGACCCTCGAAGAATACCGGAACGTCCACCACCACGTCATCTTCTCCGGGCTCGGGGTCTACCCGTTCGCCCGCGTCGGCCACAGCGAACAGACCGCGAGAGAGGCGGGCTACGACGTGGTCACGGCGACGCGCCAGGCCAGCGACGACGGCGTGTTCAAGTCGAAGGACGTGCCCGAGGGGCTGGCGAAGCTCGTCGTCGACGCCGACGACGGGACGGTGCTGGGCTGGCAAGGCATGCACTACCACGCCGACAGTTTCGCCAAGACGTTCCAGATTGTCGTCGAGCTAGGGCTGGACGTGCGTGACCTGCCCGACCGGGCCTACCACCCGACGCTGCCGGAGAACGTCGACGGGCTGATTCGGGACTGCGTCGACGAGCTTCAGTCGACCTGAATCCCGGTCACGTCGAAGCGGACACCGCCGTCCTCGCTCTCCGCGACGGTGATGCGGCCACCGTGTGCGTCGACGATTTCGGAGACGATTGCCAGCCCGAAGCCGGTCCCCTCGTCGCTCGTGGTGTAGCCGCGTTCGAACACGTCCTCGCGCTCGTCCTCGGGGATGCCGGGGCCGTCGTCGGCCACGTAGAACCCCCGCCCGCCCGAGAGGGTTCCGACGCTGACGGTTACGGGGCCATCGCTGTGTTCCACGCTGTTTCGAAAGAGGTTCTCGAACAGTTGCTGGAGGCGCGTCTGGTCGCCGGTGATTTGCGCGTCCGTGTCGGTCCGTTCGAGCGTCGCGTCCGAACTCTCGACGGTGTCCCAGGCGGCCGTGATGATGTCGTCCAGCGACCCGTCGGTCGCGTCGACGACCTTGTGGCCCCCGCGCGCGAGCGCGAGCACGTCGTCGATGAGTTCGTCCATCCGTTCGAGCGCGCGGCGGAGCGACTCGACGTGGTCCGGGTCCCCGTCGTACTCGTCGTCGATGAGCGCGAGGCGGCCGAAGGCGACGTTCAGCGGGTTCCGGAGGTCGTGGGAGACGACGCTCGCGAACTCCTCCAGCCGGTTCCGCTCGCGGGTGAGTTCCCGCTCGCGACGTTCCCGTTCCTGCTCGTAGCTGACCCAGTTGCCCATCAACTCGACGAGCGTGACCTCCCACTCCGAGAAGGAGTCCCGGGGTTCCGTCCCGTAGAAGCAGAACGTGCCGTACACCGACCCGTCGACAACGACCGGGGTTCCGAGGTAACAGGAGACGCCCATCTCCGTGTACCCCGCCCTGTCGGTCAGGTCCGGCCGGTCCGCGGCGACGTCGGCGAGCACCAGCGTCTGCTCCTCGGCGACGGCCCGCTCGCAGTTCGTCGCCTCCAGCGGGACCGTATCGCCCGCCTCGGTGGCCCCCGTCCGGTCGTGGACGATTTCGAAGACGTACCGGTCGCCGTCGATGTGCGAGAGGGCGGCCGTCGACGTCCCGAGGACGTTCTGGCCGATTTCGAGCAGTCGCTCGACCTTCTCCTCGAACGCCAGGTCCTTGCGGGAGACGACCCGGTAGACCTCCCTGACCGTCCGCTCTCGCTCGCGTATCTCCTCCTCGCGTTCGTGGCGCTCGGTGATGTCCCGGAAGTACACCGAGATACCCGTCGGCGACGGGTACACGGACACTTCGAACCAGGTCTGCAGCGGCTCGAAGTACGCCTCGAACGACGTCGGCTCCTGGTTGGCCATCGCCTTCCGGTACTGCTTGCTGAACTCCGTCCCCTCGAGGGACGGGACCGCCTCCCAGACGTTGCGCCCCAGCAGGCCCGACGTCTCCCCGTCCTCCGCCATCGCGCGGCCGATGACGCGCCGGCCGCGCTCGTTGGCGTAGGTGAACTCCCAGTTCTCGTCCACCGCGAAGAACGCGTCGGTCATCCGGTCGAGGATGTCCGCCTCCTCCTGGTAGCGGGTGACGGCCGACGTGATGCGCTGTCGGAGCCGTTCCGTCTGTTCCGGGAGGGGCGTCTTCGTCACGTAGTCCGTGACGCCGGCCGAAATCGCGTCGCTGGCCACGCGTTCGTCGCCGTCGTCGGTAAAGAGGAGGAAGGGGAGGTCACGCGACCGCTCTCGGACGGACTCAAGCAGTTCGACCCCGTCGCGGTCCGGCAGCCGGTACTCGCTGACGACGCAGTCGTACGCCGCACTCTCCAGGGCTTCGAGCGCGTCGTCCGCCGTCTCACACACCGTCAGGGTAAACTCGTCGGTGTTCTCGGTCAGCGCCTCTCTGACCGCAGTGACGTCGTCACAGTCAGGGTCGACGTAGAGGAGACGGAGCCGCCCGGCCGCTTCGTCGCTCCCGTGACGGTCCGACGCGGCCACGGGTGTATCCATACCTGTTCAAGGGTGTGTGGGGCTAAAGTTGTACCGCCAGTAAGGAGTCGCTACCACGGGTGGCCCGCCGTCGCGGGTGCGATTCAGTCGGGCCGGCGGGTCGAAAGCACCGGCATCTCGTCGACGCGGGCCGCCGAGAGCGCGTCCCAGTCGACGCCAGTCGGTCGCGGGTGTGGCGTCTCGGTCTCGACGGTGCGGTCCGGCGTCACGACCCAGTCCATCGGCACGTCGTGGTCGTCGACGGGCACGGCGGTGTCGACAACACCCTCAGGGCCGCCCACAATCTGAAGTTCGTGGACCGTCGTCGCGACCGGCGTGTCGTCGTCGACCAGCCCCAGTTCCCGGAGGACGGCGTATTCGAGGTCGCTGTACCCCTCGCCCTTGCCGATTCGCGCGCCGTCTTCGGTGACCGCGACCGACCCCGAGACGACGAGGTCGACAGTCCCGACGGCCTCGGGCCCGACCTGGCGCGCGTGGTCGGCGACGTTCGACACCGCCGGGGCGGCCTCGATGTCGGTCAGTTCGGCGGGGTCGAGTTCGTAGAAACACCGCTCGTCTCGCAGGCGCGGCACGGCCATGTACACCGTCTTGCCCGCCCGGAGCGCCGCCCGTCGGACCGCCAACTGCGGCGCGTCGGGGTTCGCCTTCACCGTCTCGGCGGCGTCCCAGACCGGTGTCTCGGTCAGGCGCTGTGCGGCCGCCTCCGCGCCCGCGAAGTTCGGAATCCGGTCGTGTGGCGGGAACGGAAAGCGGGCGACGCCGCGCTCTTCCAGCGCGTCCCACACCCGCTCTCGGATGGCTTGCTTGTCCACGGCTACTCCCGCCGTCGGACCCCGAGCGCACAGAGGAGCGCGAGCAGTGCGACGAGCGCCCCGACGGCGGTGAAGCCGGGGCCGCTGGCCGCCGTCGTGGGCTGGTCCGTGCTCGGCGTGTGGTCCGCGGGCGTCGGGTCGCTCGTCCGGGTCTCGGTCGGCGTCGCCACCGACCGGGGGACGTAGCTGTCGGCGTCGTAGCGGTCGGGATACAGCTGTGCGGTGGCGTTGTGCGCGACGTTGACGACGCTCCGGGGCGCGGGCTGATTGAGGTTCCTGACCAGCAGGGACACCGTGGCGTTTCGCTCGCCGGCGGTGGTGCTCGCGTACGGTTCCGTCGCCGCGATCCCCGCCGAGTTCTCGGTGACGAACAGCACCTCGGGGTCCAGTCGCAGGATCACTTCGTCGCTGAGTTGCGGGTACCCCGTGTGGTTGCGCGCGGCGACGTTCTCCGCGCCGGCGAGGTCGATGAGCGAACTGATGAACGTGTCCCCGGCGGCCACGTAGCCGCTCCCCAGCGGGTACAGCGCCTTCGGGCGGTCCTCGACGCCGGCGGTCACCTCGTCGACGGCCGCGACGTTCGCGTCCATCCAGGCGTTGGCCGCGGCCGCACCGTCGCAGTTCCCGGTCAGCCGACCGGTCGTGGTCGTCTTCTCGCGGATGTCGTCGACGGTCGTCGCGGCGCGGAAGTGATACACCGTCAGGCCGGCCTGTCGGAGCGGTGCCACGTCGCCGGCGCTGGCGTTCGGGGCGAGCACGAGGTCCGGCTCGGTCCCGACGACTCTCTCAACGCTGACGCCGAAACTGGCCGAGACGTTTTCCCGGCTCTCAGCGCCGTCCAGGTAGCCGGCGTACTGGGTCAGCCCGACGACCTGCGACCGGCCGCCGATTTCCCACATCGTCTGGGCGGCCGAGGGGTTCGTCGTCGTGACCCGCTCCGGGCGCTCCTCGATGGTGACCTCGGTCCCGGTCGCGTCGGTCACGGTCACCGGGAACGAGCAGTCGTCGGCCTGCGTGGTCGCCGTCGCTGCGGTCGGGGCCGCAATCGAGCCCGCGAGCAAGACGAGGACACAGACGAGAGACAGGCGTCGCATGGTCTATGCGGGTGCCAGGAGCAATAAATACTTATCTACTGCAACTGGGCTTTCATACATGCGTTTCGCGGGGCGTTCCGTCGGGTGGTCGGTCGGCCTCACCGCCGTCCTCGGTGTCGTTGTGACGGTTAGCGCCGGCATCGGCCCGGTGTGGATACCGCCGGCCGCGGTCGCGAAGGTGCTGCTCAACGCCGTCGCCGTCCCGACCGGCGTCTCCCTCTCCGGCCCCGCGCTCGACGTGTCCACGACCCGCCTGTTCGTCTATCCCGTCACCGACCTCCAGACCCAAATCGTCATGCAAGTCCGTCTGCCCCGCATCCTGCTCGGCGCTGTGGTCGGCTTCTCGCTCGCCGCCGCGGGCACCATCATGCAGGGCATCTTCCGGAATCCGATGGCCGACCCCTCCATCATCGGCGTCTCCTCCGGCGCGGCGGTCGGTGCTGTCGGCTACATCGTCGCGCCGGTCGCGATTCCGCTCGGTCTCGGCCTGCGCGGCGCGGCCTTCGCGGGGGCGATCCTCTCCGCCTTCGGCGTCTACCTCATCGCGACGCGCAACGGCGAGACGCCCGTCGCCACGCTCCTGCTGGCCGGCGTCGCCGTCCAGACGTTCCTCGGCGCGGTCGTCTCCTTTCTGCTCCTCCACAGCGGCGAGAGCATCCGTCGGGCGCTGTTCTGGCTGATGGGCCACCTGAAGGGGGCGTCCTGGCCCGAGGTCACCACCAGCGTCCTCCTGGTCGCCGTCCCGTTCGTCGTCCTGCTGGCCTACGCCCGCGACCTGAACGTCATGCTGCTGGGCGAGGAGGACGCCCAGAGCCTCGGCATCGAAGTCGAGCGGACCAAGCGGGTCCTGCTCGCCCTGTCCTCGGTCGTCACCGCCGCGGGCGTCGCCGTCGCCGGAATCATCGGCTTCGTCGGCCTCATCGTCCCCCACGTCATGCGACTGCTCGTCGGCCCGGACCACCGGATACTGCTCCCGACGGCGGCGCTCGCGGGGGCCTCCTTCCTGGTCGCGACGGACACGCTCGCGCGCTCGGGCAGCGCCGAGGTCCCGGTCGGCATCGTCACCGCCGCGCTGGGCGCGCCCTTCTTCCTGTACCTGCTCCGCAAACGGGAGGTGCGAGAGCTGTGAGCGACCGCGCCCGAGACCGCCGTCGACCGATGCTCGACGTGTCCGACCTCTCGGTGACGTTCGGCGACCAGCACGTGCTCTCGGGGGTCGACTTCGCGGTGGACCGCGGGACGTTCGTCGGCCTCGTCGGCCCCAACGGCGCGGGCAAGACGACGGCCCTGCGGACGGTCAAGGGGACGCTGGCTCCAGACCACGGGACGGTCCGCGTCGACGGCGACGCGGTCTCGGACCGCTCGGCGAAGGCGGTCGGCCGCCTGGTCGCGAGCACGCCCCAGGGCACCGACCTCTCTTTCGACTTCACGGTCAGGCAGACCGTCGAGATGGGGCGGACGCCCCACCTCGGTCGCTTCGACCGGATGGGCGAGCGCGACCACAGCGCCGTCGAGAGGGCGATGGAGCGCGCGAGCGTCGACCAGTTCGCCGACCGGGCGTTCACCTCCCTCTCCGGCGGCGAGCGCCAGCGCGTCCTGCTGGCCCGCGCGCTGGCCCAGGAGACGCCCGTCCTCATGCTCGACGAGCCGACGGCGAACCTGGATATCAACCACGCCGTCCAGACGCTCGAACTGGTGCGCTCGCTCGTCGCCGACGGGAAGACGGCCGTCGCCGCCATCCACGACCTCAATCTGGCGGCGCGGTACTGCGACGAACTGGTGTTGCTCGCCGACGGCACGGTCCGCGCCGCGGGCCGTCCCGCCGACGTGCTCACAAGCGAGACGCTCCGGGACGCGTTCGACGCGGAGACGCTGGTGACGACCCAGCCGGGCACCGACGCGCCGCTGGTGACGCCGCTGGCCGAGCGCGAGTCGGTCGCCCGCCGCGTCCACGTCGTCGGGACCGGTGGACCGGCGGCCGACGCCGTCGCGAGACTGGTCGGAGCCGACTGCCGGGTGAGCGTCGGCGTCGTTCCGGCCGGCGACGCGGCCGCCGAGCGGGCCGCCGACCTCGGTTGCGAAACGGTGACGGTCCCGGCGTTCGCCGGCGTCGACGACGCGGCCCGCGAGCGCGCGGTCGCCCTCGCCCGGGCTGCCGACGCCGTCGTGGTCGCGGGGGCGGTCGGCGACGGGAACGCGCCGGTGGTCGAGGCCGGCCGCGTCCGCCTCGGCGTCGAGACGGGGGGCGCTGGCCACTCACAGACCGTCAGCGACACGATACCGCTGGCCGCGCTCCCGACCGCTGTCGCGACGTTGCCACCGCCCAGGCAGGCGGACGCGGCCCCGCCGGTCGGCCGGTCCTCGACCGACTGAACGGGTGACGGTCAGCGGCCGATCCGTGGGTCGAAAACAGCAACACCGATACTTCTCGTCCCCGTAGCCCGCCCGTGGACGACACCATCGCGTGGCTCCGCGAGCGCCCGTACTACGAGGGCCAGATCGTCGACGAGCGGACGATCCCCGGACGGTCCGGGCGGACGGCCGACTGCGACGTGCACGACCGCCTCGCCGGCGTCCTCGCCGACGAAGGGATCGAGGACTTCTACGCCCACCAGGTCGCGGCAATCGAGGCGGTCCGCGGCGGCGAGAACGTCGTGCTCGCGACCGAGACGGCCAGCGGCAAGAGCCTCGCCTACACCGTCCCCGCGTTCGAGCGAGCGCTCGACCGGCGCGCGACGGCGCTGTACGTCGCCCCGCAGGTCGCGCTCATCAACGACCAGACGGAGACACTCTCGGAACTGGCGCGGGGCCTCGGCTTCGCGTCCGGCGTCTCGGTCGCGCAGTACACCGGTCGGCAGTCCAAATCGGAGAAGGAGGCCATCAGGGAGCGCCAGCCGACGGTCCTGCTGACGACGCCGGACATGCTTCACTACGGCATCCTCCCCCACGCCTACCGCCTGTGGGACTGGTTCTTCCAGCGGCTCGAAACCGTCGTTATCGACGAGGTCCACGGCTACCGCGGCGTCTTCGGCAGCCACGTCTCGCTCGTGATGCGCCGCCTCCAGCGGGTCGCCGAGCGCTTCGACGCGGGGAGCGACGGCGGGACCGCGGGCGGTCCGGAGTGGGTCTGTTGTTCGGCGACCATCGGGAACCCGGTCGAACACGCCGCGGCGGTCACCGGACAGGCCGAATCGTCGTTCGCGCTGGTCGACGAGGACGCGAGCGCCAGCGGCCCGCGCCACTGGCTGCTGTGGAACCCCCCCGAGTACGAGGGCGCGGGCTGGGGGAGCGGCCGCCGCCGGTCGAACCACGTCGAGACCAAGCGGCTGTTCGTCGACCTCGTGTCGCGGGGGCTCCAGACGGTCGTCTTCGCCGGGTCGCGCCAGACCGCCGAGCGCTACGCCAGCGACAGCGCCGACGAACTCCACGACCGCGGCCACCACGACCTCGCCGACGCCGTCGGGGCGTACCAGGCCGCGCTGACCGACGAGCGGCGCCGCGAACTGGAACGCGGCCTCCAGTCCGGCGACCTCCAGGGCGTCTGGTCGACCAGCGCGCTCGAACTCGGCGTCGACGTGGGCGGTCTCGACGCCGTCCTGCTCGACGGCTACCCCGGCACGCGGATGCGGGCGTTCCAGCAGGCCGGACGGGCCGGCCGCGGGACCGACCCGGCGCTCGTCGCGCTCGTCGGCGGCGAGGACCAGCTCGACCAGTACGTCCTGCGCAACCCCGACGCGCTGTTCGAGACCGGGGCCGAGCAGGCCGTGACGAACCCTGAAAACGAGCAGTTGCTCCCCGACCACGTCCACGCGGCGGCCTGCGAGAACTGGCTCTCGCCCGACGACGACCGCCACTTCGGCGAGCGCTTCCCCGACGTGGTCGCGGACTTGGAGTCCGCGGGCGCGCTCGACCGCCGCCAGACCGACCAGGGCATCCGCTGGCTCGGCACCGGCAGCCCCCACCACGAGATGAACCTCCGCACGGTCGACGACCGCGAGGTGAAATTGGTGGCGAAAGGCGACGTGATCGCGACGCTCCCTTTCGAGGACGCGCTGCGCGACGCCCACCCCGGCGCGATATACCACCACCAGGGCCGGCGTTACGAGGTGACCGACCTGGACCTCGCGACCGGCGTCGCCGAACTCTCTCGCACGTGGGCGGACTACTTCACGCGCGTCCTGCACGACAAGACCATCACGGTCGAGGCCGACCTCGACGAGCGGCGTCTCCCGGCCCGCGAGGACGTTCCGGTCCGCTTCGCCTCGGTGACGATGCGCAAGCAGATCACCGGCTACGAGCGCCGCGACGGCTCATCGGGGGAGGTTCTCGGCCAGCGCGCGCTCGACCTGCCCGAGACGACGCTGGAGACGAAGGCCCTGTATCACACCGTCCCGTCGGAACTGGACGCCCAGATTCGCCGCGGCGAGTACGGGCCCGACGGCGGTCGCGGGGACAGTCGTGCCGGCGACACGGCCGCGGACGGCGGCGAGGCCGGTGACTTCCCGGGTGCGATTCACGCCGCCGAGCACGCGATGATATCGATGTTCCCCTTCGAGTACCTCTGTGACCGCGGCGACATCGGCGGGCTCTCGACGCCCCGCCACCCCCACACCGGGGAGCCGACGATATTCATCTACGACGGCTACCCCGGCGGCATCGGCCTGACGCGAGCCGGGTATCGGGACATCGGACCGCTGATGGACACCACGCTCTCGATGCTGCGCTCGTGTGACTGTGCCGACGGCTGCCCGGCCTGCGTACAGTCGCCTCACTGCGGGAACGCCAACGACCCGCTGGACAAACACGGCGCGATACACCTGCTGGACGGGCTGACGACCGACGGGGTGGAGTGAGAACGCGAGCGTGCCAAGCGGCGTTACCGGAAGTCGCTGAGCCGCATCTGGTCCGGCGACAGGCTGTCCGGTTCGCTCGCACCGAGCAGTCGGGGCAGCGCCGTGTTGGCGAACGTCAGCCCGACGACGAGCAGTATCGGGGCGAAAAAGAGCCCGTAGAACCCCAGCACGACCGGCCCCAGCGTGTACGCGAGCATCAGGAGACCGACGTGGGTGCTCTCGCCGCTGAGAAGCGGCCGGAGCAGCAGGTCCGGAACCGTGTCGACGACGACCGCCGCGAGCAGGAGGAACCCGAGCACGTACACGAGCAGCGAGGACCGGCCGTCGAGGACGACCGGGAGGGCGGTGATGCCGGTCAGCGGGAGGTAGATGACTTTCATCCCGACGACGGGAATCAGGCTCGCGATACCGGTCAGCGCGCCGGCGAGCGCCGGGTACGGGACTTCGACGGCCGCCGGTGCCACGGTGTTGTAGCCGGTGAACGCGGCGATGGCGATGAGCGAGATGGCCAGCACGTTCAGGAGATTGCCGAACAGCACCGCCTCCAGTTCCTCGTCGACGGCTTCGAGGTACTCGCGGATGACGGTCCCGTCGTCGAATCGGAGCAGCCACTCGCGGATGCGCCGCCCGTCGACCAGGAGGTAGTACGTGACGATGGTCGTGACGAACAGATTGAGGACGAACTCGGAGACGACCGAGGTGAGCACCATGGCGTGCTGGCCGAGGAAATCGACGAACGGGGAGAGCCGTCCCGACTGGTAGGCGCTGTACAGCCCCTCGACCGTGAGGTCCGGCACCGACTCCGCCCCGTCCAGCCAGGAGACGTGCACCGCGGCCGCGTCGACGAGCGCGTACTGCGTGACGAACTGCCGGGCCTCGACGACCAGGAGGACGGTCGCGTAGCTGACGAGCAACAGGAGGGGAATCACCAGCGACGCCATGACGACGACGGCGCGCACCCGCGCCGGGAGTCGGAGCCGGCGCAGCGAACTGTAGTACCGTCGCGTCGAGTAGTAGAGGAACACGGAGACGGTCAGCGCCGCGACGAACTGGTAGGCGAGCGCGCCGACCACCACCGCGACGGCGAGACCGAAGAGGGCAACGACAAGGCGGTTCTCGTCCATATACGTACCATTTTAGGGGCAAATATAAACGTACGGGCGCAGAGATGTCGACGACGGAACGGGGCGGCTGCCGTCCCGAGCGATGCTCACTCGGGGCGGTCGTCGAGTGGTTCTGCGGGGTCCTGAAGCGCCACTTCGCCCGACAGCGAGTGCTGGGTCGTCTCGCTGAGGTCGATGCCCTCGGCGCGACAGGCCTCGTGGACGCCGCGGACGAACGCCGAGTGGACGCTGGGCAGTCGGTTCCGGCGGTTGTTCGGAATCCAGATGCGCCCGGTCACCACGACGGCGGTGTCGGCGAGGTCGTCGACCCCGACCACCGGTTCGGGCTTCTCGGCGACGTGGTCGATGTCGCGGGCGACGTTCTTGATGATGGCCTCCACTTCGTCGAGGTCGGCGTCGTAGCCGACGCCGAAGTCGTATGAGATGCCGATGGGTCCCGTCGAGGTCCGGTTCGTCACCGCGCTCGTCGCCAGGTCGGTGTTCGGGACGATGACCCGCTCGTTGTCCGGCGTCCGGACCCGCGTGACCCGGAGGTCGATGTCGACGACGACGCCGCGCTTGCCGTTCCACTCGATGGTGTCGCCGACGTTCAGGTCCGGGTCGGTGACGATGAACACGCCCGAGACGAAGTTCCCCAGCACGTCCTGGGCGGCCAGTCCGACGGCGACCGTCACGCCGGCCGCGACGAGCGTCGACCCGGCGAGGGTCCCCTGGAATCCAGCGACGCTCGCCGCGACGACGACCGCGAGGACGACGACGAGGAGGTGGCTGGCGCTACCCAGCGCGCTCTCGAGCGTCCGGTCGATCCGCGACCGCTCCAGTCCCCAGCGGATGGCCGGGACGACGAGGAGCCGCCCCAGAAAGTAGAGGGCCGCTCCGACGACGAGAAACTGCGCGCCGTCCTCCGCGAGCTGCGCGTACGTCGAGGCGAGGTCGCCCGAGAACGGGTCGGTGGCCTGCATACACGCCCCTACTGTCGGCGGTACCGTAAACGCTGGCTGTCAGAACTGTCGCGGGTCCCGTGTCCGACGGCAGCCACGGGTGGCGGTGTGGTCACGATGACGTCGCCGTCGGGACCGTCACCGTCACCTCGTTCCCGCCGTCGATTCGGTCGAAACTGACCGTGCCGTCGGCGTGCTTTACCACCCATCGGGTGATCCACAGTCCCAGCCCAGTGCTGTGGCGCAGTTGGTCGGCCGACTGCCGACCGGTCAGTATCGCTACCTCGAACTGCGGAATGGGGGCACACTCGTCGGCGACGCGCAACGCCACTTCGTCGTCGCGTTTTTCCAGCGTTACCTCGACTCGGGGTTCGGAACGGTCGCTGTGGACGACCGCGTTCTCGACCAGTTCCGCGACGGCGTGTGAGATATTCTCCGTAGCGGACCCGACCACTCCGTCTTCGACGTCCGAGTCGATAGTCGCGTCCGGGTAGCGCCGGGCGAGCAGTTCGAGTTCCGACCGGAGCGTCGTCGAGAGGTCGACCGGATGGGGGTCCGGTTCGCCCACCATGATGTCAAGTATCGTCTGTTGCTTGTCCAGTTGCTCTATCAGCTCCGCGGCGGCGTTCAGGATACAGTCGACTTCCTCGGAAGCGGCGTCCATGTTGTCGCGGAGGTACTCGGCCCGGCCGCTGATGACGTTGAGTTTGTTTCGCAGGTTGTGGCGAAGGAGGTGGTTGATAATCCCTAACTGCCGCTCGCGCTCCTTCCGGTCGGTAATCTCCTGCGCGATACCGAGAACACCGAGCGACTGGCCCGTCTCGCTCTCCCACGGTACTTTCGAGGTCAGAAACCACCGCTCGCTCTCCGCGTAGTACTCCACTTTGTTGTGAATCCGCGCACCGGACTCGATGACCGCGATGTCGTCCTCGTACGGTTCTGCCGCCTCTGCGTCGGGGACGATGCCGTCGATGTCCCGCCGACCGAGGTACGCGTCGCTCTGCCGGTGAATCCGGTGGTCGACTGCGCTCTCGCTCACGACGACGTGCCGAGCCCTGGCGTCCTTGACGAACATGTGCAGGGGAATCTCGGTGAACAACTGGTCGAAAATGTCGGCCTTCCAGTCGTTCATCGCCCGCGAGTCGGGCAGGGGGAGAGCGGCGATGTCCGGGTCGGTGGTCTTCGGCAGCACCCCGTCGACGACCTCGGCAAGCTCGGCCGCGTCCACGTCGCCGGTGACGGGGACCACGTCGGCGAAGGGTTCCGACACGGCGCAGACCGGGACGGTGCCGTCGCTCGCATCAGCGACGAGGACCACCGGCGGGTCGGGATGGTCGGTCGCCGCTCCGTCGAAGAGGTCGACGGCGGTGCCACCGGGAACCTCGAACCCCGAAATCAAGCAGTCGACCGTTTCCGAACGGCGGGCCTGTGCCTCGGCGAGCGTGTCGACGATTTCGACTGTGGCCCCTGGAAGGTGCTGGCTGAGTGCCTCGGCTGTGACGTTCCAGTCCTGTTCGGCCGGTAGACAGAGAACGTGGCGCTGGGAGCTATCGGTCGGACTGGACATGTTACCGATGTGATGGTGCGTGGTCTTAAGACATCGCTCTCGGTATCGACCGTGGTCGGGAAGCGAGCGCCCACTGGGGGCCATCTGAAACGAGGCCGAGTCCGGTTCGACGCCGTCGGTTCGCACGCGGCGCTGCCGGACGTCACCCGACGCGCTCGTTCAGAATCAACCTCGTCTTCGTGCCCACGACCTCCTCCAGTTCACGCGCCTGGGTGATGAGTTCGTTGACGGCGTCGGTGTCGGCCGCGTCGACGACGACGACGATGTCCTCCTCCCCGGAGACCTGCCAGACGAAGTCGACCTCCTGCCACTCGGCGATGCGGTCCGAGACCTCGGCGGTGTCGACGTTCACGTCGACGCTGACCTCGATCATCGCTTTCACGTTGCCGGTCCGCGTCGCGACGGTGAAGCGCTCGATGACGCCGTCGTCGACGAGGCGCTCGACGCGGTTCCGTACGGTCCCTTCCGACGTTCCGACTCGGTCTGCGATTTCCGTGTACGGGGTCCGAGCGTCCCGGCGGAGTATCGAGAGTATCTCTCTGTCGAGGTCGTCCATCGAGATGTGACGGTACCACCGGTCGTGACTTGAGGATTACGAAATTCGAAATTCGTCTTCGAAAGCAACCCTTATGGCCGACTGTAGTATACGCATCTCGTAATGGCTGATGCATACGTGGCCCTGGAGGGTGACCGCGTCATCGAAGCGCGCGCTCGCGCTCCCGGCACCGCTCGCGGCGAACTGGTATTTACAACGGCGTACACCGGCTACGAGGAGAGTCTCACCGATCCGTCCTACGAGGAGCAGGTCCTGACGTTCTCGTACCCGCTCATCGGGAACTACGGCGTCCGGGAGGAGCGCTTCGAGTCCGACCGCGTGCACCCGCGTGCGGCCGTCGCCCGCGAGATGACCGACGACGTGGCCGAGTGGCTGGAATCCGAGGGCGTCCCCGCCGTCGACCACCTCGACACGCGCGACATCGTCACCGAAATCCGGGACGAGGGGGCGATGAAGTGCGGCATCGCCGCCGGCCCGGACGTGACCGAGCAGGACGCGCTCGACGAACTCCACGAGTGCAAGCACATGTCCGACCACACCGACATCGGCGCGCAGGTCTCCGTCGACGAGGTGGAGGTCCACAACGAGGGCGGCGACGGCGCGACGGTCGCGCTCGTCGACTGCGGCGCGAAGGGCTCTATCGTCGACTCGCTGGTCGAACGCGACGCCGAAGTCCACGTCTTCCCGTACGACGCCAGCGAGGACGACGTGGCCGCCGTCGACCCGGACCTGCTGTTCATCTCGAACGGCCCAGGTGACCCCCAGAACTTCGAGCAGGCCGGCGACCTCGTCGAGACCTACGTCGGCGACGTGCCGCTCGCGGGCATCTGCCTCGGCCAGCAGGTCGTCGCCAACGCGCTCGGCGGCGAGACCGAGAAGATGGAGTTCGGCCACCGCGGCGTCAATCAGCCCGTCCGCGACCTGCGCTCGAACCAGGTCGTGATGACGACCCAGAACCACGGCTACACCGTCGCCGACCCCGGCGACAAACTGGACGTGACCCAGGTCAACGTCAACGACGATACGCCGGAGGGACTGGAGAACGACGACCTGAACATCATCACGCGCCAGTACCACCCCGAGGCCAACCCCGGTCCGCACGACTCGCTGGGCTTCTTCGACGACGTGCTGGGGATGGCTGGAGAGTAGCGAGGACTCGAACGGAGTGAGAGGCATCGTTTTGTTGCGAACGGCGAGCGATAGCGAGCCGTGATCAGGGAGAGCCCAAGCGTAGCGAGGGGTCTCCAGATATCCGAACGGTGAGTGATAACAGTGGTTGTGAATACGGCAGTTCTATTCGTGGGCCTTCTGGTCAGTACAGAGGGTGAATCTACCAATCTACCTTTACCAGATGTCAATAATATTCATTTCAAATATGGGAATTAACTAACTTGCCGAGAATAAGCACGACGACGAAAACACCGACCCAGATTACCACGGCCAAAAGGAAGTCGACCGGGCTTCTAGACCCTTCAAGCCCAATTTGTAGAATGGAATACATGCTGCTGAAAGACATATATGGGCTATCCTTACAAAAATACTGGGGATGATGAATACGCACACCCATCTAACGGCTGTTTCACCACAAATCAATCGGTGAGAACTGGCTTTAATGCGATGAATCACTTCGGTAAGTACAGAGTGTGGGTGTAACGTTATAGAGTGGAGATACGTACGGGCGAGGAGAAGCTAATGAGCGAACTATCCGTGACGGGGCCGTCAGACGAGACTGAATACTACCTCTACCGTCCCCGAATGACCGAACACGAGTACCAGGATGTCGCTCGCTCGCTGACTCGGCAGGTGCTTGCGATCAGTCCTCGTCAAGTGAACGAAATCAGAATACAGGGAACGGTTTCACTGATGAAGTCGGGAGGAGCAGAAGACAGTTCATTGGAAACACTCCGTGAGGCAGGGTTCACGATTACTGACGGACACATCAACGGGCAGGCTGCGTCGTCACCAGATGTCGTTGACGCCATTCTTTCGGCGTACACGCCTGGGCTCCATCACGCGCTGTTCGTCGATACTGATGGCTACGGTATCGCCGCTCGCTATGATGGGTCTCTTCAGCACTACTGGCTCCCCACGACGACCGCTTCTGAACTAAAAGAATCGCTTGATCCAGCGGTTCGTAGTGCATTCCTCAGCACAGATGAATTGGAAGACATCAAGGAGGAGGGGCGGACCGAGAATGGGGTGTCCTGAAAGGCTTGCAAGTGTATTGAGCAAGGCTTTCAGCCAGTCTAACGAATAAAGAAACCGTATTCACGACAACTGACGAACCGTGAGGAGGGAGTCCGAGCGAAGCGAGGGGGCACGCGAAACGCGGCTCTCGGAACAGCAGTAGCGCAGTACGCCGCGTAACTCAGTCGCCGTCGTCGATTGGCTGGCCGCGGTAGTACGTGGTCTGGTCGCTGTCCGTCTCTTCCGGGGTGTCCTGTGGCGCGACGGGACGGCCGCGGTACATCACCCGGTTGGCGGTGTCGTCGCCGTCGATTGCGTCGGGCGTCTCCTGCTGGTGGTTCTCGATGAACTCGGCGGCCGCTTCGAGCGTCTCGGTGTCGGTCTTGCGGTGGACCCAGCAGTGATACATCTTCCGCGGCGTCCGGAGCGCGAGCCGGTGTGCGCGAAACCCGGTCTTGGTGGTGACGTCGGCGACCGACTCGTGGGGGACCTCGATGACCTCGTCGTCCTCGTCTTTCCCGATGAGACAGAGCGTCCGGCGGCCGGTGACCATGATGACGGTGCGGCGGTCGCCGACGGGGGACTCGGTCTTGCGTTTCGTCCCGCGCCCGATGCCGCGTTTCCCGTTCGTCAGGAGGTACGCCGGGGCCTCAGCGCCGTCGAGGTACGTCAGCGGCGGGTCGTTCAGCGGCGGGTGTGCCGAGAAGCGGCTCGCGTGCCCGGCGAGAACCGCCGTGGTCACCGAGCTACTGGGAGCCATCTCCGCGACTGTCTCCGCCCGTCGGGTGATGTCCTCTATCATCGGGGTCCCGAGGCGGCGACAGCAGTTTCAACGCTATCCATACAGGTAGTGCCACAGCGCCTGGAAATGAGTGTTACGAACGTGCCATTATTGTCCCAGAAGAAAACAGACGGACACCGAGACGCAGCCAGTTACGTTCAGTCGGCACTCTCCCGACCGAACGGTCCGGACTTGTAAGCCGAAGACGGGAGGGCCTCAGCACCCCCGGTCGACGCCCGTGAACTCGAACCGCGCGCCGCCGGCGTCGCTCTCGGTCACCGACACGGACCAGTCGTGGGCCGCCGCTATCTCCTTGACGATGGCGAGACCGAACCCGGTGCCGCCGTCGGTGGTGGTGTACCCGCTCTCGAACACCGCCTCGCGTTACTCGCTGCCCCACTCGCGCTGGGTCTTTGGCCGTTCGTCGATGGCCTGGACGGCGAGTGGCTGGTCGGCGGAGTTGATAGCCTCCAGCGCCGCCTCGGCGCTCTCGCGGGTCGAGAAGTACGTCACGGTCTCCTCGACGCAGGCCTCCAGCACGTCGCGGTTACGGGAGACGACGAGGTCGACCTCGCCGCTCTGGATGGCCTCGATGATGGCGTCGGTGTCCTCGTAGTCGTCGAAGTCCTGCACGTCGAAGTGCTCCTCGAAGCCGAGGATGGGCAGGTCGACGATGGCCGTACCGGAGAGCGGAATCGGCTTGCCGACGGCCATCTGGGCCTTCTGGTAGGCCTTGCCGAAGGAGCCGGCGGTGCCCATGACCTCGCCGGTGGACTTCATCTCCGGGCCGAGACGCGGGTCCGAGCCCGGCAGGCGGTCGAACGGCAGGACGACCTCCTTGACAGAGACCTGCTCGGGAATCTGCTCCTGGACGTCGAGGTCGGACAGCGACGCGCCGGACATCACCTTGGCGGCGATTTTGGCGATTGGGACGCCGGCGGTCTTGGAGATGAACGGCACAGTCCGCGAGGAGCGCGGGTTCGCTTCGAGGACGAACACCTCGCCGTCACGCACCGCCAGCTGGACGTTCAGCAGGCCGACCGTGTCGAGCGCGTCGGCGATGTCCTCGACGACCTCGCGGATGCGGGGCATCACGGCCTTGATTTCCTGGGAGCGGGGCGGAATCATGCAGGCCGAGTCACCGGAGTGGACGCCGGCGGTCTCGACGTGTTCCATCACGCCGCCGATGAGGATGTCGTCCTCGTCGGCGACGGCGTCGACGTCCAGTTCCACGGCGTCGGCGAGGAACTCGTCGACGAGGATGGGCTTGTCCGGCGAGACGCGGACGGCCTCCTCGATGTAGGTCTCGAGGTCGTCGTCGTTGTACACCACGTCCATCGCGCGGCCGCCGAGCACGTAGCTCGGGCGCACGAGGACGGGGTAGCCGATGTCGTGGGCCAGGTCGAGGGCCTCTTCCTTGGAGGTCGCGGAGCCGCCCTCGGCCTGTGCGATGCCGAGTTCGTCCATCAGCTTGTTGAAGCGGTCGCGGTCCTCGGCGAGGTCCATCGCGTCGACGGACGTGCCCATAATCTCACAGTCGAGGTCGCGGCGCTGCAGTTCCTGTTCGAGCGGGTGGCCGATGTCGACGGAGGTCTGGCCGCCGAACTGGACCATCACGCCGTCGGCGTTGGTCGCCTCGATGACGTCGGCGACCTCCTCGGCGGTGACCGGCTCGAAGAACAGGCCGTCGGAGGTGTCGTAGTCGGTCGACACCGTCTCGGGGTTGTTGTTGACGACGTGGGCGTCGATGCCCAGTTCCTCCAGCGCGCGGACGGCGTGGACCGAACAGTAGTCGAACTCCACGCCCTGTCCGATGCGGATGGGGCCGCCGCCGACGACGACGACGCTCTCCAGGTCGGGGTCTATCTGGAGTTCGTTGCGGTCGATGCCCGAGATCGGGTCGCGCGTCGAGTAGTAGTACGGCGTCGTCGCCTCGAACTCGCCGGCGCAGGTGTCGACGAGCTTGAAGTCGCGGTCGGTGGTGTCGGTCTCGACGGAGTCCACCGTGACGCCGGAGCCGTCCGTCGCAGCCTCGACTTCCGCCTCGTCGCCGCCGTCCCCGTCGAGGTCGGCCGGGAGCCAGGAGACGTGCGTGTCGTTGAACTCGCCGCCGGCCAGCGCGGTTATCTCCTGGTCGGTGAAGCCGGCCTGTGCGGCCGTCTCGTAGTCGCCCTCGCGGGCGGCCTCGGCGGCGTCGGCGACCTCCTTGAACCGCTCGACGTACCACGCCTTGATGTCGGTGATGTCGACGACTTCCTCGACGGTGTAGCCGCGGCAGAACGCCTCGAACATCGCGTACGGGCGGTCCGGCGTCGGCTTTTCGAGGTACTCCGTCTCCAGCTCCGCGTCGTCGATGTCGTTGAAGTCCGCGGCCGGGTTGTACTCCGAGGAGCGGAGCGCCTTCAGCAGGCTCTCGGGGAAGGTCCGCCCGATGGACATCGCCTCGCCGGTCGATTTCATCGCCGTCGAGAGCTCGAACTCGGTGTCCTGGAACTTGTCGATGGGCCAGCGTGGCACCTTCGTCACGACGTAGTCGATGGCCGGCTCGAACGCCGCCGTCGTCTCGCCGGTAATCTCGTTCTCGATTTCGTGGAGGCGCTTGCCGAGCGCGACCTTCGCGGTGACGCGGGCGATGGGGTAGCCGGTCGCCTTCGAGGCCAGCGCCGAGGAGCGGGAGACGCGGGGGTTGACCTCGACGACGCGGTACTCGCCGCCGGGGGTGCCGTCGTCGTGCCAGGCGAACTGGATGTTACAGCCGCCCTGGATGCCCAGGTCGCGGATGACCTTCAGCGCGGAGTCGCGCATCTCCTGGTGGCCCTCGTCGGGGATGACCTGCGAGGGCGTGACGACGGTCGACTCCCCGGTGTGGATGCCCATCGGGTCGATGTTCTCCATGTTGCAGATGATGATACAGGAGTCGTCGGCGTCGCGCATCACCTCGTATTCGAGTTCGACCCAGCCGGAGATGGACTCGGTGATGAGCACCTCGTTGTTGCGCGAGAGGCGCAGACCCTTGCGGACGCGTTCGATGAGTTCGTCCATCTCGTCGACGACGCCGGAGCCGGAGCCGCCCAGCGTGTACGTCGTGCGTGCGATGACGGGGAGCCCGCCGACCTCGTCGACGGCGGCCTCGACGCGGTCGACCAGCGATTCCTCGTCCAGGTCGGTGACCGACTCGCCCTCGTCGAGCGTGATGGTCGTCGAGCGGGGCACCGGTTCGCCGATGTCCTCCATCCGCTGTTTGAACAGGTCGCGGTCCTCCGTCGCGTAGATGGTGTCGAGCGGCGTCCCCATCACGTCCACGTCGAATTCGTCGAGGACGCCCTCTTCGGCGAGTTCGGCCGTGACGTTCAGACCGGTCTGGCCGCCCAGGCCGGCGATGACCCCGTCGGGGTCCTCCTTCCGGATAATCTCCGAGATGGCTTCGGTGTTGATGGGTTCGAGGTACACCTTGTCCGCCATCTCCGGGTCGGTCATAATCGTCGCCGGGTTCGAGTTCACGAGCACGACGCGGGCCCCCTCCTCCTGGAGGGCGCGACACGCCTGTGCGCCGGAGTAGTCGAACTCGGCCGCCTGGCCGATTTTTATCGGGCCGCTGCCGATGAGCAGGATGGTACGGTCCTCGTCCGCTGTCATTGTACGAGCGGAGTCTACACATCGTAATAAGCCCGGCGAAAGGATGCGAAGCTCGAAGTCTAATTTCGAATATCGTAATGGGGGGCCGTCACACGGGAGGCTGTGTCATCCGCTCGTCGCGGCCAGCGGCCCCGGAAACCGTCACCCCTCGCGGTCGGGGATACGATACCGATAGGGCTGGTCCTGGATGACCTCGATTTCGCCGGCCTGGGCACGGCGACCGAGGACGGTCGCTACGCGGTGGGCGCTCCCGAACGGCTCGTCGTGCTCTTCGAGCAGGTCACATATCTCGCGGGCCGTCAGCGTGCCGTCGGCGTCGGCTTCTTCGAGCACTGTCAGGATGCGCTCGAACTCCCCCTCGCGCATAGCCATACAGAATACAACACCGCATCCACCATATAACACCGTCAGACAGCAGTCAGACGGCTGATTTCGGGAAATCAGCCGACGGCGTCGCGGCGGTGGCTGTCGGACAGCGCGGGGTCGCTGTCTGTCGCGTTCGCCCAGTGCCGTCGGACCCACCCTGGTCGGGAGACGGTCGTGTCGTCGACCGCGGAGTACCGGATTTCGTAGTCGACCAGGGCGCTCCTGGAGCGGTCCCAGTACGAGACGGTGAGCGACTCGACGAGGCCGCCCGGCCGGACCGCCGCCCGGACGCTGTAGTCGTCGGCCGGTTCGAACGCCGCCGGCGGTTCCGTCGCCGTGAGTACCACGGGACAGGTATCACAGCCGTCTCTGGGCCGGTCGACGCTGACGTTCGTCGCGAGGTACGCCTCGACCAGCCGGGCGGGGTCGGGATCGAGCCACTCGTCGACCGGGGCCGGCCGCCCCGTCGTCGTCCAGGCCCCCTGTGCTCGCTCGTCGTAGACGAACCGCCGGTCGCCGTCGGCGTACACCCGCTTCGTGTACTGCTGGCCGACGATTTCGGTCCGGTACTGGTAGCGATACCGGTCTTCGACGACGAGGGAGACGACCTGCGTGCCCCATTCGAGCGAGAGCCGCATCCCCAGCACGTACGAGCGGTTCCGCGTCGCGCGCCGGTGGGCCGCCGCGAGTCGCCTGGCGTCGACAGCGCCCCCGGAGACCGCGGGTTCGACCCGGCTGTCCTGTGCCGCCTCGGGGACCGGAACCGGGGTCACAGTCTGTCGCTCCGCGCCGCCGAAGGCTCCACAGCCCGCAGAGAGGGAGAGCAAGAGTAGGACCGCCACGCGACCCGCCATGTGTCACTGTGGGGGTCGGAGCAACTAAGTACCGGGTGGCCGCCTCAGATGGCGGTGTCCGACCGCCCGTCGAAGTCCCGCTCATCGCGGTACTGCTCGACGAACGCGTCGACGTCGAACTGGAGCATCTGCTCCTCGAACTCCGCCATCACGTCGTCGTCCTCGGCGTGGCTGATCGCGTGTTCCATCAGTTCCACCAGCAGTTCGACGACGATTTCGTGCAGCCGGCGGGAGTCGAAGTCGCTCACCCACGCCAGCGAGAACCCGACGGACCCGTCCTCGCTGGTGTCGGCGGCGACGACCTTTTCGGGGAACTCCTCCATCACGACGCCCATCAGGTGGACGGTGGTGAACTCCTCGTAGTCGTCGTTGGTCTCGATGGTCGCGTGCAGCACCTCGGTGAGAAACTCCGGGACGAAGCGTGCCAGCGGGTGCGGGTCGAGGACGACGGCGTGGGTCTTCCCGCAGTCACAGACGAACTCCCGCATCCCCAGATGGAGGTCGTGCGTGTCGACGCGGTCGCCACAGGGCAGTTCGAGTTCGGACTCGCGCCCGCCGGGCACGCGCGGTTCAGCCATTACTCGCGGTTGGTCGCTCGCGTGGTTAAAGGCCGCGATACGGATACAACCCGGCTCAGAGCCCACCGACGGACTCAGTCCCGTGGGTGACATCGTGGTCAGACTCGGTCGCCTGGAGATATGCGACAGTCGTCACAGCAATCGAGAACACGCCGACGAGGCTAGAGAGTATCGTCGAGACTGTCGTCAAAACCATGGGCGGCAACGAGATCGGGAGGAAGCCAAAGGCACTTCCGAGAACGAGTCCGAGCACCGCGAGCACGACAGCGATAACGAACGTGGCGAGGAGGTTGTCGGTGACGAGACCGATGCTGTTGCTGATGGACTCGAGAACACCGCTGTCGTTCAGCGCGATCTCCTGCCGGACGAAGAAGAACAGAAACGCCAGGACAAGTCCAGGAATGATGAGGAAAACGAATCCGATGATTACTGCGACGCCAGTGAGGATACCAGCGGCGATCCCGATTGCAACGGTCTTGCCCAGCCGCCGACCGATATTGTCGGGAATCGGGTCGTTGGCATCACTGGCAAAGGCACGAATCGTGACAATGTTCAGCGCCTCGCTAATGATAAACAGCGCGAGCGCACTGACGGCGGCCACGGCAACCGGGATATCGAGGGATACCGCCGTATTACTGCCCATCGCCGCCTGATTGACCTGTGCACTGGGTGGCAGCATTTCCAGCAACATGTCAAGCAGACCTTGGGACAGCGATGCCCAGATGATGCCGTTGGCCAATCCGAGGACAATGAATGCGCCAGCAAACACCGCACCGCGTTCACTGAGAAACTCGTCGATACCGTCTTGGAAGGCACGGCCGATTTGGAGGGCCATACACACTACCCCTAATCGGGGAACTATAAATCTGAATAAATATTTTAGAGCGAGTGAGTACCCAGAGCACGTGAATCCAGCTCTCAGAACTCGTCGTCAGCCCGGTCCGCCCGCACCTGCAGGTATGCGTCCGTAATCACTGCGAGACTGAACGCCTGCACTGGTGCGTTTAACACCATCGACGCGACCTGCAGAACCGACTGGGACGGCAGGTCAAACGAGCCGGGGAGAAACACCGAAATAATGGACGCCGTAGAGGGAATCCCCGGAATGATACCGAGAAGGAACAGGAGAAAGAGGAGGACGATGATCTGTGCCGGGGCGTCCATGAACCGTGCGACGCAGTGCTTGAGTGTCGCGACGTAGCCGCCGTCGTACAGGGCAATCGACTGCAGCAGATAGACAAAAGCGAGACCGACGATCAGGGACAGGAGGCCGCCGAGAAGGCCAGCTAGCCCCCCAAGCAGTGGCCGCCCGCCGACGTTCAGTGCGGTCGAACTCATCGAGACCGCGAACGTGAGAACCGCGACGCCGCCACCGAGGACAACGGCCATAACGGCTCTATCGGACGTCCTGGGTTCCATGATCTCCTGTGGCTCGGTGAAGAGCCTGATTCCCCAGAACTTGACGAGCTGGCCGACAACCAGAAACAGGAGGACCATCACGACAGCGACCGGCAGTGCGATGTCAAGGCTGAACGGGCCGGTGAAATCCGACACCGAGAACACCGGTGCACCTGCTCCCGCAGCGCTTCCCGGCCCAGCGGGGCCGCCCATGTTCATCACTTCGTCGAACAGTGCCTCGGTGAACGAGGAGTTTGCGACGGTGTTCCCGAGGTTGAACAGGAGGAAAACGCCGGTAACGAGGAGTCCGTCCTCACTGAGGAGTGTATCGAGACCGCTACGCAAGGCGTCGCTGATCTGGAGGGCCATATCTTCAGTCGCTCTTCGGAAAAATATAAAACTAGTCGAAGCGAAGATTCCCGCCGACAGCGGGGGTGTGTCACCTACGGCCAGTCGTCGCGCGCCTCGTCCGCGTCGGCTGTCGCGTCCGGGGCCTCCGGGTCGCCGAGTTCCCACTCGGCCGCCTCGGCCGCCTGTTCGACGGGGAGATACTCCCAGCCCACCGCCTCTGCGAGGTCGGCGTCCTCGTCGTTCGCACCGACGAAGACGTGCCGGTCGGTGTCGAACTGCTCTTTGACGTTTTCGAGGCTCTCCTCGCGGCCCCGCGGCCCGGAGAAGAAGTCCTGGCGAATCCGGTGTTTCCGGGTGAAGTTGGTCACGACGTAGGTGGGCTGTTCGGAGATGACGCCGACGTACTCCGACCACTGGCGCGCGTCGTTGAAGACGCTGTCCGGATAGGCCAGTTGCTTGAGGGCGTCGAGGTCGAACGCGAGTGTCATGTCGCCGCTGCCGCCATCCATACGCGTCTCTCCGCCTTAGGTCGAAAAAAGGGCGTCGTTCTCCCGCTGACGGTCACCGCTCGCGGCCGACCGACGCGTCGCTACGGCCCCAGCACGCGAAAAATCGGTGTCGGCGGTCGTTACTCGGCGGGCGCGGGCGTCTGTGCCTTCACTTCCTCGAGGTCGACGTCCTTCTCCAGCAGGAGTTCCTTCTTGTCCGCGACCTGGCGCTCCTCGCGGATGAGCTGTTTGAACGTCGACTGCTGCGAGAGGTCGCCGATGAGCACGCCGCCGATGAGCTGGCCGTCCTCGAAGGCGAGCCGCCGCCACTCGCTGTCGGAGTACTTCCGTTCGGCCTCGTCGTCGCCGCGGGTCGGGTGACCGAACGAGAGGAACGGGAAGTCGAAGTGGGTGATGGAGTACGAGGAGACCCAGCGGAACTCCTCTTCCTCGGCGTCGGCGACCATGTTCGTCCCGGCGACGGACCCCTGCTCCTTGGCCGACCCCCACGCGCCGTTCTGGGCCTGGGAGTCGAGGATGGTGTCGTAGAACTGGGTGAGGTCGCCCGCGGCGTAGATGTCCTCGATGTTGGTCTGCATGTACTCGTCGACGACGACGCCGTCGTCGAGTTCGAGCCCGGTCCCGTTGAGGAACTCGGTGTTGAAATCGAGGCCGATAGCGACGCCGGCCCACTCGCCGTCGTAGTGGTTGCCGTCGGGGTCGACCGCGCCGGTGACGTGGCCGTCGTCGTCGACCTCGAAGCGGTCGACGCCGGACTCGAAGACCGGTTCGACGCCGTTCTCTTCGAGGGCCTCGTGGATGATGGCCGCGCCGTCCTCCGAGAGCGCGTAGCGCCACCAGCGGTTCCCGCGCATCAGGTACTTGGCGTCGATTTCCTGTGCGGCACACACGGCGGCGAGGTCGATGCCGAGCAGGCCCGCGCCGACGATGATGCCCTGGTCGGCCTCGTCGGCGTGCTCGCGGATGCCACGGGCGTCCTGGAACGTCCAGAAGTGGTGCACGCCGTCGGCGTCGCTGTTCTCGACCGGGAGCTGTGCCGGCGTCCCACCCGTCGCGACGAGCAGTTTGTCGTACTCGTAGGTGTCGCCCTCGTGGGTCTGTATCTCGTGGGCGTCGGGGTCGATGTCGGTCACGTGGGTGTTCAGCTGGAGGTCGATGTCGCGCTCCTCGTACCACTCCGGCTCGTGGATGGAGATGGGCGCTTCCGGGAGCTTGCCCTTGGCGAACTCCTTGATGAGGATTCGGTTGTACAGCGCCTCCCCCTCGTCGGTCAGGACCGTGACCGACGCGTCCGGGTCCGCTTCCCGGATTGTCTCGGCTGCGGACGCACCCGCGATGCCGTCACCGATGATTACGTGCGACGTGCTCATGTACGGTCGGTACGAAATCGGGCTTAATGTGGATTGCTATCTGCGTATCGTTTGCGATAGCCGCCTGAATCCAGCGGGAGACGCCGGTAGTCGGGGATTTGAAGGCGCTCGGGCCCGTATCCGGAGTCGAGATGAAAATCTACCAGAACCCGCGCCACTGGGCGAGCAAGAAGGCCCTGACCACACCCGGCGTCCGGTCGGTGGCCAACTACGGGCTGGTGAAACTCCACACCAAAATCTTCCTCGGGAAGGCCGACGAGGACCGCCGGGCGGAGCGGCGGGACCACCTCGATGACTTCTTCGACGCCACGATGGACACCTACGTGGCCGCACTGGAGGCGGACTACTCCGAGGCCGAGGCCCGCGAGATAACCCACATCCAGGCCAACTTCGACTTCTACAACCACGGCTGGACGGAGATGATGGAGTTCCCGGCCGGGGAGCTGGAAGCCCACTACGAGCGGTACGCGGACTTCTTCGAGACCCACGGCATCACCATCGACGACCCGCTCGGGACGTTCCGCCCGGCCGACGGCGTCGCCGACGCGCCGTCCACGCCGGAGCGGCTGGACGAGCCGGAACACCCCCACGCCGTCGGTGGCTTCGCCGACGACGTCTACGTCGAGACCGAGGACGGCGAGATGATTGTCGGCGGCGGCCGCGAGGAGCCGGACGACGTGAGCCCGACCGACGCGCCGGTCATCGACGAGGACGACGTGGAGAACGCGGCCGGCGACTGACCCAGCGGCGATGGGTCGGCGTATCGGACCGTAAAACGGCTTGCACGCGGCGTCTCAGCGCCGGGCTTCGGAGAGCGGCGAGTCGGCGTCCGTCGCCGCCGAGCCGTCCGCGATTCGGTCGGCGCACTCGAAGCCCGCGACGATACCGCCGTTGAGCGACCGTTCCGGGTACTGGGCCCGTGAGGCCATGCCGGCGTAGTAGAGCCCGTCCGCAACGGCGTCGCCGAGGTCGTAGGGGACGACCATGTCCAGATAGCCGCGCTCGTAGACCGGCGCAGTCCGGGGGTTTCGGGCCGTTCGCACCCAGTTGACGGCGTCGCGGTCGAACTCGGGGAACAGGGACTCGATGCCCGAGAGCCACGTCTCGCGGACCTCGTCGTCGTCCTGTCCCCAGATGGCTTCGGATTCGTCCTGGATATACCGAGCGACGTACAGCAGGTGCTCGCCGCCGTACCGCTCGGGAGAGACGAAGTTCGTGTGCTCGATGAGCGCGCCGAAGGGGGCGTCGTCGGCGATGTTCAGCCAGTAGGTGTCCAGCAGGGACTCCTCCATGCTGACGACCGAACACACCGTCCCCTGGAAGTCGATGTCGCAGGCGTAGCCGGTCAGCTCCTCCAGCACGTTCGGCATCGCCGCGACGACGACGTCGTCGACCGCGTGCGTCGTCGCCCCGGTGCCGTCGGAGACGGTCAGCGACGAGACGGCCCCGCCGCCGGTGTCGATGTCGGTCACGCGCGTGCCCGTAGCGATGTTCTCGCGGCCCACAGCGTCGACCAGCGCGTCGAGCAGGCGGCCGAACCCGCCGTCGAAGTACCCCAGAATCTCGCCGTTCAGAATGTCCCGCTCGCCGCGGAACTTGACCCGGCCGAGCAGCCACGCGGCGCTCACGTCGTCCTTCCGGTCGCCGAACTTCGCGTCCAGCAGCGGCTCGAAGAAATTCTCGTAGACGCCCCGCGTGGTGTGTTCGACGACGAACTGCTCGATAGGGACGTCCTCGAAGTCCTCCAGTCGCTCGTAGGTGTCGAACGACGGGACGCCGCCGCGAACGTCGATATCGAGGACGAGCATCCCCAGCCGGAACGTGTCGTACAGCGAGAGATGCGGGTACGCGAGGATTTCCCAGGGCTTGTCCATCGGATGGACGACGCCGTCGACGTAGTAGGCGTTCTTCCCGATGTGCCACTCGACGGCGTCGCCGAGCCCCAGTTCCCCGGCGAGTTCGACGATGGTCTCCTCGGACTTCGAGAGGTGGTGGTAGAACTTCTCGATGGGGTCCCCGGCCGTCTCGTAGGTCGCGGCCAGGCCGCCGAGGTCCTCGCTCGCCTCGAAGACGCGGACCTCGTAGCCGCGCTGCTGGAGCCGGTACGCTGCCGAGAGGCCGGCGATACCGCCGCCGACGACGCCGATCATACCCCGACCTACCCGCGGTTGTGGGATTTAGCTTGCGCTTCGGCGGCCGCCCCGTCGTCGCTGTCGCGGTGGGGACCGTCCGCCGGCTGTTCGGCGGCCGCCACCCGCTGGAATTCGAGGACGGCGACCGTCCCGGTCGGGTCGTTGTCCTCGAACCAGAACGTCCCGCTGTACAGCTCCATCATGACCGAGACGAAGTAGAGGCCGAACCCGTCGGCGGTCTGGTCCGGCGAGAGCCCGCGCTCGAACACCTTCGTCTTCAGTTCGTCGCTCATCCCGGGGCCGTCGTCGGCGATGCGGACCTGCAGCCAGTCGCTGGCCCGCTGGACCGACACACACACCCGCGGGGTCTCGGCGTCGTTGTGGTCGACCGCGTTCCGGAGGACGCTCAGGAGGACTTCGTCGAGCAGTTCGTTCGCCTGCACGCAGTAGTCCCCGTCCAGTTCGCAGGTCACCGACGCCGAGTCGTACTCCGCCCGGAGCGACTGGACCGAGCGACGGAGCGTCGCGTTGAGGTCGACGGCACCCAGCCGCTCCGCCTCGCTCGCGGTCACGGTGTTGTTGATGTCCCGGATGGTCTCGCTCATCTCCGTGAGCTTCGTACACCAGTCGCTGATGCTGTCGATGTGGTGTCGCTCCGACGCCGACACGTCGTCCCTGACGTGCTCGGCGCGGCCGCGGATGACGACCATCGCGTTGTGCAGGGAGTGTCTGAGCAGGCCGTTGAAGAACTCTATCTGCTCGCGGCGACGCTTGACCGAACTCCGGCTCCGGCGGAGTTCGCGCTCGCGTTCGACCTGGTCGAGGGCCACCTGGGTCGTCTGTGCGAGAATCGCGGCGTATCGCCGGTCCTCCGTGGCGAACGTGTCGTCGTGTGACGCAACCGCCATCACGCCGTGAGAGCCAAGCGGCAGCATGAGCGCGTTGTCGAGGGGGTCGAGGCCGTCCTGTTCCAGCGAGACGGTCTGTACCTCGCCGGTCTCGTAGGTCCGCCAGAGCTTGCTCTCGGGCTCGTCCGTCGGCCGGCCGTACAGCAGTTCCGCCTCGACGTGTTCGGCGACCGTGTCGCTGACCACCGCCGGTTCGAGGACGCCGTCGTCTTCGAGGAACACGCCCGCCGCGTTCTGGTCGAGGACTGCCGTCGCGAACTCGACGGCCATCTCCGCGACCGCCTCGGCAGTCTCGGCCTCGATGAACTGCTGTGTCGCGGCCTGGAGCGCTTCGAGCCGGTCCTGGCGGCGCTGCTGGCCGGTCACGTCCCTGAGGACGACGAGCCGGCCGCGCTCGGTCCCGAACTGGTCCGTGAGACTCGTCGTCTGTGGGTTGTAGTACGTGAGCGAGTCCCCGAAGGAGAACACCTCACCGTGGGTGATGTGGTCGGAAAGGCCCGGCGCGAGGGCGTCGAGGGACTCCCCCTCGGGGTCGGGGTGGTCAAGTTCGGCCGCAGCAGCGGCGTTGTAGTCGATGACCGACCAGTCCTCGTCGAGCGCGACAACCGGGTCGGGGAGGTTGTCGACGAGGGTGTCCCCCGACAACGTCGTCACCGACAGCGACTCGTCCTTGAACAGCACCCAGCCGACGAACAGGATGCTGACCGAGAACGCCATCGGCGTGAAGTCGATGGCCGGATGCGGCGTGTAGCCGAAGTCGTACAGCACGGCGATGACCCCGGGGAGGACGGCCCCGACTGCGATGGCCGCCGTCTGCCGCCGGTAGATGTTCTCGGACCGGAACAGGAACTCGAGCAGGAGCGCGTAGCCCAGCAGTAACGGCACGTAGGAGACCGCGAGGCTCGGCGTGTAGACCGCGCCCCGTTCTACGACGAACAGCGTCACGCCGCTCTGTGTGACCGGGACGGCAGTCGCCTCGACGAAGCGCCCCTGGCCGACGAGCAGTAGCAGGACGTCCGCGTTCGCCGCGAGCAACAGCGGCGCGAGACGCGACGGGCGGAGCCACGACCGCCGGCCGGTGTAGACGAGCACGAAGACGGCCCAGAGGCCGATGAGCTGGGCCGAGGTGGTCCGCGCCAGCACGTACGCCGTCTCCGCCACGTCGGGGCCGGTGGCGAGGACCTGCCCGAGAGCCACGGCACACCAGCAACCCCCGGCGAGTGCGAGCCAGCCGTACTGGCGCGCGCCGGGGGTCTCCTGGTGTCGAGTGGCCAGAACCGCGACTGCGAACCCCACGAGCGCTCCGCCTACGTTCCCGAGGATGGCGACCGTGGCGATGTCGACATCCATATCGATACCTACTCGCAGGTCGCGTTTCCCCGGGTTATGCCTTTGGGCCGCGTTCTCAGGACTGCAAACACGCCGGTGTCGGTTCGCTACCTTTTTGCCTACACTGCTGAAATTCCCGGGCATGCTGACAGTCCGGGCGCCGGCTACCAGTGCGAACCTCGGGAGCGGCTTCGACGTGTTCGGCGTCGCACTGGAGCGTCCGGCCGACGTCGTCCGCCTCGAAAAGGCCGACCGGGTCACCATCGAGATGACCGGCGCTGGCAGCCAGTACATCCCGGAGGACCCCGACAAGAACACCGTCGGCGCGGTCGCCGAGGCGCTCGATGCGCCGGCCCGCATCCAGATTGACAAGGGCGTCCGCCCCGCCTCGGGGCTGGGATCCTCAGCGGCCAGCGCCGCCGCGGCGGCCGTCGGACTGAACGAACTGTACGACCGCGGCTACTCCCGCGAGGAACTGGTCCCCATCGCCGCCAAGGGCGAGGCCGTCGTCTCGGGTGACGCCCACGACGACAACGTCGCCCCCTCTATCCTGGGCGGGTTCACCATCGCCACCGAGCAGGGCGTCACACAGGTCGACGCCGACATCCCGCTGGTCGCGTGTCTCCCCGATATCGTCGTGTCCACGCGAGACGCGCGCAACGTCGTCCCCGAGAGCGCCAGGGTCGAGCAGCTGGTGGAGACGGTGGGCAACGCCGCGTCGCTGACGACGGGGATGCACCGCGACGACCCCGAACTCGTCGGGCAGGGGATGCACGACACCGTCGTGACGCCGGCCCGCGCGAAGCTCATCGACGGCTACGAACAGGTCCGCGAGGCCGCCCTGGCGGCCGGTGCGACCGGCGTCACCATCTCCGGGGCCGGTCCGACCGTCATCGCGGCCTGCGCCGAGGCGGACCGCCGGCGGATTGCGAGCACGATGCTCGACGCTTTCGGCGAGCGCGGCGTCGACGCCCGCGTGTATCAGACCCGAATCGGCCGCGGCGCGCAAGTGTTCTGAGGCCGCCGGGCCGCCGTCGCCGCTGCTGACAGCCGGAACGGGCCGACCCGGCGGGTCGCATCCGCGACCGAACGGCCTGCAGGTGCCGCTGGGGAACGACGGGGGTCTACCCGCCCTGGACGAATTCGTTGCGAACGTCCCGAAGGACTTCCTGGGCGTGGCCCTCGGGGTTCGAGCGGTCCGGGTCGTAGACAGACTTGACTTCGCCGTCGGCCAGCACGAACGTCCGGCGGTCGGTCCGGCCGCCGCTGGTGTCGAGGCCGAACGCCTCGGCGACGGTCCCGTCGGGGTCGGCCAGCAGGTCGTACAGCAGGCCCTCCTCCTCGGCGAACTCGTCGTGGGTCGCCACGTCGTCCATCGAGACGCCGTAGACGGTGATACCGCCCTCACGGAACTGCGGGAGGTGGTCCTGGAAGTCCCGGGCCTCGATGGTACAGCCGCCGGTGAAGTCTTCGGGATAGAAGTACACCACGGTCGGCTCCTCGAAGTCCGGTGAGACAGTGTCGCCGAACTGGTTCTGTGCGCTGACGTCGGGCGCGGGCGCTCCGGGTTCGAGCATCACCCGCTGTTCGCCCGAGAGGCCTACACACCTTTGGGTGGCGGCAGCGCGCCAGCAGGATTTGGACAACCATTTAACGGACCCCTCGGAAACCCAGACTATGTCGAATCCGCGAATCCTGATTCTCGGGCCGCCGGGAGCCGGCAAAGGAACCCAGAGCGCCAACCTCGCCGACGAGTACGGCGTCGAGCACGTCACCACCGGCGACGCGCTCCGGGCGAACAAGGACATGGACATCAGCGACATGGACACCGAGTACGACACGCCCCGCGAGTACATGGAGGCGGGCGACCTGGTCCCGGACGCGGTGGTCAACGCCATCGTCGAGGAGGCGCTCTCGCAGGCCGACGGCTTCGTGCTGGACGGCTACCCGCGCAACCTCGACCAGGCGGAGGAACTGGAAGGGATGACCGACCTCGACGTGATTCTGTCGCTCGACGTCTCGCGCGAGGAACTGGTCGACCGGCTCACCGGTCGCCGCGTCTGTGACGACTGCGGCACGAACTACCACGTGGAGTTCAATCAGCCCGCGGAGGAGGGCGTCTGCGACGAGTGTGGCGGCGACCTCATCCAGCGCGACGACGACAACGAGGAGTCCGTCCGCAACAGGCTGGACGTGTTCGACGACAACACCGCACCGGTCATCGACCACTACGAGGACCACGACGGGTTCGTCGCCGTCGACGGCGAGCAGACGCCCGACGAGGTCTGGAGCGACATCCAGGACGCCGTCGACGCACAGACGGCCTGAACCCGGACGGAACCGCCGTTCGGGACCGACGCAGCCAGGACCGCCAGAGTAAAACGTTGATATGCCGTCGCGCCTCAAACACACACAATGGCACGTACCGCGCCGAAGGTAGAACGACTCGCCGAGGACGGCGAGGCAATGACTGACGCGCTCTCGACGGTGCTCGCCGCGGCCGAGGAGAACGGGACCGTCACCTGGAGCGACGTGAGCGACGACCTCACGAGCGGCGAGTGGGGACGGCTCATCGAGTCCGGGCTGCTCATCGACGCCGACGGCGAGGGCTTCGTCATCGACGACCCCGAGGGCGTCCGCGAGGCGCTCGAGGAGTCCGACGCGGCCCCGAGCGACGATGACGACGACGGCGGCTGGTCGAAGTGGGACAAGCTCGCCGGGCTCGGGACGCTCGGCCTCTTTGCCGGCTACTCGCTGACCTCCGTCAGGGACGTCATCGCGGGCGGCGTCATCGACATCTTCCTCGGGCCGCTCAACGACATGCTGCCGTTCTACGTCGTCATCCTGGTGCTGGCCATCATCACCGGGACTACCTCGACGATTCTGCAGGACAACCTCATGGACATGTCGGGGATGAGCGACCACCAGGAGAAGATGGAGGACCTGAAAGAGCGCCGCAAGGCCGCGAAGGAACGCGACGACCAGGAGGCCCTGGACCGGCTCGAAGAGGAGCAGATGGAGCTGATGACCGACCAGATGGGGATGTTCAAACAGCAGTTCCGCCCGATGGTGTGGATAATGCTGGTCAACATCCCGCTGTTCCTCTGGCTCTACTGGATCGTTTTCGGCGCCGGCGTCGAGGCGAGCCCGGTGATTACGCTCCCCATCTTCGGAGCGGTCGAGGCCTGGAGCAACGGCGTCGCCGGCCCGGTACAGGCGTGGATTGTCTGGTACTTCCTGTGCTCGCTCTCCTTTACCCAGATTATCCGGAAGGCGCTCAACGTCGAGACGACGCCGACCGGGTAGGCGCGAAGAGACAGCCCTTTCTATCGGGGCCTCCCGAACACCTCTATGTTGATTACCGTCTCCGGCCCGGCCGGCAGCGGCAAGAGCACACTTGCCAAGAGCCTGGCCGACGCACTGAACTACGAGCACGTCAGCGGCGGCGACATCTTCCGCTCGCTGGCCGAGGAACGCGGGATGACGCCGCTGGAACTGAACAAGGCCGCCGAGGAGGACGACCAGATAGACCGCGACCTCGACCGGCGGCTCCGGGACATCGCCGCCGAGCGCGACGGCCTCGTGCTGGAATCCCGTCTCGCCGGCTGGATGGCCGGCGAGTACGCCGACATGAAACTGTGGCTGACCGCGCCACTGGACGTGCGCGCCGACCGCATCGCCACGCGGGAGAACAAGCCCTTCGAGCAGGCCAAGACCGAGACCAGGGAGCGCGGCGAGAGCGAGGCGCAGCGCTACAGCGACTACTACGACATCGACTTCGACGACCTCTCTATCTACGACCTGTCGGTCAACACCGCCCGCTGGGACCCACAGGGCGTCCTGAGCGTGACGCTGCACGCCGTCGAGTCGTACAGCCCCGACGGGGATGAGGGGCAAGCGCCGGTCGAGAACGTCCGGTACGAGTTCTGAGCCGATGACGCTCCGTGCCCCGCCCGAGGACCGCAACCTCGACTCGCTTCGCTCTTTCGGCGTCGTCAACCTCGACAAGCCGCCGGGGCCGTCGGCCCACCAGGTCGCGGCCTGGATTCGTGACGCGACCGGCCAGGACCGGGTCGCCCACGGCGGGACGCTCGACCCGAAGGTGACGGGCTGTCTGCCCGTGTTGCTCGGCGACGCCGCCCGGATGGCGCAGGTGTTCGACGACGCGGTCAAGGAGTACGTCACCGTTCTCGAACTCCACGACCGGGCCCCGGCGGACATCGCGGACATCGTCGCCGAGTTCGAGACCGAAGTCTACCAGAAACCCCCGCGCAAGAGCGCGGTGAAGCGCCAGCTTCGCTCCCGCCGGATTCACGCCTTGGACGTGCTGGAACGCGAGGAGCGCCGACTCCTCCTGCGGGTGCGCTGTGAGTCCGGGACGTACGTCCGGAAACTGTGTCACGACATCGGCCTCGCGGCGGGGACCGGTGCACACATGGGCGACCTCCGACGGACGGCGACGGGGACCTTCGACGACGCGTCGCTGTCGACGATGCACGACCTCGTGGACGCGCTCGCGTTCGCCGAGGAAGGGGACGAGTCGCAGGTGCGCGAGGTTATTCAACCGGCGGAGCGCGCGCTGGTCCACCTGCCGCGGGTCAGGATTGCCCCGAGCGCGGCCCGCGAGGTCGCCGAGGGCGCGCCGGTGTACGCGCCGGGCGTCATCGATGCCGGTCCGGCCGAGGCGAGCGAGGCGACGCCCCAGCAGGGTTCGCAAGTGGTCTGTGTCACGCCGGACGGCGCGGCGGTCTGCCTCGGGACGCTCGTCGGCGACCCGGACGCCGAACGCGGCCTCGTCGTCGAACTCGACCGTGTGCTGGTCTGAGACCGCGCCCCGCGGGAAAAACTAAGACCGCGTCCCGCGTATTGTGAGCATGGACCGATGGGTCGATCCCGACGAGGCCGACCCGGCGCAGTGGCGCGGTGCGGGCCCACACGAGGACCTACGCCGGGGCGCGGAGACGGTCTCGGTGCTCGAACGAGCCTGCCGGACGCCGCTGCCGTATCAACACGAGATAGACGTCCACCACTCCGACGACGTCGCCGAGCAGTTCCAGTCCAGCGAGTACGAACACGCTCGGGTCGTTTACAACAGCGGCGTGGACGCCGAGCGCCGAATCAAGCTCCTCACTCGCGGCGTGCTGTGGGGCGGCGACGAGACGCACCAGCGGTTCCAGGCGCAGTACCGCCGACCGCCGCCACCGACAGAGACCGTCCCGTTTGGGGAGTACACCGTCTGGAGCCGGTACCAGTACGGGACTATCGAGCGAACCGACGACGGACTGACGTTCACCGCGAACGAGGGAGGCCCGGACGAGACGCTCCGGGAACTCGACTGGGGGACCCTCTTCGACCCGGTCCAGGAGCGCCTCGCGGAACTGGAGCTGGTCCGGAACCCCGCCTTCGGCAAGTACCGGTTCGAAGAGCTCGGCGAGTGGGAGGCCTACCGCACGCGATTCAAGTACGACCCCGGCGCGTTCGCCGTCGGTCCCTGATTAGGGACTGTATAATAAACCGGGGCGAGGGCGTCGGCTGTCGTCATGACCCACCTACTGACTGCGGTCCCGCTCCAGGCCGGCGGCGGGTTCCTCGAACTGGCGCTGCTGTTTCTCGTCCTCGCCGTCGTCGCCGGACTGGCCGGTCTGGGCGGTATAGCGGGACTCAGCATGCGAATCGCGAAGATTCTCGTCGTCGTGTTCCTCGTCCTGATGGTCGTTAGCTTCCTCCTGTGACACCGGTGTCGGTGGTCGGTCCGCCACGCCGTTTCTGAATCCTTTTATCCACGTGACGACTTCTGTCGGGTATGACCGAGCAGGACGCAGCCGACGACACGGCCGCGACGGAGGAGTCGACCGCAGGCGAGGCGCGAGCGGACGACGCGAACGTCGAGGGCGCGCCGGAGGACGTCGACGCCGCGGAGGTCGACTTAGGCGAGTTCGAGGTCGACGACGACCTGGTCGACCGGGTCGCCGAGTCGGACCCCGAGGACACCGCCCGAGAACTGGCCGCGCTGCGAACGCGCGTCGACAGCCTCGAATCGCAGGCCACTCAGCAGGACGGCGACATCGAGGAGCTGGAGGACAAGCTCAAGCGCAAGCAGGCGGAGTTCCAGAACTACAAGAAGCGGATGGACAAGCGCCGCGAACAGGAACAGAAGCGCGCCACCGAGGACCTCGTGACGCGCCTGCTCGACGTGCGGGACAACCTGGAGCGGGCGCTCGACCAGGACGAGGACACGGACATCAGAGGCGGGGTCGAGTCCACGCTCCGCCAACTCGACGACGTGCTCGACGCCGAGAACGTCGAGGTCATCGACCCCGAGCCCGGCGAGGACGTGGACCCGACACAGCAGCAGGTGCTCGCCCGCGTCGACAGCGACCAGCCCGAGGGGACGATTGCAGACGTCCACCGGCCGGGCTACGAGATGGCCGACAAGGTGTTGCGCGAGGCGCAGGTGACCGTCAGCGAGAGCGAGGAGTAGCGGCCACCCTGCCGGCGTAGCGGTCGTGTTGCGGTACATTAAATAATCACCGGTCAGGGAACGCCGCCGAGTATAAAACCGCCCGGAGGAGGGGCCGTTGGGTGTTTTTCGAATCAGTACATCTAGCAACTTTTAACCGGCCCAATCCGCTATGAGCGGGTAAGATGGCGAGCAACAAGATTCTGGGTATCGACCTCGGGACCACGAACAGCGCGTTCGCGGTCATGGAAGGTGGCGACCCCGAAATCATTGTCAACGGCGAAGGCGAGCGGACGACACCCTCTGTCGTCGCGTTCGACGACGGCGAGCGGCTCGTCGGGAAGCCGGCCAAGAACCAGGCGGTAAAGAACCCGGACCAGACCATCCAGTCCATCAAGCGCCACATGGGCGAGGACGACTACACGGTGGAGCTGGACGGTGAGGAGTACACGCCCGAGCAGGTCTCGGCGATGATACTCCAGAAGATAAAACACGACGCCGAGGAGTACCTCGGCGACGAAATCGAGAAGGCGGTCATCACGGTGCCGGCGTACTTCAACGACCGCCAGCGGCAGGCGACCAAGGACGCCGGCGAAATCGCCGGCTTCGAGGTCGAGCGCATCGTCAACGAGCCGACCGCGGCCGCGATGGCCTACGGGCTGGACGACGAGTCCGACCAGACCGTCCTCGTCTACGACCTGGGCGGCGGGACGTTCGACGTGTCCATCCTCGACCTCGGCGGGGGCGTCTACGAGGTCGTCGCCACGAACGGGGACAACGACCTCGGCGGCGACGACTGGGACCACGCCATCATCGACTACCTCGCCGAGGAGTTCGAGGCCGAACACGGCATCGACCTGCGCGACGACCGGCAGGCGCTCCAGCGGCTGACCGAGGCCGCCGAGGAGGCCAAAATCGAACTCTCCTCCCGCAAGGAGACGCGGATCAACCTCCCGTTCATCGCGACCACCGACGACGGCCCGCTGGACCTCGAACAGAAGCTCACGCGCGCGAAGTTCGAGTCGCTCACCGAGGACCTCATCGAGCGCACCGTCGGCCCGACGGAGCAGGCCCTGGCCGACGCCGACTACACCAAAAGCGACATCGACGAGGTCATCCTCGTCGGCGGCTCGACGCGGATGCCCCAGGTCCAGGACAAGGTCGAGGAGATGACCGGCCAGGAGCCCAAGAAGAACGTCAACCCCGACGAGGCCGTCGCGCTGGGCGCGGCCATCCAGGCCGGCGTCCTCTCGGGCGACGTGGACGACATCGTCCTGCTCGACGTGACGCCGCTGTCGCTGGGCGTCGAGGTCAAGGGCGGTCTGTTCGAGCGTCTCATCGAGAAGAACACGACCATCCCGACCGAGGAGTCCAAAATCTTCACGACCGCCCAGGACAACCAGACGCAGGTCCAGATTCGCGTCTTCCAGGGCGAGCGAGAAATCGCCGAGGAGAACGAACTGCTCGGGGCGTTCGCGCTCTCGGGCATCCCGCCGGCCCCCGCGGGCACGCCGCAAATCGAGGTCTCGTTCAACATCGACGAGAACGGCATCGTCAACGTCGAGGCCGAGGACAAGGGCTCGGGCAACAAGGAGGACATCACCATCGAGGGCGGTGCCGGCCTCTCCGACGACCAGATAGAGGAGATGCAACAGGAGGCCGAACAGCACGCCGAGGAGGACGAACAGCGCCGCGAGCGCATCGAGGCCCGCAACGAGGCCGAGGCGTCGGTCCGCCGCGCCGAGACGCTCCTCGACGAGAACGAGGAGGAGATAGACGACGACCTCCGGGCCGACATCGAGGCCAAAATCGAGGACGTCGAGGACGTCCTCGACGACGAAGACGCCACGAAGGAAGACTACGAGGACGTCACGGAGACCCTGAGCGAGGAGCTGCAGGAAATCGGCAAGCAGATGTACCAGGAGCAGGCCCAGCAGGCCGCCGGCGGCGCTGCGGGCGCTGGTCCGGGCGGTGCGGCCGGTGCCGGCCCCGGCGGGGCTGCCGGACCGGGCGGCGCAGCGGGCGGCGCGGCCGAGCAGGGCGAGGAGTACGTCGACGCCGACTTCGAGGACGTCGACGAGAACGACGACGACGAGTGAAGCGAGCCGAGCCGCGCTCGTCCGCTCGGTAGACGAGTAAGCCGGTTTCGCCAGTTCGGAAAGACACGGAGCGACTCCGGAACGAACGTGCGTTTCTCCTATCGCTCCAACGTAGCCGAGCCGTGACGGAATACGGCACGGGGACCAGTCGTGGGCCGCGGTGGTACCGACCGCACTCTGTGTAGCCGGCTCGTCGGCCTGAATTATAAGTGTATTAGATAGTCAGTGTGTCACTTCGAAGTTATGTGCGACGTTGCTGCCGAAGTGAACGCGCGTGAAACAGCACTCCAGCGGAGATATCGAGCCGCCGCGCTTCGTGTCAGTCCACGTACCGATGAATTGACAGCAGAATTAATATGATATACCAACAAATCCTCAGTAATGGGTGAATCCGACGACCGGTCCAGCTGGATATCCGACGCGCCGGACGGCCTCCACGAGGAGTTCGACTGGGACGTCATGTCGCCGTCGGTTGCCGTCGTCCAGACGGTCGCAGCCGCGGCCGACCGGGAGGCGAGAGAGCTCTCGCCGCTCATCGAGGCGCTGGACCCGGACGCGCTCGACGAACTGCTCGGCCACGCCACGGACTCGGACGGAGACGTGTCTCTGTCGTTCCAGTTGGACGAGTTCGCGGTGACCGTAACCGGGGCCGGGGACGTGTACGTCCGCACGAAACGCGTCGGTCCGTGACGACGCGCCCGGTGCGTCGCCACCGGTCGTCGGTGGCGCTTCGGCGACGACAGGACCTCCTCAGCCGGTCCCGTTGCCGAGCGTGACAGTGTCGAGCGTCGTCGTCCGTTCGGCCGGCGCGCCGAGCGGGCGGCCGGTCCAGCGGACCGCGACGGTGTCGCCGGCGTCGAGGTAAAAGCCGACGGAGACGTGGCCGTCGAGGTAGTTCCCGTCACCGTTCGAATCCACGCGCGGGTCGTCGACGACGAGCGTATCGCCGGGTTCGACGGGCAACTGGCCCGCCCCGGCCCACGTCAGCGTGGTCGAGCGGTTCCGGTCGGCGTCGGTAACGACGAGTTCCAGCGCGTGCGTGCTGGTGGCCGTGAGGCGGTCCCCGCCGGCGTGGGTGAGCGTGACCGTCCCCGCCTCGGCGTCGAACTGGCCGTCGACGTCGACCGACGGCGCTGCCGTCCGCAGGTCCGCGCCGGGGCCGACGACGAGTGCGGCCAGGCCGAGGACGGCCAGCGCCGCGAGCCCCCAGACTGCGACGCGCTCGACCGTGACGAGACCTCGGTGACCGCGCTCTGGACTCATTGCCGGAACCGTCCCCCGGCACGGAAATAAGCGCCCCGGTACGGGCCGAAGGTCGACGCGCCTCAGACGAGCGTGCGAAGGATAGACAACTGCGAGGAACCAGACCGCGGGCGTCGATGGCGCGGATGCCGTCCGGCGGTTCGAGGTCCGGGTCACGGGTACGGACACTGTTAGTCGGCAACCCGTTCTTTTGAAGTAGCTCAATCGTCTAAGCCTCGTACAACGAATGAGTCAGGATTTCTACGAGATACTGGGTGTCTCTCGGGACGCCTCCGGAGACGAGATAAAGGAGGCCTATCGGGAGAAAGCCCGGGAGTACCACCCGGACGTGAGCGACGACCCCGACGCGGAGGAGAAGTTCAAGCAAGCGAAGAAGGCAAAGGAGGTGCTGACCGACGACGAGAAGCGCCAGATGTACGACCAGATGGGGCACGAGCGCTTCGAGCAGGCCGAAAAGCGCGGCGGAGCCGGTGGCGGCGGCCGCGGCGGGATGGGCGGGGACCCGTTCGGCGGCGGTGCCGGCGGCTTCGATATGCAGGACATCTTCGACCAGTTCTTCGGCGGCGGTGGCCGCGGCGGACGGGGGAGCCGACGGCGGCAGGGCCAGGACCTCCAGACGCGGCTGGAAATCGACCTCGAAGAGGCCTACGACGGCGCGACCAAGCAGTTGAACGTCACCCGGCCGGAGACCTGCGGCGACTGTGACGGAGCCGGCCATCCGCCGGGGGCCGACTCGGAGACCTGCCCCGAATGTAACGGGCAGGGCCAGACGACGCAGGTCCAGCAGACGCCGATGGGGCGGGTCCAGCAGACCACGACCTGCCGCCGGTGTGACGGCGAGGGGACGCTGTACGACGAGACGTGTTCGACCTGTCGGGGCAACGGCGTCGTCCAGAACGACGCGAGCCTCGAAGTCGAGATTCCGGCCGGCATCGCCGACGGGCAGACGCTCCGGATGGAACGCGAGGGCGCGCCCGGCGAGCACGGCGGCCCGAACGGCGACCTGCTCATCGAGGTGAGCGTCCGCGACCACCCCGAGTTCGAGCGCGACGGCGACGACCTGCAACACCAGCAGGCCATCTCGTTCCCGCAGGCCGTCTTCGGCGACACCATCACCGTCCCGACGCTGGACGGCGAGGTCGAAGTCGACGTCCCGGACGGAACCCAGAGCGGCGAGGTGTTCCGCCTGGAGGGGAAGGGCATGCCGCGGCTCCGCCGCCGCGGCCGGGGCGACCTCTACGTCCAGGTGCAGGTCGTCACGCCCGACAGCCTCAACGCCGAGCAGAAGGAGGCACTCGAGCAGTTCGCGGAGGCCGGCGGCGAGGAGGTCGACGTCGAGGAAGGATTCTTCGAGAAACTGAAGAACTCGCTGTAAGCAGTCGCCGCTGGCCGGCGTCCCGGTCCGGTCGCCTCGCCGACAGCGGCCGCGGTATCGATGATTTCCGTCACCACGTCGAGCAGCCGGTAGGCGGGCGGCGTGTCGACGTCGCTGTGCCTCGTGTCCGCGCGGTTTTTCATCGGTGGAGCCGAACGTCGACCCATGCAGGTACTCGGTGACCTCGTCGCCCAGGCACGCGACCGCGACGGCGTCCTCTTTCGCTCGCCGGAGCGGTCGACGCCGTACAGCTACTCCGATTTCGCCACGAACGCCTGGAAAGGCGGGAACCTACTGCGCCACTACGGCGTCCGGCACGGGACGCGGGTCGCCGTCGTCGTCGGCCCGAAAGAGCCGACCGACGAGGACCGGCCCGGCTACCTCCGGGACGCGCCGGACGCGCTGCTGGCCTTCCTCGCGGCCGCGCTAGACGGCGCAATCGTGGACATGGACCCGCCGAGCGCGGTCGACGCGACGGCGCTGGTCGCGCCCGCGGCGTGGCTCGACCGCTACACGCAGGGCCCGGGGACGAAGGGGCTGGCCTACGGCGGCCCGGTCGACGACCCGACAATCGCACAGTTCGAGCGGGAGCTGTGGAGCGAGAACCCGCTCCAGCCGCCGGGTGAGCTCGCGCCCGACGACGAGGTGCTGGCGGCCGATAGAACCTACACGCACGGCGAACTCATGGCCGAGAGCGGCCGCGTCGTCGCCGACTACGACGTCGACGCAGCGACGACCGTCGCCCTTCGGGCACCGATGACGACGGCGGGTGCGCTCGTCGCCGGACTGCTCGCGCCGATGCGGGCCGGTGCGACGGTGGTGTTCGGTGGCGACGAAACCGCCGACATCGCCGTCGCCGACGGGGACGCACCCGAAGAGACGGTCGTTCGCCCGGCCGACGCGACGCCGTCGTAGCGACTCGGCAGACGTTCGTCATTGATGTACTCATCGGGTACGCGGCACTCGCCGTGTTGCTGTGGACAAGAAGCGGAACCGCTGGTCAGTCACTTGAAGACAGCTATTGCTTTGTTAAAGAATATATCCGTCCGGCCACAATCACGGGTATGGATTTTGACTTCAAAACTGCGGTAGCCCCACTCGTTGTAATTGTCGCCATTGCGACAGTGGCATTCATCTCTATGGATGTGATGGGGCGCTCGACAGTGTTCATGATGGTGCTGCCATCGATGATAGTGTTCTCGGTCATCGCGTTCTTTTTCGGAATGAAACACGGCGAGTTCCGCGCCAGTCCGTAACAGCCGCCCTCAGTCCGCTCGGTCACGGAACAACGACCCTGACTCCGATTTCAACGCCACTCGGTTACCGGCAGGACTGCGTATTGACTGGGACAGGATTCTATGCGGAATCACTGTCAAGCGGCAAAATGCCATTATGCTCGGGAAGTGCCTCGACGGACTCAAGCCCGGGCTGTCGCCGGAGTCGTCTACACGGTAGCTTTGCAGTCACTCCGTCGGGCGCACGAGGTCCGCGAGCGTCACCAGCAGGCCGAGCACCCACCCGACCGGGATGGAGATGCCGAGCCAGATGAGGATGTGGGCGATGTCGTCCCGCTCGAAGTTCTGGATGAAGAACTCCGCGAGGCCGACCGACGCCAGCACTTCGTAGAGGAACCACCGGGACAGCGAGTCGCTGGCGGGGATGACGACGGCGGCGACGGTCGTGGAGTACAGCGCCGCGACGACCGGCGGCAGAAAGACCGCCGTCACGGCGAACGGGTACGCCAGCACGACGGTCGTCCCGCGCCCGCCGACCCGTCGGAAGGTGACGGCGAGTGCGGCCGACAGCGTCGCCACCCCGCCGGCGACGGCGACTGCGGTGAACCCACCGGACACGAGGTTGATGCGGCCCGGCTCGTACCGGGCGAGCGCCGCCAGGCCGCCCCAGACGAGCGCCGAGAGGAGGACCACGCCGACGACGCCGAGACGCGTCGCCGTGCCGTCGATGCGCCGTGTCTGGTACCGCAGAACGACGCCACACAGCACCAGGGGGTAGACCAGCGCGATGACCGGGACCCCGAGCGCCGACCAGAGCCGGTAGAGGGCCATCCCGACCGCCGAATCGGGCGTCCACGTCCCGAGAACGGTGTCGGTGGCGTTTCGCTGGCGCGGATACACGAGCTCCATCCACGTCTCGTGCAGGCGGTTGAGGTCGATACGGATACCGCCGACGACCCCGTGGCTTCCGGTAGACATACGGGTGGTTTCGGCCTACCGGCGTTAAATGTTTCACGGCACCGGGGGCGGCGCGTCGTCTCTGAGGGCCGATTCGAAACCGACATATTCAGGACGGGGAGCCCCAAACGGTCAGGTATGACAGACGGTAGAGCGGACGTGTCCCGTCGGGGCTTTCTGCGGACGGCGGCGGGAGCCACGGCTGCGTCGGCCGCTGCAGGTACCGCGACCGCACAGGAGAGCACCGAAAGCGGCGGCAGCGGGGGCGGCCCGCCGGACTTCGGCGGGTTCCTCGACCAGGTCGGGAACTTCGACGGCTCCGTCGCCGACGCGACCGGACAGGACACGGCGACGGTGGAGGTCGGCGTGCAGGCCAACGGTGGGGCTTTCGGCTTCGGCCCGCCCGCGATTCACGTGGACAACGGCGCGACCGTCCAGTTCGAGTGGACGGGCAACGGGGGCGGCCACAACGTCGTCTCGGACGGCGAGGGGCCGCTTGACTCCGGGAGCGCCGTCTCCAGCGCCGGCGTCAACTACGAGCACACCTTCGAGGAGGACGGCATCTACCCCTACGTCTGTGTCCCCCACGAGGGGCTCGGCATGAAGGGAGCTGTCGTCGTCGGGACGGACTACCCGACCCAGTCCTCCGGTGGCGGTGGCGGCGGGAGTTCCGGCCCGCCCGAAGTGCCAAACAGCGCGAAGACGCTCGGCGTCGCCACCTCGTTCGTGATGGTCGCGACGCTGGGACTCGCGTACTTCTTCATCCGGTACGGCGGCGACTACGAGACGCCCGAATAGACCGCCGCGCTACACCGAGTCCGGACCGGTGTGAATCTCCAGGTCCACGTCCCGTTTCTGCCCTTCGAGGTCCTCGACGACGCGTTCAACGATTTTGGTCGCTTCCTTGCGGATGAGCGGCTTGACTTTCTCGATGACCCAGTCCATCGAGACCAGCCGGGGGAGGTCGACGGCGTCGCCCGAGGCCGACCCGGGGTCGAACGCCACGTGAAACCGCACCCGTGACGCCGTCTCCACGTCCGCCGGGACCCCGTCCGGGTCCGGTTCGACCGCCCAGTACCCTTCGGCGTCGATGTCCTTGACGATGCGCCAGTCGATTCGCGTCGGCGGCGACACGTCGGTCACCTCCGACCGGGCGGTGTAGGAGAGCTTCCACCAGGAGAACACGAGGTCGTAGTTCGTCCCCGGCGAGCCATCACCGTCCTGGACGACGCGGTCGAGGTACTCTGAGTACCGCGCGTACCCCGGGAAGTCCAGCAGGAACTCGTAGACCTCTTCGGGCGGGACGTACACGACCGTGCTAACCTCGACTTCGTCCACGTCTGTGACACCGGATGTACCGAAGGTAAACTTTCGGGCGTCGTCCGGGGTCTTGCCCGCGCTTTTTGCCGAAACATTTCTGTAAAGCATAATCGTGAACAGAAAATATTATCACTCTGTATTGGATACAGGGGAAATACCATGAGCGCATCCGACATCCAGTCCGCCGAGACCGACAGCGACCCCGAGGACAGCGGGTGGGACGCCGTACGGGACCTCCCGCCGAGCGCGAAGCTCGTCGCCAAGGTCCTGGAGTACAACGAGACCCTGACTCAGAGCCAGCTCGCCGAGGAGACGCTGCTGCCGCCGCGGACGGTCCGGTACGCACTCACCCGACTCGAAGAGGTCGGCGTCGTCGACTCCCGGTTTTCCTTCGCCGACGCGCGCAAGCGCATCTACACGCTCCAGGTCGAGTAGCCGCCCGCCCGTTTTCGCGTCCGACAGCGCCCCTTCGCCCTCCGGGGACAACGTTGATTAGTCAGCCTCACGAGACATCCGATATGAAAGTCGTCCTGATTGGTGTCGGGCAGGCTGGCGGCAAAGTGACCCAGTCTCTCGCCCAGTTCGACTACGACATGGGGTTCGACGCCGTCCGCGGTGCCCTCGCCGTCAACACGGCCCGGGCGGACCTCCAGAACCTCGATATCGACACGGCCCTCATCGGACAGGACCGCGTGAAAGGACACGGGGTCGGCGGCGACAACGAGCTCGGGGCCCAGATTATGCAGGAGAACGCCACCGAGGTGCTCGACGAGCTCGACGGCCGCATCACGACCGAAGCCGAGGCCATCGTCGTCGTCGCTGGACTCGGCGGCGGCACCGGCTCCGGCGGTGCGCCGATGCTCGCCCGCGAGCTCAAGCGCATCTACGAGAAGCCGGTGTACGTCCTCGGTATCCTCCCCGGCCGGGACGAAGGCGGTCTCTACCAGGCCAACGCCGGCCGCTCGCTCAAGACCGCCGCCCGCGAGGCCGACTCCCTCCTCCTCGTGGACAACGACGCCTGGCGGGGCAGCGGCGACAGCGTCGCCGCCGGCTTCGAGCGCGTCAACGACGCCATCTCGCAGCGCATCGGCCTGCTGTTTGCCTCCGGTGAGGCGGTCGAGGGCGTCGGCGAGAGCGTCGTCGACTCCTCAGAGATAATCAACACGCTCCGGGGCGGCGGCATCGCCTCCATCGGCTACGCCAGCGCACAGGCCAGCGAGGACGCCGGCGAGAACGTCAACACCATCACCAGCGTCACCCGAAAAGCCCTCCTCACGAGCATGAGCCTGCCCAACGCGGTCAAGGCCGACTCCGCCCTCCTCGTCGTCGCGGGCGACCCCGAACGGCTCTCGCGGAAGGGCGTCGAACGGGCGCGCCGCTGGGTGGAAGACCAGACCGGCAGCATGGAGGTGCGGGGCGGTGACTTCCCGCTCGGGTCCGAGAAAATCGCCTCGCTCGTCGTCCTGTCCGGCGTCGAACGCTCCGAGCGGGTCGACGAGTTCATGAGCCGCGCCCGCGAGGCGGCCGACTCACAGGGCGGGACGACCGACCCCGACGAGTTCACGAACGAGGAACTCGACGGGCTGTTTTAGGCGTCTCAGGCGAGGCTGCTGCCGTCGAAGTTCGTGCGGTCGTAGTCGTGGTCGAGCAGGTCGAGGATGGTCGGCGCGATGTCGTAGAGGTCGGCGTCGTCGATGCGGACGTCCGGGTCGTCGACCACGAGCGTCGCGTTGTCGAAGCTGTGCATCCCGTTTCGCGGCCCGACGCCGAACACGTCCTCCGAGCCTTTGAACCCGGCCTTCAGGTCGAAGCCGTGGTTCGGGACGACGGTGAGGTCAGGCGCGATGTCGTCGTGGTCGCCGCGGAAGGCGTCCTCCTTGGTGACCACGCGGTCGGCGACCTTCTTGCCGTCCGGGCCTTCGAGTTCCTCGAGGCGCTGTTTGAGGTCGGCGCGGACGGACTCGTACATGTCCCGCGGGACGCCGCCGTTCGGTTCGCGGTCCTCTAGGTTGATGTAGAAGCGACCTGGGATGAGCGAGTAGGCCTTCGTGTCCTCGCTGATGTCGCCGAGTTCGGAGTGGTCGGCGTCCGCGTAGCCGAGCCACCCCTCCTGCTGGAGCCACTCGTTGAAGTGGACCTCGTAGTCCAGCGAGGTGAACCCGTGGTCGGAGGCGACGACCATCGTCACGTCGTCGGGGAGCCGGTCGCGCAGGTCGCCGAGGTAGGCGTCGACCTGCTTGTAGAACTCGAAGAAGGCCTCCTGGTTCTCGCCGTCGCGCTCGTAGTCCTTGAACAGGAAGTGGTTGACCCGGTCCGTGGTCATGAACACGCCGAAAAACAGGTCCCAGTCGTCCTGCTCGACGTAGTGTTTGAACGCCTCGTAGCGCTTGTCCAGGGTCTTGTGTGCGTCCTCGACGAACTCGGTCTTGTCGTCGTCGTGGCCGAGCTTGGCGTTGACGTCGATGCGGTAGTCGTTGTCCTGGAGGTGGTCCCGGAGTTCGTCCGGGTAGGCGGCCTTGTCGACGCCGGGCGAGAGGAAGCCCGACACCATCCGCTGGACGTTCCGCTGGGGCGGGAAGGTCACGGGGACGTTGAGCACCGTCGCGTTGCGGCCGTCGTCGGTGACGCGGTCCCAGAGCCGCGTCGCCTGCACGTCACGCCCCATCGGGACGTAGGTGTCGTAGGAGCCGACCTCGCGGTCCTGGAAGCCGTACACGCCGGTCTGTCCGGGGTTGACGCCGGTCGTCAGCGCCGGCCAGCAGGCGCTCGACTCCGGCGGGACGATGCTGTCGATGGGGCCGGCGCTTCCCTCCGCCGCCATGTCCGTGAGGTTCGGGAACACGTCGGGGTGTTCGTCGATGAGGCTGAACGGTACGCCGTCGATGCCGAAGAAGGCAACACGCGGTGCGTCGTCTCCCTTCAATCGGTCGAATAGTCCCATACGACCCGTTAGTCAGGTCAGGAACAAGAAACTTCTTTTCGGAGTCGCGTCACCGAAAGCGGCAATATCGTCGACCGAATCGGCCGGTCACGACGAGCGGTCGGCGTTCTCCGGAACCACGGTCAGGTGCGCGATTCCTGGCGTCGACCGCCCCTGTGCTCGCGGAACGACAGTCGTGTGGTCCAAAGCCCCGTCGGTATCGTCGGTAGCCATACACTCGTGAGTACCGGCTACACGGGCAAAAGATTACCCATGCTCATACATAATCGGAGAGGTCTGCCGGTATTACTTCTGGAAATACACCGGCGAGGGAGCGAAAACGCGCTACGGCCTCAGTTGAACTCTTCGTCGTACAGTTCCTGCGCGTGGACGATAGCGTCCTTGGCCGCTTCCTTGTCCTCCCAGCCCAGCGTTTCGACTTCCTTGCCCTCTTCGAGGTTCTTGTAGGTCGAGAAGAACTCGTCTATCTCGTCGAGGGTCTGCTGTGGGATGTCGTCGAGGTCCTCGATGTGGTCGTAGCGCGGGTCCTCGATAGGGACCGCGATGACCTTGTCGTCCTGCTCGCCGTCGTCGTCCATCTTCATCAGAGCGACGGGACGGGCCTCGATGACACAGCCGGGGAAGGTTTGGTCTTCGACGAGCACGAGCACGTCGAAGGGGTCCTCGTCGTCGTAGTACGACTGCGGGATGAAGCCGTAGTCGGACGGGTAGTGGACGTTCGAGTGCAGGACGCGGTCGAGGACGACGCCGGGGATGTCCTTCTCGTACTCGTACTTGTTACGCTCGCCTTTCAGGCACTCGACGACGGCGTATATCTCTTCGGGCGGGTTCGGTCCGGTTTCGAGGTCTTCCCAGAGGTTCGTCATCACCGCCGACTGCGCGACGCCGTCAAAAAATCCTTTCGTAATAGCCACAGCTATCGGCCGTTATGTCCTATATAACATAATATAATATCTGACTAGAGATATATTCTTAAATTACACTTACTACCTGTAAACGACAATCTGAAAGCAGATTAATCGGAACTCAGTTTGTTCGAAAGTACCTTATATAAATTTTCCTATACTAATGCGGATGCTAGTTGTGTGGTCGTTAATCCCCTACAGAAGGCGTTGTGCGCCAGCGTTAACAAGTGTTAAATAGCTTGCTGACATTTGCTCAACTATGTCAGAGGCACAAACAGTTACTGACAGTGCGGGCATCGCAAAAGAACTCACCGCTTTTCAGCAGAACATTTTGGTAATACTCGCTGAAGAGCCGCGGTATGGTCTCGCTATCAAGCGCGAACTCGAAGCGTACTACGACGACGAGGTCAATCACGGCCGCCTGTACCCGAACCTCGACGACCTCGTCGAGATGGGTCTCGTCGAGAAGAGCGAACTCGACAAGCGGACGAACCAGTACTCCCTGACGGAGACGGGCAAGGACGCGGTCCTCGACCAGCTCGGATGGGTGTTCGGGAAGTTCCTCTCCGAGGACGGCCGGGCCGACGAACTCCGCGACCTGATAGCGGCACAGCAGTAGATTCGCAGCTGGGCACCTGCGAACTACTGGTAATCCGTTCCTAACGCGTACAAACACTCCCTACCGGCGGGTGAAGCGCTACGTCTCGGGGACGCGGCCGCCGGCTTCTTCCACGGCCAGACGGATCGACTCTTCGAGGACCGTCTGTTGGTCCTCGGTCGGCCAGGCGTTCCGGGGGACGTAGTCGTCCCGGAACTCGGCGAGTTCCGCCGGCGTCGCATCCGAGATGTGTTTCGCGTAGTGGTTGCCCATGAAATCGGCGAGGAGCTCCGCGTTGGCCCCGTGTGTCTCGCCGTGGGCGTCCGTGACCGCCTCGACGACGGCCCGGTTTTCCGCGTCGATTTCCGCCCACGCGTCCGGGTCGCCGGGCCCCGAGAGCCGCCTCTCGACGCCGCGGTCGATGTCGTCGACCCGCTCTGGGCGGATGACGCCGTCGTCGACCCAGTCGACGGGGTGGCAGACGAGCACGTCGCCCGTGTCGTCGTTCCTGATGCGGGCGGTGTAGTCGTACTCGGCGAGCATGTCGTCGCGTTCGGTCCGGTAGGCCTCGGCCTCGGCCTCGTCGACCGCGTCGCGGGCGAGCCTGGTCAGCCGTTCGGCCTCCTCAGTCACGTCTGTCGGCAGGTCAGTCATCGTCGAGTGCGTCGTTTGCTAGTTGGTCCGCGCGGTCGTTTATCTCCCGCGGAACGTGCTCGATGTGCCAGTCGTCGAAGTCCGTCAGCAGTTCCCGCACACGGACGCGGTGCTCGCGCAGTTCGGGGTCGTTCGTGTCCCACTCGCCCCGCACCTGCTTGACGATGAGCTCCGAGTCCCCCCGGACGTGGACCTCGTCGAACCCGTAGTCCCGCGCGACTTCGAGTGCTCGGACGAGCGCCTCGTACTCGGCCTGGTTGTTCGTCGCCGTCCCGATGGTCTCCCCGCCCTCCGCAACGATTCCGCTGTCGTCGACGAGCACGTAGCCGACCGAGGCCGGCCCCGGGTTGCCCCGCGACGCGCCGTCGAAGTACGCGTGGACGCGACCGCCGTCGCTGCCGCGCAACAGGGCCTCCAGTCGTGCGGTCTCCCCGCCCTGGACGACGACTTTGCCGTCGTAGGCGACCGCCGTCGCGCCGCCGTGGTCGACGCGCCAGCGCTCGTGGTCGGTGTTGCCCGACTGGACGTCCAGCCCCGCCTCCGCTAGCCGCTCGCGGGCCGCCGTCTCGTCGCATTCGATGACCGGCATCGTCCGAGGGTGGCCGACCCGTCGGTATAGACGTTCCGGTCAGTTCCCGGCGTTCCGGCTGATTCGCTCGGCACCGGTCTGGCGGCCCTCTTCGCCGCCCAGTATCCGACCCAGGACGCCGGCCAGCCCACCGACGACGATGACGGCACCGGCGGCGAACATCACCGACAGGATGGGGTCGACGGGCTCGATGAAGAGCGGCGAGAGAAACAGGATGACACCGGACAGGACGGCTACCGACCCCGCGAACGGACTCACTTGTTTGCCCGAGGAGACGCGGTAGGCGGAGTGTGCGAGCGTGATGGCCGCGAGTTCCCCGACTAGCAGATTGACCAGCGCCTGCTGGTACGCGACTGGAATGAGCGCCGACACGAAGATGACGACGATGCTGACGAGCGTCGCACCGAACAGGACCCACTTCGTTGTATCTACCATGATTTATATCACCTGTTGTTACTCAACCCAACCCCGTAAGAGTTGCTCCCACACGGCCCGCCGGAAAGGTTCTTATCGGGGAGGGCCGAAGGCGTGACAGATGCAACTCGACGAGTTCATCGAGGGGTTCGAAGAGGACGAAGCCGCACAGCGGCGACGCCTCGCAGCGGAGAAGTCCTACGCCATCACCGACCACCTCGAAGACGTCGAGCGGCAGTTCGAGGCCGCGGTGCAGGGCGATTCGCTGTTCGGGTCGACGGCCCCGGAGATATTCGTCGGCCGCTCGGGGTATCCGAACGTCTCGACGGGCCTGCTCTCCCCGGTCGACACCGACGCCGCGGCTGCCGGGTTCGCGACCAGCGGCGAGTGGTACCAGGAGGGGCTGGGCATCGAGGACGTGCTCCAGCGCCGGACCGGGATGGTCAACTCCACGCAGACGGCGTCGGTCGACTCGGTCAGTAGCGGACGCGGCGGCGTCCACGACGTCTGGAACGGCTTCGTCGGCGTCCAGCGGGAGGTCGCCATCGCGGACCACCCCGTCGACGTGGAGGTCGGACTCGACGGCACGCCGGAGCTGGACGTGGCGTTCGACGACGTCGGAACGCCGACGGGGCCGCGAGCACACGCGACGGGGGCCGACCTGGCGGAGAACCCCCACGTCCCCCGGCCGGTCGAGAAGACGCTGTCGGACGACGACTGGCGCGCGGAGGGCGCGATGGCGTACCTGTACCGACGGGGGTTCGACGTCTACGACATCAACACCATCCTCTCGGCGGGCGCGCTCGGGCAGGCCAGCGAGCGGTCGCTGGTGCCGACGCGGTGGTCGATTACGGCGGTCGACGACACGGTCGGCCAGTACGTCCGCGGGACGCTGCGCAACGCCGACACCATCGACAAGCCGGAGGTGTGGTACAACGAGTACATGGGGAACCGCTACTGGGTCGTGCTCGCGCCCGGCCGCTGGGAGTTCGAACTCGTCGAGATGAAAGCGCCCCAGAGCGTCTGGAATCCGCGACCCGAAACCGGCTACTACATGTCCAGTGCCCACGAGGGCTACGAGGGACGGACCGCCTACGTCGAGGAGACGGCCGGGGCGTACTACGCGGCGCGGCTCGGCGTCCTCGAACACCTCCAGGAGCGCGACAGGCAGGCGAAGTGTCTGGTGCTGCGGGAGATTACCGACGACTACTGGGCCCCGGTCGGCGTCTGGCAGGTCCGCGAGGGCGTCCGGAACGCCTTCGACGGGGAACCCGGGACCGCCCAGTCCTTCCGACAGGCGCTGACGGCTATCGCCGACCAACTTCCGGTCAGCCTCGGCGGACTGCGGCGCAAGTCCGAACTCGTCGCCGGGCTCCAGTCGCAGCTGAGCGATTTCTAATCGACCGACCCGTCAGGTGTCGGTGTGTGCCGGGACTTCGACGAACGCCCGGGCGTCGGCCGGTTCGGCACAGACCGGACACCCGACCGCCAGCAAGCGCTCCCGAACGCCGCCGTCGACCGTCGTACACGCACCACAGTCGGGACACGCGAAGCGGTACTCCGGCATGTGGCAGGCACGGACGGGGACGACCGAAGGCGCGCGCCCTCAATCTGGAGGGAATATAGGTTCGCCGACGTGTCTCCCGCCGGACGGCCCCCACTCGGCGGCTCGCAGTCCCTCCGGATGACCGGCGTCCGGAGCGGACGGTGGCCGCCGAATATATAGCCCACAATAGCGGTCTTAGGAAGGGTTATTCCGCTCGCCAGGAACAGTCCGGTATGGCTGATACGCTACGGTTCGGGTTCGTCTGCGTCCAGAACGCCGGTCGGAGTCAGATGTCCGCGGCGTTCGCCGAGCGAGAACGGACCCGTCGCGGGCTCGACGACGAGGTCGAAATCCTGACCGGAGGCACGGACCCCGCGGACGAAGTGCATCCGGAGGTCGTCGAAGCCATGCGAGAGGTGGATATCGACCTGTCCGACCGGGTCCCGCGGGCGGTTTCGGACGACGAACTCAACAGTTGCACCGTCGTCGCGACGATGGGGTGTTCGACGCTCGACCTCGACGCCGACGTGGCGGTCCGCGACTGGGCGCTGGACGACCCACACGGACAGTCCGTCGAGCGAGTGCGGGAAATCCGAGACGAGATAGCGGCGCGCGTCGCCGACCTGTTCGACGAGCATACCGACTAACGGACCCCGGCAGCCGGCGTCCCCGACCCCGGCTACCACTCGACGTACGTGAGGTACTCGGTCCCCTCGTACGCCAGGAGCCACGTCCCGTAGCTGTCCGTGACCTCGATGCCCTCGTGGCCCCGGATGCGGTCCGTCACCGACCGGAACGCCTCGTCGTCCTCGAAGTAACCGCCGTCGATGGCCGCCTCGACGACCTCGCGCTCGGCGTCGGAGAGCCCCGTCAGCGCGAACAGATACCGGTCTCGTACCCGGTCGGCAAACGGATCGACGCCGGACGCGACCCGCGTGGCCTCGTAGCGGTATTCGGTCTCCGATGCGGTCCGCGTCTCGACGGCGACCCGGTAGCGCTCGTCGTCGCGGACGACGATATCGTACTGCTGTTCGGGGACGAACACCGACTCGTTGCCCACCTCGGCAGCGGTTCCGTACGCGATTCCCACGTCGTACCTGTCCCCGGTGGGCGGGTCGTCGTCCGAGAGTATCGGGCCGAGGCGCTCTCGGTCCACCGCCGGTAACGCCTCGTAGGCGATTTCGCCCACCGTCGCCGTCGCGTCGGCTGGGTCGAAGTCGATTCGGACGTCGTAGACCGTCACCTCGCCGGTGGCGAGCGCCGTCTCCGAAACCTCGTAGAAGGCGTCGCCGATGCGGACCGTGTCGGTGCGGTCGAACAGTTCGTAGCGACCCCGGCGCGTCGCCGAGCCGTTTTCGATGGCTTCGGAGACGACCCTGTGCTCCACCGACTGTGGCTCGGGCGACATCGAAACCTCGTCGACGATGTCGGCCGCCGTCGCTTCGTCCATGTCGAGGACGACCGACGGATGCCCACAGCCCGCGACGGGAACCGAGAGGAGGGCTGTTCCGCTCGCGAGGACCTGGCGTCGTCGCATACAGCCACTGATTGGTCGCCGGGCCGAAATTTTTCCGGTGGGCGACCTACCCGGGGCCCGAGTCACGACGTAGCCGGCTCTCAGACGGCATCAGGACGCGTCGAGAATAGTGGGCCAACGCGGATTTGAACCGCGAACCTCCCGGTTATCAGCCGAGCGCTCAACCTGATTGAGCTATTGGCCCGACGCATTCGTCTGTACCCGAGGGGTATTGAAAAGGGTAACGTTTCGCTGGCGGTTGGGGATGTGAAACCGCGTCAGGGCTTCAGTTTTCGTCGTTGTCTTCGAAGTCGACGTCGGTGGCTTCGTCGGGGTCGAAGGAGCCGCCGGCGGAGCCGGGACCCGAGCCACCGTCCGGACCGTTCGGGCCGGGACCGGCGGGGCCGTCGTCGTTGGGGAAGCCGCCGACGTACACCTGACCGCTGGCGAAGCCGCCGGTCTTGGCGTCGACGTAGGGCTGGACGACCCAGCGCCGCGTGGCTGCACGGACGGGGTAACGGGTGAACGGCACCGCGAGCAGGAGGCCGACGAAGTCGGTCACCAGACCGGGCGTGAGGAAGAACGCGCCGGCGGCGATGAGGAGGCCGCCGTCGATGAGTTCGTCGGTCGGGAGTTCGCCGACCGCGAGCCGCTGCTGTATCTGCCGGAGCGTCGCACGGCCTTCGGCACGGACCAGCAGCATGCCGACCAGCGCCGTCAGGACGACGAGCGCGACCGTCACGAGCGGGCCGAGGAACGGTATCGCGACCGTCACCAGCAACACGATGTCGAACAGCGGGATGAGCAGCAACAGCCCGATGACCCGGAGCATACCACCGCTTGCAGGTCCGCCCCCAAACGCCTTTCGAGAGCGGAGCCGTCGACCGGCGGTCGCTCACCGCTCGCGCAGTCGGACCTCGACGGGCTCCGTAGGGCTCAGCGTTATCTGCATCGCCAGCGACAGCGGCGGTTCGGTGACCGCTTCGACGGCGTACTGCTGAGCGATGGTCGCCAGCGCGAGCTTGGCCTCCATCCGGGCGAAGCGCATCCCGATGCAGTGGCGCGGGCCGCCCCCGAACGGGTAGTAGGCGTAGTCCGGAAGGGACGCTTCGAGGCCGTCGCTCCAGCGCTCGGGGCGGAACGCGTCTGGCGCGTCGTACCAGCGGTCGTCGCGGTGGACGAGCCACTGCGGGAGGGTGAGCTGTGCGTCGGTGGAGAGCTCGTACCCGCCCAGCGTCACCGGCTCCGTCGGCTGGCGGAACACGGTGAAGGCCGGCGGGTACAGCCGGAGCACCTCGTTCACCACGGCGTCGAGATACGGCAGGTCGAACAGGTCTTCGGGCGTCGGCTGCCGGTCCCCCAGCGTCGCGTCGAGTTCCTCGTGCAGGCGGCGCTGGCAGTCGGGATTGTTCGCCAGCAGGAACCAGGCGTAAGTCAGCGTCAACGCCGTCGTGTCGTGGCCGGCGACGAGGAAGGTCAACAGTTGGTGGCCCAGTCGCTCGCGGTCCATCGTCTCGTCGTCGAGCGAGAGCAGCAGGGAAAGCACGTCGTCACGGGCCTCGCGGGCGCGGTCGGCCTCGCGCTGGCGGGCGGCGATGACGTCGTCGAGCGTGGCCTGGAACTCGGCTAGCGAGCGATTGACGACGCGGTTCGTCTGCGTCGGGACCCACAGCGGGAGATACGCCGACAGCGACCGCGGGTCCAGGCGCTCGCGCAACGCGTCCAGCAGCGGTTCCAGCGCGCCCGCGGTGGTCTCGATGTCCACGTCGAGCAGGGTCTTGCCGAGAATGTTCAGCGTCAGCGACTGCATCTGTGGGCGCACGTCGAGACGCTGGCCGTCGTGCCAGTCCGTCGCCGTCCGGTCGGCGAACGCGGTCATCGTGTCGCCGTAGGCGGCGATGCGCTCCCGGTAGAACGCCGGCTGGAGCGCCGTCCGCTGGCGCTGCCACTCCTCGCCCTCCAGCAGGAACAGCCCCTCTCCGATGAACTGGCCGAGCGTGTCCTGGAGGAGCCGACCCTTCTCGTAGGCGTCGGCGTCGGTCACAAGCACCTGCTCGACGAGGTCGGGATGGCAGACGAAACAGCCCGTCGTCCCGGCGACGCTGTACCCCACCACGTCAGCGTCGTGAGCGCCGGCACGGTCGTAGAACCCGAGCGGGTCACGCAGCATCGCGACGGTGTTGTCGAGGAACGGGACGCGGCCGAGGCGGGGCGGCCGGTCGCCCGGCGTGACCGGGTCCGGGATTTCGTGACGAGCCTGCGGGGTATCCATCGCCGGCGCTTGGGTCGCCCCGCAAATCGGTCTTTCGCCGGGAGTGAGAGGGCCTTTGTACGCCCACCGCCCAGAGCAGGTATGGACGAGTACGCACGCGACACGAAGGTCGAGTGGCGCGAGTGGGGACCGGCCCCCTTCGAGGACGCCGCCGAGTCGGGGAAGCCGGTGCTGCTGGCGTTGACGGTCCCGTGGAGCGCCGAGTGTCGGGCGATGGACCGGGGGACGTTCGGCGAACCCCGCATCGCGGCCAACATCAACGACGGGTTCGTCCCGGTCCGCGTCGACGCCGACCGCAATCCACGCGTCCGGGAGCGGTACACGATGGGCGGGTTCCCGTCGACGGTGTTCCTGACCCCCGACGGCGAGGTCATCACCGGGGCGACGTTCCTCGGGCCGGACGGGTTCCGCGGCATCCTGGACTCCGTCCGGGAGTCCTGGGACGCCCAGGGCGCGGCGGCGGGGTCGGTCCCCAGACAGCTCCAGGACGAATCGCCGCCGGCCGGCGAACTCCGGCCGCGTATCGAGGAGCACATGGTCGAGCAACTGCTCGGCGCGTTCGACGACGAGTTCGGCGGCTGGGGGGCCGACGTGAAGTTCCCGCTGCCGCGGACCGTGGAGTTCGCCCTCGTCCGGGCGCGGGACCAGGCCACCCGGACGCTCGAAGCGATTCGCACGCACTTGCTCGACACCTACGACGGCGGCTTCTTCCGGTACGCGACGGAGCGCAACTGGGGGAACCCACGGCGGGAGAAACTGCTGGACGAGAACGCCGCGCTGGTCCGGGCGTTCGCCCACGGCTACCGGTACACCGGGACCGAGGCGTACCGGGACGCCGCCCAGCGGACCGTCGACTACCTCACGACGACGCTGTGGGCCGGCGACGCCTTCGCCGCGAGCCAGGCCGGCTCCGACGAGTACTACCGGCTGGAGCCGAGCGAGCGCGAGGGGACGGTGCCGCCGAACGTCGACGAGACGGTATTCGCCGACCGCAACGGGCTCGCCATCGACGCCCTGCTGTGGGTCGCGGCCTACACCGACGACGAGCGCGCCCGGCGGTACGCGACTCGCGCACGGGACGCCGTCTGTGAGTCCCTCGTCGACAGCGGCGAGGTGGCCCACTACGACGGCGCGGACAGCGACACCGGCCTGTTGCTGGACCAGGCCCAGCTTCTCCAGGGGCTGACGACGAGCTGGCAGGTCCTGGGCGAACCGGGGCCGGCGAGAGCGGTCGCCGACTGGACCATCGAGAACCGACAGCAGGGCGGCGGCGCGTTCCGCGACGGGCCCGACAGCGGGGCGGGGCTCTGTGGCCGCTCGCTCCATCCCCTCGACGCGACGGTGGAACTGGCCGACGCGCTGGTCGACCTCGCGGCGCTCACCGGCGAGGACCGGTACCGCAACGCGGCGCTCGCGGCCGTCGAGTCCTTCGCCGGGGCGGCCGAGCGCATGGGCGTCGAGGTGGCCGGCTACGCCGGCGTCGCGGCCCGGCTCCAGCAGCCACAGACGCTCACCGTCGGCACCGACGCGGGGACCGACCTCCACCGCGCGGCGCTGCGGCTGGCCGACCACGAGACCACCGTCGTCCCGGAGCCGGACGGCGACGGCACGGTGCGGCTCCTCGACGGCGACGCTATCGTCGCCGAGGGGACGACCCCGACCGAGCTCGAAGCCGCGCTGACCGGCGAGAACTGACGGCCGGATTCAACGACCGGAAACGTTGACAAACGGTAAACGCCCGATAAGTTTTTCAGAGGTGTGGCCGGATGTAGAGGTATGTCCAGTCTCAGAGACCTCGGGCTCTCCGAGTACGAGGCCAGAGCCTACCGGTCGCTGCTGGAGACGGGGCCGACGACGGCCAAGGAACTGTCACGGGCCAGCGACGTGCCGATGGGCCGCATCTACGACGTGCTCAACAGCCTCGAAACGTACAACCTGGTCCGCAGCCAGACCGCCAGCCGGCCCAAGAAATACGTCGCGGTCGAGCCGGACACGGCGCTTGACCGCCTGCTCGAAGACAAGAAACGCGAACTCCAGGAGAAGGTCGGCCAGTACGAAGACATCGTCGACGACCTCTCGTCCCAGCTTGAGTCGGCCGACCCCGTCGAGGAGCCGTTCTGGACGGCCGCCGTCGGCCCCGAGGACTCGCTCGACCTGCTGTTGGAGCGTCTGGCCGCCGCCGACGACGAGATAGTGATGGTCGGGTCGGCACCCGCCCGCCAGGTCGACATCCTCTCGGGCACGGAGCGAATCGTCGAGGAGCTCGAAGCGGCGCTGGAGCGGGGCGTGGACGTGTCTCTGCTCGTCCGACCGGACCTCTTCGAGAGCCTGCCCGACGAGGCCAACCGCGAGTACTACGAGCGGCTCTTCCACTACGACAACTACAGCGCCCGCGCCAGCCCAAACATCCGGACCACCTTCGAGCTACTTGACAGCGTCGAGGTCTGCATCGAGGTCCCCCATCCCCTCGGCCGCGAGGAGACGTTCGGCGTCATCGACATGAAAGACTCCGACTTCACCGCCGACATCAGCAAGGCGTTCGAGGAACACTGGGCCGAGGCGACGCCGGTCGGGCCGCCGTAACTGCGTGGCGAGCGACCGCCGTTGCGCGGGTCGCTGCGCCCTCCGCACAGATTTCCGAGGACGTCGCTGGGCTCAGTCCTCGCTGACTTCCTGCCGCAAATCGCCCAGCTGCGCCACCCGCTCGGCGTGAGCGTTGTGCTGGTGGATGGACTCGTCGTTGGACTGTTTCATCGTCACGACGGCGTCGTCCGGCAGGTCCGGGAACGTCTCGACGACGCCCTCAGCGAGGGCGCGGACGCAGTCCTCGACGAACTTGGCGTCCTTGTGGGCCTCGTAGGTCATGTGGTCCTCGTCGGGCCGCTTCGCCAGGTTGTAGATGCGTGCGCTCATCGAGTCGCGGGCGACCTCGATGAGTTTGTTCAGGTCGACCTCGGGCGCGCCCTCGCTCTGGACGGTGAGCGTAGCGTGGCCCCGCTGTGAGTGGCCGGCCTGCGGGTTGGTTTCGAGGAACTCCTCGATGACGTCGTCGTCGACGTCCAGTTGCTGGAGCGTCTCGCGGGCGCGGGAGGCCGACATCCCCTGGGAACACGGACAGACAGTCATCCCGGTGACGCGGGCACCGATTTCCTCGCTCGTCCCGTCCTCCGTCGCCGTCGCCGAGGCGATGATGTCGGCGGTCGACTGCGTGGGCATCCCGGAGGCCGGCGTGGACTCGTGGGTGACGTACTCCGCTTCCATCCGGACCTCCGCTTTCGTCGTGTAGTCGTGTTTCTCCAGCAGGAGTTCGGCAGCGTCGCCACAGACGTCCTCGACCCGGTAGGCCTCTTCCGAGACGGCGGTCTCCAGCGTCTCGTCGATGACCTCCATATTGCGGGACATGTCGGCACCCTTTCGCCAGGACGGCAGGTCGACGAACACTTCGAACTCCGCCATGAGCACGATGGGGTCGCGGTCACGACGCCCCAGTTTGACGAGCTTCTCGACGCCCGTCACACCGACGCGATTGAGACCGACCGTTACGTCCGGACTCGACGCCTGCACGTCCGGGAGTTGCTGACTCATTGCCCACTCTATGGAAGAGAATCGGTTAGTGCTTTCGGAAGGTCGGGCGGGTCGCCGTGAGTGCCGAACCGGCCGCCGACTCACGTCAGGACTGCGTGCTGTCCGGGGCCGAGTCGGCCGTCTCGAAGTCCCGGAACAGCATCTCGAAGTCCGTGGCGTCGAACGAGTCCGTGATGTCGTCGAGTTCCGCCCGGACCTCCGCGAGTTCGGCCTTCAGTTCGGTGAACTCCTCGTTCTCTGCGAGGGCCGACGGTGGTTTCGAGGCCTCCAGTGCGGCGTATTTCGCCGTGAGCGAGTAGCACTCGCGCAGGCGTTCCTCGTAATCGGCGTGCAGGAGCAACTGTTCGACGGTCTCGACCAGGTCCGCCCCCGACACCGGTTTGATGACGTAATCGTCGAAGGGCATCTCGATGATGTCGAAGTCCGGGTCGACGGCGGTCACCATCGCCACGCGCGTGTCGTGGCGTTTCTCGCGTATCGCCGACAGCACCTCGTCGCCCGACAGGTCCGGCATCCGGCGGTCCAGCAGGACCACGTCGACCGCGGCGTCCAGTTTCGAGAGGGCAGTTTCGCCGCTGTAGGCCGTCTCGACCGTGTACCGGTCCTGCAACTGCTCCGCGTACACGTCGGCCACCGCCCGTTCGTCGTCGACGACGAGGACCGTCGCTGGCCGACTCTTTGACATTAGCTAGCACATTTATAACAGAATTGCAAAAGGGTTCCGGCCGCCCTACTGGCCGACGATGTCGTCGTAGCGCGCCCCGGTCTGTTTGAGCGTCGCCGTCGAGTACAGCCGGTCGTGGTCGTAGGGCAGGTGCTCGGCCGCGAGTTCGTCAATCTTCTCGTCGACGACCGCCGCTTCGCGGCCGTGAATCATCGTAAAGAGGTTGTACGGCCAGTCCTGGTCCTGGCGGCGCGGCCGGTGATAGCAGAGCGTGACGTACGGGAGTTCGCCGACGGCCTCCCCCCGCTCGTCGAGCGCGTCGTCCGGCACGTCCCAGACGACCATGCAGTTGTTGTCGAACCCGGTGACGATGTGGTTGACGACACAGCCGATGCGTTTGATACAGCCGGTCCGCTGGAGGCGCTCGATGGCCGAGAGCACGTCCGCCACGTCGGCGTCGACGGCCGCCGCCACCTCCCGGTAAGGGGTTGCGACGAGCGGGAAACCGGTCTGGATTTCCAGCAGCAATCGGCGGTCCAAGTCCGAGAGGTCGGCGGCGGCGTCCTCGCTTATCCGCGTGGCGCTGGCGTCGGTCGCCTCCAGGCTCTCCCGGGCGAAGCGGTCGCCGTTGACGACCGGGAACTCCAGGTCGATGTAGTAGTCGGTCAACATCGGCAAGACGAGCACCGAACAGCCGGTTCGCTCCTCGATTTCGGCCAGAATCTCGTCGCGGCGCTGTCGTGACCCCGCGGTGACGACGAACCACATGTTCCACTCGTGGTCGCGGGCGTAGTTGTGGTTCACCTGCCGGTACCCGTTGATTACCTCGGCGACCTCGTCGAAGCGGTCCTCGGGGGCGCTGACGGCAGCCAGCGTCGAGGAGCCGATGACCGGCGGATTGAGCACCGGGCCGAAGCGACGGAAGATGCCGTCGTCACGGAGCGCCTCGACCCGGTCGAGCGCCGTCGCCGCCGAGACCCCCAGCGTCTCGCCGACGGCCTCGAACGGGCGTTCCCGAATCGGGAAGTCGCTCTGGAACTCGTCGATGAGCGCGGCGTCGACCTCGTCGATGCGCTCGCGCCACTCACCCGACTTGAGACTCATTGCGTATCATTGGGCACCAAGTAGTGTATCCCTTTCGGGACCGTCGCTGGTTCCCACAAATTGAGAACGAAACACAGGGGCTTTTGAACTCTGGCCCGAACACGTTTCCATGGCACAAGCGACCCGGGAGTACGGCGAATGGCCGCTCAAACGACTCGTGACCGAGGTCATCGGTTCGGGACCGAAGTCGGCCGACGACATGACCCGCGACCAAGCCCGGGAGGCGTTCCAGCGAATCCTCGCCGGCGAACCCGACCACACCACGCTCGGTTCGTTCTGGCTCGCCAATCGCTGGAAGCGCAACACCCCCGAGGAACTGGGCGGGTACGTCGACGTGATGGCCGAGGAGTCGGTCGAGACAGCGGCCCCGGACGCCGACCCGGTCGACTGCGGAGCCAACTACGACGGAAAGGGTCGCTCGGCGATTCTCGGCGTCGCCGCTGGCGTCGTCGCCGCCGCCGCCGGCACGCCCGTCGCCGTTCACTCCGGCGACCGCGTTCCGACACAGAAGCAGGACGCCTACAAGCACGTCCTGGACGAACTCGGCGTCCGAACCGAAATCGAGCCCCAGGAGAGCGCCGACATGGTCGACGACGTTGGCTTCGGCTTCTACTACCAGCCCGCGTTCAACCCCGGCATCGACGCCCTGTTCGACCGCCGCGACCAGATGGGCGTCCGGACCTTCGTCAACACCGTCGAGACGCTGGCGAACCCGGCCGACGCCAGCGTTCACCTCGGCAGTTTCTACCACCTGGCCTTCGCGAAGAAGATGGTCCGCACGCTCGTCCAGTCCGAGACCAGCAGCCTCGAACGGGCCCTGTTCTTCCAGGGGATGGAGGGCTACGATGACGTCCGCCCCGGAGAGACCATCGTCGCCGAGTGGCCCGTCGCGGGCGACGAGTCCGACGACGAGGACATCGCGGACTTCGAGATTCGGACCGGCGAGTACGGCATGGACATCGAGAGCGAGGACCTGCAGGTCGAGGATGTGGCCGAGGAGTCGGCGGCGATAACCGAGGCCGTACTGACCGGCGAGCGCGAGGACGGCTTCGCCGACGCCGTGGCGCTCAACGCCGCGCTCCGCATCTACGCCCGCGAGGACGCCGACAGCATTCGTGCCGGCCTCGAACAGGCCCGCGATGCGATTGCCGACGGCAGCGCCGGCGACACGCTCGAGGACCTCAGGGACTTCTAACCTGACAGCGGAACGGAACGCACTTCTACGGCGCGGGCGAAGGCGGTTCGATGGGACAACACGCCAGCGCTCGTGACGGCACGGGGTGGACAGTCCCCGCCGCGGAGACCCCCGGCATCCACGACCTGGTCGACACCAACGGCATCAGGCTCCACACCGTGACCGCCGGGCCGCCGGACGGCGACCTCGTCGTCCTGTTGCACGGCTTTCCGGAGTTCTGGTACGCCTGGAAGCACCAGCTCCCGCGGCTCGCCGACGCCGGCTACCGCGTGGTCGCGCCGGACCTCCGGGGCTACAACCACTCTGACAAGCCCGACGGTGTCGCCGCCTACCACATCGACGAACTGGTCGCCGACGTGGCCAGCCTCGTCTCGGCGCTCGGCCGCGAGCGGGCCCACGTGGTCGGCCACGACTGGGGCGGGCTGGTGGCCTGGCAGACCGCCATCGACCGGCCCGAAGTCGTCGACCGGCTGGCGGTCCTGAACGCGCCCCACCCGTCGGCCTACGAGCGCGAACTCCGCCGCTCGGTCGACCAGCTCCTGCGGTCGTGGTACGTGCTGTTCTTCCAGCTACCCGTGCTTCCGGAGGCCAGCCTCCGCCGGAACGGGTTCGCCACGGTTGACCGTCTCTTGACCGACGGGCCGACCCGCCCGGACGCGTTCACCGAGACAGACGTCCAGCGGTACAAGCGGGCGCTCGGACAGCCCGGAGCGCTCACCGCGGCGGTCAACTACTACCGGGCGCTCGCCCGTCGGAACGCGAAACTAACGCTCACGCAGGGCGGCGTCGGCGACCGCCCGGTGACGGCGTCGACGCTCCTCGTCTGGGGCGTGCAAGACGACGCGCTCTCGCTGGCTCTGACACGGGACCTCGACGAATGGGTGCCGGACTGTCGGGTCGAGCGGCTCCCGGCGGCGAGCCACTGGGTCCAGTTCGACGCCCCCGAACGGGTGTCGGACCTGCTACTGTCGCACCTGCCGTAGCCGCAGAATAGCGAACAGCCGACACGTCTCGGCGCGTGGCGGCGTGTCGGACACCCGCTGGACGCCACGCGGTCACTCGTCAGGACACGGCGGGGGTGCCCGCGTCCCGGTACTTGAACTCTCGGTCAGTGGGTAGGCTTTTCTGCCGTGGTTCCCTCCGACCGGGTATGAGCGACCTGACCGCGACTCTCCACACGACAGCGGGCGACATCGAAGTCGAACTGTACGACGAGCGCGCGCCGACCACCGTCGAGAACTTCGTCGGCCTGGCCGAGGGGGCCGACGACTACGACGGGACCGAAATCGGCCCGGGGACCGGCGCGTGGGCCGACCCCGAGTCCGGCGAGAAGCGCATCGACCCGCTGTACACCGACGTCGAGATTCACCGCGTCATCGACGACTTCATGATACAGATGGGCGACCCGACCGGCACCGGCCGCGGCGGTCCCGGCTACTCCTTCGACGACGAGTTCCACGACGACCTCACCCACGACGGCCCGGGCGTGCTCAGCATGGCCAACAGCGGCCCGAACACCAACGGCTCGCAGTTCTTCATCACCCTCGACGCCCAGCCCCACCTCGACGGCAAACACGCCGTCTTCGGGACGGTCGTCGACGGGATGGACGTCGTCGAGTCCATCGGCAGCGTCGACACCGACCGCAACGACGCGCCGACCGAGGAGATGCTGCTCGAATCGGTCGAGATTCACCGATAAGGCATCGCACGCGGGACCGAGCTAGTTCCAGTCGGGGCTGGACCCCTGTTTCCGGCCCGACCGCGACAGCCGCTTTCTGAGGTACCGCGTGACCGGGAACAGCCGCTCGCTCAGCCGGCCGGAGACGCCGGTCTGGCTGGCGTAGACGAGGACCGGCACGTCCCGGTCGGCGGCCAGCGCGATGACCTCGTCCGGTGTGCTCCCGAACAGGGCCTGTCTGAGCCAGCGGTCCCGGGACGCGCCGATGACCAGCACGCCGCCGTTCTCCGCCGCGGTCTCGACGAGGCCGTCCGCGACGGTGCCGGCCCGGACGTTGTGGACCTGCGTCGTCTCGACGCCTTCGAGCGCGTCGAGCGTCGTCCCCGACGCCTCGTTTGCCCCCTCGTCGTCGGTGCTGACGTTGATGAGGTGGAGGTCGCTCCCCAACTGACCGAGCGCGTTCACGAGCGGGAGCACGGCCTGGTGATGGGGGCCGCCGCCCGCGCCGATGTTGATGACGCCGAGGTCGTCCGCGGACGTGGTCTTGTCGGCGAAGAACACGTCGCAGGGGGCCTCGTGCTCGACGGTCTCGGTCACGTCCTGATGGCGTTCGGGATACCCCATGAGGATGAGGTCGGCGTCGTCGTCGCGCGCCGTCTGGAGGATGTCGAAGGCCACGTCGCGGCAGGTGTGGCCCTCGATGAGGAGGTCGACGCCGTAGTCGTCCCCCAGTTCCGACCGGATGCGCTCGGTTCGTGCCTTCGCAGTGTCCTGGACGGACTCCCAGGGCGTCTGGTCGGGCACCTGCGTCACGTTGAGGACGTGGACGATGGGGTCCTCGTCGGACACCTTCGCCAGCGCCGCGGCGAGCTCGACGTAGCGGGCGGCCCGGTCCGGGCGTGCGACGGGGACGAGGACCCGGAAGCCGCCGGCCCCGGCGACCGATTCGGCCTCGGCTCCTGCTGTCGCCGCACTCGACGCTGGCGTCTCCGGAACCACCTCCCGAAGCAGGTCCTCGGTCTCCGGCGCGCCGCCCCAGGCGAGGTACACGACGACCATCGCGCCCGTCAGTACGAGTCCAGTCACGACGCCTTTGGTCGGGAGGTTGTAGATGAGCCCGAGGTTCGCCAGCACACCGATGACCGGGACGACGGGGACGCCGGGGACGCGGAAGCCCCGCGTGATGTCGGGGAACCGCCGCCGGGAGTAGATGAGCGCGACGTTGACGACGGCGAGCGGCAACAGGAGGTTCAGCGTCGCGAAGCCGGTCAGGGCGTTCAGCCCCAGGTGGAGGCCGAGCCCGCCCAGCAGGCCGCCCTCGGCGGGGAACAGCGCGATGAAGAACACGATGAGCGCGACGATGGTCGCCGTCGCGGTCGCCACGCTCCAGGAGGGAGTCCCGTAGTCGGGGTGGATGCGCGAGAACCGCCGGGGAGCCTGCCCGCGGGTCCCCATCAGCGAGCCGATGCTGCTGGCGGCGAGTATCGACGCGTTCGAGGCCGAGACCATCGAGAAGATGGCCCCGGCGACGATGAGGCTCTCGCCGATGCTCCCGAGGAACGAGGCGGCGACCCGACCCATCGCCGTCTCGCCCTCCTGTGCGATGACCTCCGCGGGAATCGGGGAGTTCACCATCGCGACGATGACGAACGCGTAGAGGACGGTGACCGTGATGATGCTCGCGGCGATGGCGCGCGGGACGGTCCGCTTGGGCTTGATTATCTCGCCGGCGCTGGCCGCGATGGCCGAGAAGCCGAAGAAGGTGATAAAGGCCAGTGCGGATATCGCGAGGATGTCGACCGGGCCGCCGCCGAAGTTTCCGGCGAACGTACCGACGGCCGCCGAGGGCCCACGGAAGGCGAACGCGCCGCCGATGAACGCGAGCAGGACGGCGACCTTCGCGCCCGTGACGATGAGCTGGAAGCTCCCGCTCTCCTCGGTCCCGCGGGCGTTGAGGACGCCGAGCAGGACCGCGGTCGTCACGCCGGCGGTGCCGTGGGGCAGGAAGTGAAGCGCTTCGGGGAGGATGAACCGGACGACCCACTCGTCCATCGTCGCGAGGTAGAACGCCGTCGTGCCGGTGTAGCCGAGAAACAGCGACATCCCGATGCTGTAGGTCAGCAGGTCCCGGTCCTCGAAAGTCCGCGAGCAGAAGAGGTAGCCGCCGCCGTTCTCGGAGTAGACCGACGCGAACTCGGAGTAGGCGGCGGCGGTGACGCCCGCGATGACGGCGGCGATGACGAACGCGATGACGGCGCTCGAACCAATCGCTGCGACGGCGGTACCCGACAGGGAGAAGATCCCGGCGGCGATCATCGTCCCCAGCCCGATTGCGAACGCGATCTTGAAATCTAGCGTTCGGGTGTGCTCAACCATTCGTCTGGCAACTGATTGCTCCAGTCGATACGTAATAGTATCGTTCAGAGGATTGGCCGAACACCCGCTGTCGTTCCGGGTTCCGACGGGGCGACGCCGTCGTGTCGATTTCGCTTGCGGGCGGGAACGGAACACTGCTATAGGCCCGGCCGCCGAACCCGGTGACAGTGGCACACGTCGAGCGACTCACCGTCTACCCCGTCAAGGCGCTGGACGGCATGGACTGCGAATCGGTATCGATACGGCCGGGCGGCACGCTAGCACACGACCGCGAGTTCGCCATGTTCGACGACGGCGGCGACGTGGTCAACGGCAAGCGGACCGACCGCGTCCACGACGTCGACGCCGACTACGACCCCGACACGGGAACGCTCTCGGTCACGACCGACGGCGACAGCGCAGTGTTCGACCTCCGGGACGAGCGCGCCCGTTCGGAAGCGGCAGAGTGGCTCGGTGCGTTCTTCGACGTGACCCTGACCGTCGAGCGCGACGAGACGCTGGGCTACGTCGACCGCCGCGAGATGGGGCCGTCGGTTATCAGCACTGCGACGCTGGAAACCGTGGCGTCGTGGTTCGACGCCGTGACCGTCGACGGCCTGCGACGGCGACTCCGGGCGAACGTTGAGGTCGGCGGCGTCCCGGCGTTCTGGGAGGACCGCTTCGTCGGCGCGGACGCCCCCGCTTTCCGGGCCGGCGGCGTCCGGTTCGAGGGCGTGACTCCCTGCGGTCGCTGCGTGGTCCCCCAGCGGGACCCCGACACCGGCGAGGAAACGCCGGGGTTCCGGGAGCGGTTCGTCGAACGCCGGCGGGAGACGTTTCCGGAGTGGGCCGACCGGGACGCCTTCGACCACTGCTACACACTGATGCTCATCGCCCGCGTCCCCGAGGCCGACCGCGGCGCGGAACTGGCCGTCGGGGACCCCGTCGACGTCGTGCCGGCGGCCGAGACGTAGCGAGTCCCCGACGGCGAGACCGACAATCGAAAGACAGTCCGCCACCAACGGTGGGTAATGGCAGACGCGGACGACCACGTCGACCCGAGCGAAATCGGCGAACAGGACGGCCCCCCGGTCGAGGAGAAGCCCTACAAGATAATCTTCGAGGCCAACAAGTGCTTCGGCGCGGGCAAGTGCGCCGAGAAGTCGCGCAACTGGACCCTCGACATAGACACCGGTATCGCCAAGCCCGAGGCGTACTTCTTCGGCGAGGAGGAACTGGAGCACAACGTCGCAGCCGCCGAGGCCTGCCCGGCGAAGAAGGACCGAGGCATCATCCACGTCGTCGACCGCCGAACCAACGAGGAAATCGCCCCCGACCCCAACGGCGACGGCACCCTCTCGGTCGACTGGTAGCCGCCGTCCGGCGTCGGGGTGGAGTCAGCCCCGTCCGCCCCGACCGACGCACGCGCTCTCACTCGCCCCGGTCGAACCCCGCACAGCACGTTCGCGGAACGGTTTCGTGATGCAGAAGCGTATGATTCGTCCGGGTCGGTGTTTTCAACGTGTAGCGCCGGCGTGGCACATTTGCCACAGGGATATCGAAAGGACCATTCACTAGCCCCCGCAGAGTTCAATCTGCGCGAGGGTAGCCGAGCTTGGCCAAAGGCGGTGGGCTTAAGACCCGCTCCCGTAGGGGTCCGTGGGTTCGAATCCCATCCCTCGCATCTGCGACGAACGGACGTGAGGAGCGATTCGTGCGGGGTTCGAGGCCTATCAGTCGCACGCAACGGAGTACGTCTGATTTCGGTTCGAATCCCATTTCTCGCATCTGGAGTGGACGGGAGAGCGGCGTGCACTCGTCCGTGCCACAGTCTGTGGCCCGACACACACCGGCTTGGCACACTTGGGTGACAGCCGGCGGGAGGCCGGCCCATCGAGACCGGGACCCGCCCGGACACGACGCGCTTTTGGACGCCTGCGGCCTATCCCAGCCTAATGACTGACGTGCCAGACGACGTCGCCGAGGCGTTCGACCGACACGACGCGCTGGTCCCAGCGGGGGACGGCTACGCCGTCGAGACGACGAACTTCGACGGGCGAGTGACCGCCAGCGAGGGCGAGGACTGGCGGACGAACTACGAGGTCACGGTCACGGTGCCGTCGTTACAGGCCGCGACGAGCGACGAAGTCGGCGACGCCGTCGTCGACGGCTGGTTCGAGACGCTCGAACGGCGGCTGGAGGACGCGCCGAAGGCGACCCGCATCGCCGTCGAACTGGACGACTACAGCGTCGTCGCTGACGGCGAACAGGTCGTCGTGACCTTCGAGTACACGATGGGCGGGGAGCGGGAGGCCGCCGACATCGCAAAGACGTTCGTCGAGTACGTCGAGGGGACGTACGTCGAGGGGGTCGTTCCCGGCTACGACTACGTCGGCGTCGTGGCGGACCTGCTCGACTCGGCGAGCACCGGCGGGAGCGAGGGGACCCGCGGCGGCACGCCGCTGTAGCTATCTCGTCTGTGGACGAAAAACCGCGGCCGCGCCGCTCAGTCCATCGCGATGTAGGTCTGTGTGGTTTCGACGCCCTGGATGTCCTGGATGTGCGTCGCCGCGACGTCTTTGACTTCGGCGGGCGTCTCCACCTCGACCTTGGCGATGAAGTCGACGTCGCCGGCGACGATGTGGGCCTCGACGACGCCGTCGACAGCTTCGATTTCGGCTTTCAGGCGGTCCGCGTCGCCGGTGTGAGCCTTGACCATCACGTAGGCGATGACCATCTCAGGCACCTCCGAGCGCGGTCGCGCGACCCGATTCGCCGACGACGATGCTCCGGACGTCCGAGAGCGTCCCGAAGTCCGCGAGTATCACGACCCGGTCGCCGGCCTCTAGCGTCTCGTCCGGGTCCGGGATGGCGAGCGGGGCCTCGCCTTTCCCGTGGGCCATCAACCGGGAGTCCGAGGGCAGTTCCAGCTCCGACAGCGAGTACCCCTCCATCGGCGACTGGGCCTGAATCGTGAACTCCACGAGCTGGAGGTTCTGTGCGATGTCGGCGACTGCACGGATGTTCCCGCCCAGTAGCGCGTTCTTCGCGGCGATGGCCCCCAGCCGTTCGGGGTAGATAATCTCGTCCACGTCAGAGGCGTAGCGCCGGTAAATCTCCTCGCGGTAGTCCTCGTCGATGCGCATGACGGTGCGACAGCCGTGTTCCTTGGCTATCATGCAGGCGACGAAGTTGTCGTTCAGGTCGCCGGTGAGCGCGCCCAGCGCGTCGGCGGCGTCGAGGTCGGCCTCGCCGAGCGTCTCCTCGATGGCCCCGTCGCCCGCAATCACCTCGAAGCCGGCCGTCCGTGCGCGTTCGACCGCGCTCTCGTCGCGCTCGATGAGGACGACTTCGTGGCCACTCTCCTGCAGGACGCGAGCCGTCCGCAGTCCGACACGACCTGCACCCACGATAACGAATCGCATACACACCCCTATGGCACGGGGGTGAATAAAAGTACCCACGCAGCGGAACCGCCGGACACCTGGAGGCCGCCACCGGCGGACAGACGCGTTCGTTCCAGTGACGGAACCTTTTTCGCGCCATGACACTACATACCACGACATGGTCAGTGCGTTTATCATGATAAAGACGGCTGCCGGCAAATCCGAGGAACTGCTCGCGGCGGTCCGTGCGGCCGAAGGCATCACCGAGGCACACATCGTCGCCGGCCAGTACGACATCATCGCCGAGGCGACGGGCACGGAAGTGTACGACATCATGCAGTCCGTGGCGACCCACGTCCGGGACCTCGACGGCGTCGCCGACACGCGCACGTACATGTGCCTTGAGTGACTGGGGCGACCGACCCGTTTCGACACGGCAAAGGGACTCGCCGTCCTACGAGCGGTATGGTCAGTGTCGCCGGTATCGTCGGCCTGCTCGTCATCGTACTGGTCAACAGTGCCGTGACGGCGCTCATGACGCGCTTTTTCCGCGTTCGCTTGCACACGCAATGGGGGAGTATCGTCTACTCGCTGCTCCTCTGTCCGGTAGTCATGGTCGTCCTCCTCCTGGTGTTGAGCGGCGTGTTCAGCCTCGGCGCGGACCTCGGGAGCCAGACGGCCGTCATCCTCGTGACCGTCGTCATCCCCCTCGCCGTCGGGATGACGTTCGACTACTTCTGGATGCCCGCCCCCGACGAGGTCGAACTGCCGGCGTCGATGGACTAAACTATCGCGTCCCGGACCTGCTCGTACACGGTGTCCGGGTCGGCAGTCGCGTCGACGCGGACGAACCGCTCGGGGTCGGCGTCGATGAGGCGCTCGTAGTTGTCACGAACCCGTGCCAGATAGTCGGCGGTCTCGAACTTGTTCGTCGCGCCGCTTCGCCGTGCGGCAGTCTCGGGGTCGAGGTCGAGGTACACGGTCCGGTCCGGCGGCCGGGTCCAGGGCGCGTGGACCTCCCGGACGAACCCCAGCGGGTCGTCGAACGTCTCGCTCGCTGCGAGCGTGGCACCCTGGTAGGCGTACCGCGAATCGCTGTAGCGGTCGGAGACGACGAGTCGGCCCTCCTCAAGCGCCGGTCGGACTGTCTCCGAGAGATGGGCGGCGTGGTCGGCCGTGTAGAGGAACAGTTCGGCCAGCGAGTCCGCGCCGTCGTCGTCGATGGAGCGCTGGACGGCGTCCCCGTACCAGGAGTCGGTCGGTTCGCGCGTGAACACGGCCCCGTCGGGGACCGCGTCGTCGCTTCGGAGCCGTTCCCACACGGTCGTCTTCCCACTCCCGTCCAGTCCTTCGAGCGTGACGAGCATACCTCACAATCCGTGTGGGGGGACGTAAGCGCCCCGACCGACGGAACTCGTCGAGAGGGACAGACAGCGGCCCGGTCGGATACGCACTTTTACGGGCGTACCCGCCGTACGGGTCGACATGGACGTACTTGTCGTTGGCGGGACTGGATTCATCGGGCAGCACCTGTGCCGTGAACTCGACGACCGGGGCCACGCCGTGACCGCGCTGTCCCGGTCACCGGAGGACGCGACGCTCCCCGATAGCGTCGAAACCGTCGCCGGGGACGTCACGGAGTACGACAGCATCGAGGGGGCGTTCGAGGGCCAGGACGCGGTGTACTACCTCGTGGCCCTGTCGCCCCTGTTCAAGCCCGACGGCGGCGACAGGATGCACGAGCGCATCCACCTCGGCGGGACCGAAAACAGCGTGCGAGCCGCCGAGGAACACGGCGTCGACCGGTTCGTCCAGCTGAGCGCGCTGGGGGCGGACCCCGGCGGCGACACGCACTACATCCGGGCGAAGGGCCGGGCCGAGGACGTCGTCACGGAGTCCTCGCTGGACTGGACTGTCTTCCGGCCGTCGGTCGTCTTCGGCGACGGCGGGGAGTTCGTCTCCTTCACGAAGCGTCTCAAGGGGATGTTCGCGCCCGGCGTCCCGCTGTACCCGCTCCCGGGCGGCGGCAAGCGGACGAAGTTCCAGCCCATCTGGGTCGGCGACCTCGTGCCGATGCTCGTCGACAGTATCGAGTCCGAGACCCACGTCGGCGAGACGTACGAAATCGGCGGGCCGGAGGTGCTGACGCTCAGGGAGGTGACCAACCAGGTGTACGACGCCGAGGGGTCGTCGGTGAGCGTCGTGCCGCTCCCGATGCCGCTGGCCAAAGTCGGACTTTCGGTTCTGGGCAGCGTCGGGTTCCCGATGGGGGCCGACCAGTACCGCTCGCTCAAATTCGATAACAGTCCGGCCACGAACGACATCGACGCGTTCGGCGTCAGTAGTAGCTCTCTAACGACACTCAGCGGATATCTCCGCGGGTAAGCGCCGGTAGTAGCCACCTCCTACAGGGCGTCGTATTGGGGAGGATTAGTTTTTGAGTCTAAGTTTCAGGGCTGAGAGCCGGGCAAAACACTTATACTCGCTATCGCTCTTTGACCGTTTAAGCGGAGAACCATATAATGAAACTGGCGATGATCGGCTTCGGGCAGGCCGGTGGCAAAATCGTGGACAAGTTCCTCGAGTACGACAAGGAGACCGGCTCGGGAATCGTCCGCTCTGCGGTCGCTGTGAACACAGCGAAGGCAGACCTGCTTGGGCTAGAACACATTCCGGAGGAGAATCGAGTGCTCATCGGCCAGGCCCGCGTCAAGGGCCACGGCGTGGGCGCGGACAACGAACTCGGCGCGGAAATCGCCGAGGAGGACATCGACGAGGTACAGGGCGCTATCGACAACATCCCTGTCCACGAAGTCGACGCCTTCCTCATCGTCGCCGGCCTCGGCGGCGGGACGGGGTCGGGCGGGTCGCCGGTCGTCGCGAAACACCTCAAGCGTATCTACACCGAACCGGTGTACGGGCTGGGCGTCCTGCCGGGCAGCGACGAGGGGGGCATCTACACGCTGAACGCCGCCCGTTCCTTCCAGACGTTCGTGCGCGAGGTGGACAACCTCATGGTGTTCGACAACGACGCCTGGCGACAGACCGGCGAGTCCGTCGAGGGCGGCTACGACCACATCAACGAGGAAATCGTCCGCCGCTTCGGCGTGCTGTTCGGGGCCGGCGAAATCGAGGCCGGCGACAACGTCGCCGAGAGTGTCGTCGACTCCTCCGAGATTATCAACACGCTCGACGGCGGCGGCGTCTCCACCGTCGGCTACGCCTCCGAGGAGGTCGAGGTCTCCTCTGGCGGCGGCCTCCTCTCGCGGTTCAAGGGCGGCGACAGCGGTACCGACGACGGGATGGACACGGCGAACACGACGAACCGCATCACGTCACTGGTCCGGAAGGCCGCGCTGGGTCGGCTCACCCTGCCCTGTGAAATCGAGGGCGCTGAACGCGCCCTGCTCGTGATGGCCGGGCCGCCGGAGCACCTGAACCGGAAGGGAATCGAGCGCGGCCGGAAGTGGCTCGAGGAGCAGACCGGCTCGATGGAGGTCCGCGGGGGCGACTACCCGACCAACGCCCCGAAAGTGGCCGCGTCCATCCTGCTCGCCGGTGTCCACAACGTTCCACGCATCAAGGAACTCCAGCAGGTCGCCATCGAGGCACAGGACAACATCGACGACATCCGTAACCAAAGCGAAGATAACTTAGAGAACTTGGTCGAAGACGACGAAGATGAACTTGATCCGCTGTTCTAACAAGACCGCCGCACTCCTCTGTGTTGTCGCGCTGCTCGCGACCGCCGGCACAGCGAGCGCGTTCTCTGTCTCTGCCGACGGAGTCCCCACCGAGTCGGCCGTCGACGAAGAGGTTTCAGTGACGTACACGATAGACGACCCGTTCACCGACGCCCCCAACGAGTGGACGCTCTCCGGGTCGACCGAACTCGAGAACGTGGGCTGGACGGTCACCGTGTTGCGCGCGGGCGACCAGGTGGACCAGGAGACCTACGGCGACCAGTCCTTTGAGCAGGACCTCGACATCGACGACAACGGGGACCAGGTCCGCATCGAACTCGTCGGGACGACCCCGGCCGTCTCGAACTACACCTACGAGCCGGCACAGAACTACCAGGTCGCCGCCCTCAGTCGCATTAGCGGGAACAACGAGGACGAGTTCCGCAACGACACCGCCCACCACTACACCGAGGAGAGCCAGGCGGCCAGGCAGGCAATCGACGACGCACAGGCCGCAATCGACGCGGCCGGCGGGAACGATAACGCCGAGGAACTGGTCGGGAGCGCCATCTCCTCCTACGAGAACGGGAACTTCCAGAACGCCCAGGATCTCGCCGGACAGGCCGAGAGCCAGGCCCAGCAGGCCCAGCAGAGCGCCCAGACCCAGCGGACGCTGCTCATGGTCGGTGGCGGAATCGTGGTCCTCCTGTTGCTGGCCGGTGGCGGCTACTACGCGTACACCCAGATGAGCGGTGACGACTACTCCAAGCTGTAATGCGTCTCGTCGTCCCCGTCTCGGGGTCTGACCCCAAAACGCGGCTTGCCGCCGTTCTCTCGCCCACCGAGCGCCGCGAGTTCACCGAGGCGATGCTCGCGGACGTCGTCGCGGCGGCGACGGCGGCGGGCCACGAGCCGGAGGTCGTCTCGACGGCACCGCTCGACTGTGCCGCGCCGGTCACCGTCGACGACCGCGGCCTGGACGACCTCGTCAACGACCTGCTCGCGTCGACGGTGACCGACGGCGGCGGCACGCTCGCGGTCGTGATGGCGGACCTGCCGCTCGTGACTCCAGAGAGCATCGAGCGGCTCCTCGCCCCGGACGCGGCGGTGGTGCTGGCTCCGGGACTGGGCGGCGGGACGAACGCCTTTGTCTGTCGCCACCCCGAGTTCGGGGTCGACTACCACGGCGCGTCGATACGCGACCACCGACGGATTGCCCGGGACGTGGGCGCGAGCGTCGCCGAGGTCGACTCCCGGCGGCTGGCGACCGACATCGACGAACCCGGGGACCTCGCGGAAGTGCTGCTCCACAGCGACGGCGCGGCCGCCGACTGGCTCGCGGCCGCCGGTTTCAGTCTGTCGCTCACAGACGGCCGTGTGGCCGTGAGCCGCGAGTGAAGGTTTTTGTCCCTGGGGTGCAGACCCCGTGACGTGATACCCGGCACGGACGAGTACGACGTCGACATCGAGGTGTCCGACGCCGACATCGAGAGGGTCCTGTCCGTGATGCCCGAGGATGTCGAGTCGGCGTCGGCGCTGTCCTACTGCCGGAACGTGTTCCTGCCGCTGACGACTGCCTGTCGGTACACCTGCACGTACTGCACGTACTACGACCCGCCGGGACAGGCGGAGCTGATGGCCCCCGGGGAAATCCGGGAGACCTGTCGCCGCGGGGCCGACGCCGGCTGTACGGAGGCGCTGTTCACGTTCGGCGACGACCCCGACGACCGGTACACCGCTATCCACGACCAGCTGGCCGAGTGGGGCCACGACTCCATCCACGAGTACCTCCGGGAGGCCTGTGAAATCGCACTGGAGGAGGGGCTGCTCCCCCACGCGAATCCCGGCGACCAGACGCGCGAGCAGATGGCGCACGTCGCCGACCTGAACGCCTCGATGGGCGTGATGCTGGAGACCACCACCGAGGTTCAGGCCCACGGGGGCCCGCGGTCGAAGACGCCGGGCCAGCGGCTCGACACGCTCCGCGTGGCCGGCGAACTCGGCGTCCCGTTCACGACGGGCATCCTCGTCGGCATCGGCGAGGACTGGCACCACCGGGCCGAGAGCCTGCTGGCCATCCGCGAGATGCACGAGCGGTACGGCCACGTCCAGGAGGTCATCGTCCAGCCGGTCGTCGAGAACGAGCGCTGGCAGGGCGGCTCCCCGGACCTGGCGACGATGCGCCGGGTGACGGCGATGGCCCGCGCGGCACTGCCCGAGGCGGTGTCCGTGCAGGTCCCGCCGAACCTCGCGCCCGCCCGTGACCTGACCGACTGCGGCATCGACGACCTGGGCGGCGTCTCGCCGGTCACGGTCGACCACATCAACCCCGAGTACGAGTGGCCCGCCCTCAGGGAGTTGACGGCCGTCGCCGACGCCGCCGACGTGCCCCTCACGGAGCGACTGCCCGTCTACGAGCGGTTCGTGGACGACGGCTGGCTCTCGGCCCCCATCGAGGCCGCCATCGGAGCCGAGGACGACGCCGGCGAGCGGTTCCGGTCGATACTGGACCGCGGCGTGAATCCGGTAACCCTGTGACTCTCGGCTGTTCGTGGACAGTCGTCACGGTCGAGCGAGTTCTCGGTAACAAACACCTAGTTGTCTAGGCTTCATCTACACGTACGCTGGGGCACCAATATATTTCATGCCTGGACGTGCCTCTGACAGCAGGTCCAGGCGAGATACTCTACCACGTCGGCCGCGGTCGGTGCCCAACCGTGGCCCACTCTCTCAGTGTCACACCGTGAACACGTGAGCGGTTGTGCCGTGGCGAGAGGCGAGCCGTCCGTGCCCGCGCGGCGGGCGTCGGCTCGCTCGACGGGTCAGTCGAGCAGCGGCGTCCCGTCGGCTCGTGGCCCGAGTTCCGGCCCGAGCACGTCGGCGTCGGGGTCGATGACGCGGCGCTGTTCGTAGTCCGTCGACCGCTCGACCGGCGTCCGGCCGATGGCGGTAATCATGTCGGCGTACTCCTGGAACGACCGGAACTCGCCGTAGTCGCCGCCGGCGCGCTTGGTTATCTCCTCCGAGAGGATGGTCCCCATGAAGTCGTCCGCGCCGCAGGTGAGCATCTTCAGCCCCTGCGTGTCGCCGTATTTCACCCACGAGGACTGGATGTGGTCGACGTTGTCCAGGAAGAGCCGCGAGACGGCGATGAGCAGTTCGTCCTCGGCGACCGTCGCGCCCGACTCGACCATGCCGCGCTCGTACAGCGGCGTCTCCTCGTGAACGAACGAGAGCGGGACGAACTCCGTAATCGCGCCGGTCCGGTCCTGCAGGTCGCGGATGCGTTTCAGGTGCAACGCTCGGTGGCGCTCGTTCTCGACGTGGCCGTACATCATCGTCGAGGTCATGTCGAGGCCGACCGACGCGGCCGCCTCCATCGCCTCCAGCCACTCGTCGGTGCGTATCTTCCCCGGGCAGATGACGTCCCGGACCTCGTCGACGAGGATTTCCGCGGCCGTCCCCGGAACGCTGTCGAGGCCGGCGTCCTTGAGCCGTCGGAACACCGCCTCGTAGGACCAGTCGGTGCCACGGCGGGCGTGGTACGCCTCCTCGGGCGTCATCGAGTGGAGGTGGACATCGCCGACGTTCATCGCGCTGAGTTGTTCGCAGTAGGTAGCTGGGTCTTTCTCGTACTCGTCGGGCGAGCGGTAGTTCAGGTCGCCGCGGTCGCTCGACTCCAGTATCTCGCGGTGTTCGTCGTCCAGCGCGAGCGCGGGGTGGAGTCCGGAGACGGAACAGACCTCGTAGATGCCGCGGTCGAGGGCGTCACGGACGATGTCGCGGGACTCGCTCGGCGTCTTCGTGAAGCCGCCGTGGGCCTCCTGGTAGTCGCTGCGGAACTGCTCGGAGCGGTCCTTGAAGTTACAGAACAGACAGCCCGTGTTACAGGCCGTCGTGACGTTGTTGTTGAGGTTGGCGACGAACGTGACCTCGTCGCCGACGACCTCGGCCCGGCGTCGGTCGGCCGCTTCGAGGACCTGCTCTTTCCGGCGGTTGTCGATGCCGTCCCGGTCGGTGCCCGTGGTGAACAGTTCGACCGCGTCGGCGACCGTCAGTCGTGTCCCGTCTCTCGCCTTTGCCAGGGCGTTCTCGAACGACTGGTCAGTCGTCGGACGGTGCTCGAACTCGAGGGAGCCGTCCGGAGTACCGACGGCGTCTGGGACATCCGGCATTGCTGAACAGGAGGGAAAGAACGGTCAAAAGCGTATGGGTCCGCACACGGCCCACACACGCGGTGTGGCCGTCCGGCGTGCCGCGAGCGTCAGGTCGGCAAGACGCCGCCGACCCACCCCGCGGTCTCGGCGACGACCCAGATGACGAAGGCCGCGTAGGCACCGAGCAGGACGTACGATTCGGGCTCGCTCAACACGAGGTCGGTCCGGAGCACGGTAAACAGAAGAATCGTCGCCCCGGTCAGGACGCCGAACATCGGCACGGCCATGGCGAAGTCGACGGTCCACGCGCCGACGATGAGGACGCCCAGCGGGATGGCGACGAGCAGGTCGAACGTGTTCGAGCCGAGGACGTTCGCGAGCGACGTGACCCCGCGGTCGTCGCGGGCCGCCCGGACGCTGACGAGCGTGTCGGGGAGGCTCGTCGCCGCCGCGAGAATCGTCACGCCAAGCAGGAACTCCTGGACGCCGGCGGCCCGGCCGACGACGCCGACGGCGTGGACGAGGTTCTCAACGGCCACGAGGATGACGGCGAGGCCGAGCAGGAGGAAGAGCCACTGCCGCCCGACGGCGACGTCGGCGGTCCAGTCCTCGGCCGGGTCGTGGTCGGCCGTGTCCTGGTACTGGATGAAGACGTACAGGCCATAGAGCGCGAGCGGAATCGCCGCCAGCGGCCGCGTGACGACGCCGGTCAGCGTCGCTTCGCCGGGGTAGTAGATGACCGCGAAGGCGAACGTGATGAGCAACACGGAGACGGCCAGCATGTAGAACTGCGCCTCCTTGTACACCAGCGTCCGGTTCGACTCCACGGGGTCGTCGGTGGCGACGCCCGCGACCGCGGGGATGACCAGGATGTTGAAGATGGCCGAGCCGACGATTGCACCGACGCCGAGCGGCATCGAGCCTTCGAGCGCCGCGACGACGACGGTGGCGACCTCCGGGAAGCTCGACCCGACGGCGACGATTATCGCCCCCTGGACGACCTCGGGGAGGCCGTAGTACGTCGCGAGCCGTTCGCTCGACGATTCGAGCCAGTCGCTGCCCTTCCATATCGCAACCGTCGCGGCGACGATTATCGCGACCTCGACCGACAGACTGAGGGCCATCAGACGGTCGGTCGGGGCCGCGACGGAAAACAGTGCCCTCCGAAGGCGAGTGAGAAACGTCTTTGTCCCCGGCCCGAAAGGCGGGCACAATGACGAGCGTCAAGGAGTTCCGCGTGGACGAACCGGCGACGGCCGAGGAACTGGGCCGCGGCGCGTTCGTATTCACGGACGACTACTCCGTGTTCGACTGGGGCAAGATGCCGGACCGGATTCCCGACAAGGGCGCGTCGCTGTGTACGATGGGCGCGTACAACTTCCAGCTGCTGGAGGAGAACCACGTCCCGACACACTACGAGGGCGTCAGGCTCCCGGACAGCGACGAGGTGCTCGACCTCGGCGAGGCGCTGTCGGCCGACGCCGCCCCCGAGGAGATGGTCATCGAACTCACGCAGGTCCCGGACCTCCCGTTCGAGGACGGGCGCTACGACTACGACGCCTACCACGCGGGGGCCGACGAGAACTACCTGATTCCGCTGGAAATCGTCTTCCGGAACCGCGTCGGCGTCGGGTCGTCGCTACGGTCCCGAACCGAGCCCGCCGACCACGGCCTCGACTACGACGACTGGCCCGAGGAAGTCGTCGACCTCGAGGAGCCAATCGTCGAGTTCTCGACGAAATACGAGGAACAGGACCGGTATCTCGACCGCGAGGCGGCCGACCGCATCGCCGGGACGGCCAGCGTCGACCGCCTGGAGGAACTGGCCCGTGCGGTCAACCACATCGTCACCCAGCAGGCCGCCGAGGCCGACCTCGTCCACGAGGACGGGAAAATCGAGTGCCTGTACTACGACGGGGAGATACGCGTCGCCGACGTGGTCGGGACGTTCGACGAGAACCGCTTCTCCTACCGGGGCCAGCAGGTCAGCAAGGAGGTCATCCGCCAGTACCACAAGCGCACCCAGCCCGAGTGGGTCGCGGCTGTAAGCGATGCCAAACAGCAGGCCGACGCGGAGGGCGTCGCCGACTGGAAGTCCCTCTGTGCGGAGTCGCCACAGCCGCTCGACGAGAGCGTGATTCGGGTCGCACGGGACCTCTACTGCGCCGGGACGAACGCCTACGTCGAGGGGAGCGTGTTCGACGCGCCGTCGCTCGACGACGCTGTCGCGGCCGCCGGCGACCTCTAAGCGGTCGGGGCCGTCGCGACGGACCCGTCGCTGCTGGTCGGAGCGGACAGCGACGCCACGAACCTGTCTCGCGAAACGACGCCGACAGCAGGCAACGCGACCGCTCAGTCGTCCGCTTCGAACTCGTCCTCGGCGACGAACTCCCCGAGCCCGTCGATGGGGCGGTCGGGGTTGTTGCGGTCGAGTTCCTCGGGCGCGCCCAGCTGGACGGACGTCTCCTCGGGGTCGCGGAGCTTCGTCCGGCCGCGGTGGACGGTCACCTCGTCGTTGAGGTGCAGCTTGATGGCCTCGATGAGCGCCTCGGCCTCCAGGGGCTGGCCTATCCGCTGGAGTTCCTCCTCGGTGGCGTCGTCGGGGACGTTGAACGCCCGCTGGGTGATGATGGGGCCCTGGTCGAGGTCGGTCGTCACGTAGTGGGCGGTGACGCCGGCGATGCGGACGCCCTCCTCGATGGCCTGCATGTACGCCGACGCGCCGGGGAACGCGGGCAGCAGGCTCGGGTGGACGTTGATGATGCGGCTCTCGTAGCGGAAGACCACGTCCGGCGAGAGGATGCGCATGTAGCGGGCCAGCGCGATGAGGTCGGCGTCGTACTCCGCCAGCAGGTCGAGCAGCTGGTCCTCGTCGGGCGTCCCCTTCTCGTCGCCGATGTCGTGGAAGGGCACGTCGTACTTCGCGGCCAGCGGTTCGAGGTCGTCGTGGTTGCCGATGACCACCTCGATGTCGGCCCCGAGGTCGCCGTTGGCCCACGCCTCGAACAGGGCTTCGAGGCAGTGTGACTCCTTCGTGACGAGGACGGCGATGGTCTGTGTCTCGCGGTCGGCGGGGAACCGGACCTGCACGTCGACGCCGAGTTCGTCGCCGAGTTCGGTGAGGTCCTCGCGGAGTTTCTCCTCTGTGGTCACCATCTCGGCGGTGTCGACGCGCATGGTCATCCGGAACACGCCCTCCCGGACGGCCTGGTCCAGGTCCTCGATGTTGATGCCCCGCTCGAACAGCAGCGAGGTCACCTCGGCGATGAGGCCGGTGTCGTCCTCACCGACGACGGTAATCTCGGTCAGGCCGCGCGTCACGGTACACACCTCCGGACAGCGTCGTGATTCATTTGCCCCAGAGTCGGCAGTCCCCGGGCAAAAGCCTTCGTTTTCCACCCGATGTGACGCCAACGCTTTGTGTGTCGGCCCGCGTACGTACGCCCGTGACGAGTGATTCGCCGACCGTTCTCTGTGCCCAGCCGGACGCCGGCGAGCGCGCGGAGACGGTCGACGCGCTTGCCGAGGCCGGACTCGCCGTCGACGAGGTCGGGTCCGTCGGGTCGCTTGCGACGGCGCTCGACGGGTCGATTGACTGCGTCGTGACGGCCTTCGACTTCGAGGACGGGGACGGGTTCGACGTGGTCGACGCGGTCCGCGAGGTGAACCCGGACTGCGTGGTGGTCCTCTACACGGAGCGCGCGCCGGCGGACCTCCCGCGGGGCGGCCCCGAACAGGTCGTCGAGTACGTGCCACGGACGGTCCCGGAGTCCCGGGAGCGGCTGGCGGACGTCGCCGCGATGGCCGCCGCCGAGGTGACGCAGGCGGCTTACCCCGTGCCGGAGACCGAGCCGGAGCGGCTGGCCGCCGTCCGGGAGTACGACATCGACCAGCTGGCGGCGGCCAAGACGTTCGACCGGCTGACGGCGCTGATGACCAGCCACTTCGACATCGACGTGGCCTTCGTCGGCCTCGTGGACGAACACGAGGAGCGGTTCCTGGCGTGTGAGGGGGCCAACTGGCGGACCCTCTCCCGCGAGGATACCATCTGCACGCACACGATTCTCTCCGACGAGACGATGGTCGTCGAAGACACCCACGAGGACCCCCGTTTCGCAGACATCGACGCACTGGACCGGCTCGACATCAGGTCCTACGCGGGCGTGCGAATCACGGACGAGGCGGGGAACGCAGTCGGCGCGGTCTGTTGTATCGACAGCGAGCCGCGTCGCTACACGCGGACGGAACTGGACGACCTCCGGCGGTTCGCCGACGAGGTCGAGGAACAACTGCTGTTGCGACGGCGGCTCCAGAGGGATACCTGATGTCACAGCGCCGGGACGACCGCTACGCGTTCGACGACCTGCCCCTGAACCCGGTCGAGCCGGGGACGAGCCTGCTCGTGACGGGGCCCGTTCTGAGCGGCGCGCGGGAGGTGGGACTGCGACTGCTCTGCAGTTCCGACGCCGACGGCGGCACCGTCTTCATCGCGACGGACAGCGACGCCGCGACGATGCTTGAGGAGTTCGGGAGCCACGGCGGCGTGCTCGAACGGGAGCGGGTCCGCGTCGTCGACTGCGCACAGGAGAGCGACGACCTGCCCGAGGAGAGCGTCTCCGCGGTGAGTACGCCGGCTGACCTGACGGGCATCGGCATCGAGTACTCCGGTCACTACGAGTCGACGTACGCCAGCGGCTACACGCGGGTTCGGACCGGCATCGTCACACTGACGCCGCTGCTGGTCTACAGCGACGACGTCCGGGCGGTGTACCGGTTTCTCAACACCGTCACCGGCCGCATCGGGACCGCGGACGGGCTCGGCATCTGCGTGCTCGACCCCGACGCACACGAGACGCAGGTCGTCGAGAGCGTGGCGCAGTTCTTCGACGGCCGAGTCGACGTGCGGGCCGACGCCGGCGACCTCGAACTCCAAGTGGCCGGCCTGCGTGACCAGCCCAGCGACTGGACCCCGGTCGGCACCTGAACTGCCGGGAGAACACAAGCGTTTTCTCCGCTGCCCGCACGCTTGCCAGTAATGACTGCCTTTACCGCGACCGTCACCGTCCGGCTCAAGCGAGGGGTCCTCGACCCCGAGGCCGAGACGACACAGCGCTCACTGGAACGGCTCGGCTTCGACCTGAACGACCTCCGGTCGGCGGACGTGTTCGAACTCGACCTCGACGCCGACAGCGCCGACGACGCGGCCGACCGGGCCGGCGAGATGGCCGAGCGGCTCCTGGCGAACCCCACCATCCACGACTACGACGTCGAGGTGGCCGAGGCAGAATGACCGTCGCCGCCCGACTGACGCCGCAAGCCGGTTCCACGGGGTGGTCGCTGTGACTATCTCCGTCATCCAGTTCGGCGGCTCGAACTGCGACCGCGACGCTGTCCAGGCCCTCGAATCGGTGGGGCTGGACGCCGACCTCGTCTGGCACGAGGACGGTCTTCCGGAAGACATCGACGGCGTCGTCCTCCCCGGGGGCTTCTCCTACGGCGACTACCTCCGCGCTGGCGCGATGGCCGCCCGCTCGCCCATCATGGCCGACGTCCGCGAGGCCGCGAGCGAGGGGACGCCGGTGCTCGGCGTCTGCAACGGCGCACAGATAGGCTGTGAGTCGTCGCTGACCCCCGGCGCGTTCACGACCAACGAGAGCGCCCGGTTCCAGTGTGAACACGTCCACCTGCGCGTCGAGAACGCCGACACGCCCTGGACCAGCCAGTACGACGAGGGCGAGGTCGTCGAACTCCCCATCGCTCACGGCGAGGGCCGCTACGAGATTCCCGACGACCGCCTGGACGAACTCGAAGCCCAGGACCGGGTGCTGTTCAAGTACTGCGACGAAGACGGCGAGGTCACGCCCGAAGCGAACCCGAACGGCTCGAAACACAACGTCGCCGGCGTCACCGGCGAGGACGAACACGTCGCCGTCATGATGCCCCATCCCGAGCGGGCGACGCTGTCTGACCTGGGTCGGACTGACGGTCGGGGCGTCCTCGAAGGGTTCGCCGAGTAACGCCGGCGGGTGTTACTGCAGCGGTATCGAGAAGCGCCGTACTCACCGCTACCGAGTTCGTTTCAAAGGGGAAGGGACCAGCGGAGCGTGTGACATCGTCCGGCGGTCCCTACGTGCGGTTTATCCGTCAAGCCGTATAAGTACACGCTTACCGGAGTGTAAGTATAAACGCAGGACAGCGACCGCTTTGTCGCGGCCGTCGGGGAGCGTTTCGAGTGACCATCTCTCAGCAGCGAACCGCAGCCACGACCGGACGGACGACACCGCAACCATCACAAATTATATCTATTATTAGTCCGACGCTGTATCCATGCCGATACAACGCCGAGAGTTCATCGCAGCGATAGGCACAGGGGTCGTGGCCAGTACCGCTGGCTGCACCCAGCCAGGGCAGAGCAACAGCCAGTCCGACGGGGAAAGCGGCGGCAGTCAGGCGGGAGTGGCCGGCGAGACGCTCACACTCACGACGACGACGAGCACGTACGACACGGGCTTGCTCGACGAAATCCACCCCGCTTTCGAGGACATGTACGGGGTGTCCGTCGACGCGGTCGCACAGGGGACCGGGGCGGCCCTCGAATCGGCCCGCAACGGCGACTCCGACGTGGTGATGGTCCACGCCCGCGGCCTTGAAGACGAGTTCATGCGCAACGGATACGGCATCAACCGCCGGGACCTGATGTTCAACGACTTCGTCATCGTCGGCCCGGAGAGCGACCCGGCAGGCATCCAGGGGATGGGCTCGGCGACGGAGGCGCTCACCGCCATCGCCGAGTCGGAGGCCCAGTTCGTCTCGCGCGGGGACAACTCCGGCACCCACACCAAGGAACTCAACCTCTGGGAGGCAGCGGGTACCGAGCCGGGCGGTGACTGGTATCAGGAGACCGGGACCGGAATGGGAGAGGCGTTGAACGTCGCCAATCAGCAGGGGGCGTACACGCTCTCGGACCGCGGGACGTACATCTCCCAGCGCTCGGAAATCGACCTCGTCATTCTGGTACAGGGACCCATCGAGGACGGGCCGGAAATCCTCGCGAACCCCTACGGGATTATGGCGGTCAACCCCGGCGTCCACGACAACGCCAACTACGACCTCGCGATGGCCTACATCGGGTGGATTACCAGCCCCGGCGCACAGGACGCCATTTCGAGCTACCAGGTCAACGGGGAACAGCTGTTCTTCCCCGAAGCCGTCTCCGAGAACCCGAACTTCCAGCAGTACGTTCCCGAAGGGTGGAGTAGCGACTCCGACGGGTAAGCGTGCCGCTCGATTCAGTCGGACACCTGCTGCAGACTGTCGTCGACTTGCCTTTCAGAGACGGGTATGTCTCGAGTATCATCTACGTCTCGCTGTACGTGAGCGTCATCGCCGTGACGCTGAGCACGCTGTTCAGCATCCCGGTGGCCATCGTGATGGGCTTTGGCGACTTTCCCGGCAAGCAGTTCGTGAAGTCGGTCATCAACACTGGGATGGGGTTTCCCAGCGTGGTCGTCGGCCTCCTCGTGCTGTTTACCGTCTCCAATCAGGGACCGCTGGGGACGCTGGAGCTGATATTCACCAAGGAGGCGATGATTATGTCTCAGTTCGTCCTCGCGACGCCGCCGATTACGGCCATCAGTCTCGCGGCCATCAGCGGCGTCGACGAGAACGTCCGGGACGCCGCCCACGTCCTCGGCGGGACGCGCGTCGACGTTGCGCTGGTCGTACTCAAGGAAGCGCGGTACGGGATTGCGACTGCGGTGCTTGCGGGCTTTGGGCGCGCTATCAGCGAAGTCGGCTCCGTCCTCATCGTCGGGGGAAACATCACGAGCGCGGGGGGAATTTCGAAGACGCGCACGCTGACGACCGCGATTCAGCTCGAGGCCCGGCAGGGGCAGTACGAGACGGCGATGATACTCGGAGCGGTTCTGGTCGCGCTCGTGTTGACGGTCAACGCCGTGGTCGTCCGGTTGGGCGACCAGGAGGTGCAACGCTAATGTTACAGGTGTCTGACGTGTCAAAGTGGTACGGAGTGGACTGCGTGTTTCGCAATCTCTCGATGGACGTCGAAACGGGAGAGGTCGTCGCCGTCATCGGTCCGTCGGGCGTCGGCAAGACGACGCTGCTCCGGATGCTCGCACTCTCGCTCGAACCTGACGACGGAACGGTCACCTTCGACGATACAGACGTGTGGGCCGCCGACGAGGCCGAACGGCTCTCGCTTCGACGACGGGTCGGGATGGTGTTCCAGGAGGCGAGCCTCTTCGACGCTCCGGTCGCTCGCAACGTCGAATACGGGCTTCGCATCCGTAGGTCCTGGACGAAGCGGCTCCAGAGCGAACTCCGCTCGGTCCTGCGGTCGAACGGTACCGCGGACGCCGTTCGTGAGGCCCTCGACGTCGTCGGGCTAACGGACAAGATGGAGCAACGCGCGGAATCCCTCTCGGGTGGCGAGGCCCAGCGGGTGTCGTTCGCCCGGGCCTTGGCTTACGACCCCGACGTGTTGCTCCTCGACGAGCCGACATCAGACCTGGACCCGCGAAATACGGCGGTCATCGAGGACGCGATTTCCGAGGCGCGGGACCGGGGCATCGGCGTCGTCGTTGCGACACACGACATGCACCAGGCGGAGCGCGTCGCGGACCGGGTCGCAGTGTTACTCGACGAGAGCATTACGGAGATCGCCCCGACAGAGGTGATTTTCGAGAACCCGTCGGACGACCGAACCCGGCAGTTCATCTCGGGCGAGTTGGTGTACTGACCGAGTACCCGGCGATACTCTCTTTGTAACCGCCCGCCGATGCGACGGTATGGACGCGACTGCGGACGTGGAAGTGCAACTCGGGCAGGGCGACATCGCGCTGACCGCGCGTGACCGACAGCTCCTGCAGGCGGTCGCCGCGCACGGGTCGCTGAACAGCGCCGCCGACGCGCTGGGCCGGTCCTACGCCCACGCCCAGCGGCGCATCGTCGAACTCGAAGAGGCCTTCGGCCCGCTGGTCGACCGGAGTCGGGGCGGGAGCGGCGGCGGCGGCAGCGAACTCACGGCGACGGCCGAGCAACTGCTGGCCCGGTTTCAGCGGCTCCAGGCCGAGTTCGACGGGGTGGCGACGGCGGAGGAGACGGTCCTCAGCGGGACGGTCGTGGACCGCGACGGTGAACTGGCGACCGTCGAGACGCCGCCGGGGACGGTTCGGGCCATCGTCGACACCGAGGCCAGCCCCGGCGACCCGGTGGAGGTCGGTATCCGCGCCGACACGGTGACGCTAAACGCGCCGACCGAAGCCCCGGAACCGGCGGGGACGAGCGCGCGCAACCAGTTTTCGGGAACCGTCGAGCGTATCGACAAGGGAACCGCTATCGCGCTGGTCGCGCTGGCAATCGACCCGACCACGACGCTGTCGGCACTCGTGACCGACACGAGCCTCGACAAACTCGGCATCAGCGAGGGCTCGGAGCTCGTCGCCTCGTTCAAGGCGACCGCTACCGTCGGCGTCATCCCCGCTATCGAGCCCGTCTCCGACGAACAGTCCTGAGCGAGCGAAAGAACCTAGAGGCCCCAGCCGGACGGCAGCAGGTCGGACTGGCAGGCTGTGCACGCGACCATCCCGTCGCCGTCGATGCACTGCCGCCGTTCGCCACACAGGTCACACTCCGTGACCGTGCCGCGCGTGTTGAAACTGCGCCGGTCCTGGTTGCCGTTGGGGGTCATTCGAAGGGTCTTATGCGGGAAAGACGGATAAGCGTTGGTCGACAGGCAATAATACCGTTTCCGGGTCTTACCGAGCGAGCGGGAGCGAGTAGCTGCGCTCGCGCTCGACGACGGCGTCCCACGTCGCCTCGCACTCGCAGGACACCTGCTCGAACACCGACGGGTCCTGGCGCAGGTCGAAGTCCTTGATGGCTCGCTGGACCTTGTCGTCGCACTCGCCGCAGTTGTGTGGGCCGCGGTCGCTGCCGTGGCCGACGGGATCGGAGACGACGATGACGTCCTCCTCGGCGGTCGATTCGAGCACGTCGGCGACCGACCAGAGCCACGGCGGGCGGTAGCCGCCGTCGTGGTACAGCTCCTCGACCATGGTGTAGCGCTGGACGTTACAGGGGTTCATCGAGACGGTGTGACAGCCGTCGACGGCGGCACAGCGGCGCACCGACCGCTTCATGTCCTCGACGGCCTCCGATTCAGAGAGGAAGGGCGGCTTCATCAGCAGGTAGGCCTTGACGCCCGCGCCGGCGTCTCGCGCGGCCTCGCAGGCGGCCTCGAAGTCAGCGAAGTCGAAGTACTTGTTCACGCAGTCGTGGCGCACGCGGTCGGTCGCGGTCTCGAGGCCGACCGCCACGTCCGTCTCCAGGCCGGCATCGACGAAGTCGCCGACGGTCTCCCGGTCGACGAAGTCGGGCAGGGACTCGACGACGATGCGCTCGCGGTCGGCGAACGTCTCGGCGATGGCCTGCCGCGTCTCCGCCGGCACCTCGCGCTCGTCGAGGAAGCTCCCGGAGGTGTAGATCTTGATGAGCCCCGACGGCTCGTCGGCGTTCTCGGCCTCGTGGTCGAGGCAGTGCTGAATCTGGGCCATCAGGTCCTCGTGGGCGACGCTGCCGCCCTCGACGCTCTCGGCGACGTAGCCACACATCGTACAGCCGCCGGCGCGGGCCCACCGGCAGCCGCCGGTGTTCAAGATGATGGTCAGGCTCTGGTAGACGCCGTCGGGCGTGTTGTCCTCGTCGAGCCACACGCGGGTCGGCTCACGAGGGTCGTACGTCGAGTCGTTCCGCGACCGGATGTCGCGCATCACGGCGTTGTGGGCGTCCATGCCCTTGCCCTGCTCGTACACGTCGGGACTGGGCTTGCTCATTAGAGCCGGGTAACTGATGTGTGCGTAAAGCCGCTTCGTTACCGCCGGGAGAAGGATTCCGTCCCGCCCCACGCGGTGTCGGCGTGCGCGAGCGCCAGCCACAGCACGCCGGCGAGCACCGCTCCGATGCCGTTGGCGAGCAAATCGGCACCGCTCAGTCCGCGAGACGGAACGAGCCCCTGAAGCAGTTCGATGCCCGCCCCGTAGCAGACGGCGACCGCCGCGAGCGCCGCGACGAGCGGCACCGAGCGGGCGCGTCGAGCCCACGCGAGCAGCGCCGTCAGGACCCCGTAACTCAGCGCGTGGACCCACTTGTCGAGGGCGATTCCGAACAGCGCGGGGACCTGCTCGCTCGCCCCCTCGGGAACCGGGAGCAGCGAGGTGCCGAGCAACAGCAGCGCGAACCCGACTGCGGGCAGATACCGCCGGCGTCCCGACCAGTCCATACCGGCGGTTACCCCGCACTCCGGATAAGTCGCGCGGTCAGGCGGAACCGCGAGCCGATTCCGTCGGTAGCCGGCGAAAACGGCGCTACTGCTCTTCGACGTGGCGCATCTGGACGGCGATGCCCCGCGTCGAGGAGCGCATCTCCGGCCCGCTCATCTCGGCGCGGCCGACGCCGAAGGCCGCTTCGCCCCGGACGACCACGTCGTCGCCGACGCGGATGTCGTCGCTGGCGTCCGTGATCCCCGGCGCGAGCACCGAGCCGTGGGGCACGAACGGTTCGATGTCGACCGTCTTGGTCGGCACGTCGCTCTCGACCCAGCGGCGCGCCCCGGCAGTGGTCAGCGAGAGGACGCCGTACTGCTGGGCCAGGGCCGCCAGTTGCTCGCCGTCGGCGTCGTCGGCCCGAAGCTGCGGATACCGGCCCTGCGTCGAGAGGTCGTCGAACAGTTCGTCGCCCGCGCCTGCGCCGAACTGGTAGTCCGCGACGGCGCGGATGGTGTTGTGTTCGCGCTCCCGCTTGGGATACCGGTCCCACCCCTCCAGTTCGGCCGCGAGATTCCCGAGCGAGTCCGCCGTCGTCGGGTGGTCCGTGACCGTGTAGGTGAACTCGCGGCCGAGCGAATCGGCCACGCGCTCGCAGATGTCGCGGTACCCCTCACCGGGTACGTGGGCGATAACCTCGGGGTAGTCGGTGCCTTCTAAGTAGCGTTCCAGCACGCTGCTGACGAACTCGATTTCGGTGGCGGTCCAGTTGCCCGTCACGACGGAGTCGTAGTGCTGGGCGGGGTAGGTGAGTTCGAGTTCCTGCGGGACGACGCCGATGGGCGAGGTCATCGAGACGACGTGGGCGCGCCACTTGATGGCGTCGTGGTACTGCTTGTGGCTCTGGGAGTCGCTGTAGGGCTTGCGCGCCGAACAGGGGACGAGGACGAGCGGTCGGTCGTCGAAGCGGGGGACGTAGCGGTCGGTGACCCGCTCGGCGAAGCGCTGGATTTCGACCCGGCGGAGCGAGTCGTCGCTGGCCGCCGACAGGTCGGCCCGGCGGATGAGCGGCGTGCGCTCTTCGAGGTAGCCGTACTCCTGGTCCAGCCGTCGGAACGTCGCGGTGAGCCAGTTGTCCTGTCTGGCCTGGCCCTCGACGTAATCGCGGAGGCGGCCGTCCCGGATGCGGCGGCGGACGCGCCGGAGTTCCGCGGCCAGCGCGTTGACGTTGTGCTCGACGCAGTCCTCGCGGTCGAAGGCCTCGCGCGGCTGCTGGCAGGCCGGACACGAACAGGGGAGTTCGTCGAGGTCTTCGAGGAAGTACGCCTCGTCGGTCGTGAGATACCGGCCCTCGGTCCCGCGAACGACGACGCGGTGCGGGTCCACGAGATCGACCCCGGCATAGACGAGCGTGGCGACGTTTCGCGGCGTGGCGACGCCCGGGAGATAGAGCGCGGTGTCGGCGGGGACGGCCTCGCGGACGGTCGTGACGGCGTCGACGAACGCCGAGGCGTGCCCGACGTAGCCGGGTGCGCCGGCCAGCACGTAGGCATCGCTGCCGTGGTCGGTCGCGGTGTCGGGCGAGACGACGGCCGCGCTCGGGAACTCGACGTCGGGATAGTCGACCGCGAAGGCCGATTCGACCTCGTCCGGCGTTCCGGCTGGCAGGCCGCGGTGGGGGAGGACGGTGAGCAGCGACTCGTCGCCCTCCGGGTCGTCCTGTGGCGTCGGCCAGCGGCTGCCGGCGTCGTCGAGGACGTGTCGACAGTCGCCCGGCGTCGCCGTGTCCACGTCGTCGACCAGCGCCGGCGTCGTCACGGGGTCGGCGAGGCGCAACGCACCCACTCGCGCGGCGCTGTCGCGCTCGTGGACCTCGAAATAGTCGGTCATGCAATGGCGTCGGCCACGCGCAACCAACTATCTTGCCTTTGGACCAGCGCCGCCGATAGGACCCGTAGCTCTGCTGTCGACCGTGTCAGCCCGGCCGGGAGACGTCCCTCGAAAGTGTCGCCATCCGTCGATTAACTACATCCTAACTAACCCTGTGGAGGACGGTGGGTCATCCGTGCAGCGACAGACACGACGAGACGTGTTGTTCGCCCTCTCGGGGACAGCCGCGGCGCTGGGTGGCTGTTCGACCGACCTTTCGTCGGGAGACCCGGACGCCAGAGCCGCCCCGCAGGAGACGGACTCGACGCCGACCGAACAGGTAACCGAGCCGGCGGAAGCCAGCAGGCCCGCGATGTTCGTCCACCTCGACACACTGACCGCGATACGGTCCCGCGTCGAGGACGGCTACAGCCCGTGGACGGCGGCCTACGAGGCGTTCATGGAAGACGTCCGCACCGCGTTGGCAGCGCCCCCGGAGAGCGTCACGGACAACGGTGACGGCCACGAGTTCAAGACGAAGGGGCCCGAGAACCCCTCGGCGCGCAAGGACTACGTCGCCGCCATCAGGACCGGGGACCGCATCCGGGACCTCGGGCTCGCCTACCAGTACAGCGGCGAGGACCGGTACGCCGAGAAGGCCGTCGAGCTACTGGACCACTGGTTCCTGAACGCCGAGACCTACATGGCCCCGGTGAAGACAAACAGCATCGAGCAGTTCATCACGCTCCCGAAGATGTGGTGGGGCGCGGAACTCATCCGCGGCCACGAGGCGTGGGACGACGACAGCGTCGGGTCGGAGGCCGCCCTCCAGGAGTGGGTCCGGACGTTCCTCGACGACGTCGGCCACGGCATCCCGACGTCGATGGGCCAGCAGAACATATTCAACTGGAAGGAGATGACCCACGCCGCGGGGTCGGTGTACCTCCGGGACTGGGACCGGTTTCGGGACGCGATGCAGCGGAACCGGGAAGACGGCTTCACCCAGCTCCGGGAGGACGGACTTCTGGAAAACGAAATCGTCCGCGCGTCGAGCCTCGCGTACTCGCTATACGCGGCGAAGGCGCTGGTCACCGCGGCGGAACTCAGTCGGCTCTACGCCGACAGGCTCGACGGCCCCACGCTGTACGAGTACAAGAAATTCGACGGTGACAGGGGCGCTATCGAGCGGATTCTCGACGCCCACGCCCCCTACGTCGCCGACCCCCAGGCCTGGGAAGCGATGGGCGAGGGCGACCCCGACCGGTTCGTCAACAGCGACGGCTTCCCGGCCAGAAAGCAGGAGGCCGCGTCGTCGCTGTACGAGGTCGCCTACTCCTACTACGAGAAGGACACGTACCTGGAGACGCTCAAACAGCGCGGCCAGCCGGTCAAGAACGTCCCGACGTACGTCTCGGCCCAGCAGGCGGCGATTGACGACCCGGGCCGGCCACACCGGGACGAGCGCATCCTCGGCTGGACGACGTTCACGCACGGCGAGCGGTTCCGGCTCGACCTATAGCCGTCGACCCACCCACACCACCACGCTTTGGGTGCTGGCGGTCCCAGCGAGGACATGGACGTTGTCGTGACCGGCGGCCGGGGCAGTTCCGGGCGCTGGGTCGTCGACCGGCTCGCCGAACCGCACGACGTGACAGTACTCGACCGCCGACTCCCGGACGACGGGGGCCACCCGGCCGTCGACTACCGGGCGCTCGACCTCACCGACGCCGGGAGCGTCTTCGACTCGCTCACCGCCATCGACCCCGACGCGGTGATCCACTGGGCGGCGATTCCGGTGGCCGGGACCCACCCCGGTGTCGACCTGTTCCGGAACAACGCGCTCGCGGCGCACACCGTCCTCTCGGCGGCCGGCCGCGTCGGCGCTGACGTGGTCCAGGGCTCCTCCGACGGCGCGTACGGCTTCTTCTTCGCCGAGGAGACTCCCGTGCCGGACGAGCTACCGATTACCGAAGCCCACGCGCGCAGGCCCGAGGACGACTACGGCCTCTCGAAGGTCGTCACCGAGGAAATCGGGAAGACGATTGCCCGCCGGGACGGCATCTCGGTAGCCTCGATTCGCCCCTCGTGGATACAGATTCCCGGCGAGTACCCCTGTCGGGCCGCGGAGTACGTCGACGACCTGGCGGCCGGGGCGGGCAACTACTGGTCGTACGTCGACGTGCGGGACGTGGTCGATCTCGTCGAGGCCGCGCTCACGGGCGAGGTCGAGGGGCACGAGGTGTTCAACTGCGTCGGCCCCGACAACGCCTTGGGCCGGCCGCTGGTCGACCTGATGCGCGACCACTACGGTCGCGTCCCGGACGACTGCACGGTCGACGGGGACGCCGCGGCGTACGCGACGGCCAAGGCCACGGAGCTGCTGGGCTGGGAGCCGACCCGCTCCTGGCGCGAGGCTGCCGACGAGGACGTGGCCGTCCCAGTGGTCTGACGGCGGCTGGAACGCGGTCAGTCGCGGGCGTGCAGGTCACGCAGGCGGACGCGCTCGGGCACGCGGTCGAGCGCCGTCGCCGGCCAGTCGTCGTGGACCAGCGTGAAGGACACGTCGGGGTGGAGGTCGACCAGCCGCCGGACGCCCGCCGCCGCGGCCTCGTAGGCCGCCCGGTCGGTCCGGTCCGGCGTTTCCGCGGTCAGCGGATAGGTGTCGGCGAGTTCGCGGGGATACGGGCCGAAGGGCGGCAGAACGCCCCAGGTCTCGTCGTACTGTGCGCTGGAACTGCCCTCTGTCAGCAACACGTCGTCGCCCTCGACGGGAAGCCGCTCCAGTCGGTCCTGATGCCGCCGGACCTCCGGCCGGCGAGCGCTCTCGGTCGAGGTGTAGAAGAAGGCGTCCTTCGAGACGGGGTCGGTCCGTTCGAGTTGCTCGGCGTGGTCGAGCAGCGCGCGGTAGCCGTCGAGCATCGCCGGGTGGCCGCGGGCGCGGCTGTCGACCAGTTCCATGAGGTTGCCCGAGCGAATCGCCTGTTTGACCGTCCGGATTTCGCCGTAGGTGACGTGGAGGTTGTGCCGCGCGAGCAGTTCCTCGCGCGTGTCGGCGTCCATCGCGTCGAGTTCCGCCGGCGTGTGGTCGGTACAGACCGGGCAGTGACACGGGAAGTAGGTCAGTTCGTCGAGCAGTTCCGTCCCCTGGACCGTCAGATAGCGGTCGTCGCGGGCGTACAGCGCGTAGGCCGCGGAGTCGAACAGGTCACAGCCCAGCGCCGCCGCCATCGCGAACATCATCGGATGGCCCGCGCCGAACAGGTGGACCGGGCCGACTTCGCCCAGTCCGCGCTTGCAGGCCGCGACGACGTCGGCGAGGTCGGCGTAACGGTACTCGTTCATCAGCGGGACGACGGCCCCGAGCGGGAACACGTCCAGCCCGGTCGAGACGGCGTCGGCGGCCGCGCGCTCCCGCAGGTCCGGATAGGTCGCCCCCTGGACCGGCGCGCTGACGAGCATCTCCCCGGTGTCGACGGTCGCGGCGCGTTCGAGCCGCTCCTGGGTCGTTTTGAGTTCCGCGGTCGCCCGCTCGCGGTCCACGTCCGGCGGCGTCGGGATGTCCACCGGTGTCCCGATGTCCGAGCCGATTTCGCGCTGGAACTGCAGTATCTCCTCGGTCGTCACGTCGATGTCGCCGTACTCCGCCAACTGGAACGACCCGGAGTCGGTCATGATGGCCCCGTCGAACCCGAGCAGGTCGTGCAGACCCCGCTCCAGCACCGGCTCGCGGAGGTCCTCGGACCCGTGCAGGATGTAGCTGTTCGTGATGAGTATCTCCGCCCCGAACTCCGACGCCAGCGTCGCCGGCGCGACCGTCTGGACGTGGGGGTTGACCACCGGCAGAATGGTCGGCGTCTCGACGGTGACGCCGGCCCGCGGCACCGTGAGTTCGCCCAGCCGACCCGCGGCGTCGTACTGGCGGACCTCGAAATTCGTCATTACACGTCGTCGTCGGCCGGCGCGCCTAAGGGTTGTGTTCCCCCGTGGCCCGACCGTTCGCGGCCGGGGCGACAGTGGCCGGGACGCAGCAGTCAGACCGGACTACTCGTCGGCTCGCTCCGCCCCGCCGGGAACTAGGCGGTCGGGTCGGCGGACCGTCCCGGAGTCCTCGTCGGCCACGTACGTCTGTGCGGTCCGGAACATGTCGCCCACCTCGCCACGGGACTCGTAGGCGTCGTCGACGAGGCGTTCGAGCAGTTCGGCCCGCGACACCGGCTGCCCGGTCCGGCGGCGGACAGCGGCCCTGAGCTTGTCGAGTCGGCGTTCCGTCCGCTCGTCGAGTGCAATCGAGCCCATATGTTAAATATTATCACACAATAACAGTTCAAACTGTCGTCGGCTCACGACTCGAACAGCGCGTAGTGCATGATACCCAAGGCGGTGCGGCCGTCCCGGAGCGTGCCGTCGCGGACCGACCCGACCAGCGAGTCGAAGTCGGCGGTGTCGACCCGAATCGACTCGTTGTGGTCGAGGTCCTGGTCGGCCGTCGCCTCACACCCGTGTGCGACGTAGTAGTGGAACACGTAGTCGGTGTTGCCGTTGGCCGGTTCACCCGTGTAGAGGTGCTCGAGCGCGTCGGCCTCGTACCCCGTCTCCTCGCGGAGTTCGCGGGCCGCCGCGGCCCGCGGGTCGTCGTCCCCGGCCTCCATCGTCCCGGCGGGGAGGCCGCGGTTGACCCGCCGGACCGACTGCCGCCACTCCTCGATGACGACCACGTCGCCGTCGGTAGTGAAGGGGAGAACGACGACGCTGTCGCCGTTTCGCACGTAGTCGAAGGCTCCTTCGGTCCCATCGGGGAGGCGAACGTCCTCGCGGACGACCTCGAACCCCGGACAGGTGTAGGCGGTCTCGGCACCGAGCGTCTCCCAGGCGAGTTCCTCGTCCATACCGGCAGTGGGGCTCCGACGGGCAAAATCCACACGGGTCCACGCAAATGCAGGCACCGGACGGATACGGCGGGCCGCGCTACCTATGACTGAAATGAGAATATCGAATCTCGTGCTCCTGCTCGGCGTCGTGTTGTTCGTCCTCCCGGTCCCCGGTACGTTCATCGGCGGGGGACTGGTGCTCGTGGTCGGCGCACTGGCTCGGTGGTTCGGCCTCTGAGAGGGGCAGCTACAGTTTGTCGGCCGCCTGGGCCTGCTCGACCCGACGCTGGGCCTGTTCGAGGCGCTTCCGGGCCGCGTTCGACAGCGGGTCCGAGAGGGCGTCGCTGGCTCCCTCGATGCCCGTTGCGACCCGCTGGAGTCGGTCGGCGACGGCCTGGAGTTGCTTGTCCGCGTTCCCGCGGTCGCCGGCCTCGGCGCGTTCCGTCGCCCGCTCGGCCGCCTCGACGACGGCGGCCAGCGCCCGTTCGAGGCCCCGGACGGCGTTGACCGAGCCGCCGTCCTCGAAGAGGTCCGCGTCGCCGTCGACCTGTTCGGCGACCGACTGGCGCGTCTCCTCGGCGATGTCGGCGAGAAACGACGCCAACGAGGCCTTTCCGGTTCGGGGCTCCGCGATTCGGGCGGCGACATCCGCGGCGGGGTCGGGGTTCACGCGGAACGCGCCGACCTCGTCGTCGCTGTCCCGGACCTCGGTCGTGTACGCGCCGCCGCCGTGGACGTAGACGGCGTCGGGTTCCGACAGCGGGGCGTCGTACAGTCGGCCGGCGAAGTCGTCCTCGACGGCGAGGTCGGTGAGGTCGCTGTCGGCCCCCGACGGGTCGACTTCGAGGCGCGTGGCGTTCTCCCGAGCGACGAGCGGGACCTCGCCGTCGACGCCGGCCCGGGTCGGTCCATCGGTCTCGTTCGTTTCGGGGACCGACACCGGTTCGCTGTGTGGCGCGACGCCGGCCCCGTTGACGGTGAACCGGTGCTCGCCCGCGGGCACGTCCTGGACCACGGCCAGGCCCCCGAACGTCGGGACGGCTTCGGGGTCGCTCTCCAGCAGGGCGACGGACTCGACGGCGGTGTCCTCGGTCGTCAGTCCCTCGTTTTCCGGTGCGTCGTCGTTCGAGACGGCCGCCGAGAGGCTGGCGACGACGGTCCGTATCTCCGCCGGCGCGCCGATGGCGTCGTAGCGCTCGGCCAGCGCCGCCCGGTGGTTCGGCTCGGAGATGTCCGCGGCGGGGTTGTCGTACCGGGGCTGGTCCCAGGGCGCGCCGGTCGTCGTGATGTGGCCCGCGACGGCGTCCTCGGCGAACTGGGGCACGGCGAACTCGAAGCTCAGTTGCGGGCCGGTGAAGTCGGCGATGTGCTCCAGTTCGCTGCTCGCCACGAGGTCGTACTCGACGTCGGGGTCGGCCTCGCCGCGGTCGGTGTGCTGGAAGACGAGCCCGGTCTCCCGCGTCGGCAGGTCCGTCGGCGGTGCCGAGAGGCTGTCGAACGAGCGGAGCGTCAGCCGCTCGGGAACGAGGTCCGCGCGGCTGACCGACGGCAGCCGCTCGTGTTCGTACAGCGGCGCGCCCTCGTACTCCGGCACGAGGTAGGGGAGCCGCGAGCCCTCGTCCCGCGGGAGCCCGTAGGCGACCGGAATCTCCGCGAGGTCCTCGATGGTCTCGACGGCGCTGTTCGTGATGTCCGCGAACCGGTCGCCCTCCGGCAGCCGGGTGAACCGGTCGCGGACGTCGTTGACCGACAACGCACTGGAGTGTGACCCCAGCTCAGAGAGGATGCGCGGCACCATCTCCGGGTCCGGGTCCAGGAACTCGTTGTTGGGCACCTTCCGGGAGTGTGAGCTGGCGACGTACAGCTGCGGGTCGCCCGACTCCGTATCGACGAACACGTGCAGGACCTCCCAGTCGTGCCAGTGGAAGTTCGTCGTGAACTGGTCGAACGCCGAGTAGAACCAGAACTGGACGGCGGCCAGCGGCGACTGCTCGTACTCGACGACGTGGTAGAACACCGTCGGGTCCGGCGGCTCGCCGTCGGTCATCCGCTCGTGGTACCCGTCGAAGGCGTCGAACCCGTCGACGACGGTCTCCCCGTCCTGCTCGCTGGTGTAGGGCCGCGGGTCCGTCGGGAACCACGGTTCCGCCCGGTCGAAGTACAGCGTCGGCGCGAACCGGCGCGCGAGGGCCGCGGCCTGCTCGCCCTCGACCGTCGAGGCCGCGTCGTCGGGTTCGCCCTCCAGCGCCGAACAGCCGGCGACGGACGCGAGGCCGGCCCCGGCGGCCGCCCGGAGGACCGCACGACGGGACGGGTGTTCCCGGTCGGTCATCGGTCCCTCACCGCTTCGATACGTCGGCGGACGGCGCGACCCGGCCCCGTTTCCGAACCCAGTAGTCCCATACACCATCCAACGAATCGCGGAGGAAAACCCTTCTGGCAACCGCCCGAGCGCGCCGTCAGTACTGCTGGAACCCCGCTGTGTCAAGGTAGTTGTGTGCGACCGTAATCGAGTGGTCGGCGTGGAGGGCCCGTGGCCCGAGCGAGACGCGCTCGTCCGCCCGGTCGGCCAGCAGCACCGCCTCCGCGTCCCGGAAGTCGTGGTGGTCCGAGAGGACGAACACCGGGTCCGACGGCGGTTCGACGTCGACGACGGGGTCGCCGTCCTCGTGCAGTTGCACGACGGTCCCCCGGCGTGCCACGTCGTCGAGCGTCGCCTCGAATCCCCGTCGCGTGAGCGACACGCCGGGCGAAGTCTCGACCGGGACGTGGCCGATAGCCTCCTCGCGCTCTTCCAGGGCCTTGCGTATCAGCGCCGCCGTGGACCGCTCGTCCGGGTTCAGCCGACGGAGGTCGGCCCCGTCGAACGTGACGGTGTACTCGTCCGATAACGTCAGGTGGACCCGCACGTCCTCGCGGATGGCGTGGCTCAGGAAGAACGCGCTCGTGACACACCGACAGAGCACGTCGAGCCGGCCGGCAGCGCCGGCCAGGTCGTCGAGGGAGAACTCCGGCGTCGTCGGGGCGTCGTGACCGATGATGACGAACTGGCGCATACCGGTTCGAAGCCGGTCGAGGACTTACGTGCGTCGACAGCAGGCCGACGGGACTTCGTGATCTGGTATGTCAGGCCGAGAGAGTGCCGAGACACGGCCCTTTCGGCCATTGTGGGCGTCAGTGAAGCGATTGCGGGAGTCAAATGACTTATCATGTGTGTTTCCCAACTTGTGGCATGAATGCACTTGACACACCCGTCGAGCAGGTGATGACCAAACCGGTGAAAACCGTCGACAGGGAACTCACCGTCCGGGACGTGTCGAAGCTCCTCGCGGGGGAGGCGGTCGGTTCGGTCGTCGTCGAAACCGAGTACGGGCGGGGCATACTCACGAAGACGGACGTCATCGGCGGCCTCCGGGACGGCATCGACCCGGACACGACCCCGGTCGGCGACCTGATGACGACCCCCGTCAAGACCATCGGTCGCAACGCCTCGCTGGAGGAGGCCGTCGATACGATGGTCGAGCACGGCATCAAGCGGCTCGTGGTCGACGGACAGACCACCTGCGTCGGCGTTCTCACGACGACGGACGTGATGCGGGAACTGTCGCCCGACCTGGACCGCGTGGTCGAGAAGTTCGCGGAGGGGTGAGCCCGCGCGGCGACGCGAACGGACGCGGTCGGTCGTCGTCCGACCGCGACGGGCCGTTCTGCGAGACCCGTCACACGAGGCGGACGGCGGGTGGCTTTTTGCCCGGTGTCTGTGTAGCACCGGTATGGTCGTCCCGCTGGAGATGGGCTGGCGACACCTGCTCTTTGAGAACTGGCCGGTCGACCCGGAAGTGATGGACGCCCATCTCCCAGAGTCGCTCAGCGCAGACCGTCACGACGGGCGTGCGTGGCTCTCCGTGGTGCCGTTTACGAACGTCGCCGTCCGTCCGAAAGGCCTCCCCCGACCACTCGGGGTCCGGCTTCCGGAAGTCAACGTCCGGACGTACGTCACCCGCGACGGCGTCCCGAGCGTCTACTTTTTCAGCCTGGACGCGCAGGGACTCGCGAGCGTCGTCGGTGCCCGCCTGTTCCATCATTTGCCGTACTACTACGCTCGAATCGCGCTGGAACTGAGCGACGGGCGCGTCCAGTTCGAGAGCCAGCGGCGGCATCCGGGTGCCCGCCCCGGCCACTACGCGGCCACCTACTGGCCGACCGGAGAACCGTTCGCCGCGCCAGCGAACCCGTTGGCGGCGTTTCTCGTCGAGCGGTATCGCTTCTACACCGAAGCGCCCGACGGCACCCTCCACTACACCGATGTCGACCACGACACGTGGACGCTGTACCCGGCCGAAGCGACCGTCGAAACCGACACGCTGTCGCGGGCCGACGGCTTCGCGCGCCCCGACGCGGACCCAGTGTACTACTACAGTCCCGGGCTGGATGTCGTCGCGGCTCGGAGCCGACCAGCACCAGAGGACGGGGCAACGTGACGCCACCGGCGACCGGTTTCGCTACCTGAAGGCGACGGCGGGACAAGCCGAGGCGCGTGGTTTCGAAGCAGCTTCCGGACAAGGTCAGACCGCCACGTGACGCGATTAGCTCACTCGAAGCTCGAGCGTTTCGTACCCCGAGTCGATGACGACTCCGCCGGTCGTCGCAGCGATGACCGAGAGGTCGGCCGACAGTGAAAACGCGGTTTCGCCCGACGGCGGAACGAGGCCGTAAAGCTCCTCGGCAGCAGTCCCGTACCACAGGAGGCCGCCCTGGTACACCAGCAGTTCTGGAGTGAAGCCACTCACGGACTCTAGCGTCCGCGACCAGCGCTGCTGCCCGTCTGCGACGGTCGCACAAAGGAGGCCATCTGTTGTCGGGACGGCGACGTGTTCTCCCACGACCACCGGTCGCCCAGCGACCTCGCTCCCGACACTCCAGTCGTACGCTAACGTCTCCGGGTCGAACCGGCGCAGTTTCCGGTCCACATCGGCGACCAGGTCGCCCTGGTAGGCCACTGGGTATCCGACGTTCAGCGGTGCGCGGTACCGAATCGTTCCGTCTGTCACCGCGAAACCGACGAGGAAATTCGTAAAGCCGACGTGAAGCGCGTCGTCTAACCGGCAGACGTCGCCGGTGATTGCGCCGTTCCCGACCGCCGTCGTCCACTGTCGGTCGAGACTCGCCCGGTCGAAGACGGTGATGTGGGTCCCGGGCTGTGTCGCACCCTCGGTCGACTCCCGGTTCGTGCCACACACGAGCAGGTCGCCGGCCGTGGTGAGCTTCGAGACGCTCCCTCGAATCTCGGTTCGTGCCTGGAGGGTCCCGCCCTCCGTGTCGAAGCGGTATATCGTCGAGCGGTCCCCGCCGGCTATCTGACTGCCGACATAGCAGTCCGAGTCGGTCAGTTCGACGACGGAACTGTTGACAGGGGCTTCGAGCGTATTTCGAGGGGATGCCGAGCCAAAATCTCGGAGCTGAATCTCGTCGAGAGTGGCGACCAGGTACGACGGGCCGGCAGCCGAGAGTGCGGTGATATCCATCGAGAGCGTTTGTACCGTCTCGACAGACGCGGCCGTCGACGCGTAGCCCGACGGTGTGCTGGTCGCTCTCTGTGGGTCTTGAGAATCGACCGTCGTGTCGAACCCCGTCTGTGTTGCCGGTTCCGCCTCACCGGCCTCTCGAAAGCTCAGGCACCCGCCGGTTCCAGCCGTTGCCAGTAGCGTGAGTAACTGCCGTCGGTTCATGTTGAGGTCTCCAGTGAGAAAGCGGCAATCTGGTTCTCCATCACGACTGCCAGCGTGTTCCCCAGCGCGAGCGCGGCATGCGTCGAGGCAGCGAAGCGAGTGTGGACCACTTTGTCTCCCGTCTCGATATCGAACCCGTACAACACGCGATTGCGCTCTTCGTCGGGCAGCTCGGTCGGTGTCACCCACACGTAGTCGCCGACGACGGCCGGTGACGACTCCATCGGCCGGTCAGTGGTCGTCTGCCACACTGTCTCGCCCGTGTCGAGGTCAACGGCGTGTACCTGCGAGTAGGACGCGAAATACGCGCGATTACGGTAGAAGGTCGGTGCCGCGGTGTAGACGTACATCGAGTCGGTCCGCTCCTCGAGTAGATGTCGCCAGGCAACCGAGCCGTCGGGGTCGATTTTCACCAGTTCCACGCCGGCCCCACCGGCAACTGGCGCGTACAGGGCCCCGTCGTACTGTCGAAGCGGCGCGATCACGTAGCCGTCGACAGCCCAGTCGACGGTCCCCGTGGCCGGATTCCGAGCCTCGATTCGGTTCTGGTCGCCGGTCCCGAATCCGACGATAGCCTGCCCGCCGAACGCGACGCCGCCCGTGTATGACCGTCCCGTTTCGGAAACCGACCAAACGCGGCTGAGATCGCGTTTCGACAGTCCGACGACCTCGTTTGTCGTGCCGTCGTTGGCGTTGTGGTCGGTCCCAACCACGACGTGGTCGCTCGTGACGACAGGCGAGCCGCCGGCGGGGCCGATATCCGCTGTCGCGGCGATTGCCCCGGTTTCCGTGCTCGCACTGTACAGCCCGGGCTCCAGAAACGACGTGTAGTAGAGAGAGTCACCCTCGACTGTGCCGAGCAGTGAGATACGGTCTTGTTCCGTCCGCCAGCGCTCTGTGCCATCCGTTACAGAGAGCGCCCGAACGCCCTCCCGGGACCCGGAATAGACCGTGCCGTCGTCTACCACGGCCTCGCCTGTCGGGTGAAAGAATGCGTTCCACTCTCGGGTCAGTGACACCGGCGGTTCGGGCGTACTCGTTACCGTCGGCGACGCCGTCACCTCGCCCGTCGAAAGTTCGGCGTCCGACTGCGTCCCGGCCGGAGTCGCTGTCGCAGGTGGTCCGGTTCCCGTTCTGAGACACCCGGTGAGGAGTCCGCTCCCAAGCGTCGCCAGGAGCGTCCGTCGGCTATAGTTCGGCAGACCGGAATCGGTCATGAGGCACACCAAGACATCGAGGGACCGCGGGTTCTCACCGCGTCGCCTGCGGAGAACTGCTCGAAATCTGTGTCTGCGCTCGAGCGAGCCTGGCGTGGTTTCTGAGAGCGTGACATAGTCATGCCAAGAATATCTGTAATAAAATGGTTTTCAAATGGGTAATATCCGGGGTAGACTGGGGTTGTGACGTGGCGGAGCGAGCGGAGACCGGCTATTGCGAGTCCGGCAGCGACCCGCTCTAATCGTCAGAGAAGTGGCCCGGGGCGAAGGAACAGGAACACGACCGCGTTCAGTGCTAACCCGAACAGCATGGTGGCGCTCCCGGTTGTCAGCAGGAGCGCCCCTTCCCGGGCGCTGTACCGTCGCCGGACCACGTAGCCACAGACGAGAGCGACTGGCCCGAGCACGTACGGGGCAACGACGACAGCGAGTGTGGCGGCGGCGACACCGGAGAAAAAGAGCAAGCCGTGACGGTTGCTCGGCTTCCCGTGTCGCTGCCGGAACTGTGACAGGGCGTAGGCGGCACCTACGAGCAGATTGAGTCCCGGCACGAGGAGTCCACCGAGGACGGGCCACGAGAATGACCCGGCCTGCCGACCGTCGACAGCGACGAGCGGCAGCAAGACGACTGAGGCACCCCAGCAGGCCCAGAGGAGGTCTCGGGCGGAACCGAGGGTGAGCAAGTACCCGAGCACGAGTCCAGCAGTCCAGAGCGACACGGTCACAGTAATTGTCAGGGGAAGTCTCCCGGCCCGACGAGTCATATTCACCCAATATAATCGTCGATACTAAAAATAGACTATTCAGAGAGTATTCTTGGACCAAAAGCTAAGTATCCTTGATAAAATAGGAGGAGTATATGCCTGTGAGAGGTGTGGGGGCAATACTCCGTGGCGGGTTCGATGCCGTCTTCCGCCCACACAAGTTCGTAGAGTTTCAGACAGACTCGTACGGGGCGTCCCGACTCGGTGTAGTCCGACAGTTAGGCTCACTTTTGGGGGTCTACTTCGTGAACCTTGCCGCGTACGCAGCCCCGCTCACTCTCGCTGGCATCGGTGTCCAGTCCTCACAGCCGGCCCCGGAGAACTTCGCCAGCGTCGCCGGGTCGTACGGTATCGACCCGGCGGCCAGTTGGCAGTTGCTCGCGGCGTTCGTTCAGAACTCCCTGTTCATCTCGATAGCAACTGCAATCACGCTCGTGACGTTTCACGTGGGCGTTCTCATCGTTCGGGACTCGCAGGGCATCGTTCAGAGCATGCACACAGTCGTGTACACGACAAGCGCGTATCTCGTCGCGACGTTCTCCGCGGTCTGGTATCTGACCAATCAGGCCGGCGTCAGCGGTGCACGCCAACTCATCAGGAACCTCCAAGCCGCGTTCGTGTACGCTATCATCGACGCTCTCGGAGCGGGCGTCCAGCTCCCCGGTGGTCGGCCAGACACTCTGGGCGTCACCACTATTTCCACCGAAGGCCAGTGGATACTGGCGATACTCACGCTGACGCTGCTGTATTACCTCTTCTCGCTGTACCTCGGCGCTCGAATCAATCACCGGGCAACGCGGAGTAACGCGGCTATCGCCGTCGTCGCTGTCGCCCTCTCCCCAATCGTGTACGTCACCGGGTCCATCGTCGCATACATCGTCACCTGATATGTCACAGCAAGACCAACAGACTTCGAACGGAGCGAAAGAGTCGACTACGACAGACCGAGCGAGTGGCCACGACGACGTCATTCTCGAAACGAATCCGACGACCAAGCCGACGCTGATTCGACTGGCGGTCGTCTTGCTCTTCAGTCTGGGCGTGGTCGGGTATCTCCAAGCCACCCCAGAAGCGCTGGGGTCGCCGGACATCACGAACACAGCGGCACTCGTCGTCTTGCTGCTCGGACTCGTGTTGACCGTCCGGTTTCTGGTCCGGACTATCATCCTCGTCAGGACGACCTACACTGTGACAGACAGCCGCGTCGAGCAGGAGTACGAACTCCTGTTTCGGACCCACTCGAAAGGGGTCCGGTTCGATAAACTCCGGAGCCACGAGCTGAGCCAGAATCGGATTCAGTCGGTCCTGGGGTACGGGACGATATCGATGAACCGCGGCCTCGGTCCGCTCCGCCTGGAGAACGTCGACGAGCCGGAAGCGGTCTACGAGACCATCAGAACGTGTGCAAGCGGGTAGCAACACGTCACACTCCGAGTGCCGGAATTGTCTCAGGCCAGTGCAGTCCGCACGAGCAGGCGTCCGAAGCCGGGCGGCTCCTACGAGGGTCGGCTGTTCACCTACGTCGAGTGCGGCTCCAAGTGGCGCGCGTCCTGACGGAAGCCAGACCAGCGCGGGTGAGCCGGTGGCCGTTCCAGTCCGGCTTCGGTGATGTCGCCGGCGAAAACGACATCTCAATCGAGCGAGGCGACCCCGAACTTGGAACCTATCAGGGCCGGGAATCGGTTGCGCTGGACAGGTCCGTTGGAATGATGATATCTCGCGGCGCGAACGAGGAGCTGAGCATCATGGCTCCTGATAGCGGGGCCGCGAGTCTCGGCGGCTGGGTGTATTTTGACCAGCCGTCCGGGATGCGACACCAAAACGGCGACCAGCCGAGACACCACATCTTCAGAAACGACGCAGAGTACGTCGTTCAGGGTGTCCCCGTGGACGGTCAAGTGCGACTGGAACTGAGCATCAGGTCACAGAGTGGCGGTGTTAGTTACGCGACAGCGGACCACACCAACGGTGAGATGGTTATCCCGACGAACGAGTGGCACCATTTCATGTACGTCGTGACTCCGCAGTCGTCAGTGAGGTTCTACCTCGACGGCGAGCAACGGTTCGTCGACGAAACGATGCCCGGCTACAGCCCCAACGTCTCGGACTACTGGTCACACGAAACCGTTGGGAGTTGGTACGGGACCGGGAATCCGGACTGGTACAACCTGATGGTCGGGAAGCTAGCCGACCTTCGGATATACCAGACTGGCCTCACCGGTGCCGAAGTCGAGCAAATCGTCGACAACACGCGCTGAGTCATCCAACATACGTCAGTTGCAGACACGCAGTAGCGTACCCACGCCCAGACGCTGTGGTTGAGGGACAGTAGACTGCCCGAGGTAGCGTGCGGGAGAAATGGGCCGGCGCGAATTCGAATCGCGGTTACGGCCACCCGAAGGCCGAAGGATACCAGGCTACCCCACCGGCCCGTGCGATAGCAATAGGGTAGAGGACAGGGTCGGTTTTAACGGTTGCGAAACGACGAGAACCGGAGCCGGCTGATGCACCGGCGGGTCGGTGAGGCTGTGCGGAATCTCCAGGCCTGACCGACAGCCATACATCAGAGAGATATCAGCCACGATACCCCCGTGGCTACTATTTCGGGTGCGAGAACTGACGCGGTGGTACCCACGTGGCACAGGACTACCGCGCAACTGAACAGAAGATTGATTACGCGCCGGAGTTACTCACCATCTGAGTAACTATGACTATCCTCATCACTGGCGGCGACGGCTACGTCGGATGGCCGACCGCCCTGCGCATCGCCGACCGGACGGACGACAGAGTGCTGCTCGTGGACAACTTCGGCCGACGGGAGTGGGTCGAGGACGTCGGCGCGACGAGCGCGACACCGGTCGCCAGCATCGACGAACGCCTCGACGCGGCCCGGGAGGTCCACGGCCTGACGAACCTCTCGTTCGTCGAGGGCGACCTCGCCGAGAAGTCCTTCGTCGACGAACTGCTCGCGGTCCACGAACCCGACGTGGTCGTCCACACCGCCGCCCAACCCTCCGCGCCGTACTCCCAGATAAACGGCGAGCGGGCCAACTACACCCAGCACAACAACCTCCAGGCGACCCGGAACCTCCTGTGGGGCCTCGAAGCACACGACCTCACCGACACCCACTTCGTCGAGACGACAACGACGGGCGTCTACGGCGCGCCGGAGTTCCCCATCCCCGAGGGCGGCGCGGTGATGGAGAACCAGGGCGAGCGCGACGACGTGCCCTTCCCCAACATGGGCGGGAGCTGGTACCACGCGACGAAGGGCTTCGACGCACAGAACATGCGGCTGGCCCACACGCAGTTCGACATCCCGATTTCGGACGTGCGCACGGCCATCGTCTACGGGACCGAGACCGAGGAGACCCGCGCGGACGACCGGCTCAAGACCCGCTTCGACTTCGACTACTACTTCGGGACCGTCACGCACCGCTTCTGTGCGCAGGCGGTCGCAGGCTACCCCGTCACCGTCTACGGCAAGGGCGAGCAGCGCAAGCCGTTCGTCTCGCTGGAAGACGCCGTCGAGGGGCTGGCCGAAGTCGCGCTCGCCGACCCCGACGACCGGCCTGACGGGCTGACGGTCTACAACCAGGTCACGCGGGCCATCAGCATCGTCGAGATCGCCGAGACCATCGCAGACGTTGGCAGCGAGTTCGACCTCGACGTGGCCGTCGAGCACTTCGAGAACCCCCGCGACGAGGACGAGACCCACAAGATGGAGATCGAGAACGACCGCTACGCCGACCTCATCGGCGGGCAGTCCCAGTCCTTCGAGGACGGCGTCCACGACATCTTCGAGACGCTGACGCGCTACGCCGACACCATCGAGGCCCACGAGGACCGCTTCCTGCCGGGCGTTCTCAGCGAGGACTGACCCGTGGACATCCTGGTCACCGGGGCCTGTGGCTACATCGGCAGCGCGCTGGTCCCGCTGTTGCGCGCGGACGACCGCGTCGACAGCGTCGTGGTCTTCGACGACCTCTCGACCGGATCGCCCCGGGCGCTGCTCGGGACGCTCGGCGACGGCCTCGAGTTCCGGCGGGGCGACGTGCGCGAGTACGGCGACGTGGAGAGCGCCATGCGGGGCGTCGACCGCGTCGTCCACCTCGCCGCCATCACGGGCGCGTCGAGCACCCACGACCGCCGCGAGGAGACGTTCGCCATCAACTACGACGGGACCGAGAACGTCCTGACCGCGGCGGGCAAACTCGGCGTCGAACACGTCGTCTTCGCCTCCTCGTGTAACGTCTACGGCCGCGCGACCAGCACAGACATCGACGAGACGGTCGACCCGGACCCCATCAACCCCTACGCGGAGACGAAACTGGAGTCCGAGACGCTGCTGCGGGAGTACTGCGAGGAGTTCGACATGACCGGGACCGCCCTGCGGATGGCCACCAATTTCGGCCACTCGCCGGGCATCCGGTTCAACCTCGTCGTGAACTACTTCGTCTTCCGCGCGCTGACCGACCGACCGCTCACCGTCTACGGCGACGGCTCGAACTGGCGACCGTTCATCCACGTCCGCGACGCCGCACGGGCCTACGCCGAGGCGGTCTGCGACCCCGACTCGTGGGACGAACCCGTCTACAACGTCGGCTCCGCGGCCGGGAACTACCAGATAGAGGATGTCGCCGAAGTCGTCGCCGACGAGGTCGCGCCGGTCGACGTGACCTACCTCGAAGACGAACACCCCGGCCCGTCCTACCACGTCAACTTCGACCGGCTGGGCGGGACCGGCTTCGAACCATCGTGGACGCTCCGCGAGGGCGTCCGCGACCTCGCGGAGCGATTCACCACCAATGACTGACACAGAGACCACGAGCGAACGGCCCCACGTCGCCGTCACCGGCGCTGCGGGCTACATCGGCAGTCGCGTCGTCCACGAGCTACAGCAGGCCCACCCCGACTGGGAGCTGACCGCCCTCGACAACTTCTATCTCGGTACCGTGCAGTCCGTCGGCGATGTCGACGTCGAACACGTCGACATCCGGAACCGGGACCGCCTGGAAGCGGCGCTAGACGGCGCTGACGTCGTGATGCATCTGGCCGCGATTTCCGGCGTCGACGACTGCGAGGAGAACCAGGATCTGGCCTACGAGGTGAACGTCCAGGGGACCGACAACGTCGCCTGGTTCTGCCGCAAGACCGGCGCGGGGCTGATATTCCCGTTCTCGATGGCTGTCATCGGCGACCCGCAGGAGTTCCCCATCACGGTTAAGCACCCGCGGGACCCGCTGAACTGGTACGGGCGGACGAAACTGCTCAACGAGCGCGCCATCGAGGACTACGCCGACGGCGCGTTCCCGGCCCACCAGTTCATGATTTCGAACCTCTACGGCGGCCACGAGGTCGGCGGACAGACGGTCTCGAAGGGGACCGTCATCAACTTCTTCGTGAACCGCGCGCTCGCCGGCGAGACGCTGACGGTCTACGAACCGGGCACGCAGTCGCGGAACTTCATCCACGTCAAGGACGTGGCCCGCGCCTACGTCGACAGCTGCGAGCGTCTGCTGGCGCAACTGGACGCGGGCGAGACCGGCGTCGAGAAGTACGAAATCGCCAGCGACGAGGACCCGAGCGTCCACGCCGTCGCCGAACTGGTCCGAGACGTCGCCGCCGAGGTCGCCGGCATCGACGCCGACGTGGAACTGGTCGAGAATCCCCGTGGCGACGACGAGACGCTGGTCGACTCGTTCCCCGTCGACACCAGCCGAACGACCGACGCGCTGGGGTGGACGCCGGACCACGACGTGGAGTCGGCCGTCCGGGCGGCGCTGGAATCGGCCGACGAGTAGGGCGTCGAGTCCCGATGGATTTATTCGCCAGACCGGAAAGAGAGGACACATGAGCGACACGCCCGGGGCGGTGCTCGACGACCGGCCCGAGCTACGGGACGCGGCGGCGGCGGCACTGGCCGTCGACGACGAACGGGACGGGTGGTCGTTCGACGACATCCCCGTCGATTCGGGCCAGTTCGGCGAACTCGTCTCGGCGGGCATCGTCGAGAAAGACGGCGGCGAGTACCGCGTCGCCGACCCCGACGCGGTACGGGCCGCGCTCGACGGCGACGCCGCCGTCGCAACCGACAGCGGACGCGACGTGGCCGTCGGGGACGCCCTGGACGTCGACCTGAACGTCGACCTCGACGCGCGGGCGACCGGCCTGCTCGCCGCCGCGCTCGCCGTCGTGGTCGTCGCCCGAACGTACGCCGTCGGGTCGATATACCGCGGCGGCGACATCGTCCTGTCGAGCAACGACCCCTACTACTACAGGTATTACGTCGAGCAGGTCGCGGCGAACGCCGGCGGCGCGGCCGACGTCGGGGCGCTCTCCGTGCTACCCAGCGCAGTGACGAAGGGAGAGCCGCTGATGGTCGCGACGCTCTGGTGGGTGGCCAGCCTCTTCGGCGGGAGCGAGGAAGTCATCGGCCACGTCCTCGCCTGGTACCCCGTCGTGTCGGCGCTCGTCACGGCCGCCCTGCTCTATCTGCTCGCGGTCCGGGTCACCAGCGACCGGCGCGTCGGGCTCGCGTCGGTCCTCTTTCTGGCGTTCGTTCCCGGCCACGCCTTCCGGACGAGCCTCGGGTTCGCAGACCACCACGCCTTCGACTACCCCTGGCTGGCGCTGACCGCGCTGGCGCTCGTGGTCGCGCTGACGACGGTCACGGACCGGGCGTCGCTTCGCCGACCACAGCCGTGGGTCGCCGCGGTCGGCATCGGGGTCGGGACTGCCGGCCAGGTGCTCGCGTGGGAGGCGGGACCGTTACTCCTCCTGCCGGCCGGGCTGGTCGTCCTGGGGCAGACGCTTCTGGACGTGGCGAACGACCGGTCGTCGCTGGTCAGGACGACACCGGTCCTCGCCGGGGTCGGGCTGGGTGCTGTGCTCGCCGGCGCGGTCCACACAGTCGTCGGCTGGCAGACCGCGCTCGTGGCCAGCGCGCCGGGGCTGCTGACTGGTGGGACCCTCGTCGTCATCGCGACGGCGGAGGCGGCCAGACGCGTCGGCGGCACCGTCAGGCAACTGGCTGCGGTCGACGGCGTGCTGGGAATCGTGGCAATCGTCGTCTTCCGCTTTGGCTTCACAGAACAGTGGGGAACGTTCAGGAACCGGCTCGACACGCTGTTTCGGTCCGACGCGATTGCCGAGACGTACGGGCTGTTCAACACCGACGCCTTCGGCTTCCTGCTTTTGCTCGGCCTGACCCTGTTCGTAGCGCTTCCGGCGATGGTGTGGGGTGTCGACCTCGCGCGCAGGGACCGGAGCGGCTGGCTCGTCGCCGGGAGCTACGCCTGGGTGCTGCTGGGCCTCGCCGCGATTCAGGTCCGCTTCGTCGGCGAACTCGCCCCGTTTCTCGCGCTGTTTGCCGGCCTCGCGTTCGTCTGGGTCGCCTCGTGGGTCGACGTCGCTCGGCCGGTGCTGGCGGCTGAAGACGAGGGGCTACGGGACGTGCTCGTCCCGGACAGGCGCGCGGTCGTGTCGCTTCTCGTGTTGTTCCTGTTGTTCGGTTCCCTCGGGATGGTGCAGGTCCCGGTGAAGACGAGCCAGGTGCTCGTCGAGGACGGGACGTACGGCGCGGCGACCACAATCGAAGCAGACGCGGCCGACCGGGAAATCAACCACCCCGAGAACTACGTCCTCAGCCGCTGGGGGCAGAACCGCGTGTACAACTACTTCGTCAGCGGCGAGTCGCGGAGCTACAGCTACGCTCGCAGTACATACGGCCCGTTCGTCGGGACGACGGACCCCGGTGCGGCCTACAGCCAGATTTCGGGACGCGTCGGCTACGTTGTGACGACGGGGACCGAAATCGAGGAGCCGACCACGATGTACGTCCGGCTCCACCAACAGTTCGGAAGCCGGAACGGCGACGTGGACGGACTGGCCCACTACCGGCCGCTCTTCGCCAGCGAGGACGGCAGCCACAAGGCGTTCGCAGTCGTCCCCGGCGGGACGATACAGGGTACTGCGGCCCCGAATTCGACCGTCTCGGTCACGACGACGGTCGCCCTCGGGGACAGGGAAGTGGCCTACGAGCGCCGGACGTCGGCCACCCGGAACGGGGAGTTCTCCGTTACCGTCCCGAACCCCGGAACGTACACTGTGACGACGGCCGACGGCGAGGAGACGACCGTCGAAGTCCCGGAACAGACCGTGTACGGCGGCGGGAACGTCACTGTCGAGTGAGATTGGGCGCGCCGCCGTGATTCCGAAGCGAAACGACCATGCCACCGACCGAAAGAAGACAGCGTGTGCGCGTCTGGATTCGTCTCGCCGTCGTACTCGGCCTGTGTCTGACGCTCGGAGGGCTGTTCGTCCACGCGGAGGTCACCGAGGACGAATGGTCACCCTACCCGGACGCCGCGGACCTCTCTACCGGCTACGACTCGCACGTCGGGCAGCAACTCCTGATTATCGGAACCGTCACAGAGACCGGCGAAAATGGACTGGAACTCAGGGCCGAGAGCGACGGGAGGTCTATCAACCTCACGGTCATCGGAGCGAGGACGGCCGTCGAGCCCGGTGGCGTCGTCCAGGTCTACGGGACGCTCGAACCCCGTCGGACGATAACGGCCGAGCGCGTCGAAGTCGTCAACAGCAGCCGGTGGGCGGAGTTCTACAAGTACGGGGCCTCGGCCGTCGGCGCAGTCGGGTTCCTGCTGCTGTTCGGCCGGCACTGGCGTCTCGACCGGGACACGTGGACGCTGGAGGCGCGCGATGGCTGACCTGCTGACCCACCTGCTGGTCCCGTATATCCTCCTGACGGTGGCGAACTGGATAGTCGCGTGGCTTGACCGGCGCTGGGTGGTCGTCGGAATGGGCGGCGCAGCGGTTCCCGACTTAGTCAAGATCGAAATCGTGCTGGACGATGGGACGGTCGCGGCTCTCCTCGGCGTTCCGTTCACCTACGGCCCGCTCTCGACGCTCGGGGGCGTCCTGTTGCTCGCCGGAGCTATCGCCGTCGCGTTCGAGCGACGCTACTGGAGACGGGTGTTCGGCCTCGTGACGTTCGGCGGCCTCACCTCGCTGGTGCTCGATGGGCTGCGGGTGTACGCCGACGGGCGGGCGAGCGCCTGGCTGTACCCGTTCACGAGCTGGCGGCCGCCGACGCCGAGCCTGTACGTGTCCTCGGACCCGACCGTACTCGTCGTGGCGCTCCTTGCAGCCGGTACGGTCGCCGTCCTCGACAGGCGGGTACGGGCGCGTGGCTGACCTGGCTACCAGGTCAACCCCTCGTAGGTGATGCCGTCCCGGCGCTCGATGATGCGGCGGCCGTCGACGACGACGGGGTCAACCATCTCGTCGAACTCGGCGTCGAGTGCCGCGAACTCGTCCCAGTCGGTGACGACAACAGCGCCGGACGCGCCGTCGAGAGCGGCCGCCGCCGAGTCGGCGTACTCGATGTCGGGATAGCGCTCGCGCATGTTCTCTGCCGCCACGGGGTCGTAGGCGACGACGTCGGCACCCCGCTCCTGCAGTCCCTCGATGACCGGTACCGCCCGCGTGTTCCGGATGTCGTCGGTCCCGGGTTTGAACGCCAGTCCGAGGACGGCGACGCGTTTGCCGGACACGTCGACGTGGCCGTCGAGGAGGTCGAGGAGCCGTCCGGGCTGGGCGTCGTTCAGTTCCACGGCCGCCGAAAGGACCGCGGGGTCGTAGCCCTGCTCCCGCGCCGCGGCGATGATGGCGTCGGTATCCTTCGGGAAGCAACTGCCGCCCCAGCCGACGCCGCTACGGAGGAACTGCTCGCCGATGCGGTCGTCGAGCCCGATTGCGTCGGCCACCTCGTAGGCGTCGACGCCGAACTCCTTGCAGATGTTCCCGATGTCGTTGATGAGGCTTATCTTCGTCGCCAGGAACGTGTTGTTGGCGTACTTTATCATCTCGGCCTCGGCGATACCGGTCTCGACGACCGGCACGTCGCCGTCGGCGGCCTCTCGAAGTGGTGCATAGAGGTCATGGAGCAGCGCCGTCGCGCGGTCGTCGTCCGTTCCGAACACGAGCTTGTCGGGGTTCAGGAAGTCCGCGACGGCCGTCCCCTCCCGCTGGAACTCGGGGTTGGAGGCGACGAGGAAGTCGGTCCCCCGTTCGAGTCCGGCGTCCGCAATGCGGGACGCGAGCCGGTCCTCGGTCGTGTTCGGGACGACGGTGGACTTCGTGACGACGAGGTGCGGGTCGTCGGTCGACTCGCCGCCGGCCAGCGCCTCGCCGATGGACGCCGCACCGGCCTCCATGAACTGGAGGTCGATACTTCCGTCGTCGTTCGAGGGCGTCGGGAGCGCGAGCATCGTCAGTTCGGTGTCGAGAATCTCGTCATAGTCGGTGCTCGCACGGAGCCGACCGCCGCCGTGTTCGGCCACGAGTTCGTCGAGTCCAGGCTCGTGTATCGGCGACTCGCCGTCGTTTACCGCGTCGACGATGTCCTCGTCGATGTCTATCGTTACGACTTCGTGCCCGAGGTCCGCGAGACACGCCGCGACCGTCGTCCCGACGTACCCGCTCCCGACAATACTGACGTTCATCGAGCCAGGGTAGTCGAGCAGCGGGTATTATAATTCGGGTCTTACAGTTCGACAAGAGTTTTATCGGACGCCCGACCAATGAGGAGGTATGAAAGCTGTCGTACTCGCCGCCGGTGAGGGAACCCGTCTCCGCCCGCTGACCGAGGACAAGCCCAAGGGGATGGTAGAGGTCGCGGGGAAACCGATTCTGACCCACTGCTTCGAGCAGCTGATCGAGCTGGGCGCCGACGAACTCCTGGTAGTCGTCGGCTACAAGAAGCAGGCCATCATTAACCACTACGAGGACGAGTTCGAGGGCGTCCCGATAACCTACACGCACCAGCGCGAGCAGAAGGGCCTCGCCCACGCGCTCCTTACCGTCGAGGAACACGTCGACGACGACTTCATGCTGATGCTCGGGGACAACATCTTCGAGGCGAACCTCCAGGACGTCGTCAACCGACAGCAGGAGGAGCGAGCCGACGCCGCCTTCCTCGTCGAAGAAGTTCCGTGGGACGAGGCGGGGCGGTACGGCGTCTGCGACACCAACAAGTACGGTGAGATAACCGAAGTCGTCGAGAAGCCCGAGGAACCGCCGTCGAACCTGGTGATGACCGGCTTCTACACGTTCACGCCGGCCATCTTCCACGCCTGCCACCTGGTCCAGCCCTCGAACCGCGACGAGTACGAAATCAGCGACGCCATCGACCTTCTGTTGCACTCCGGCCGAACGATCGACGCCATCAGAATGGACGGCTGGCGCAACGACATCGGCTACCCCGAAGACCGCGACCAGGCCGAAAAGCGGCTACAGGGCGAAATCGACCCCGAAATGGCCGCCGAAAACATCGCCGCGAGCGAGTGAACCGGCCGACGGCCGTGCTGGCACCTCGTCTCGGGTCGTGAGTGTCTCTCCGGTTTGCTGACGATACCAGCAGACGGGACGTAGCCGCCCCACCGCGTCCACTCATCTGAGGCCCGTGACGCAGGACTTATCACGTGACTCCGCAATCACACTTATGATGGATAGTGGCTGGCGATACCGGGTCGCGAGCGTCGCCGGCGTCGTCGTGCTGACAGCGGCCGCTGTCGCGGTCGTCAACAACGCGGCCGTCCAGTCGATAGCGACCACCATCCCGGTGCTCGGTCGGCTCCCAACCGACCCCCCGACGGGGTCCGAGTTCACGTTCGAGCTCTTGGTCACAATCGCGGTCGTCGTCAGCGTGTTCTTCCCGCTGTACAAGCCCCGCCCGCGCCGGATTCTCGACGCGATTGCGCTGGCGCAAAAGCGGGTGCTCGTAGCTGCTCTCGTGTTGGCGACAATCGGCTATTTCGACTACACGTACCGACTCCCGCGCTTGACCGTCGTGTTGGTGACCCCGCTGTTACTTGTCACACTGCCCGCGTGGTTCGTCTGGATCCGGGAGCGGCCGTCGCCGAACGGCGAGCGCACCGTCGTCGTCGGCGATGACCTCGAAGTGATCGAAGAGGTCGCCAGTGAGGTCGACGAGACGCTCCTGGGGTATCTCTGTCCGACAAGTGTTGTTACGACGACAGAGCAAATGGAAGCCATCGCGGACGGCGGCATCCGCTCCGGAGGGCTGGAACGGTTGGGCGGGCTCTCACGGATCGAGGACATCCTCGTGGAATACGACGTCGACACCGTCGTGTTGGCGTTCGAACACGCCGACAGGGCGGAGTTCTTCGGCGCGCTCGATGCCTGTTACGAGTACGGCGTCCACGCGAAAGTTCATCGGGACCACGCGGATTCCGTGTTGACCGCCAACGATGAGTTGGCAACACTGGTCGATGTGGAAATCGAGCCGTGGGACGTTCAGGACTACATCCTGAAACGAGCGTTTGATGTCGTGTTTGCGACGGTCGGGCTGCTACTCTTGTCGCCTGTTATCATCGTGATCGCGGTCGCTATCAAAATGGATGACGGCGGATCGATCCTGTACACACAGGAACGAACCGCGGTGTTCGGTGAGGCTTTCAACATCTACAAATTCAGAAGTATGTCCCCGGACGAGGAGTCGGCGACGCCGGTCGCGGACGAAGAGAACAACCGTATTACTGATGTCGGGAAGGTACTCCGCCGAACGCATCTGGACGAAACGCCACAGCTCTGGTCTATTCTCGTTGGAGACATGAGCGTGGTCGGGCCACGGGCGGTCTGGACGGCCGAAGAGTCCTTACTAGAGGCCGATACGCGGTCCTGGCGTCAGCGGTGGTTCGTCAAACCTGGGCTAACTGGCTTGGCACAGGTGAACGACATCAAGAGTACAAACCCCTCTGAAAAACTCCGTCTCGACCTGAAATACATCCGCGAACAGTCCTTCACTTTCGACCTGAAGTTGGTTATCCGGCAGGTCTGGAAAGTGGTTGGAGATGTGCTTACTGTTGTTCGAACGGCGATATCTCCATAGGAAACCAGTCTACGACCTAGAAGTCCACGCACCGCTGTTCCCCGACAGGTTCTCCGACGAAGCCAGCCCCGTTCTGTGGTGAAACACCCCACCCACAGAAACGCTGCGGTTCCCCGGCGGGGCCGCTCACTCCACCGTCACGCTTTTCGCCAGGTTCCGGGGTTTGTCGATGTTTCGCCCCAGCAGCGCGGCCGTGTGATACGACACTAGCTGCAGGTGCGTGTTCGCCAGCACGGCAGCGGCTCGCGGGTGGGTCTCGGGAATCTCGAGCACGTGGTCGGCGTACCGCTCGACGTCGCTTTGCCCGTCGGTAATCGCGACGACCGGGGCGTCGCGGGCTTCGACCTCCTTGACGTTCCCGATGGTCTTTCGGGCGCGCTCGTCGTCGCCGGTCACGATGGCGAACACCGGGGTGTTCTCGGTCACCAGCGCCAGCGGGCCGTGTTTGAGTTCGCCGGACGCGAAGCCCTCGGCGTGCTTGTAGGTGATCTCTTTCATCTTCAGTGCACCCTCCAGCGCTACGGGCTTCTGATACCCGCGGCCGATGAAGAAGTAGGCGTTGGCGTCCTGGTACAGTTCGGCGATCTCCTGGGCAGCGGACTCGTCGAGCACCTCCTGGACGTGGCCGGGGAGGTCACGGAGCGCGCTGATGACCTGCCGGGCGTCGCCGGTCGAGGACGTTCCGAGCGCGAGCAGGTTCAGCGCGGCCAGCTGCGAGGCGAAGGTCTTGGTCGCGGCGACGCCGATTTCGGGGCCGGCACGGATGTACAGCGCGTGGTCGCACTCGCGGGCCGCGGTGGAGCCGACGACGTTCGTGACGGCGAGCGTGCGCGCGCCCCGGCGGCGCGCCGCCCGGAGTGCCGAGAGCGTGTCCGCGGTCTCGCCGCTCTGTGTGACGCCGACGACCAGGGCGTCGCCGATGGGCGGCGTCGTGGTCGCGTACTCGCTGGCGAGGAACGCCTGGGAAGGGATGCCCGCCTCGCGGAACAGTTGCGCGCCGTGCAGGGCGGCGTGGTAGGAGGTCCCGCAGGCGACGAACTGGACGCCGGTCGGGGAGAGGTCCCCGAGGTCACCGATGTCGACCGCCCCGGAGAGTTCGTCCACGCGACCCCGCAGGCACTGCCGGAGTGCGCGCGGTTGCTCGTGGATTTCCTTGAGCATGAAGTGGTCGTAGCCGCTCTTGCCGGTTTCCTCGGGGTCCCACTGGACGGTGTCGACGTCCTTCTCGACGACGGTGCCGTCGGTGTCGGTGACCGTCCACCCGTCGCCGTTGAGGCGGGCGAACTCCCCGTCGGCGAGGTAGACGACCTTGTCGGTGAAATCCCGGAAAGCAGGCACGTCACTCGCCAAGTAGGTCGCGCCCTCGTCGATACCCAAGACGAGCGGCGAGTCGTTCCGGGCGGCGAACACCGAATCACAGCCGGCGACGACGACGGCGACGGCGTAGCTCCCGTTGAGGCGGCCGATGGCCTCGCGAACGGCGTCTTCGGGGTCGGCACCGTCCTTCAGCGCATCCTCGATGAGGTGGGGGACGACCTCCGTGTCGGTGTCGGAGGTGAAGGTGTGGCCGGCTCCGACGAGTTCGTCCCGGAGCGACTGGTAGTTCTCGATGATGCCGTTGTGCACGACGGCGACGTCACCGGTGCAGTCCTGGTGTGGGTGAGCGTTCTCGTCGGTCGGCGGCCCGTGCGTGCTCCAGCGGGTGTGGCCGATGCCGACCGAGCCCGATAGCGTCCGGTCGGAGAGGGCCTCGCGCAGGTCGGCGATTTTCCCGGAGTGTTTGCACATGTCGATATGACTGTTCGCCAGCGCGACACCGGCGGAGTCGTACCCGCGGTACTCCAGTTTCGAGAGGCCGTGAACGAGCGTATCCAGAGTTTCGTCGCCGCGGCCGACGCAACCGATGATGCCACACATCAGCGGACCACCTCCGCGCCCTCGGGGACAGTTCCGTCGACTGTGACGCCGGTGGCGAGCCGGGCGTTCGGTCCCACGAGCGACCCTGAGACGAAGCTCACGTCACCGAGCGCGGCGGCGCGGTCGGCGATGACAGCGCCGAGCCGCTGGTCTTCGAACACGTCCGTGCCGACCTGCACGTCGGCCGGGCCGCCTGGGACGACCGTGTTGACGCCGAGGTTCACGTCCTGACCGGTGACGGTGTCGACGAGGGTCGAACTCGGGTCGACGCGCGTGTCCGCGTCGAGGACGGTGTGTTGGACGACGCTGTTGGCTCCGACAGTGACGTTGCGGCCGAGCGCCACGTCAGGGCCGATGACTGCGTCGGGGCCGACCTCGCAGTCCGGGCCGATGACGACCGGTGACTGGAGGACGGCCTCGTCGTGGACGCGCGCGGAGGTGTCTACCCAGACCTGTTCGTCGCGGGCCGACTCGACGACCCGCCCCCTGGCAAGCACCTCGCGGGCGACGGTCAGCAGGTCCCACGGGTAGGTCGCGTCGACCCACATCCCGTCGACCTCGACCGCCCGGACGCGGTCGGACTCCAGCAGGAGTTCGATGGTGTCTGTCAGCGCCAGTTCCCCGGCGTGGCGCGTCGTGTCGTCGATAGCCTCGAAGACGTCGCTGCCGAAGGCGTACACCCCGCCGTTGATGAGGCGGAAGTCGTCGTGCCGGGGCTTTTCGACGATGTCGACGATGTCGCCGTCCTGTACTTCGACCGCGCCGTACCGGCTGGTGTCCTGCCGTTCGAGTACGGCGATGCTCGTGTGCCCGGCCTCCGCGTAGGAAGCGTCTACCGCCTCGATGGTGGCCGCGTCGACGAGCCGGTCGCCGTTCATCACCAGCAGAGGGTCGTCGACCACGCTGCGGGCCTGCAGCAGCGCGTGGCCGCTGCCGAGCTGTTTCGTCTGGCTCACGTACGTGACGGGCACGCCGCGGTACGTCGGGCCGAAGTGGTCCTGAACCCGGTCGCGCTTGTAGCCGACGACGACGACCAGTTCCTCGATACCCGCCTCGACCAGGGCGTCGAACACGTGTTCGAGAATCGGCCGGTTCGCGGCCGGCAACATAGGCTTGGGCCGGTTTCGCGTCAACGGCCGCAGACGAGTCCCTTCGCCCGCGGCGAGGACCACAGCCGTATCGATGTGCATACCTGATGCAGACGGAGGAGGGGCTTCAATATGGCGCACCTACTGTGATTGGTCGGCGGCTACTCCCACGCATGTCCAGATTGGGGGCCGGAAACCGAACGGCAGATGGGGGCGAGACGGTCGTGGCATCGGGTCCCGGTGCGGGGCCGCACTACTGTTCGCCCATCCGCTCGCCGGCGACCCGACGGCCCTTCGTCGTCAGGTTCACTTCCGTTCGCTCGCGGAGCACGCTTATCACGTCGAGTTCGATGAGGCGGTCGAATATCTCCTCGGTCTTCTCGACGGAGATGCCGACGAAGTTGGGGATGTCGAACGGCGAGACGCCGGAGTGCAGCGCCATGATGACCCGTTTCTCCGTCGAACTCAGGTCCAGGTCGGCGCGGTTCTGCTCGGCGCTCTCCTCGAGCATCGTCCGGAGGACGGTGGCGTGGAACTCCTCGCCCGCGAGGTGGGTCTCGACGCTGATGTCGTCCTCGCTGTGTTCGACCTGGATGACCGTTCGCTCCTCGCCGTTGACCTGTTTCTCCTCGACGGCGAGGTCGCCGATGTCGGCGCGGTCGACGACGACGGCCTGCCCGTCGGCCATCGCGAGTTTCAGCGCCTCGTCGCCGACTTTCAGCCGGCCTTTCGTCCACTCGGCGGACTGGACGACGCCGCCTTTCAGTGCGGGATGTTGGACCAGCACGATTGCGCCGTCGAGGCTCGCCCGGTAGAAGTCGGTCTCGAAGGCCTCGTGGTCCGACGCCGACACGAGGATCACGTCCTCGCCGACGTAGAGCGCGATGTACTCGGAGACGCCGGCGCTTTGCTGGTTCACGTCGAACCGGTCGGCGATGCGGTCGATGTCGGTCAGCGATATCTGTCGCTTGTCGTCGCCCAGCAGGGCGACCCGCTCGGTGGTGAGGATGATGCGGCAGTTTCGCCACTCGGCGTCGGTGAGGCGCTGGCCCTGTGAGACCGCCTGAAGGAACTGTCCTTTCGTGTCGGCGATCTTCTTTTCGGTGTCGCTCATGCCCCGTCCCGGCCTCTCGTACACCAGTTGGCCGCAGGACTCAATATAAGTTCCGTCGCCAGTGTCGAAAGTGAGAACGGCCGACCGCGCCGACCTCGCGGAAAATAGTACATAATTAGAGAGGAGGTTTTTGAGTGCGCGGCCGTATTGTCAATTGATGACACGGGGTGACGAACCGGGTCGGGACCGGTCCCGCGCGGGGCGCGAGACAGTCGAGCCACCGGACTGGTTCGTCGAGCAGGCGAACGTGACGGACCCGGCTGTCTACGACCGCTTCGAACGGGAGTGGCCCGATTGCTGGCGCGAGGCCGCCGAGTTGCTCGACTGGGAGATGCCCTACGAAACCGTGTTCCGCGGGACGGACGGACCGCCGTTCGAGTGGTTCCCCGGTGGCCGGTTAAACGCCGCGTACAACTGCCTCGACCGGCACCTCCCCGAGCGGAAGAACCAGCTCGCGCTGGTCTGGGAGGGCCACCTCGGCGAGTCCCGCACCTACACCTACTTGGAGCTGTACCGGGAGGTCAACGCCTTCGCCGCGGCGCTGCGCGAGCGCGGCGTCGGCCCGGACGACGTGGTGACGCTGTACCTGCCGATGGTGCCCGAACTCCCGGTGGCGATGCTCGCCTGCGCGCGGCTCGGCGTGCCACACAACGTCGTCTTCGCCGGCTTCTCCGCGGACGCGCTGGCGACGCGCATGGAGCGGGCCGAGTCGGAGTATCTCGTCACCTGCGACGGCTACTACCGCCGCGGTAGCGCCGTCGCCCAGAAGAACAAGGCGGACAACGCGCGCATCGCCGTCGACCACGACGTGTCGGTCGTCGTGCTGGACCGACTCGGCCGCGACGTGCATTTAGGCGACGACTACGACGACTATCACGACCTGCTGGCGGCCCACGAGGGGGCCGAAGTCGAACCCATCTCGCGGGCGGCGGACGACCCGCTCTTTCGTATCTACACGTCGGGGACGACCGGCCGCCCCAAAGCCGTCACCCACACGACCGGCGGGTATCTCGCCCACGTCGCCTGGACCGCCCGGTCGGTGCTCGACATCAAGCCCGAAGACACCTACTGGTGTTCGGCCGACATCGGCTGGATTACCGGCCACTCCTACATCGTCTACGGCCCGCTCGCGCTCGGGACCACGACGGTGCTGTACAACGGCACCGCGGACCACCCCGAGAAAGACCGGCTGTGGGAACTCATCGAGAAGTACGCCGTCGACGTGTTCTACACCGCGCCGACGGCCGTCCGCGCGTTCATGAAGTGGGGCAAGGAGTACCCCGAGAAACACGACCTCTCCAGCCTGCGCCTGCTTGGCACCGTCGGTGAACCGATGGACGCGCGCGCCTGGGAGTGGTACCGCGAGCACATCGGCGGTGGCGAGTGCCCCATCGTCGACACCTGGTGGCAGACCGAAACCGGCGCGGTGCTCGTGTCGACGCTGCCGGGCGTCGACGGAATGAAGCCGGGGGCGGCGGGAACGCCGCTCCCGGGTATCGAGGCGTCCGTCGTCGACCGCTCGGGTGCGGCGGCCGGGCCGAACGCGGCCGGCGAACTCGTCGTGACGCGCCCCTGGCCGGGGATGCCCCGGGCGCTGCTGGAGGGGACTGGCTGGGGCAGCGTGCCGGACGACAGTCACGAGTGGCGGTACTACCCGGAGGACAGCGTCTCGGTCGACGAGGACGGCTACATCACGTTCCTCGGGCGCATCGACGACGCGATAAACGTCGCCGGCCGGCGGTTCAGCACCAAGGAACTGGAGTCGACGGTCGCGGGCGTCACCGGCGTCGCCGAGGCCGCCGTCGTCGGTGCCGACGACGAGACGACCGGAACAGCAGTGTACGCCTTCGCCTCCCCGGAGGACGGCTACGCTGAAAGCGAACTCCGGGCGGCCATCGAGGAGGCCATCGTCGACGCCATCGGCGGTATCGCCCGACCCAAGGAGATAGTGTTCACGCCCGACCTCCCGAAGACGCGCTCGGGCAAGGTTATGCGCCGCCTGCTGACGGCAGTGGCAAACGACGAGGACCTGGGCGACACCAGCGCGCTGCGCAACCCCGAAATCCTCGGCGAAATCCAGTCGACGACGAGCGGGGAGTGACGCGTTTCGTTTTTCTCGAAAAATTCGAAGTTCTAACCCGAGGTATTCCCGCGCTCAACGCACAGTATCTCTCAAGCACACCAGTAGCGCTTTTTCGACCGGAATTCTTATTTCGGTATTGTTCGATATTCCGAAACAGATGGACGGCCCAGCGGACCGAATCGGCGAGCGAGGGTACGAACGGCTCCGGCGCGCAGCCGAGACGCACCGCGCGGACCTCGTGCTCCGACTCGGCGCGGAGGTCGGGCTCCGTCCGGCCGAGATGACGGCCGTGCGGCTGGCCGACGTCGCCGAGTTCGAGGGGCACCGCCTGCTTTCCGTCCGGGCGGAGGGCGAGGTCGTACGCGAGACGTACCTTCCGGACGCGGTCGAACACGACATGCGGAAGTACGCGAACGCGGCCGGGAGAGCCGACGACGAGCCGCTGTTTTCGGTCTCCCCGCGGCGGCTCCAGATGCTCGTCAGCGAGGTGGCCGACCGCGCCGCCGACGCGGCCCCGCACCTGCGCGAGGCGTCCTCGCGCGACCTCCGGTGGCGGTTCGCGGCGGCGCTGCTCGACGACGGGGTCCCGCCGGACGTGGTCTGTGCGCTCGGCGGCTGGGACCGGCTCGACCGGCTCGACCCCTTGCTCGACGAGCCGGACCGCGAGGCCATCGTCGCGGCCGTCGACGGGGCCGGCGAGCGTGTCACCCCGGGCGAGTGCCGAAACCCCGCGGACTGGGTCGGGGCAGTCAGCGAGGCGCTCGCGGCAGCCGCGACCGGGGAGGCGATTGCGGCGACGGTCTGTGACCACCTGACGGGGGCCGCGGGCTTCGAGTTCGCCTGGCTCGCCGAACGGACCGGCGACGGGCTGACGCCGCGTGCGGCGACGGACGTCGACGAGGCGGCCGTCGAGCGGCAACTCGACGCTCACGTCGAGTCGGTCGCCGCCCCGCTCGACGTGGGCGAGGTTCGCGTCGTCGACGACAGCACTGGACCGGTCGCGCTGGTCCCGCTCGTCAGGGAAAACGCCGTCTCCGGCGTGCTCGGCGTCGGGACTGACGGGGGACTCGCCGACGCGGAACGGGCCGTTCTGGCCGCGCTGGGCGTCCAGACCGGCCACGCGCAGGTCGCCGCCGAGCGCAAACGGCTCCTGCTTGCCGACACGGTGACCGAACTGGAGTTTCACTGTGGGGACGAGCGGACCTTCACCGCCGGAGTTTCCGGGGCGTTGCAGTGTACAGTCGAACTGTCCGGGGTCGTCCCCGTCGCGGACCAGTCGCTGCTGTACTACCTGATGGTCGAGGGTGCCTCGGCCGACGCGATACTGTCGTACGCGGCCGACGTCGACGGCGTGGCCGACGCTAGACTCCTGGAAGAGCACAGCGACGGCGCGTTGCTGGAGGTGGTCGTGACCGACACGCCGGCGTTGCGGTTGGTCGAGAGCGGCGGCCGCATCCGCTCCGTGACGGCCACCGACGGCGTGGCGACCATCGGCGTCGAACTCCCCAGCGAGGCCGACATCAGACCGACGGTCAACGCCGTCACCGACGCCTACCCCGAGACCTCGCTGGCGGCGAAGCGGGAGACGGAGCGGCCGGCCGAGACCGACACCGGCTTCCGCGACCGGCTGACAGACACCCTCTCTGACCGCCAGGAGACCGTCCTCCGGGCGGCCTACCACAGCGGCTACTTCGAGTGGCCCCGCGGGTCGACCGCCGAGGAGCTGGCGGACTCGCTCGACGTGTCGTCGCCGACGCTACACAACCACCTCAGGAAGGCACAGCAGAAGGTCCTGACTGCGTTTTTCGACGACCGGCCGACGGAGCCGCGGCGACCGACGGACGGGTGAGCCCTGTCTCGTGTTATCGTAGTTAGACCCCCCGTTTATATGGCCGCTGTGAAATATCGATGATAGACTATGTCAGATGAAGATGTCCAACTAGAAGCGCGGCTCGAGGAGCAGGAGGTTTTCGAGCCCCCGGAGTCGTTCGTCGAGCAGGCGAACGTCACGGACGAGGGTATCTACGACGAGTTTACCGAGAACTGGCCGGAGTGTTGGGAGGGTGCCGCCGACCTCCTCGACTGGGAAGAGGACTACGACCAGGTACTGGACGACTCGAACCCGCCGTTCTACGAGTGGTTCACCGACGGGACACTGAACGCGTCGACGAACTGCCTCGACCGACACCTCGACGAGCGCGGCGACGAAGCCGCAATCGAGTGGGTAGGTGAGCCGGTCGAGGAGGACAACATCACCTACACCTACGAGGAGCTCCACCGGAAGGTAAACGAGTTCGCGGCCGGGCTGCGCGAGATGGGCGTCGGCGAGGGCGACGTGGTCACGATGTACATGCCGATGATTCCGCAGCTGCCAATCGCCATGCTGGCCTGTGCCCGCATCGGCGCGCCCCACTCCGTCGTCTTCGCCGGCTTCTCCGCGGACGCGCTGGCGACGCGGATGAACTCCGCCGACTCGGAGTATCTCGTCACCTGCGACGGCTACTACCGGCGTGGCGACCCGCTCGACCACCTCTCGAAGGCCAACGAGGGACTGGGTGGCGTCGACCACGAGGTCGAACGCGCCATCGTCGCCGAGCGCCTGATGGACGGCGACGGCTTCGACCACGACTACGCCGACAACCAGGTCGCCTTCGAGGACGTCGTCGCCGACAACGAGGGCGCGACGGTCGAACCGGTCGACCGCGACGCCGAGGACATGCTGTTCCTCATGTACACCTCCGGGACGACCGGGAAGCCGAAGGGAGTCAAACACTCCACCGGCGGCTACCTGGCCTGGGCGGCCTGGACCTCGCAGGCGGTGCTCGACATCAAGCCCGAGGACACGTACTTCTGCTCGGCCGACATCGGCTGGATTACCGGCCACTCTTACATCGTCTACGGCCCGCTCGCGCTCGGGACCACGACGATGATGTACGAGGGCACGCCGGACTACCCCGACAAGGACCGCCTCTGGGACATCGTCGAGGAGTACGAGGCCGACCAGCTCTACACCGCGCCGACGGCCATCCGCGCGTTCATGAAGTGGGGCAAGGAGTACCCCGAGAAACACGACCTCTCCAGCCTGCGCCTGCTTGGCACCGTCGGCGAGCCCATCAACCCCCGCGCCTGGAAGTGGTACTACAAGCACATCGGGGGCGAGGAGTGTCCGGTCGTCGACACCTGGTGGCAGACCGAGACCGGCGGCATGATGATAACGACGCTGCCCGGCGTCAAGGACATGAAACCGGGGTCGGCCGGCCCGCCGCTGCCGGGTAACGACGTACGTATCGTCGACACCGAGGGCGACGAGGTCGAACCCGGCCGCGCCGGCTACCTGACCGTCGACAAGCCCTGGCCCGGGATGCTCCGGACGCTGTACAAGAACGACGAGCGCTTCATCGACGAGTACTGGGCCGAGTACTCCGACACCGACAGCGACGACTCCGACGACTGGGTGTACTTCCCCGAGGACGGCGCGAAGATAGACGAGGACGGCTACATCACCGTCCTCGGTCGCGTCGACGACGTCATCAACGTCTCCGGTCACCGACTCGGGACGATGGAAATCGAGAGCGCCATCGTCGGCGTCGAGGGCGTCGCCGAGGCAGCCGTCGTCGGCGGCGACCACGACATCAAGGGCGAGGCAGTGTACGCCTACGTCATCACCGAGGACGGCTACGAGGAGACCGAGGAGCTCCGGAGCGCGATTATCGACGGCGTCGAGGACGCTATCGGCCCAATCGCCCGTCCGGAGGCCGTAATCTTCACGCCGGAACTGCCGAAGACCCGCTCCGGGAAGATAATGCGTCGGCTACTCGAAGACATCGCCAACGGCGAGGAGCTTGGCGACACGAGCACCCTGCGAAACCCCGAGGTCGTGAGCGACATCGAGCGGAAGGTCCAGGGAGACTGACTCCACACCCTTCTCGAATTACGATTTAGACACACCAGAATCCGACGCCGACCATGAGAGAAAACGACACCCACGACAGCAGTAGCGGCTGCGCTGTCGCTCCCGACGGCGGGACGACGACGGACGCGGCACAGAAGCATCAAAACACGAACTACCTCGAAGAGGAGGTGAACCTCCTGAGCCCCAGTACGGCGTTCATGCGCGATCACCTGCGCATCGTGTGGTCCGGCTTCATCGTCTGGGCGCTCATCGTCTTCGGACCGGTGACGCTGACCCTTATCGCGCCCGAGACGATGACGTCGATAACGGTTCCGCCGGGCTTTCCGCTGCACTACTTCACGGTGGCCTTCGGCGGCCCGACGGGCGCGCTGATACTCGCCTTCTGGTACGCACGCAAGCGCGACGCGCTCGACGAAAAGTACGGTATCGACCCCAGCGTGGTCGAGACCGACATCGAGTCGGACAACGGTGATCAGGCCGACGCCGCGGCCACGGACGGGGGTGTCGAGCAGTGACGGTCCCCCTGCAGGCCGAGGCGCTCGACATCTCGTTCAAGCTCGTCCCGGCCATCCTCGTCTTCCTGATGATGGCCTCGTTCCTCGTCATCGGCTACGTGTTCAAGGTGGCCGACACCGAGGGGATGTGGGTCGCCGGCCGCGGCATCGGAAACATCGAGAACGGGATGGCCATCGGCGCGAACTGGATGTCCGCCGCCTCGTATCTCGGACTGGCCGGGCTCGTCGCGCTCTCGGGCTTCTACGGCCTGGCGTTCATCGTCGGCTGGACCACCGGCTACTTCGTGTTGCTCATCTTCCTCGCGGCGCAGATGCGCCGGTTCGGGAAGTACACTGCGCCAGACTTCGTCGGCGACCGGTTCAACTCGCCGACCGCCCGCGCGCTGGGGGCGTTCACGACGCTGCTTATCGCGTACGTCTACTCCGTCGGACAGGCCCGCGGCATGGGCCTGGTCGGTCAGTACGTCTTCGGGCTGGACATCATCCCGATGATCGTCGTGATGATGACCATCACCGTCGGTTACCTCGCGCTCTCGGGGATGCTGGGCGCGACGAAGAACATGGCCGTCCAGTACGTCATCCTCATCATCGCGTTCCTCGCGGGCGTCTACGTCGTCGGCTTCTCGCAGGGGTACTCGACGATCCTGCCACAGATCGAGTACGGCGCGCTGATCAGTGAACTCGGCCGCCAGTTCTCGGCCCCGTTCCGAGCCAGTTCCTACTACATCTGGGTCGCGACGGCGTTCTCGCTCATCTTCGGGACCTGCGGCCTCCCGCACGTCCTGGTTCGGTTCTACACCGTCGAGAACGAGCGGACCGCGCGCTGGTCCTGCGTCTGGGGGCTGTTCTTCATCCTCCTGCTGTACTGGGCCGCGCCCGCGATGGCGGCCTTCGGTGTCGACCTCTTCGGCAAAGTGACCGGTACGGACGCCTACGCCGCACAGGGCGGCATGTCCGGCGCTGAAGGCGACGTGATCGTCGTGCTCGCCGCGCAGTTCGCCAACCTCCCGACCTGGTTCGTCGGCCTCGTCGCGGCCGGCGCGATGGCCGCGGCGATCGCGACCACCGCCGGGCTGTTCATCACGGCCTCCTCGGCGGTCGCACACGACATCTACACCGAACTCATCAATCCCGACGCGACCCAGCGCCAGCAGGTGCTCATCGGTCGGGCCACTATCGTCGCCATCGGCGCACTGGTGACCGTGACCGCGTTCAACCCGCCCGCGCTCATCGGCGAACTGGTCGCCTACGCGTTCTCGCTCGCGGGCACTGTGCTGTTCCCGATGTTCTTCCTCGGCCTCTGGTGGGAGAACACCAACCGAGAGGGCGCGCTCGCTGGCATGACGGTCGGACTGTTGCTGTGGATCGGCTCCGTCGTCAACAGCGTCCTGCCGAACTACATCGGCGCGCTCGGTGCGGCGGCGGGTGAGAGCGGCGCGCTGATTCCCATCTACGCCCAGTACGTCCCGCCGATCGGCGCGGCGCTCGTCGGGACGCCGCTGGTGTTCCTCGTCACCATCGCCGTCTCGCTGGTGACCGAGGAGCCACCGATGGAGACCAAGCGGATGGTCAGACAGTGTCACAGCCCCGAACCGATGGGCCAGCAACAGTCCGCCGAAGACATCGTGAGCGAAAGCGGCGGTAGCGGCGGTACCCCTGCAGACGACTAAACCAATGTACGAACACATCCTCGTTCCGACGGACGGTAGCGAAACCGCAGAGAACGCGGTCGACCAGGCGATAGACATCGCCTCGAAGTACGGCGCGACGGTCCACGCGCTCTACGTCGTCGACGTCGATGCCACCAGCTACTCGCTGGGCACGGAGCAGGTCGACCGCATCCGGCAGGGCCACCTCGACGAGATGACCGAGGTCAAAGAGGCGGCGGACAAGGCCACCGGCTACGTCCGGGACCGCGCCGCCGAACACGGCATCGAAGTCGAGGAACACGTCACCGCCGGCGAGCCGGCCCGCGCCATCCGGAAGTTCGTCGAGGACAACGACATCGACCTCGTCGTGATGGGGTCCCACGGCCGGTCGGGGCTCAAGCGCGTCATCCTCGGCAGCGTCACCGAGAAGGTGCTGCGCCGGACCCGCCTGCCCGTCCTCGTCGTCGACGTCCACGGCGACACCGAGGTCGAAGCCTGACACGACCATGGAACTGACTCGACCACGGCCGACGCGAGGCCACCGATGAGCGTCGTCGACACCATCCGCGACCACGTGCGCGACCACAAGCGTGGCATGTTCGTCGACCTCGTGTTCGCCATCGCCTGGGTGACGGCCGTGAGCGTCATCTTCGACCTGCTGTCGGCTCCACAGTGGGCCTACTACCTCACGCTCGCCGGCGGCGTCGTCGCGTACTACGGCTTCTTCTGGTCGCTCGAACTGGCGCTGCAACAGCAGTAGCCCGGCCCCGTTTCCGGGCCACCCACAGCGCCGCCGAGTCGACACACCTGCGTGCTAGCGATGCTCTCGGAAAGCGTACCGCCCCTGTCCTGTCCAGGCACCCTCTATTCTCAGGTTTGGCGATTTTCGGTCCCGTCGGTAGTAATAATACCATGTAGGTTCATTGACCTGTTCGACGGCAGCGGACGCGGTGGACCCAGCAATGATATACCAAAGTTCAACGGGAGAGTATTACAGTGGTCTCGACATCTGGATGCGCTTCGAGTCGGGGTACTGGGAACCACACGACTGGAGTCAGGAGACGGGACAGGAGTGGGTTCGAACCGAGGCGGGCGACGTACTCACCCTGACGCCGGTCCCGGAGTCCGACCTTCCGGACGGGGTGTCGGTGATGGAGGCCGACGACGTGGACTTCCCGGAAGAGTAGCGGCGACGGGCGGTCCGAGCGTGGCCTGAACCGGTCAAGTACCGCCGGGAACGGGTCGCTGCGGGTCACTAGCGTGCCCCGCTCGCTGTCCGAGGGCCGCTCCCTGTGGTCGGCGCCCCTCGCTACTCACGGCTTCGCCGTTCGTTCTGTGGCGCGTAGCGCCACACTACTTCTCGCTCATCGCTTCACTCGCCATATTCCGCCCCTGGGCGTTCAGCGCGACCTCGGTGCGGACCCGGACCTCGTCGACCGCGCCGATATCGAGGAGTTTCTGATAGATTTCCTCGACCTCGTCCGGTGTCGTCCCGACGAAATCCGACATCTCGAAGGGCGAGACGCCCGAATACAGCGCCATCAGCACCTGGCTCTCCATCTCCGAGAGCTCGTAGTCGTCCTCGCGGCCTTCGACGACCCGGGTGAACAGCGTCTCCAGCGCGCGGGTGTGGTGGTCCATCCCCGACAGGTGCGTCTCGACGCTGCGGCCCTCGTCGTCGGTGTGTTCGACCTCGATGACCGACCGCTCCTGCCCCATCACGGTGCTGGTCCCGGTCTCGATTGTCCCGACGTCCTCGATTTCGAACGACATGCGCTCGCCGCCGGGAAACTGGAGGCGGATGACGTCCTCGTCCAGCTGAAACCGCGCCTTGCTCCACTCGGCGTCCTCCTGGACGACGCCGCCGACGACGGCCTGCTGGCGCGCGAGGATGACCTCGCCCTGGAGGGTGGCTCGGACGTACTCCGTCTCGAAGTCGTCCAGGTTCGGCGTGTCGACGAGCAAGACGTTGTTGCCTACCTCCAGAGCGGTCGCACCGCCGGTGCCGCCGTCGGGAACCATGTCGTCGGGGTCCGAGGGAAGCGTGATATTGGAGTGAGGAATCGGCTGTTTCGAGCCGTTCGTCGCCAGAACGAGGCGCTTGTTGGTGACGATGAGTCGACAGGACCGCCACTGCGGGTCGGACACCTGGTCGCCGTCGCGGACGACGTACTGGAAGTCCCCCGACGTGTCGACTAGCTTGCGTTCGTCACCACTCATAGCCGCTGATACTTGAGATTCGTCGCCGAAGGATAAATAAGTTCCAGCACTGCGCTCACAGCGCGACGAGCAGGCCGCCGACGACGCCGAGGCCGCCAAACACCGTACAGACCGCCCAGAACGGGACCTGGCGCACCAGCCGGACGAGCGCGTCGACGGTCAGGTAACCGACGACGGCGCTGACGGCCAGAGCGACGACGGCCGGCAGCGGGTCGATTGCCGGCACGCCGTCGTCGACCAGCACCAGCGCGTTCGCGGCGAGGGCGGCCGGAATCGACAGCAGGAACGAGAGCCGAAGCGACGACTCGCCCTCGTGGCCCCGGAGCAGCAGGGCGCTGACCGTCGTCCCCGACCGGGAGACGCCGGGGAGGATAGCCAGCCCCTGCAAGACCCCGACGAGGACGGCGTCGACCCAGTCGGGCACCGCGCGCTCGCCCAGCGACAGCACCACGGCGAACCGCTGGAGCAGGCCCGTCAGCACGAGCAGGCCGCCGACCAGCGCCAGAAAGAGCCCGCCCTCGAGCTCCGAGACGGCAGCGTCGAGGGCCATGTACGCCGGGAGACCGGTGACGGCGGTCGCCGCGGTGGCGACGACGATAAACGAGAGGTCGGCCGTCTCGTCGGCGAACGGGCGGCGGGAGAGCCTGCGAATCGAACGCAGAATCGTCCCGACCTCGGCGCGGTAGTACGCCGTGGCCGCGACCGCCGTCCCGGCGTGGAGAAAGAGCGCGAGGCGGGTCGCGGCGGCGGGCGAGACGCCCGTGACTACCGTCGACGCGAGCGCGACGCCGCCCTCGCTTGAGACCGGAATCCACTCCAGCACCCCTTGCAACAGGCCCAGCAGAACGGCGACGAGAATCGGGTTCATACCCACGGAGCGGACGCCGCGGGACAAAGGCGGTTCGGTTCGGCCCGCTGACGGGACAGTATATATACCGCCGGTATCCAAGCGGGGGGCATGCAACTGGGAAGCGAGGCGGTGGACCTGCTGTCGGGGCTGCCGGCCTGGCAGGGGTTTCTGCTACTCGTCGGCGGTGGGGTCGCCCTGGCGCTGGGCATCCGCGTGTTCGGCGACCGACTGCTCCGGCAGGTCACGCCCCGCATCGAGGGCGACATCGACGACATCGTCTTCCGGGGGATTCACACCGCCATGTACGTCACGGTCGGGCTCGGCGGGGCCTACGCCGGCGCACAGATTTACGACGTCCGGCCGGCCGTCGCCGTCTCGCTCGAAGCCGGGACCCTCTCGGTCGTGGTCGTCGTCTGGATGGTGACGCTGCTGCGCATCGGCCGCCGCGCGTCGGCGGTCGCGACGGATTCGGCGTACATCGACCGTCAGATGGTTCCCATTCTCCAGAACGTCTGGAGCGCGCTCGTCTCCGGCGGCGGCATCCTGCTCTTGCTGATTCTGTGGGACATCGACGTGACGCCGCTGCTGGCCTCGGCGGGGATTATGGGCATCATCGTCGGCCTGGCGGCCCGGGACACGCTGGCGAACTTCTTCGGCTCGCTGTCGCTGTACCTAGACGGCACGTATGCGGTCGGCGATTTCGTCGTGCTGGAGACCGGCGAGCGGGGCCGCGTCGAGGACATCTCCGTGCGCTCGACGGTCATCCGCACCCGCGACGACATCCTCGTCACCGTCCCGAACTCGAAGCTCAACAACGCCGCCATCGTCAACGAGTCGACGCCGCGGCGCAAGCGGCGGATTCGCGTCCCCGTCGGCGTGGCCTACGGCACCGACATCGACCGGGTCGAGGAGGTGCTCCTGGAGATAGCCGAGGCCGAGGACCTCGTTCAGGACCGGCCGAGCCCGCGGGTCCGCTTCCGGACGTTCGGCGACTCGGCGCTGAACTTCGAACTGCTGTGCTGGGTCGGCAACCCGGCCCTGACGGCCCGCGCGACGCACGAACTCAACAGCGCCATATACAAGCGGTTCCAGGCCGAGGGCGTCGAAATCCCGTTCCCCCAGCGGTCCGTCTCGATTTCCACGGCGGACGACGGCGACCGCGTCGACCGAGCGCCGGAGGACACGGCGGACGGCGTGGCGGGCGAGTGAGGCCGACCCGTCCCGCGACCGAGAGGTCGAAACGCAGTTACGGGGGCGACGCGTCGGCTCAGGCAATGAGCATACTGGAGGACGCCCGCGCGGCGCTTGCGACGGGGCCGCTGTGTGATTCCTGTCTCGGCCGGCTCTTCGCCGACCGGAGTTTCGGACTGGCCAACGCCCAGCGGGGCCACGCCCTGCGGGTGACGGTCGCGCTCGCGGACGACGACCCCTTCGAGGAAGGCGAGGACTGCTGGGTCTGTGAAGGCGAGTGCGACCGCTTCGACTGGTGGGCCCAACAGGCCGCCAGCGCCGTCCGCGGCTACGAGTTCGACACCTACCAGGTCGGGACGAAGGTGCCGCCGCTGCTCGAAGAGAACGACGCCCTCCTTCGAGAGGACGTGGGACTCGACGAGGACGCCGGCGAGGCGCTGAAGACCGAACTCAACCGCGAGGTCGGCAAGCGCATCGGCGACCTGACCGGCGCGGAGGTGGAGTTCGGCCGCCCGGCGGTCCAGCTCACGCTCGACCTCGCCACGGACGAGGTCGAGACCCACGTCAACTCCGCGTTCGTCTACGGCCGCTACCGGAAGCTCGAACGGGACATCCCCCAGACGAAGTGGCCCTGCAACGACTGCAACGGGACCGGGCTGTGGCAGGGCGAGCCCTGCGACGGCTGCGGCGGCAGCGGGTACCGCTACGACGAGAGCGTCGAGCAACTGTCCGCACCGGTGGTACTGGAGGCGATGGACGGCGAGAAGGCGGTGTTCCACGGTGCCGGCCGGGAAGACGTCGACGCGCTGATGCTCGACTCCGGTCGCCCGTTCGTCATCGAGGTGATGGAACCCCGAAAGCGCGACGTGGACACCGACGAACTCGAAGCCGACATCAACGCCTTCGCCGACGGGAAGGTCGAAGTGATGGACCTCCGCCTGGCGACCCACGAGATGGTCGAGCGCGTCAAGGAACTGGACGCCTCGAAGACCTACCGGATGGACGTGGAGTTCGGAGAGCCGGTCGACGCCGACGCGCTCCGGGACGCGCTGGCGGAACTGAACGGCACCACGGTTGAGCAGGAGACGCCCCAGCGGGTCACCCATCGCCGGGCCGACATCACCCGGACGCGAACGGTGTACGACGCCGAGGGCGAACTGACCGACGAGCGCCACGCCGACCTCCGCATCCACGGCGAGGGCGGCCTGTACGTGAAGGAACTCGTCTCCAGCGACGAGGGCCGCACGGAGCCGAGCCTGGCCGGCCTGCTCGGCACCGACGCCGTGGTGACCGCCCTCGACGTAATCGACGTGCAGGGCGAGGACGAGCCGTTCGCGAAAGCCGAGTACCTCAAGGAGTAGCACGCGGCCGCTGTCCAACCGGAAGCTGTTTTTGCAGTGCCATCCAGAAGACAGCCATGCGATTCGGCGTCGACGAAGCCGGGAAAGGGCCGGTCCTGGGGTCGATGTTCGCCGCCGCGGTCAGGGCCGACCCGGCAGCCCTGCCTGACGGCGTCGGCGACTCGAAGGCTATCAGGCCGGAGCGCCGGGAGCGACTGGCCGGCGAAATACGCGAGTCGGCCGACGCCGTCGGGGTCGCCGAGGTCCCGGTCGAGCGCATCGACGCCGACGGGACGGACATGAACACGCTGACCGTCGACGCACAGGCGGCGGCGCTCTCGTCGGTGGCCCGCGAAGGACTGTCGGGGACGGTCGACGCCGGCGACACCGACGCGGCGCGGTTCGGTCGCCGGGTCGCTGACGCGGTCGAAGCCGACGTGACCGTACGGGCGGAACACGGGGCCGACGAGACGGACCCGCTGGTCGGCGCGGCCTCGATTGTCGCCAAGGTGGCCCGCGACGCACACGTCGCGGAGCTGGCCGATGCGTACGGCGACGTGGGGTCGGGCTATCCCAGCGACCCGACGACGCGAGCGTTCCTCGCGGAGTACGTCGACCGCCACGGCGAACTGCCGGCGTGTGCCCGCCGGTCGTGGTCGACGTGTGACGACGTGCTGGCCGCGGCGGAACAGGCGTCGCTGGGCGATTTCTGAACGGGAGACCCCGACAGAGGCGGTGTGGAGTCGGACGGGAGCTGTTTTCCACAGCCCGTACGGCCCTGCCAGCGCGTGTCCGACTGTAGCCGGGCTTGCACCGGCCTCGCCCTCTCGGGCTTTACCCGGGCTCGCACCGGGTTTTGTCGGCGTGCTGGGTTCCCGAACGTCACTTACGTGGCGTCCGGTAGTTGGCCTTCGCACCGGTCCGGCCGGCCGGGCCGGCGGTGGGCTGGTTCGGTTCTCCTTCGGAGCGTTCACCTCGGAGTCGTGTGACGGACCGCTCGGTTGTTGCCCCCAACGCGTCCCGTTCCGTCCTGTGTGGACAGTCTGAGACCCGTCGTCCGATTGCTCCCCGCATCCGGCGGGATGTGTAGCTTGGACCGACGGGATAATAAGTCAATCTAAAATAATATGACACTCAGTATCATGAAAATAGTCGCCGACGGCAAGACCTGAGTGAGCAGGCTGAACGGGACCGTTCAGTCCTCGTCCAGCACGAGGTTCCGGAGGATGTCACCGTAGGCCGGCCGGGTCACCAGCACGCCGACCAGCACGCCGACGATGGTGATGATGGCGAACCCGGAGAGGTCGCCCAGCGAGAGCACCATCAGCGGGCTCATGGCGACGATAGTCGTCGCCGCGGCCGCGCCGATGACCCAGAACGCCTTGCGGAAGCGGCTCTGGAACACGCGCCCGGTCTCGACTTTCCCCTGCTGGAGTATCTCGTCGGCGATGATGATGAGGTCGTCCACCCCCGTCCCGATGACCGCGATGAACCCGGCCAGGTGCGAGAGGTTCAGCGGGTACTGGACGAAGGCGACGAACCCGAGGAGGATGAACACCTCAGACAGCGCCGTGACTATCATCGGCAGGGCGACCTCGGGCCGACCGTACCGGAGATACACGACCAGGCTCACCGCGATGACCGCGAGGATGCCAGTCAGGAGCGAGCGCTGCTGGAACTCCTGGGCGAGCGCGGAGGAGAGCGTCTGGCTCTCCGCGCTGTCGAAGTCGAGCGGGGCCGGGAGGCGACCGGCCTTCAGCGCCAGTTCCAGCTCGGTCGCCTCGGACATGTTGCTGGTCTGCATGATGAACTGCGGGTTGTTGACGAACTCGCCGTTCCGGTAGGACTCACCCAAGCCCGGGTCGACGCCGCCGACGAACACCGGCTCGCCGTTCAGCGTCGTCACCAGACAGTCCGCCTGCGAGTTCTGGAGGTTGTCGTGGTCGTAGTCCGAGCGGCGGCAGGTCGACCCGCTCCCGAAGCCGGCCTCGACCATGTCGTTCGCGTAGCGCTCGGCGACGCTCTGTCTGACCGTCACCGGGACGTGTGTCCCCTGCGTGTCGCTTCGCTGTGCCGAGCCGATGCCGGCGAAATCGCCCTGCGAGAGGACCTCCTCGCGGACGTAGGTACCGTTCTCGGTGTTGTCGTGGACGGCGTACACCCGGACGACGCCGCGTTCTTCGAGCAGGCCGATGAGTTCCTCGCGACCCCTGTCGGGGGCCGTGACGCTGATGAAGCTCCGGCCGCCCGGGGAGCTGACCTGCTGGACGGACCCCCCCGTCAGCGCCGACTCGCGCAGTTTGTCGTCGATGACCGTCACCATGTTCTCCCGAGTCTCCCGGGTCACGCCGGGGCGAACCTCGCTGGGTTCGTACCCCTCGGCTTCGAGCGCTGACTCGACCTCGTCGGCGGTCGCGTTGTTCGAGAACACCTCGACGGTTTCGGTCCGGTTCGAAACGCGCACGTCGATTGGGTCGACGCCCAGCCGGTCCGACATCGACTGTGCGAGGGCGGTCTCGTCGGCAGGTTCGACCTCGACGCCCTCGGCGGTAGTGCCGACGATGGGGGCCTGGATGCGGGTCCCGCCGCTGAGTTGGATGCCGTACTGGAGGTTCGTCGACTGGTTCGCGGCCCCGGCCCCTTCGGAACCGGACGTGCCCGGCGGCACGCCGGGGATGAACAGCGCGACGGCGCTGAGGAGCAACAGCGTGACAAGCGCGACGACGCGCCAGTTCTCCTTGAGCGTGCTCATCGGTTGACCCCCTCGTACTTGTACCAGCGAAGCAGCGTGACGTTGAGCATGTAGGTGTTCATCAGGTCGGCCGCAAGCCCCACGACGAGGACGAACCCGATGGCGGCCATCAGTTCGATACCGAATATCGTCGCCGACACCGCCATCACCGCCATCGCCGCCATCGACGTCAGCGTCATCGTCACGCCGGTCCGCATCGCGCGATAGGTAGACTCGTAGAAGCCGCCGGACCGCCGGAGGACGTGGTTGTTCAGCAGGATGTCGGAGTCGACGCTGTAACCGATGAGCATCAACAGGGCGGCCACGGTCCCCAGCGAGAGTTCGATGCCCAGGAGGTTCATCACCGCGAGCGGGATGACCAGGTCGGAGAACGCAGAGAGGACGACGGCGATGCTCGGCACAATCGAGCGGAACATCGCGAAGACGAGCAGGCTCATCCCGAGGAAGGCGACGCCGATGCCGACGACCGCCAGCCGCTGGTTCTCCTGGCCGAATATCGGCGACGTCGTCCCGCTACCGAGGAACTCCATCCGGTCGCTCGACCGCGCGGTCTCCTCGATTGGCTCCAGGTTCGACGAGTCGAACGTGATGATGTAGCGGCTCTCGCCCTCGACCTGCTGGACGGAGACCACTGGCTCGTCGAAGGCGGCCCTGAGTTCCGCCTGTGAGAGGGACGACTCGACGGTGAGTTCCGAACCGCCGGTGAAGTCGATGCTCGGAGAGACCGGCGCGCCGGTGACCAGGTACCAGCCACCGAGCACCGCGAGCGCCAGGCCGAGCACCACCAGCGGAACCGCCACCAGTTGGCGGTTCGAGTACTTGGTGTAATCGACTTCCGGGACCTCGAACTCGAACATGACCGAACGGTGTGAGACGGGGGCGAATAAGCCTTCTCAATCCCCGCCACTGACAGGGCCGTACCGTACAGCTATGCCATCGCGTCACGTCCGTCCGTCTATGTCCGACAGCGCAACCAGGGTCGAACTCTCCTATCCGGCGGACCTCAGCGGCTGGGGCCGCGACAAAATCGACGGCTCGCCGTTCCGCGCGTACCTCCGGAAGACACACGACACCGCCGCGCCCGGTGACGTGTGGACGGAGTTCGTCGGCGTCGGCTGCTGTGGCGACACGCTCGATTTCCCGCTGCGGGTCGAGTCCGTCGAAGGCGGACCGCGGGTGACAGAGGACACCGCGTTCGTCTACACCGAGCGCGAGGCCTGCGGGGTCGCCGGCGGCTGGCGGGTCCAGAGCGCCGCGGGGCCGACCGAGTAGGGCGACTCAGTCCGGCAGATATCGCACGCTGACGACGCCGTCGGTCGTCCGGACCTCGACTCGGTCGACGCCGAGCCTGGCCGCCCGCGAGACGGTGGCCTCGTCCTCGACGACGTCGGCGGCGGCCGCGGCCGTCTCCGCTTCCGGGACAGTCAAGACGTGTATCTCGCCCTCGCCGGCGCGTTCGACCGTCGTTAGCTCGCCCGGTGCCTGGTCGGCGGCGACGTCGGTCGCCTGTGTCGTCGGCGCGAGGTCGACCTCCTCGACAGGGATGCGTCGGCGGTCGTCGACGTCGGTGACGGTGTAGGTGACCTCCATCGGCGGCTCGGGTTCGACCGTCCCCTCGACGACCTCGCCGGCCTCGACGCCGGGGTTGTCCGACAGTGTCAGTACTTGCGAGTCCGCGACGTTCCGAAGCGTCGCCGACGTGTCGTCGGCGTGGGTGACCAGAAACGTCCCCTCAATCGCTGTCATGGAGAGACGTTGGCGGCGGGCGTTCTTGCCCGTTTCGACCACGGACGGGCTCGGGTCTCGTCCGGCGGGAGGCCTGCCCGCTACTTCAGCAGCCGGTGTGTGAGATACATCAGCAGCGTCGCGAGCAGCGGCGGGACGACGCCGGCAATCGGCGACAGCGAGTAGAAGAACCCGACGACGGCGCTCTGTGTCGGCTCGCGGAGCGCCGCCGGTGCCGAGGTCAGCAGCGCGAGGTATATCGACCCGATGAACAGGAACGCGGCGAGGGCGATGGCGCGGTCGTAGCTCACCGAGGAGACGGTCCGCCGGTGCCGGCGCGCGACCGACAGCACCGGGGCCAGCAGCGGCGCGACCAGCAACAGCCCGACGAACAGGAAGAAACTCCGCGAGAAGGTGAAGGTCCCGCCGCGGACGCGCCCGGTCTCGGCCAGCTGGGTTATCAGTCCGAACGAGAACACGAGGGTAATCGCCGCCGAGAGTAGCAGCGCGACCGGGACGTAGGCCTTGAACAGCAGCGAGTCGCTGGCCCGGAACGCGTACGGGAACGCGCCGGGGAGCCCGCTGTAGGGCTCGGGCCGGTCGTCGTCCGTGACGGACTGCTCTGCCGTCGCGTCTGTCATAGCTGTCGATAGGGTGAGGGCGAGGTTAAGCGCGGTGTTGTCCGGCCGAGGCCGCCCCGCGTTCTCCGGGAGTTGTTTGTACCCGCCCGTCGACACCCCCAGTATGCACGTCGATATCGGAGCCGCGCTTGCCAGTGCCGCCGACCCGGGCGTCGAACGAGCGACGCTGGAGGAGCTAGACGAGCGGGTGGCCGCGGCCCACGACCGCATCGAGCAGGGGCGGGCGGAGGGCGAGTTCGGCTACGCGTCGCTGAACCTCCCGGAGACGACCGACGCCGGGACGATTCGGGACGCCGTCGCCCCGGTCGACGACGCCGAGTCCGTCATCACCGTCGGCATCGGCGGCTCCGCGCTGGGCGCGAAAACCATCACCGAGGCGCTGGTCGAGGACCCGGGCAGCCACGTCGTCCTGGACAACGTCGACCCGGAACACGTCCGGCGGACGCTCGACGACCTCACGCTCGCCGACGCGGCCATCAACGTCGTGTCCCGGTCGGGGACGACCGCGGAGACGCTAGCGAACTTCCTCGTCGTCCGCGAGGCCTACGAGGACCGCGGCGTCGACTGGACCGAGCGCATCGTCGTCACGACGGGCGAGTCCGGCCCGCTCCGGGCGCTGGCCGACCAGCACGACCTGCCGACGCTGCCGGTGCCCGAGGGCGTTCCGGGCCGGTTCAGCGCGCTGTCGGCGGTCGGGCTCGTCCCGCCGGCCATCCTCGGCATCGACATCGAGGGGCTGCTCGACGGCGGCCGGGCCGCGGCCGACGACCTCGCGCCGTCGCTGTACGACTCGCCGGCCTACGCCTACGGCGCGATGGCCTACGCGCTCGAAGAAGCGGGCGCGAAAGTCAACGCCGTCATGCCCTACGCCGAGCGCCTGGAGTCCTTCGGCGAGTGGTTCGCACAGCTCTGGGCCGAGAGCCTGGGCAAGGACGACCGGGGCCAGACGCCGGCGCGGGCGCTCGGCGCGACCGACCAGCACTCCCAGCTCCAGCTGTACCGGGCCGGCCACCGCGACAAGGTCGTCACGTTCGTCCGACCACGGGAGCGGGCCGACGTGGCGATTCCCGACCCGGACCACGAGGACCTCTCGTACCTCGCCGGGACCGACCTCGGCGGCCTCATCGACGCCGAGTACGAGGCGACGGTGGCGAGCCTGCCGGCGGCGGACCGACCGGCGTTGGAGGTGGAAATCGACCGGCTCGACGCCGAAAGCCTCGGCGAACTCCTGTACGCGATGGAGGCCGCCTGCGTCCTGGTCGGCGAACTCGCCGACGTGGAGACGTTCACCCAGCCGGCCGTCGAGTGGGGGAAAAACGCCACGCGGGCGCTCATCCGCGGCGAAGCCACCGACGAGACGGCGGTCGTCGACGAGCGCGAGCGGCTCCGTATCGGCGAAACGGAGTCCCTTTAGGCCGCCGTCACGGACTGCCGATAATGGACGACACTGCCGCGAACTGGGGCGTCCTCGCCGCAGGCCTCGGTCTCGTCGTGCTCGTCGCAACCGAAACCGGCGTCGTCGGCTGGGTGACGCCGCCGACTGGGGTCGGCCCGGTCACCGCCCGCGGGGTCGCCGCCGCGGGCTTCGTCGCCGCCGCACTCGCCTTCTCGCTCGCCCGCCACGGCGCACTCGACGGGCGGCAGGCCGGTCTGGGCGCGGCGGGCGCGAGCGCACTGGCGACGTTCGCGACGCTCGTCGCCTTCTTCGGGCCGGAGTTCCGCGCCGGTGTCGAAGCGACCGTCGGTCTGGCTGTCTATCTCGCAGTGCTGGCCGGCGGCGTCACGGTCGCGCTGGGCTGGGCGCTCTCGACCGGCGTGGCGAACGACCGGCTGTACACGGTCGCCAGGGCGCTCTCGGTGGCGACCGGCATCGGTCTGGCCGGCTTCCTCGTGGGGACGGTGTTCGCCCAGTTCGTCGTCCTCGGGGCCGCGCTGGCCGGCCTAATCAGCGCCGGAGCGCTCGACGGCGGGACCGTCACCGGGCCGACGTACATCACGCTCACCGTCGGCATCGGCGTCGGCTTCGTCGGCTTCGGCGCGGCCGTCGCCAACCGGTTGGGCCGGGACTGGGCCGACCTGGACCTGCGTCGACTGACCCTCCGCGATATCGGCTACAGCGTCGGCGGCGTCGTCGTCCTCATGGTCGCGCTCGTCGGCTTCAGTTACCTCATACAGGCACTGGGCCTGGAAGCGGCCCGCAGCAGCGTCGAGGAACTGGCCCGCGAGGACCCGTCGTTCCTGCTCGTGATGGTCCCGCTCGCGTTCCTGACCATCGCGCCCAGCGAGGAGTTCATCTACCGGAACCTCATCCAGAAGTACCTCTACGACGACTTCGGCGACCTCCAGGCGATTGTCCTCACCAGCGCCGTCTTCGGTGTCGTCCACTTCGGCCAGTACAGCACCGGCACGCCGACACAGACGGTCCTCTCGCTGCTGCTCGTGTTCGTTCTCTCGACGCTGCTCGGCCTGAGCTACCTCAAGACCGAGAACCTGCTCGTCCCCATCTTCATCCACGGTGCGTTCAACGCCATCCAGTTTCTCATGCTGTACGTCGAGATTGCGGGAACGCCGGTCGTCTGAACCGTCGGACTGCCGTCTGACGGGTGTTTATGCGACCGACTGCTGTAGGGGCGGTCATGGCGCGGCGGTACACTGTCGTCTGTGATGACGACCAGGCGCGAGTCATCGAGACGCTCGCCCGGCGCTACGGCATCACGGAGGAGGAGGTGCTCGCCCAGCTTGTCGACCTCGGACTCGAAGCCCGGGACGAACGGACCGTTTAGGCCGGGTTCTTCCGGGAGAGCGAACTCCCACAGACCGGACAGCGGTCGCGGTTCTCGTCGAACTCGCGGCCACAGCCGGCACACTGGAACAGCCAGTCGCGCTGTTCGGAGATGCCCTCGCGGGCGATGACTTCGACCGCCACGTCGAGTTTCTCCGCGACGTTCTGCATCGCGTAGTCGTCCGTGACCAGGCGGCTGTCGAGTTCGAACGCGGCCGCGACGAGGCGAATGTCGGTCTCGGAAAGCTCCGCGAGGTCACCGGTCTCGCTGGCGGCGCGTTCGATGCGTTCGACAGTGTTGTCCTCGGGGATGTGGAGGTGCATCCCCGAGCCTTCGAGCGCGTCGAAGCGGTAGGCGGCCTCGTCTTCCAGTTCCTCTCTGACGAGCGGAATGGTCGCTATCTGCTCGTCTGTGTGGTACTCGTTGATAAACGCCGAGGAGTCAAGAACGTACATCTAACGCTGAACGATCATGTGGTCTTTCACGGCCTTGACCCGCCCGACGGGGACGAGCAGACGGCCCTGGTCACTGTACTCGAAGTCTGTGTTGCGAAGCGAGTCCGCGGGGTCGATGACGAGGTTGTGCAACGCGCCGGAGGAGAAGTCCATCGTGATGTTGTAGAGACTGCCGATTTCCGCGCCATCAGTCCCCATCACGTCTTTCCCCGACAGGTTTTCTGCGAGTATCGCGGCCATACCCCTTGTTCCGAACGAGGTTACATAAACGCCACGGGGATGTCCGACGGGCGACTGCCGGGCGATGGCAGGTGCGTACTGGCAGTCGGTGGCCGTAGTCTCCAAGCCACCAGAGCACTCACAGCGGACCACAACCCTATGCGAGAGGCGGCCTACGGTACGGCATGGACAGGACAAGGCGGCAGTTCCTCGGGGGCCTCACGGCCGCCGTCGTCGGAGCCGTCGCGGGATGCAGTAGCGACGGCGGCGGGACGTCGTCGCCGACGACACAGACGTCGACAGCGACCGAGACGACGGCGGCGACGGAGACGGCGGAACCGACCGGGACGCCGACACCAACGGCGACACCGACTGAAACGGCGACACAGACGCCCACCGCGACCGAGACGCCGACTGCCACGCCAGTCGACGCCGACCGGGTCGTCGCCGTCGCCCCGGGCGATTTCGTCTTCGACCCGGAGACCTTCGACGTCCCGGTCGGGGGGACCGTGCTGTGGGTCTGGGAAGGCGGCGGCCACAACGTCAAGCCGACCGCGACGCCGGCCGACAGCGATTGGTCGGGAACCCCGGGGGACGGGACCTACAGTTCGGGGTACGAGTACGCCCACACCTTCGCGGCCCCCGGCGAGTACGAGTACCACTGTGTCCCCCACCAGAGCCTCGGGATGACGGGGTCGTTCACTGTGACCGAGTGACGCCCGCTTAGCCCGACGTTCGGTCGCGCGCGACTGATGACGACGAACTTAACTGCCACCGACGACTCGGTTCCGACAACTTCTGGAGCCATTTATGTCTGACACGGACCCCACCCCAGCCACCGACGACACCCTGCGGACGCCCATCGTCGCCGTCCTCGGCCACGTCGACCACGGGAAGACGAGCCTGCTCGACAAGATACGCGGGTCGGCCGTCACCGCCGGCGAATCGGGCGCGATTACACAGCACATCGGCGCGACTGCCGTCCCGCTGAACGTGATTTCCGAAATCGCCGGCGACCTGGTCGACCCGACGGACTTCGACCTGCCCGGACTGCTGTTCATCGACACGCCGGGCCACCACTCGTTCTCGACGCTTCGCTCCCGGGGCGGCGCGCTCGCCGACATCGCCATCCTCGTGGTCGACGTCAACGACGGCTTCCAGCCCCAGACGCTGGAGGCCATCGACATCCTCAAGCGGACCCAGACGCCGTTCATCGTCGCCGCGAACAAGATAGACACGATTCCGGGCTGGAACCCCAACGAGGGGCAGCCGGTCCAGCAGACGATGGAGGCCCAGTCCGACCGCGTCCAGTCCGACCTGAACGAGAAACTGTACGAGATTATCGGCGAACTCTCGGACAACGGCTTCTCCGCGGACATGTACTGGCGCGTCCAGAACTTCCAGGCCAACATCGGCGTCGTCCCCGTCTCCGCCGAGACCAGCGAGGGCATCCCCGACCTGCTGACGGTGATGATGGGGCTGTCCCAGCGGTACATGAAAGAGGAGATGGAAATCGACACCACCGGCCCCGGTGTCGGCACCGTCCTCGAGGTGAAAGACACCCAGGGCTTCGGAACGACGCTGGACGCCATCATCTACGACGGGACCATCCGCAACGACGACACCATCGTCGTCGGCGGCCTGCAGGGGTCTATCGTCACCGACGTGCGTGCGCTGCTTCGCCCCCGCCCGCTCGAAGAGATACGGACCGAACAGGAGTTCGAACAGGTCGAGCAGGTCGCCGCCGCCGACGGCGTCAAAATCGCCGCACCGGACCTCGGGGACGCGATGGCCGGCGCGCCGATACGCGTCGTCCGCGACCGCGACCGCAGCGAGGTCATCGCCGAAGTCGAGGAGGAACTCGCCGAAATCGAGGTCACGACACAGGAGGAGGGGGTCGTCATCAAGGCCGACACGCTGGGCTCGCTCGAAGCCCTCTCCAGCACGCTCGAGGAGGAGGAAATCCCGGTCATGCGCGCCGAGGTCGGCGCGGTCGCGCCCCGGGACGTGCGGGTCGCCGAGACGGCGGGCGAACCGACGAACCAGGCGATTCTGGCGTTCAGCGTCGAGGTGCTCGACGACGCGCGGGACCTCGCCGAGCAGGAGGACGTGGAACTGTTCGAGGACGACGTCATCTACCAGCTCGTCGAGGCCTACGACGACCACGTCACTGCCATCGAGGAGGCCCAGCAGGAGCAGATTCTGGAGAACATCACCCGACCCGCGAAGTTCCGGATTCTGCAGGACCACACGTTCCGCCAGTCCGACCCCGCCGTCGTCGGCGTCGAAATCCTCTCGGGCGAACTCCGGCGGAACGTCAACGTCGTCAGGTGGGACGACGGTGAGGCCAACCGCGTCGGGACTCTCAAGACGATTCAGGACGAGGGCGAGGACGTCGACTCGGCCCGTGCCGGCGAGCGCATGGCCGTCTCAATCCAGGGGCCGACCGTCGGCCGCCAGATAGAGGAAGGCGACGACCTCTGGGTCGAAATTCCGGAGAAACACGCGAAGATTCTGGAACAGGAACTCAAGGAGGACATCTCCGTCGACGAGCGCGAGGCCCTGTCGATGTACCTGGAGAAACATCGGAACCGCGACCCGTTCTGGGGGAAGTAAGCGGCTCCCAGCGCGCCCTTTGCGCGAGTAATAATATTTAATTAGGAGGCGTGTCTCTGCAGAGACACGAATGTTCGGCTCGCCGTCGATGCCCGACCTCGTGCTCGCCAGCATCGCGCTCTCGATGCTGCTGGCGTCGCTCGGCGCGGTTGTCACCTCGGTTAGCCTCGTGACCGCACTGAGTGCCGGCAGTCTCCCGGCGACTGGTTCCATCGGCTACGCGCTATTTTACAATCCGCCGGTCGCCAGCGGCGGCCGCGCCTGACTCGCGGCGCGTCGACGAGAACTGAGAGCGGCGGCTACTGTGCCGTCGGCGACGTGTCATCGCCCATCACTTGCTTGACCTGCAGTGCGGCGGAGGCGGCGATGCCCTGGGCCAGGTCGTCGCGCTCGGCGTCGGAGATGCTCGCGCTCTCCGGGTCCTCAGGCGTGTAGTCGGCGCTGACGACCGACCCAACCGGGGGCTGGACCGCGATTGTAGCCCGCGGGCCGGTCGTGCTGTCGCTGATTTCTGAGCCGACGACGAACTCGCCGGGCAGAAGTTCGCGGGTCCGGGCGGCGACGCTCGAGAGGTCCCGTCGGAGCTCCTCGCGCTGTTCCGCGGTCAGCGTCACTTCTTCCGTCTCCCCGCCGAACGACGTATTACCGTACATGAACGTTCTCTGTCTCTATGGGGGGGAGGACTAAAAACCCAGGGTCCAGCGCAGGTCTGGCCGGGTCCGGTCGCGGGCGGCTCACACGACCGGGTGGCTCTCGCCGTAGGTGGCGAGGACGACGGCGCTGGCGTACTCGGTGTCCGCCGCCGCCGACTCGACGTACACGTTCTCCTCGACGAACTCCCAGTCCCGGAGGTCACGGCCGGCGGCCAGCCCCTCACGGATTTCCGTCCGGACCGCGTCCGCGCTGGTCCCGTCGACCTCGTAGAAGATGCCCGGGCCGTCCTCGCTCCGGGCCCAGCCGACGCCCGCCGCCCCGCATTCCCCCGGTAGCGCGGTCGCCGAGGACTGGACGACCTCTAGCGCCTCGCCGGGCGGCCCTAGGTCCGGTGCCGTCCCCGTCACTTCGATGGCCGGTTCGGACGGGATGACAGAGGACAGCGAGACGAGGTTGTAGTTGTGGACGCCCGCGTCTGCGAGTGCCGCGTCGTACGCGGCCAGCGCGGTCGGGCCGGTCGCAGTCCCCCACACGACCCGGATGGTGCTCATAGCCGACTGTCGACGGTCCGCGGGGTAAGGGGTTTCGCTTCGCTACGTCGGGACCAGCCTGTAGCACATCCCCGGCCGGTCCGGGTCGCCATCGACCGCACGCTCCGTGTAGTAGATGCCGTCGGCGGTGACCAGCGGCGCGCTCGTCACGTGCCCGCGGTTCTCGACGGCCCAGGCCACTGTCCCCGAGCCCCGGTCTAGCGCGTACAGTTGGCCGTCGTAGGACCCGACGAGGACGTGGGTCCGGGTGACGACGGCGCTCCCGATAATCCAGCCGCCGGTGTCGTAGCGCCACTGCTCCTCGCCGCTGTCGAGGTCGATTGCGTACACCCGGTCGTCGTGGCTGCCGACGTAGACGGTGCCGTCGTGGACCGCCGGCGCGCACATCACGTCGGCGTCGGCCTCGAAGGTCCACCGTTCCGACCCGTCGGTCACGTCGACAGCGGTGACCGTCTCGGCCCACGACGGCACGACGGCGGTCCCGTCGGCGACGGCGACGGGGGCTTTCACGTCGCCGCCGGTGTCGTACCGCCAGGTCCGCTCCAGGTCCGGGAACGACCACGCGTAGCAGTAGCCGTCGTTCGACCCGAACAGGAGGCGACCGTGCTCGCGGTCCAGCGCCACCGTCGAGTGGGGGTGGTCGGTCGGCCGGCTGTCGCGCCACTGCACGTCGCCGGTCGCGGCGTTGACGGCGACGACGCTGCCGCTCGGAGCCGCGTGTTCGACGGCGACGTACAGCGACCCGTTGTAGTAGGTCGGGCTCGCGCCGATGGCGTCGCCCAGCTCCGTCCGCCAGCGACGCCGCCCGGTTTCGAGGTCCAGCGCCGACAGCGCGCCGTCGTAGGCCCCGACGTAGACGGTGTCGTTGGCGATGGCCGGCGTGCCGTGGCTCCCGCGGGTCGCCCGCGTGATGGTCGTCGTCCACCGGACCTCGCCGTCGGTCGAGATAGCCCGCACGCGGCCGGTGTCGTCGGCAAGAATCAGGTCGCCGGTCGGTGCCAGCGCCGGACTCCCCTTCGCGGCGGTGTGGTCGCCGCGGTTGGTCGGCAGTTCCCAGGCCACCTCAACGGCGTCGGGGACCGCCGCGTTCTGATACCCCGTATTCAGGAGCCCCTGCCGGAACTGCGTGGCGGCGTGCTCGTCCAGGGCCGTCGACGCGAGCGGGTCGAACTGCGACTGACACCCCGCAATCGACCCCGCCGTCGTCGCCGCGAGCGTCCCCAGAAACGCCCGCCGCGTCCGTGCGCGCTCTGTCACGGACACCGATACCGGGCGGGGTGGCTTAAATCGGGCGGGCCGCGAGGTGGGTCGGGCGTCGGCGACGAAATGGGGGACGGGACGTCGACTCGGACCGACTCCCCGGGGCTGCACAGTTCGGTGAACGAATCGCGCAAAACATGCGCGAATTCAGGTTTGTGAGCGAAATCAATCACACAGAATGGTTCGACGATTTTTATAAGTAATTAGTCAATATCGCCTTCAGATTCTAAAATCTATTTTTAGCCTCTAAAACGTCTTTTCTTCCAATTATTTTGCGCGGTGCGAGATTTCTTTTCGTTTTTGGATACCCCCATAATTTATAATCCATGGCTGTCTCGTGAGCGATTGCATGCAGAAGAATTCAAAACGCACTCGTCGAACGTTCATCAAAAGCGCCGGTGTCATCGGGACAGCAGCACTCGCCGGCTGCAGTGGCGGCTCCGATTCGACCACGGAAGGCGGCTCCGACGGAGAGAGTTCCGACGGGGCCACGACCGGCACCGGCTCGGAGACGATGGCGGACGAAATCGTGTTCTACAACGCCGGGTCGCTGGAGTTCGACCCCGGGACGGAGGCCAACATCGAGCGGTTCGAGGAGGAGACCGGCATCTCAGTCGAAGTCAACGAGGTCCCGTGGAGCAACCTCAAGACCAGCCTGACGACCATCTGGCGGAACCAGGACAGCACCGTCGACGCGTTCAACGGGCCGACGTGGTGGCTGGCCGACTTCGTCAGCTCCGACTGGCTCGAACCGCTCGGCCTCGGGAGCGACCACATGGGGAAGTTCCCTAGTTCGCTGACCGACCTCGTCCAGTTCGACGACCAGACCTACATGGCCCCGGAGTTCGGGAAGTGGGGGAGCTACCTCTACGACCAGCAGTACCTGAGCGAACAGGGCTTCGACGCGCCGCCGGACACCTGGGACGAGGTGCTGAGCCAGGGCGAACAGCTCTCACAGGGCGACAAGTCCGGATTCGCGTTCACGTGGGCCGGTAAGTCCGTGTTCAGTTTCAAGCAGTTCCTCTACCAGGCCGGCGGCCAGCTGTTCAACGACAGCTACGAACCCGTGTTCGTCGAGGAAGGGACGGAAGTGCTGGAGTTCTTCAACGGGCTCCGCGAGCGCGGCATCATCCCCGACGGGATGTCCAGCCTCGGTGAGGGCGGCGTCGGCGACAACTTCATCGCCGGCCAGTACGCCACCGTCGAGTCCTGGACGCCGCTCGGGTCACGCGCCATCGACGAGTGGGAAGAGGGCCGCATCGGCAGCGCCAAGCCGCCGAAAGGGCCGGAGAGCCGCGCGACCTTCCAGGACACGAACGGCATCAGCGTCTCGGCGTTCTCCGAGCGCAAGGACGCGGCCAAGGAGTTCGCCCGGTTCATGACGACCCGGGCGTCGTCCAAGAACAACATGCTCGTCGAGGGCAACCCCGCCGTCGTCCCGGAAGTGTACGAAGACGACGAGGTCCAGAGCGAGTACCCGTCCTGGCTGCTCGAGGACATGCGGTTCAACCTCGAAAACGCGCAGAGCGAGACCTACATGGCACAGCCACAGGTCGACGACTACCTGAACGAACAGCTCACGCCGGCGCTGCTCGGGAACAAGGACCCCGAGGCGGCACTCAACGACGCCTACAGCAACATCGAGCGCCTCTACCAAGACATCGGCCTGCTCTGACTGGCGCGGCCCAAGATTTATATATAACATGTCAATCGAAAAGAGCCCACTGCGTCGCAAACTCGACAAGCTGTTCGTCCCGCTGACCGTCGGGCCGACGCTACTGTGGATTGCCGCAATAATCGTCTATCCGACCGCGAAGTTGCTCTTCAGTAGCCTCCAGTTCCGGAACCCGGTGACAAACGAGATAGAGTTCGTCGGCCTGCGGAACTTCCGGCGGTTGATTTTCGCACGCGAGGGGGGCCAGGCCGCCCTCGGCGTGTTCAACCCGAGTTTCGTCTCGATTACGACGAACACGGCCATCTACGTCGGCTTCAGCGTCTCTATCTCGTTCCTGCTGGGACTGGGTATCGCGCTGTTGCTCGATAAGGACCTGAAGGGGCGGGGCTGGTTCCGGACGGCCGTCATCGTCCCCTGGATTCTCCCGTACGTGATGAGCGGACTGATGTGGCGCTGGATGTTCCAGTCCGACTTCGGCGCGATAAACGGGGCGCTTCAGCGGCTCGGTATCATCTCCGGGAACATCCCGTTCCTCTCGGACGGTGCGCTGGCGATGGTGGCGCTCATCATCGCCGACGTCTGGGTGTTCACGCCGTTTATCATCATCATCCTGCTCGCGGGGCTGCAGAACGTCCCCGAGCAACTGTACGACGCCGCCGAGGTCGACGGCGCGAGCCGGTGGTCCCGGTTCTGGAACGTCACGTACCCGTTCCTGAAACCGTCGATACTGGTGGCGCTGACTATCCGTATCATCTTCGACATCCGGGCACTGGACCTGGTCTGGGTGATGACCCAGGGCGGCCCCGGGAAGTCGACCGAGGTGTGGGCCTCCTGGCTGTACCGGACCGCACAGGTGTTCAACGAACCCGGATCCGGCGCTGCACTCGGGGTCGTCCTGCTGGCCGTGACCTTCGCCATCGTGGCCAGTCTGTACAAGATATTCGGCGAGTCACCCTACCAAGCATGAGTACGAAGAGATCACCACTCAACCGACTGCGGCGGTCGCTGGGACTGGAGACACAGAACGAGTGGCCGTCCGTCGCCCGCGAGCGACTGCTGGCCTACGGACTGCTTGCCGTGTACGTCCTAATCATCTGGTTCCCTATATACTACATCTTCATCACGAGCCTCAAGCCGTCGAGCGAAGTGCTGTCGCTGCCTATCACGTTCCTCCCGCAGAACCCGACGGCACAGAACTACGTGGACATCTTCACGAACCGACCGTTCGACAACTACACGATAAACAGCATGCTCGTCGCGACGACGACGACGCTCATCTGTATCACCCTGGGGACGGTCACCGGGTACAGTTTCTCCCGCTTTGACTTCATGGGGAACAAGTCGCTGCTGCTGTCGATTGTCGGCGCGCGGATGATTCCGCCCATCGCGCTCATCGTCCCGTTCTTCCAGATAATGTCGAACCCGCCGCTCATCGGCGGATTCACCGGAAGCCTGTACGACACGCGGCTCGCGCTCATCCTCACGTACACCTTCTTCAACCTCCCGTTTGCCGTCTGGATAATGAAGAACTACTTCGACGGCATCCCCGAATCGCTGGACGAACAGGCCCGTATCGACGGCTGTTCCCGCTGGGAGGCGTTCGTCAAGATTATCCTGCCGATGGCGAAGCCGGGCATCGCGGCCACCGCCATCCTCGCATTTATCTTCTCGTGGAACGAGTTCGTCTTCGCGCTCGTTCTCACGTCCTCGGAGCAGGCCCAGACGCTGCCGATAGCCGTCTCGCTGTTCGTAGCCGACGACTTCGTGGACTGGGCGCACCTCGCGGCCGGCGGGATGATAGCCGCGTTACCCGGCATCCTGTTCGGCCTGTTCTTCCAGCAGTACATCGTGAGCGGACTCACACAAGGAGCAGTCAAGGAGTAACTAACTATGGCACACGTAGAACTCACCGACCTCGTAAAGGAATTCGACGACGTCACCGCAGTCGACGGCATCTCACTCAACATCCCAGACGAGAGCTTCACCGTCCTCGTCGGCCCGTCGGGATGTGGCAAGACCACGACCCTGCGCCTCATCGCGGGGCTCGAACGGGCGACCGACGGCGAAATCCGCATCGGCGAGAACGTCGTCAACGACGCGCGCGCATACGAGCGCGACATCGCGATGGTGTTCCAGAACTACGCGCTGTACCCGCACAAGACGGTGCGGGACAACATGCGGTTCGGACTGGAGCAACACGACACAGCGGAGGACGTCATCACCGAGCGGGTCCAGGAGACCGCGGAACTGCTACAGATAGAGGAGCTACTGGACCGGCGGCCGTCGGAGCTGTCCGGCGGTCAGCAACAGCGGGTGGCGCTGGGGCGAGCCATCGTCCGCGACCCGGCGGTGTTCCTGATGGACGAACCGCTGTCGAACCTGGACGCGAAGCTCCGGGTCCAGATGCGCGCCGAACTGAACAAACTCCACGAGGAGCTCTCGACGACGACCGTCTACGTCACCCACGACCAGGTGGAGGCGATGACGCTGGCCGACCAGATAGCGGTCATGGACAACGGGCAGATACAGCAAGTCGGGGAACCGACCCACGTGTACTCGAACCCGCGGAACATGTTCGTCGCCGGCTTCCTCGGCTCGCCGAGCATGAACTTCCTCGAAGGGACCCTCGAGGAGTCCTCCGCCGGCAAGTTCGAACTGGACCTCGGCGGCGCGATTCACAACGTCCCCGACGAGTTCACCGACGCGCTCGAACCGTACCTCGGTGACCGGGTGACGCTCGGCATCCGCCCCGAGAACATCGCGCTCAACCAGGACGGCGTGCCGGCGAACGTCCACCCGGCGACGGTGGAGGTCGTCGAGCCACAGGGCGAGAAGACCGTACTGGAACTCGAACTCGACACCGGTCAGACCATCAAGGCCGCGGTCGACCCCGATACGACTGTCGAGATGGGCGACGCGGTGAACCTCCGGTTCGACAGGGACTCGCTCCAGTATTTCGACCCCGCCACGGGCGAATCGCTGACCTACGACTCGAAGGTCGAACGACAGGCGACCGTCTGACGATGGCGGCGGAGATTACCGAGCGGGTGACGGCCGTCGACCTGCTCGCGTTCGGGACCGCGTTCGGGCTGGCCGGCATCGCAGCGATCAACTACGCGAGCGGTGTCTACGGCGGCGCAATCGTCAGCAGTATCGGGACCGTCGTCGCGACACTGTTCGGTGTCCTTAGCTAATACTGGGAGAGAGTTTTTTTATGACCGTCTTCATACTAGATGATATAACATCGAAGGTAATCGAGAGCTCTCGCGGACTGCTGTATTGCGACGCCGGCCCCGAGAGCGGGGCCGATTCTTTCGAGGTTGACGATGACAGGAAATAACATAGACACACGTCGTAGGCCGAACTCGCCCGCAGGGTCCGGACCCGCCGATGTAGCACTGTGACAGAACATGATACCTGATGAACGACGGAAGGAGATCGTCCGACGAGTGAACAAGTCGGATCGGGTCACGGTCGAGGAACTCACCGAGGAGTTCGGTGTCTCCGAGGCGACGATCCGACGGGACCTCTCGTCACTCGCGGAGGACGGACTCATCGAACGGTTTCACGGCGGTGCCCTCCCGGCGTCGGAAGAAGCGGCAAACGGGTCCGGGACGGCCGACAGCATCGACAATCCGAGCGGCAAGCGAGCAATCGCCGAGCGGGCCATCGAGGAACTGGAAGACGGCGACGCCGTCTTCTTCGACACGGGGCCGACAGCGCGGGAAGTGGCGAAGGCCATCCCGGAGCAGGTGTCGCTGCTCGCCGCGACGAACTCGCCCGAGAGCGCGTTCGAACTCCGCGAGACCTGCGGGGAAGTCAAGGTCGTCGGCGACTCGCTGCGCCAGACCTCGGACGCGCTCGTCGGCCCCAGCGCCGAGTCGTACCTCCGGAAGACGAACTTCGACATCGTGTTCCTCGAGACCGACGCCGTCCAGAGCGACGGCGGCCTCTCCGTCTCGAACGAGGACGAGGCACGCATCAAGACGCTGCTCTGTGAGGGCGGCCGGCACGTCATCCTGGTCGCCGACGGCAGTAAACTGGACAGTCGGAGTTTCCGCGAGTTCGCGACGCTCAGCGACATCGACATGTTCATCACGGACGTGTCGCTGAGCGACGAGATGCAGCGGGCGTTCGAACAGGCCGGCGTCACCGTGGTCGACAACCTAGTTGCCGTTCCGTGAGCGCGGAGTAACAGTCGGGAAGCCGTTTACGCGAACGCGACCGGCACGCTGCTGGCGTCGTCGTCGGCTTCGATTTTCTCCAGGGCGTCGTGGAGGTCGGACTGCTTGACCGTGGTCCGGCCGTCGCGGATAGCGAACATCCCGGCCTCGGTCGCCAGCGAGGCCAGTTCCGCGCCGGACAGCCCGTCGGTTTCGGTCGCGAACGCGCCCAGGTCCACGTCGTCGTCGAGGTTCATCTCCTCGGTGTGGATTTCGAGGATGCGCTCGCGGCCCTCGACGTCGGGGTTGGGGACCTCGATGAGGCGGTCGAAGCGGCCGGGGCGGAGGATGGCCCGGTCGAGCATGTCGAAGCGGTTCGTCGCCGCGATGATGCGGATTTCCCCGCGCTCGTCGAAGCCGTCCATCTCCGAGAGCAGTTGCATCATCGTCCGCTGGACCTCGGCGTCACCGGAGGTCTTCGACTCCGTTCGCTTTGCCGCGATGGCGTCGATTTCGTCGATGAAGATGATAGCCGGTTCGCGCTCGGCGGCGAGTTCGAACAGGTCCCGGACCAGTCGCGCGCCCTCGCCGATGAACTTCCGGACCAGTTCGGAGCCGGCCATCTTGATGAACGTCGCGTCGGTCTCGTTGGCGACGGCCTTCGCCAGCATCGTCTTCCCGGTGCCGGGCGGGCCGTGCAGCAGGACGCCGCTGGGCGGTTCGATGCCGACCTCGCGGAACTGGTCGGCGTTGACCAGCGGCTCCTCGACGGCCTCCCGGACCTCGCGTATCTGCTCTTCGAGGCCGCCGATGTCCGAGTAGCTCACGTCGGGGGAGCCGTCGACCTGCATCGCCTGCGCGCGGGCGTCCGTCTCGGGGTCGAGAATCTGCTTGACGCCGAAGGAGTCGTTGATGGCGACGCGGTCGCCGGCCTCCAGCCCGTCGCGGATGGACGGCGAGACCTCGGTCAGCACCTCCTGGTTGTTGCCGTGCTGTTTGACGACGACGCCGTCGTCGGTCAGCTCCTCTGCCGTGGCGATGTACAGCGAGGAGGTCTTGAGCGTCTCGTTTTCCCGCTCGAGCTGGTCGACTTCGTCCGTGAGGTCGTTCTGCCGGTCACGGGCGTCGTCGAGTTGCTCGGTCAGCTGTTCGTTGACCTGTACTATCTCCTTGAAGTGTTCCCGGAGTGCCTCCAGACGCTCGTCGGGCGTCATATCGGGGTCGAGTTCCAACCGTGGTCGTTCCGGAAGCGAGGGACTGCGCGACATTTGGATGTCGGTACTATACGGTTGAGACACAAAGTGCCTTCGGGTCACATGGGGGTGAAACAGTTATCCGTCTCGGGACGCGGCCCGGGCGACCGGGGGAGCCGCCGGTTACAGCAACTCGGCGAACTCGTCGAGATAGTCGCCGTACGTCGAGAGGGCCGACTCGACCGGGTCGGGACTGGCCATGTCGACGCCGGCGTCCCGGAGCAGTTCCAGCGGGTACTGCCGCGAGCCGCTCCGGAGGAAGTCGACGTACCGCTGTGCGGCCGGCTCGCCCTCCTCCAGGATGCCGTCGACGAGCGCGACGGCCGCCGAGATGCCCGTCGCGTACTGGTAGACGTAGAACGACCGGTAGAAGTGCGGGATGCGCATCCACTCGCGGGCGATGCGGTCGTCGAGCGCCGCGGGCTCGTAGTAGTCGCCCTTCAGGTCGGCGTAGAGGTCGTCCAGGCGGTCGGGCGTCAGCGGCTCGCCGGCCTCGGACATCTCGTGGGTCCGCTGTTCGAACTCGGCGAACATCGTCTGGCGGTACAGGGTCGAGCGGAACCGTTCGAGGTACTCGTTGAGGATGTGCCGGCGCAGAGTGGCGTCCTCGACGGTGTCGAGCAGGTGGTGGGTCAACAGCGTCTCGTTGACCGTCGAGGCGACCTCGGCGACGAATATCTCGTAGCCGGAGTAGACGAACGGCTGTTCCTCGCTGGTGTACTCTGAGTGCATCGAGTGGCCCAGTTCGTGGGCCAGCGTGTACATCGACTCCACGTCGTCCTGGTAGTTCAGCAGGATGAACGGCTGGGAGTCGTAGGTCCCGCCGGAATAGGCGCCGGACTGCTTGTGTTTCGTCTCGTAGACGTCGACCCACCGGGAGTCCAGCCCCTCGGCCAGCCGGGACTGGTAGTCCTCGCCAAGCGGCGCGACGGCCTCGGTGACGTACTCGCAGGCCTGCTCGTACTCGATTTCAGGCGACTCCTCCTGAACGAGCGGGACGTAGAGGTCCCACATCCGCAGTTCGTCGGCCCCGATTGACTGGCGTTTGAGGTCGGCGTGGCGGTGGAGCGTGTCGAGGTTGTCGTGGACGGTGTCGACGAGCGTGTCGTACACCTCGGTCGGCACGTTCGGGCCGTCCAGCGCGGCCTCGCGGGCGGTGTCGTAGTCGCGCGCGCTGGCCATCTTCACGTCCGTCTTGACGGCGTTCTTGTAGGCCGTGCCGACGGCGTTTCGGACCGTCTCCCACTCGTCGTAGAACGCCTCGTAGACGCGCTCTCGGAACTCGCGGTCGGGGTGTTTCTGCAGCATCGTGAAGTTGTTGAGCGTGATGGGCTGTTGCTCGCCGTCGGGGTCCTCGACGGTCGGGAACTCCATGTCCGCGTTGGCGAGCATGTTGTACACCTCGCCCGGCGCGCCGGTGACCTCGCTCAGTTCCGCGAGCAGGGTCTCGACCTCGGCCGAGCGGGTGTGGGGCTTCATCCGGAGCACGTCGTCGAAGTAGTGCTCGTAGGGTTCGAGGGCCGGTTCTGCCTCGACCATCGCCTTGATGTCGTCGTACTCCAGGTCCTGCAGTTCCGGTTCGAGGAACGAGGCCGCCGAACTGGCCTCCGAGGACAGCGACTGCGAGCGCGCGGTCAGCGCCTGATACGTGTCGTCGGTCGTGTCCTCGTCCCGTCGCATCCGGGCGTAGGCCGCCACGTTCGAGACCGTGCGCATCAGCTCCTCGTAGGTCTCTAGCGTCTCTAGCAGGGTCGCGGCGTCCTCCGTGGCCCGCCCCTCGTAGGCGGACAGGTCCTCGATGAGGCCCTCCGCCTCTTCGTAGGCGGCTTCCCAGTCCTCGTCGCTGGCGTAGAGGGAGTCGAGGGCCCACTTGTACGCCTCGTCGATGTCGCTCCGTGCGGGTACCGAACTCATGGCCCGCTCTTGGGCCGGCGGCGAAGTAAGCCTTCGTTTCAGTCGCGGCCGCCCGACAGCCCGTCGGCGACGTGACCGGCGACACGCGCGGCCGTCTGTGCGTTCGCGCGCCGACGCGCAAAGACGGCCTGTGCGTCCGCGGCGGCGTCCTCGTCCGGGGTGAACGTCACGTCCGGGTAGCACACGTCCGAAAGCACCAGCGGCTCGGCCGAGACCGGGGGGACGCCGTCGGGGCCGGCGACGGTGTCGGGCGAGAGGACGCGGTCGACCTTCGACAGCGGGGCCGAGCCGTCCGCAACGGCCGCCGCGAGCGAGACGAGGCGACGGACCAGTTGGCGGCAGAACCCGCCGGCGCGCACCCGGACGACGAGGAACGGGCCGTCCCGATGCCAGTCGATGGCCACGGTCCGCTCGGTGCCGGTGTCGTCGGACGTGAGGTTGTGGAAGTCGTGGCTCCCGGCGAGCGCCGCGACGGCGTCGGCCCACCGCCCGTCGTCGACCGGGTCGCGTCCGGGCCGGTCGGCATCCGTCGGCGCGTACAGGTAGTAGGTGTACGTGCGCTCGGTCGCGTCGTGGGTGGCGTGAAAGTCGTCTGTGACGTCGGTGCTGGCCCACACGCGAACGTCGGTCGGGAGTTCGCCGTTGAACGCCGACGGCGAGAGCCACGCCGGGGCGTCGAAGGCGACGGTCTGTGCCCGCGCGGAGACGCCGGCGTCGGTCCGGCCGGCGGCCGCGTACCGCTCCGGCAGGCCGTCGCCACGCTCGCAGACCCCAAGACGAACCAGCGCCGAGCGCAGTCGGCCCTCGACGGTATCGACGTCAGGCTGGCGCTGGAACCCGTGGTACGGTCGGCCGTCGTAGGCCACGCGATAGGCGCGCATACCGATTTCTCGACCGCGAGCCACTTGTCTCGCCCGAATCTCAGTCGCTGGGAAGGATAGACGAACTTAGGCATGCTGAGAACGAAAGGCAGAGTATGTCCAACGCCGCCGCGGCGGATCACGACTTCCCCCGCCCGCCCGAAACGTTCACCGACCACGACGGGCGGACGGTGACAATCGAGGCTTACGACGGCGACATAGACCCGCTGGTGGAGATGTACGCCGACTTCGGGAACGACTCACGGTCACAGGGCGTCCCGCCCCGGACCGAAGCGGACATCCGCGACTGGCTCCCGAATCTCGTCGGAAACGGTCTGAACGTCGTCGTCTGGCACGAGGGGAAAGCCGTCGGCCACGCCGTCCTCGTCCCGTATCAGGACACCTCCGAACTGGCGATTTTCGTCCATCCGGACTACCAGTACGCCGGCATCGGCTCACGGCTCATCCGTGTGCTGCTCGGCTACGGACAGGAAAACGACCTCGAACGGGTCTGGCTCTCCGTCTCGAACACCAACCACGTCGCACGAGCGCTGTACGAGTCCGTCGGCTTCGAGACGGTTGCCAAGGAGCGCGTGGAGATGGAGATGGAGCGGGCGCTCTGAGGGGCGGAGAGATGAGCCGCACAGGTCTAAATAGAGTCCACTCGAACAGCGCGGTATGGACCTCGCTTCGCACCCGGAGACGCTAATCTGCGCGGAGTGTAGCCTCTTCCAAGACCGAGAGTATTTGAGCAATCAACTGAGGGGCAACAGGAGGTGAATATTCGTGAGGACTATTTGTCATCTTTCCGGTGGTTTATACCGAATAGACAGGAATCAGAGTCATGAGTGAGCGAACTGATATGAGCGAGGATGAAATGCAGGCAGGTGAGACAACCGAGTCTGAGAACGAAGCCGAAGAGAAGCTACAGAGTGAAAGGACAAAAGCTCCTTGTGTGGTCTGCGGCACTCGGACACGCCGGCGTGTGGACGGAACCCCTCTCTGTAGTAGTTCATGCGTGCCAAAGAATAAACGGGGGATGCTATTCAGACAGTATTCGAGCCTGCCGAACGGGGTGAAAAAACTCCCGGTAATGGTCATGATAGGAATCGTCTCCATCATTGTATTGGGAACGATTGCTAATACCTCCCTTGCGGTGAATGCCGGCCTTACGGTAGCTGCATTCTACATCCTCCAACTGATTAGAAGCCCATATTCAGTAACTGACGTTGGAACGTACAATCGGACTGACTCGGTAACAAAGACGCTCTGGGTAGACAAGTGCGTAATATGCGATACAAAGACAACAGACGGGGTAGAACGGGTAGCCACGACTGATCTTGTTATCTTCGGTGCTCATCTGATATGGAGTGTCGACGCCCGCAACTATTACTGCATGGAACACGCAAAAGAGACGGGAACTGACGCCGTATAGGGGCACTACTGGCCAGTGTATCGGAAGCGGACTGATAGCTGATATCCTACGCGAGAGTTTTTCACTTACCCTTTCGTAATCAGGGATAGTACGAATGTCTGAACTGACGGGATCGGATATCGCGGAGCGGGCTATCTCCCGGCGACCGAACGGGACGGTACCATCCCCTGATCGACGCGGCGGTCTGTGACGCCTGCGGCTTCAACGACCTCGGGATGACGGGCTGTGCGCCCGAACTAGATGACGTTGTCGACCCGGGACCCGACGACGTGCTTCTGTACGTCCGCCTGACTGACAGCGGTATCGAGGTCGGTAGCACGAAGGGGTGAGACGAGAGTGGCCAGCGAGTCGGCCACGGCGACCACGAACGACGGCCCGCCGTCACTCGGTTTCGAGACTGAGTTCTCTGTCCGTCTCACGGGCCTCGTCCTCGGACTCGTCGGTCGCCGAGAGCGATTCGGTCTCCAGCAACCGGTCCAGCCGCCGCTCGAACTCGCTGTCGGTCAGTTCGCCGCGGGCGTAGCGCTCCCGGAGGTGATCGACCGGGTCTTCCGTCGGTTCTGCTGTGTCAGTTACAGCGGTTTCGTCGGCCGCTGTCTTGTCTTCCGGGGACTCGATCATCGGCAGTTCCGAACCCAGCAGGGCGACGAGCGGGGCCAGGATGAACCAGCCGAGGATTATCGCCACCGGTGTGAGTACGTTGCCGAGGCCGGCCGTCCCGCCGAGCATGGCGACGCCCGTCGAAACGATCAGAATAGCCGCGACGAGCTTCCACCTCGGGAGGGCAATGGAGGGAAGCTGCATGTCGACTACTCAACACGGCGGTCGCAAAAAGCTACTGTCGTTGACCGCCCGCTCGGCCGCGCTATTCCGTGAAGTCCTCGAACGTCGGGCGGTCGTGGTCGCCCGGGAACTCAGAAAGCGGGACGCTGACCTGCTCGCCGTCGTCCATTTCCTTGAGCGTCACCTCGTCGTTTTCCAGGTCCTGCTCGCCGACGATGACGACCGTCTCGGCGTTGACACCGTCAGCGTAGCCCATCTGCGCGCCGAAAGACCGGTCGGCAACGTCGCTCTCGACGACGTGACCGCGCTCGCGCAGGTCCCGGGCGATGCGGGCCGCAGTCGGGCGCGTGTCGCCGACCTGCAGGACGTAGTAGTCCGTCGACAACTCCTCGGCGGGCCAGGCGCCGGCCCGCTGGCAGAGGAGTTGGAGCGTGGCGTGACCCGGTGCGAAGCCGACGGCCGGCGTCGGCTGGCCGCCGAAGCCCTCGATGAGGTCGTCGTAGCGGCCGCCGCCGAACACCGACCGTGACACTTCGCCCGTCGAATCGAAGCACTCGAAGACGACACCGGTGTAGTAATCCAGCCCGCGTGCGGTCGTCAGCGAGACGGTGAGATACTCGCGGACGCCGAAGTCCGCGGCGGCGTCGAGCACCGCCTGGAGGTTGTCGGTCGCCGCGCGAACGTCCTCGGAGCCGGTGATGTCGGCCAGCGCCTCGATTTCGTCGGCGTCAATCTGGAGCATCTCGTCGAACGTGTCGGCCTGGCCGTAGTTGAGCCCCGCCTCGACGAGGGCGTCGAGGTACTCGTCGTGGTCGATTTTCGCCCGCTTGTCGACGGCGCGAATGGCCGCGGGCACGTCCACGTCGGCCCCGAACGACTCCAGCACGCCCGAGAGGATGTCGCGGTGGGAGACGCGGATTTCGAAGTCCTCGGCCGTCAGCCCCAGTTCCGTGAGCATGTCCACGGCGACGGCCAGAACCTCCGCGTCGGCCGTCGGCTCCGACGACCCGAAGATGTCGACGTTAGTCTGGTAGAACTCCCGGAACCGGCCCTGCTGGGGCTCCTCGTAGCGCCAGAACGGCCGCGTCGACACCCACTTGATGGGCTTTGACAGTTCCTGTTGCTTCGCGACGAACATCCGCGCGACGGTCGGCGTCAGCTCCGGCGTCAGGGCCACCTCGCGCCCGCCCTTGTCCTCGAAACTGTACAGTTCCTCGACTATCTCCTCGCCGCTCTTGTCGACGTACATCTCGGTCGGCTCCAGCGCCGGCGTGCCGATTTCCCGGAAGCCGTACCGCCGTGCGACGTCTTCCAGGGTGTCCATGGCCCAGCGCCGAGCCTGCATCTCCTCGGGGTAGAAATCGCGAAAGCCCTTGACGGAGTCGTACATACCCGCGCCTACAGCGAGGGCGCGCTTGAACCTGTTCGTTCACGTCGACAGCGTGTCCCGACTCGGCCCGGTAGAGAGTCCCTAAAACGGGGGGACGCTGCCGCGTTCGCGGTCGTGACACGGGGCGTGGCAGCACGCGCCCGGTCGAGCGGGCTAGTGACCGGCTATCCGGCGGCCGGCCCGCGTTAGTGAGGCGACAACGAAGACGTGTACAGCCGAGCTGGGCTGTATGGGATTGGCACGGTGTCCGTGGACGCGCCGCGGGGTGGAACGGTGACACGGCGGTTCGAGACGGGGGTTCGAGCGCTCGACCGGAAGCTCGACGGGGGCATCCCGGCCGGCAGCCTCGTCACACTGCTGGCCGACCCGGCGAGCCAGGCGGAGTTGTTCCTCTCGGGGTTCGCCGCCCGACAGGCGACGGTGTACCTCTCCGGCGAGCAGGCACCGACGGCCGTCACGTCGGCGCTCCGGTCCCAGCGAGGGACCTACGACGACCTCTCGGTCAGCCAACTGAACCGCGAGGCCCCGGTCAGCGATGCGCTGGGACACGTCGAGAGCCTCGGGTCCGAGTCGCTGCTGGTCGTCGACCCGGTCGGACCGCTCGAACGTGCCGACGCGGGGGAGTTCCGGGCGTTCCTCGAAACGCTGCAGGCCAGGCTCGCACAGACCGACAGCGTCGCGGTGCTGTACGCGCTCAAACACGACGCCGCGCCGGCACAACGCCACCGGACGGAGTACACCAGCGACGTGGTGTTCGACCTCGAGACGACGCGGGCCGAGGACGTCATCGAGAACAGGCTCTTCGTCCCGAAGTTCCGCGGGGGGCGGGCACTCACCGAGCCGATACGCCTCGACCTCACCGACCGCATCAGCGTGGACACCAGCCGGGACATCGCATAGCTGGGGACGCCGCGCCCGGACCGCCGGCGGCTACCGCAGGCCCCGGACGCGGGACTGCGTGTGGTCGGGGAACACGTCGGTCACGGCACCCTCGCCGTAGCGCTCCCGCAGGAGTGCCCGTAGCTCGACCTCGTAATCGGCCTTCGGAATCTCGGCGCTCGGGCCGCTTTCGACGACGAGCCGGTCGGCGGCCATCGCGTCGATAGCGCCGCGGCCGATGCCCGCGAGCGGCGCGAGGTAGTCCACGCCGAAACGGTCCTCGACGCTCTGGGCGAGCGGGCGCTCGACGGTCGGCACCCGGTCGTCCCGGCGCGTGCCGTCGGCGACGGCGTCGAACTGGTCGTCGCCCGCGGCGAGCCAGTCGCCGTCCGCGGCGCGCTCGACGGCGTGTTCGTGGACCTGCTGGATACCGTTTCGGGGGTAGCCGTCGTCGTGCATCCGCTCGACGGCGTCGCGGGCCACGTCCGGGTCCAGGTCGACCGTGGCGTGGTCGAAGCCCACGGCTGTCGCGCTCTCCCGGGCAGGGTCGACGGCACTGACGCCGAAGGTGCCGCTGACGAGCGTCACGTCGTAAAAGGGGTCGAGCAAGAGCGCCGCCAGCGTCGAGTCCTTCCCGCCGCTGTACAACAGGGCACAGCGCATCTAGCGGCGCTTGATGTCGAAACTCTTCGAGTCGGGCGTCAGCTCCGAGAGGAGCTCTTTCATCTGGTCCTCGTCTATCTGGCCCTGGACGCGGCCGCTTCGCGCCAGCGCGACGACCTGCTGTTCTATCTGCTCGCCGACCTGCGGCTTGGACATCTTGACCGTGTTGAGCCGCTTTCGCGCGCCGTCGGTGAGGTTCTGCTTGAGGACCGCTTGCTTCTGGGCCTCGGCCTGCTGTTGGGCCGCTTCCTGGGCCTCGTCCTCGCCGCCCTGCTGTTCCTTGAGCTGCTCCATCTTCTGCTGCCGGAGTTCTTCGAGTTCCTCCTCGCTGGGGTCGCCACTCATAGTTGTACGAATGTACTGGTGTCGGCCGGAAAACGATTTCGGAGCGGGGGCTACGGGACCACAGAGAGCGGCGAAAAGGCGTCAGTTACGCGTAGCGCTCGAGTTCCGGACGGTCGAGTTCCGTCAGGAGGTCGCCCGCGGTGTCGTCGAGGAGGCTGCGACCCTCGCCGGTGACGCGGCGGCCGTCGTTCTCGCTGGTCTCGACGTAGCCGGCGTCTTCGAGCTGCTGGAGCGCCGTCCGGATGATGTTGCCCGAGCCCTCGGCCTTCTGGTGGGGGCGGACGCGGTAGCGGGTCGTCCCCTGCTTCGAGGAACCGTATTCGGAGCGGAGGGTGTTGACGCCGACGGGGCCGTCGACGGCGACCTTCCGGAGGAGGCTGGCGGCGCGTCGCGCCCAGAAGTCCTCCTGCTCGGGTGGGAGTTCGCGGTCGACGCCGGTCTTCGTGTACTCGGCCCAGTCCGGCGCTTCGATGTCGTCTTCGTCTGCGAGCGTCTCCGTGAGTGCCTCGATGAGTTCCTCGGGGGGAACGTCGTAGAGTGTAGCCATTGCAGATTCCTTTCCGTCGCCGTCATTTAAACGCGTCGTTCGCAGTCGGCGGTCGTGAACCGTTCACTCGCCCGCAGGCCGGCGATGATGCACTTCGGGAAGCGCGTCACTCCGGGGGCGACGCGGCGCGGTCGACGCCGAGTGCGGCGGCGACGCCGCCGCCGACAATCGTCGGCAGCAGGTAGCTCCCGACGCGGTGGACCAGCACCGCCGAGGTGGCGAGGGCGGCCGGAACCGGGGCCGCCGAGACCAGCAGCGTCACGAGGACCGTCTCAATGGCCCCCGACCCGCCGGGGAGCGGCACGACGCTGGCGATGCTGGCGACGGGGACGACGAGCAGGACGACTTCGGCCGACACCGGCGTTCCCACGGCGTACAGCGCGGTCCACAGCGACGCCGACAGGCAGGCCCAGCCGAAGGCAGAGAGGCCGAAGGTCTGGAGCACCGTCCGTCGGTCGGTGGCGATGCGTTCGATGGCCGAGAAGAACCCCGCGATGCGTGCCTCGATGTTCGCCGCCGACGGCGGGGACCACCGGGGCACGACCCGCGAGAGAGCCGTCAGGGTCGGTGCCACGCCGCGGATGACCGCCGCCTGTACCCGGTACCGGTGTCGCCAGCCCAGGACGGCGGCGACAGGGATACCGACCGCGAGCGCCGCGACGGCCCCGGCGGCAAAGGCCAGGTTCCGGGTCAGTTCGACCGCGCCGGCGGCGACGAAGGTGAAGCCGACGACGGCGTACCCGACCGACGGCAGGAAGTGGACCGTGTCGACGGTGGCGATGGCCGCCAGCCCGGTCTCGTACTCGGTGTCGGCGGCCGCCGAGATGAGCAACGCGCTCACCGGCTCGCCCCCGGCCTGACCGAAGGGCGTGACGTTGTTCGAGAACACGGCGGCGACGAACACGAGGACGGCGGTGTGTGGCGCGACCGGCGCGCCGAGCGCCCGCAGGACCGTCCACAGCGCTAGCCCCCACGAGACGAGCCACAGGACGGCGATGGCCGCGACGGCGAGCAGCGCCCCCGGGTCAGCCCTCGTGAGCGCGTCCAGCGTCTCGGCGATGCCGACGAGCCACACCAGCCCCGCGAGGACGGCGAGCGCCGCCGCGAATCCGGCGACCGTCGCCATCCGGTTCCCGTCCATGTGGATGGGATTGTCAGTCTCCGGTTTCAACCCACCGACCCTGTCCCGGCGGCCGATACCCGGGGGGTTTTGCCCCGGGGGCACCGACGACCGGGTATGGACGAGCGGGCTGCACTCGCCGACCTCGCCGACCGGCTCCCGGACGCGGGCGACGACTGCGCCGTCGTGGACGGGCAGGTCATCACGACGGACATGCTCCACGAGAAGACGGACTTCCCGGCGGGGACGACCCGCTACACGGCCGGCTGGCGGGCCGTCGGGGCCTCGCTGTCGGACGTGGCCGCCATGGGGGCCGACGCGACCGCCGCGGTGGCCGCCTACGGCGCACCGTCGTTCGAGCCCGAGGAACTCGCGGCGTTCGTCGACGGGGCACAGGACGTGTGTCACGCGGTCGGCGCGGAGTACGTCGGCGGCGACCTGGACGCCCACGACGAGTTCACCGTCGCCACGACGGCCATCGGCACGGCCGCTGACCCGGTCCGCCGCTCGGGCGCGACGCCCGGCGACGCTGTCTGTGTCACCGGAACGCTCGGCCGGTCGGCCGCCGCCCTCGAACTGTTCGACCGGGGAGAGACTGACGGGGCGAACGACCTCTTCCGGTTCGAGCCTCGCGTCCGTGCGGGCGTCGCGCTCCGACCGCACGCCACGGCGATGATGGACTCCAGCGACGGGCTGGCCCGCTCGCTGCACCAGTTGGCCGAGGCCAGCGGCTGTGGGTTCGCTATCGAGGAGCCACTGCCCATCGACGAACAAGTCGACGCGGTCGCAGCGGACGAACGGGAACGCAGAGAGCTGGGGGTGTTCTTCGGAGAGGACTTCGAACTGGTCTGTACGATGCCCGAGTCCGCCGTTCCCGAGGCCGAGGAAGCCGTCCCCTGCCCGCTCCACCGAATCGGGACGGTCACCGATGGCGGCGTGACGCTGGACGGTGAGTCGCTCCCGGACCGGGGGTACTCACACTGAAAAAGGGCCGCCAGTGACGGTCACACGGCGCTGATTTCGAACGGGACCGGGGTGAAACAGGCAAGTCCCAGCAGGAAGGTACACAGCCCCAGCAGCGCCCGGCGGCGGTCCAGCGCCGCGTCCACCGTCGGTCTGGCGGGCCCCGCATACGCGAGCCCGGTGGCGAACAGGCCCCAGAACACCCACAGCCCCCAGGCCCCGAAGCCGACCGGCGGCGGGTCGCGGGTGAAATACAGGTAGCCGGCGAGCGCAAACAGCGCGCCGGGCACCGCGGCCGCGACAGTTTCCTGTCGCTGTCCGACGATGGACCGCACGATGTGGCCGCCGTCGAGTTGCCCCACGGGGAGGAGGTTCAGGAACGTGAAGAACATCCCGGCCCAGCCGGCGAACACGATTGGGTGGACCGATTCGCCGGGGCCGATCTCGCTCCCGAGTCCCAGCGCGTTCACGAGCGCCTCGAGCGCCTGGAACAGCAGCGGATAGTTGAACGTGATGAGGACGCCGGTGTCGCTGTTTGCCACGCGTTCCGGGACGGTAATCGGGTCTATCGAGAGGCCGACGACCGTGACGACCGTCGTCGCGACGAGGCCGGCCAGCGGGCCGGCGACGCCGATGTCGAACAGCGCGGTCCGGTCGGGGATACGCCCGCGGATGTTGATGACCGCCCCCATCGTCCCCAGGTACGAGGGGAACGGGATGAAATACGGGAGCGTCACGTCGACGCCGTGGTAGCGGGCCGCGGCGTAATGGCCCAGTTCGTGGATGCCGAGCACGCCCAGCATCGCCACGACGAACGGCCAGGCCTCGAAGATGCGAAGCGGGGCCTCGGCGACCGGGATGTAGTACCAGGCGCTCGCCCCGACGTACAGCGTCGAGGCGATAGTCGCCAGCAGCAGCCCGATGTTGAGCCACGGGACGCCGGCGTCCGTGTCGACCGGCTCCGCTACCAGCGCGTATCCGTCCGAACGCGTGCGCGGAACCCCGAGACCGCTGTCGCCCGGGTCAACGACGACGGTCGTCCCGCCGTTGCTCGCGGAGCCAAGCGGTTCGAGCCGAACGTCGTAGCCCTGCTGTCGGAACACCGGCCGGACCTGCTCGGCCACGGCGTCAGGCGGCACCAGCGGGTCGCCGATGTACTCGACGGTCTCGCCGGTCCGTTGCACTGACGAGACGGAGAACACGCCGGCCAGTCGGTCGGGCGACGGCGGGTCGGCGGCGGGACCACTCATCGGCTACTCGTAAACGATGGGCGCACAAATACTCCGCGACCGGTCACGCGGATGGCAGGTGCTCACAGAACTGTACGCGGGGACCAGTCGCCTACGCCGGTTCGACGCGCCAGGTGGTCGCGCTCGTGTACGACCACTTCTCGACGTTTATCTCGGACGCGCTGTCCTTGAGCTTGACCATCAGGGCACCGATCTCCTTCGGGGAGAGACCGACTTCGTCAGCGATGAACTTGCTCTTGAAATACATCTCGCCGTCACTGGCCTTCTCTGCGAGGAACGACTTCAGTCGCTCTTCTTTGGAGGGCTCTTCCTCGCCGGAGGGCGTTGCGGTAGCGCTCATCTTTGTCACCTCACTCCTCCGTAACCCCGCCGGGAGTATATAAAGGAGGGAACCTTCAGGTCGCTTCGGTCACTTTCAGGACAAATCGGGATAAAACGGATTCTTTACGACCGTTTGAGATTCTTTTAGACGTTTTACGAAGCTTTCTCATCCCGCAGATAGCCAGTTCGTCTGGCGTGGTTTGAACAGTCTGTGAAAGAGGGATATCACCTTCCACGGGGCCAATAAGCGGCATATCTCGCTGGTAGTTCGCCGGGTCCGTCAGACGCGCGTCAGCGCGTCGGCCACCCGTCAGACGGGCGGTTCCACCGCCGACCAACGCGGAAAGCACTGACTACGAAGAGCGCGCCCAGCGGCCTTGACAACCCTTAAGAGTGCATCGCGGTTACGGCGGGCTAATGAAAGTCGTCGTCTCCATCGGTGGAAGCGTACTGGCCCCGGACCTGGACGCAGGCCGGGTTGCCGACTACGCCGAAGCCATCCAGTCGCTCGATGCACAGGGGCACACGCTCGGGACCGTCGTCGGCGGCGGGCCGACCGCACGCGACTACATCGGCAGCGCCCGCGACCTCGGTGCGAACGAAATCGAACTCGACCAGCTGGGCATCTCCGTCACGCGGCTGAACGGCCGCCTGCTCATCGCCGCCCTGGACGACCGCGCGGCACCGACGCCCGCCGAGAGCTACGACGAGGGCCGGGAAGCCATCCGCCGGGGGGACATTCCCGTTCTCGGCGGCATCGTCGCCGCACAGACCACCGACGCCGTCGCGGCCGCGTTCGCGGAGTACGTCGGCGCGGACCTGCTCGTGTACGCCACGTCGGTCCCGGGCGTCTACGACGCCGACCCGAACGAGGACGAGGACGCGACGCGGTTCGACGAACTCGGCGCGAGCGAACTCGTCGACGTCATCGCCGACATCGAGATGGACGCCGGCAGCAGCGCCCCCGTCGACCTGCTGGCCGCGAAAATCATCCAGCGGTCCGGCATCCGAACGGTGGTGCTCGACGGCACGGACCCCGAGCGCGTCGTGCGCGCGGTGGAAGACGGCGAGTTCGACGGGTCCGAAATCCTCCCGGAGGCATAGATGGCGGAAGACCCCTACGAGGTCGGCCGCGGCAGCGACCGGGCGTTCTGGGCCGACTCCGTCGCGGACGCCATCGAGGCGCGCGACCCCGAGGAGCCCATCGTCGTCAAGGGCGGCGTCTCGCCCTCCGGGGTCCCCCACATCGGCCACTTCAACGAGATAATGCGGGGCTACTACGTCGCCGAGGCCCTGCGGGACCGCGGCCACGAGGTCCGGCAGGTGTTCACCGCCGACGACAAGGACCGCCTGCGTGCGGTTCCCCGCCAGCTGGCCGACCTCGACTGGAACGTCGTCGGCCTCGGGGAGGTCGACGCCGGCGCGCTCGGGCGCAATCTCGGGAAACCGTACACCGACATCCCGGACCCGTTCGGCTGCTGTGACTCCTACGGCGCGCACTTCACGACCCTCCTGAAACAGAGCGCCGATCTCGTCGGCGTCGACGTCGAGTTCGTCTCCAACACCGAACTGTACGCCGACGGGGAGTTCGAGGCGGTCACGCGCCGCGTGCTCGAACGCGCGGACCGCGCCCGTGACGTGCTCGCCGAGTACCAGAACAAGGTCGACGACGACTACGTCCCGTTCCTGCCCCAATGTGCCGAATGCGGGAAGCTCACCGAGGGCGTCACTGCGGTCGACCTCGACGCCGGCGAAGTCGAGTACGTCTGTGAAGACGTCGAGGCCGGCGACCAGACCATCGAGGGCTGTGGCCACGAGGGGACGGCCTCGCTCCGGGACGGGAAGCTCCCGTGGCGGTTCGAGTGGCCCGCGCAGTGGGAGATTCTGGGCGTCGACTTCGAACCCTTCGGCAAGGACCACGCCGAGGGCTCCTGGCCCTCCGGCGAGGACATCGCCGAGAACGTGCTCGACATCCAGCCACCGGTCCCGATGGTGTACGAGTGGTTCACGCTCGACGGCGAGCCGCTCTCCTCGTCGTCGGGCAACGTCATCACCGTCGACGAAGTGCTCGATATCCTCGAACCCGAGGTGTTCAAGTACTTCTTCGTGAAGGACCCGCGGAAACAGCGGGACTTCTCCGTCGAGAGCGTCGACCGGCTCGTCGACGAGTTCGACCGGTTCGAGCGGCGCTACTTCGGTGAGGCGGACGCGAGCGATGACGAGGCTGAACTCGCAGAGCGAGCCTATCCGATGGTCGTGGACGAACCGCGCGAGGAGCGGGTGCGCATCCCATACACGTTCGCGGCCGTACTCGGGATGACCGACGACCCCGAACTCCGCGAGCAAATCGCCCGGAAGGAGGGCCACATCCCGGACGACGCCCCGGAGTGGGCCGTCGAAGGGGCACTCGCCCGCGTCGAGCGCGCCCAAGAGTGGGCCAGCCGCACGGACAACGAGTTCAACTACGAACTCAAGCGCGCCGAGATGCCCGACGCGTCCTTCGACGCGGAGACGGCGGCCGCGCTGGACGAACTGGCCGATTTCATCGCCGAGGGCCACGACGGCGAGGCGATTCAGGCCGAAATCTACGAGACGGCGAAGCGAAACGACATCGACATCGGCGAGTTCTTCTCGGCCGGCTACCGGCTTCTGTTCGACGACACCGAGGGCCCACAGCTCGGAACCTTCATCGCGAAACTGGACCGCGAGTTCGTCGTCGAACGGTTCCGTCGGAACGGGTAGGGTAGGCGACCCCTACTCGCCCGAACGGCCACGGACCAGTGGTTTCAGAGCGGCTGCTCCGCAGCCCGCTCGAACATCGGTCCGAGGCGCTCGTCGTAGCAGTCCCGACAGACGTACGCGTCGATGACGCCCGCCTCGTCGTGAGTGTGAATCATCGCGTGGACCGTGGCGTCGAACGGAACCGTCTCGCCACAGATACCACAGGTTTCTGGCATTGCCGGACACCTGCTTGCGGTACGTTCTCACAGTACATAGAACGGGTGGTTCGTCCACCTACCGCCGGGGCGTCACCAGCACGGGAACCGAGACGGTGCGGAGGAGCTGGGACGTGACGCTGCCGAGCAGTCGGCGCTGCAGGTTCGAGCGGCCGTGTGACCCCATCACGACGAGGTCGATGTCGTTGTCGGCGACGTACTCGCGGATTCCGGGGGCGACACCGTCGAACGAGTCCGTCCGCGCTACCGCGGTTTCGACGGCCACGTCGGGAGTCGCCGTGTCGAGCGCGTCGGCGACCGACGCGACGGCGTCGCGGCCGTTCGCTTCGAGCCGCTCGACGAACGCCTCGTTCAGCCCGCCGGCGTTGAAGGTCCCGCCGGCGGCCTGGATGTCGACGACGTTGAGGACGTGGACCGTCGCGCCGTACCGGGCCGCGAGCGCCGCGCCGTGACGCGTCGCCGTTTCGGCGTTCTCGCTGCCGTCGGTCGGGAGGAGTATCTGCGAGTAGTCAAACCCTTCCGTCGGTTCCGCGCCCGATACGACGAGGACGGGGACCGTGGCCCGGTGCAGGAGCTGCTCGGTGACGCCGCCGAGGAGACGCTTCCCGAGCCCGGTCATCCCCTGTCGGCCGAGGACGACGAGCCCCGCGTCGGTTTCGCGGGCGTGCTCGTCTATCCGCACGCTCGGCTTGCCCTCCAGCAGTGCCGTCGTGACGGGCTGGCCGACATCGGCGGCGAGGGCTTCGACGTCAGCGAGGACCGCCTCGCCGTGGTCCCGGAGTTGGTCGCGCTCGCGGTCTGTCCGTGCGAGTCTGCGCGCTCGCCCCTCGACGACGTAGACCGCCTCGGCGGTCGCGTCGAAGGCTTTCGCCAGTGCGAGGCCGCGCCGCGCGGCGGCCGTCGCCTCGTCGCTCCCGTCGACCGGGATGAGAACGTGGTCGTACATTGTGTAGCCGTTCGCGGCGCGGTCACTTCACCGTTGGCCGCCGGGGGGCGGCGGCCTATCCCAAACCAAACCCTCTTGCTTGGCTACGCCTAGTTTCGGGTAAATGGTGAGTACGCTGACGTGGGTCCTCGCGGGCCTTGTCGCCTACACCCTCCTCGCGATGGCGCTCCGGACCCGCGGCGTCGTCCCCGAGTACATCCGTTTCAGCGGCCCGATTACGACGATTCACACGCAGAAAGGCAAGGCCGTGCTCGACTGGCTCGCGCGGCCAAAGCGGTTCTGGCGGGCCTGGGGGAACCTCGGCGTCGGGTTCGGGCTGGTGGTGATGGTCGGCTCCTTCCTCCTCGTGGCGCTCGGCGCGTACCAGGCGCTGGTCAACCCACAGCCCTCCGCCCTGAACGAACCCCGGAACGCGCTGGCGATTCCCGGCGTCAACGACTTCCTCCCGCTGTCGGTCGCGCCCGAAATCGTGCTCGGACTGTTGCTCGGGCTCGTCGTCCACGAGGGCGGGCACGGGCTCTTCTGTCGCGTCGAGGACATCGGCATCGAGTCGATGGGGCTTGCCCTGCTCGCGATTGTCCCGGTCGGCGCGTTCGTCGAACCCGACGAGGACGAGCTCCTGCGGTCGGACCGCGGCGCACAGGCCAGGATGTACACGGCCGGCGTGACCAACAACTTCGCGCTCGCCATCGTCACGCTCCTGTTGCTGTTTGGCCCGGTCGCCGGCGCTGTCGCCGTCGTCGACGGCGTCCCGGTCGGGAGCCCGGTCAGCGGGACCCCCGCAGCCGCCGCGGGCATCGAGTCGGGCGACGTCATCACGGCGGTCGACGGCCAGCCCGTCGCGAACCAGCAGGAACTGGAGACCGTACTGGCCGAAAGCGACGCGCGGACCGTCGAGATAGCCCGGAAGGACAGCGACCCCGTCACCGTCGAGCGGTCCGTGGTCGTCTCGGCCGCCCTCCAAAGCGCGCCGCTGGGAACGGGCGAGACGATTGTCGCCGTCAACGGGACCGCCGTAGCGACCGGTAGCGAGTTCGAGCGGGCGGCCCGAGACCACCCCGTCGCGACGCTGGAGACCGAGTCCGGGGAGACCGTCACGACTCCACTCGGGGCGTACGTGCTGGTCGCCGATGACGGGCCGCTCGCCGGGGAAGGCGCGCCGAGCGGCGAGGGCATGATAATCACCGCGGTCGACGGGGAGCGAACGCACAGCGGAACGGCGCTGATTGAGGCGCTCGACGGCGGTCAGCCCGGCGACCGGGTGACTATCACCGGCTACGTCGACGGCTCGCGCGAGACCTACCAGGTGACGATGGCCGAGAGCGAGCAGGTCGACAACGGCATCGTCGGCGTCAGCATCCAGCAGGGCATCAGCGGCATCCAGGTCAGCGACTTCGGCATCGACGCCTACCCCGCGGCCGCGTTCCTCGAGTTCCTCGGCGGGTCGCCCGACACCCCCACGTCCGTCTCCGAGTTCTCGTTCGCCCAGCGGATTTTCAGCACGCTCTTGCTCCCGTTCATCGGGGTCGCTGGCGGCTTCGGCTACAACTTCGCCGGTTTCACCGGTATCGCGACGAACTTCTACACCGTCCAGGGCCCGCTCGGGGCGCTGGGAACGACGCCGGTGTTCCTGCTGGCGAACGTCCTGTTCTGGACCGGCTGGATCAACCTCGTCATCGGGCAGTTCAACCTCATCCCGACGTTCCCGCTCGACGGCGGCCACATCCTCCGGGCGGCGACCGAGTCGTTCGTCTCGCGGCTGCCGGTCTCCGACGGGCGACGGGTGACGACGGCCGTCTCGGTCGCGATTACGGTGTCGATGATAAGCGGCCTCCTGCTGATGGTGTTCGGCCCGCGGCTGCTGACCTGAGGGGTTTCGTTACCCATTTACTCCCCGCCGCGAAAGCCGGGCGTATGTTCCTGCAGCTCCGCGCGGAGGTCGAGGACGCCCTCGCCGACGCGCTCACAGCACTCGACCTGCCGGCCGAGGACCTCGGTATCGAGGAGCCGCCGGAGGGCGTCGACGCCGTGCTCGCATCCAGCGCCGCCTTCCGGCTGGCCGGTGAGGTCGGCGCACCGCCGCCGGAGGTCGCCGCCGACATCGCCGAAGCCATCGACGCAGAGGCCCTCACCTACGTCAGCGACGTGACGACCCAGGGCCCGTACGTGAACTTTCTGCCGAGCGAGGCGTACTTCGCGGCGACCCTCGATGCGGTGATTGATGACGGCTTCGGCCGGCTGCCCGACCGGGAGACGAGCGTCGTCGTCGAGCACACCTCGGCGAACCCGACCGGCCCCGTCCACGTCGGCCGGGCGCGCAACCCCATCATCGGCGACGCCGTCGCCCGCGTGCTCGACTACGCCGGCTACGACGTCGACCGCCACTACTACGTCAACGACGCCGGCCGCCAGATCGCAGTGTTCACGTGGGCCTACGAGACCTTCGACGAGGACGACCTGCCCGAACCGGAACGGGACTCCCCCGAGTACAAGATGGTCCGGTACTACCGCAAGGGCAACGCCGTCCTCGAAGACGGCGATCCGGCGGACGTAGAGGCGGCCGAGGCGGAGATTCAGGCCATCCTGCAGGGCCTCGAAGACGGCGACGAGGAGACCTACGAGCGGGTCGCCGAGGTCGTCGACACGGTGCTGGGCGGGATGCAGACCACGCTGGAGCGCCTGCCCGCCGAGTTCGACGAGTTCGTCAAGGAGACGCGGTTCATGCGCAACGGCGACACCGACGCACTCGTCGACCGCCTCAAGGCCCTCGACTGCGCGGTCTACGAGGAGGACGCCTGGCAACTGGACCTGCCTGACTTCGAGAAGAACCTCGTCTTCCTGCGCTCGGACGACACCTCGCTGTACACGACCCGCGACCTGGCCCACCACGAGTGGAAGTTCGAGAACTACGACCGCGCCGTGACGGTGCTGGGCGAGGACCACAAGCTCCAGGCCGACCAGCTCGACGCCGCGCTCGGCCTGCTGGGCAACGACACCGACCAGCTCCGCCAGGTGTTTTACTCCTGGGTGAACCTCCCCGAGGGCGGGATGAGCACCCGCGAGGGGACCGGCATCGACCTCGACGACCTGCTCGACGAGGCCATCGACCGCGCCCGCGACGAGGTCGAGTCCCGACTGGACGACCGGACCCGCGGCGACCTCGACGAAGACGACGTCGAGCGCATCGCCCGCCAGGTCGGCATCGGCGCGGTCCGCTACGACATCGTCTCGAAGCAGCCGACGAAGGGCATCACCTTCGAGTGGGACCGCGCGCTCGACTTCGAAGCCCAGTCCGCCCCGTACGTCCAGTACGTCCACGCCCGCTGCTGTGGCATCCTGGACGACGTGGAGGGCGACGTGCCCGACGAGCCCGATTTCGGCCCGCTGTCGGAGCCGGAAGAGCGGGACCTGCTCCGCGAACTGGCCCGGTTCCCGGCCGTCGTCGAGGCGGCCGCGGACGACCTGACGCCCCACACCGTCGCCACGTACACTCGGGACCTCGCCGAGACGTTCAACGCCTTCTACCGGGAGTGTCCCGTGCTCGACGCCGACCCCGAGACCCGCGCCGCGCGGCTGGCGCTCGTGGACGGCACCCGGACGACGATAGCGAACGCGCTCGACGCACTCGGGGTCGACGCGCCGACCTCGATGTAGGCCGTCACCGGCTATTCGGTGTGGACCGGTCGACAGGCGGAACCCCGCACTCGACGACTATGTCTCCAGGAACGCCTCGACTTCCGCCGCAACTACCGCGGGTGCCTCGGCGGGGCCGCTGTGGCTGACGCCGTCGAACTCGACGAACCGGCTGTGTGGCAGTGCCTCGTGGACGGACCGCGCGCTCTGCCGGAGGAAATCCGGTCCGTCAGTGCCGGACAGAACGAGGGTCGGCGCGTCAACGTCGAGACGGTCGGGGAGCCGGTACCGCTCGACGGACCGGTTCATCCGGACGACCTCCTCGGCGAGGGCCACGCAGTCGGGCCAGACGGGCCACTCCGCCAGCCAGGCGTCGAGGTCGTCGATGCCGTCGGGGTGGAGGACCTGCTCGACGTAGCGTTTCACCGCTTCCTCTCGCCGTCCGTTCGCGACGAGCGACGCCATCCGGTCGGCGAGGTCGGCCTCGGCCCGGTACTCGGCGGGAAGCACCGCCGGCTCGTACGCGACGACCGCATCGACTGGCATCGCGGTCGCGGCCTCGATGGCGGTGAGCGCGCCGTAGGAGTGGCCGAACAGAACCGGGTCGCCGTCGACGGCGTCGGCGAGCGCCCGGACGTATCTGGCTTCGCGGTCCAGCACCGCGTCGGCGCTCGTCTCTTCGGGGGCGTCGAGACAGGTCCCGAAGCCGGGCCGTTGCGGGACGACCGCCCCGTAGCCCTCGAACTGCGAGAGGACAGGCCCCCAGTACTCCGTGGGTGCCATCCCGCCGTGCAGGAGGAGGAGCGGCTGACCGTCGCCGTAGCGTTCGAACTCGACCGCAAGCTCGTCTGTGGAGTGTGTCGACTGCATGCACCAGTAGGTCGGGCCGAGCCTGGCTAAGCCGTTCTCTCAGTGGTTCGGCCGTTTAAAAGGGAGTTCCGTCAGCCGATGCCGCCGTTCCGACAGGCGCTTCATCCTCGGCCGGGTACGGGAGCGTATGGGGCTTATCGCGGAGTTTCGGATTCGCTGCGACGCACTGCCGCTCGTGTCAGTCGCGGACGCGGTGCCCGACGCGTCGATTACCCTCTCGCTGCAGTACAACCACGGTCGCCAGCCGCTGTTTCTCACCACCGTGACGGGTGGGTCCGAGTCGGCCGTCGAGCGGGCACTCACCGACGCCCGCGACGTGGCAGAGTGGACGCACATCGGGTCGGCCGGCGACACCCGCCGGTACCAGGCGGTGCCGGCGCTGAGCTTCGAGGCGCAACTCGGGGAGCAGATAGACGACCTCGACGGGCTCGAAGCGCTCGCCACCGCGGACGCCATCATCGAGCGGATAACCGTGACCGCCGACGGCTGGGAGCAACTGGGCTGGTTCGCCGACCGGGCGGCGTTCACCGCGTTCTCCTCGTTCTGGCAGCGAAACGCCGGCTTCGGGCTGGAGCGGCTGACCCGCGAGTCGGAGCCGAAACGGCCCGGCGACGGACTCACCGACCGCCAACTGGAGGCGCTTCGGACGGCGTACGAACTGGGGTACTTCGAGATTCCGCGACGTGCGTCGCTGGAGGACGTCGCCCGGGAACTGGACATCTCGGCGTCGTCGCTCTCCGAGCGACTGCGCCGGGCACAGACCCAGATCATCCAGGAGACGGTGGCGACGCTGTGGCCGCCGCTGCCGGAGTGAGTCACAGTTCGGGACCGGAACAGGTGGGACGCGTCAGTTGAACAGCCCGAACATGCCGCCGGAGTCCTCGTCGTCGTCGACGTCGGAGGGGTCCTCGGCGTCGTCGAGGAACCACTCGTCGTCCAGTATCGTTTCGAGGTCCGTTTCGGGGCTCTCGTCGCGGAAGAACACGCCCTCCAAGGCCGCCGCCAGCCGCTGGTAGGCGTCGGCGGCCGCGCTCTGTGGGGCGTTGAGCACGAGCGGTTCCTCGGTCGTCGCCTGCGGGTCGTCGGGGATGACCGCGAGCAGCGGGAACGCCATCCCCTCGGCGATGGCCGCGACGTCGGTGTGTCGGGTCGCCCGGTTGATTATCGCGCCGAGGACGGTCCCGTCGATGCGGTTCGCCAGCTCGGCCGTCTTGACCGTATCGCCCACCGCGACGTCGTCGGGAGTCGTCACGAGGACGATACCGTCGGCCAGACCCAGCGGGACGGCGACCTCGTGGCTCAGACCGGCCCCGGTGTCTATCAGTACCACGTCGTAGGCGTTCCGGAGCGTCTTGATGACTGTCCTGAGCTTTGCGGGGTCGGCGTCAGCGAACGCCTCCAAGGACTGCTCGCCCGGAATCACCGTGAGTCCGCCCGGCACGTCGGTCAGGGCCCCGCTCACGGCCGCCTCGCCGGCCAGCACCTCGTGGAGGCTCTGTTCGGGCTCCACGGCGAGCATCGACCCGAGGTTCGCCATCCCAAGGTCCGCGTCAACGACGGCGACGTCGTAGTCCATCTCCTGAAGGACGGCCCCGAGGTTCACTGCGGTCGTCGTCTTCCCGACGCCGCCCTTGCCGCCCGCAACCGTACACACGTACCCGGCCATAGTCTGATTGCTTGGGTACAATGCAGGCAGTTATATAAATGCGACTGTCGTTGTCGGACCGCTAACGGCCGGCTGCTGCCCGGAACGGCCCGTTCGGCGCGCGCCCTTCGTCCCCGTCCTCCACGACTCCCGCCGGTCGCCGTTCCGGTCCGAGACCCCTCGCTTCGCTCGGGCTCTCGCTGCTCGCGGGTCGTTCCTCCCCGCTCGCACGTCCTACAATTCGAACGAAGCGAGAATCGCACGGCTCCCGCCGGTCGCCGCTCCGGTCTGAGACCCCTCGCTTCGCTCGGGCTCTCGCTGTCAACAGGTTCTTACGCCACCTCGGCCAACACAGAGTAATGAGCGAGCAGCAGGAACAGGAACAATCTGACAAGCAGAAATACGAGTTCCGGAAGGTCATAGAGGAGCTCAAGGGGTACCAGGGCTCGGGCACCCAACTGGTCTCTATCTACGTCCCCGAGGACAAGCAGATAAGCGACGTCGTGGCCCACGTCACCCAGGAGCACTCCGAAGCCTCGAACATCAAATCGAAGGACACACGCACCGCGGTCCAGGACGCGCTCACCTCTATCAAGGACCGGCTCCGGTACTACGACAACACGCCGCCGGAGAACGGCCTGGTGCTGTTCTCGGGGGCGTTCGACACCGGCGGCGGCCGGACCGACATGGTGACGAAGGTACTGGAGTCGCCGCCGGACCCCATCGAGTCGTTCCGCTACCACTGTGACTCGGAGTTCCTGACCGAGCCACTGGAGCACATGCTGGCCGACAAGGGGCTGTTCGGCCTCATCGTGCTCGACCGGCGCGAGGCCAACGTCGGCTGGCTGAAGGGCAAACGGGTCGAACCCGTCAAGTCCGCCTCCTCGCTGGTGCCGGGCAAACAGCGGAAAGGTGGCCAGTCCGCCCAGCGGTTCGCCCGCCTCCGGCTCGAAGCAATCGACAACTTCTACCAGGAGGTCGCCGGCATGGCCAACGACCTGTTCGTCGCCGACCGCCACGACATCGACGGCATCCTCGTCGGCGGCCCCTCTCCGACGAAAGACGAGTTCCTCGACGGCGACTACCTCCACCACGAGCTACAGGACATGGTGCTCGGGAAGTTCGACGTGGCCTACACCGACGAGTCCGGGCTGTACGACCTCGTGGACGCCGCCGACGAGGTGCTGGCCGAACACGAGATGCTCCGGGACAAGGAGCTCATGGAGGACTTCTTCAAACAGCTCCACAACGGGGACAAAGCCACTTACGGATTCGACCAGACCCGGCAGAACCTCAACATGGGGGCCGTCGAGCAGCTGCTCATCTCAGAGGACCTCCGGAAGGACGTGGTCGCCTACACCTGCGAGAACGGCCACGACGAGTACGACCTCATCAACAGCTCCGCGGCGACCGACGACCACGAGTGCACCCGCTGCGGTGCCACAGTCGACGCCGACGACGGCGAGCGCGAGGACGCCATCGACCACCTGATGCAACTGGCCGACCAGCGCGGCACCGAGACGGTGTTCATCTCGACGGACTTCGAGAAGGGCGAGCAGCTCCTGACCGCCTTCGGCGGCGTCGCCGGCCTGCTCCGGTACTCGACGGGCGTCTGAGGACCTACGTCGCTGTTTTCGCGTTCACAGTAACTGTTCGAGCTGTCGGCGGCGGCTCCCAAGGTCGACGTGGGCTCGGTCCCCGTAGCTGGCGTCGAGGCGGTCAAGCACCAACAGCGGGTCGACGCCCTCCCGCTCGACGCGTTCCAGCAGGGCGGTTATCTCCTCGCGGTGCATCGCGAGCGAATCGAGCAGGCCGACGAGCAACGCCAGCGGGACCGCCGCCGCGTCGTCGTCGGGGAACGCGCCGTCGAGGGCCGCGAAATCCGGGGTAGTACCGGGCGGGTCGACCGCCGGCTGGAGCGCTAAACAGGCCCGGCAGACGCTGGCTCCGGGCTCGTCACCGGGGAGGAACTGCCGGAGGTCGGCCGGGACCGGGAACGAGACGAGGTCGCCGCCGCAGTCGGGACAGGACATACTCATCTACGGGCGGGAGAGCGCAAAAACGGTACCGCTCAGTCGTCGGCAGTGACCGGCTCGACTTCCTCTTCCGTCTCCGCGGCCGCGAGTTCGTCTTCCTCTTCTTCCTTCTTGGCCTTGATTTTCTTCATGCGGAAGATTTCCTCGCGCTCCTGCTCTTCGAGCTTCTGCTCGATGTACTCCTGGTTGTCGTAGAGGTCGGGCAGGAGTTTGAACTCGAGGGCGTTGACGCGCCGTTTCGTCGTCTCTATCTCTTCGAGCATCTTCTTCATCGCCGTCTCGACCTCGGCGGCGAGGATGATGTTCTCCAGCAGTTCCTCGTAGGCCTCCGCGGCCTCGTCGATTCGGGCCGAGGTCCCCATGACGCCGTACCCGCGTTCGTCCAGCGACTTCCGGACCTTGCTGGACTCTATCTGCGGGACGACGACGCCCATGATGTTCTTGGACTGGGTCGTCAGTTCGGGATGTTCCTTGAGCGCGGCGGCGGCCCCGCGGACGGCCACGTCGCCTTCCATCGCCCGCGCCATGTTGATAGCGCGCTGGGCCCGGTCGTAGGAGTCGTCGAGGTCCTCCCGGACGTCCTGTGCCTGGTCCAGGATGTCCATGAACTCCATGATGAGGCCGTCACGCTTCTTCTCCAGCGTGTCGTGCCCACGCTCGGACAGCTCGATGCGGTCCTCTATCTGCATCAGGTTCTTGCGCGTGGGTTTGACGTCCTTAGCCATTACGGGCCTGTTTTCGACGTAGGCAGTTAACGGTTTCCAGTTATTACGGCCCGTGCACCGTCGCTACCGGATTGGCACTGAAAAAACGGAGTCGGCGACCGTCGTTAGTCGTCCGCGGGCGTCGCGCCGGTGGCGGTGGACTCAACTGCACCGTCAAGCACGCCGTGGCTCCGGAGCAGGATGAAGCCGAAGCCGACCTTCGCGACTAGGTCGATGACCATGAAGCCGGCCGTCTCGATGCCGATACCGACGAGGCTGAGCCCCTCAGTGCCGACGAGCCACCACACCGGGTACACCAGCCACACGACAGTCACGAGGTTGCGCAACGTCTTGAAGGTGCTGCGCGTGTCACTGGGCAAGTCGCTGACCCGGCCGGACAGCGAGCTGAACAGGAAGTACAGCAGGACCAGCAGGAACGCGGTGCTGATGCCCCACCAGACCAGCCGTTCCGCGCCGGCCGACAGCACGCCGCTGCCCGCGCTCAGCGTCGCGACCACACCGGTCCCGATCATCAGCACGTCGAGGCTGACGAGCGAGTAGATTGTGTTCCGGTCTGCTCCCGCGAGCAGCCCGAGGTCGTACAACAGCAGCGGCGTCGTGAACAGCCAGTCGGTGTATCGCGCCCAGTAGATGGGGTGTTCCGACCCGCCGAACTCGATGAACGTCAGCCCGAACCCGAGCGCCATCGCGAGATAGTTCACGAACGCGATTGCCGTGATGAGTATCGTCGCGATGTAGAACTTCTGGCGCCTGTCGTCGGTCTGGCCCCAGCCACGCGCGATGAAGTATAGCATGCCGAGGAACATGCCCGCTGTACCTAACCACAGCCAAATTCCTTCGCTCCCTGGTGCTGGCATAGTGCAGTTTACATTAGGCACTCAAAGCGAAATAGTGGCATACCCAAAATATTAGGTACAAACGGCGGGCGGCCGTGAGATGTAGGGCCGTCGTTACGCTTCGACGGCTTCGGCGGTCTCGTCCTCGCGGTAGTGCTCCTCGATGAGCTCCTCGTCGATGCGGTTGAGCGCGTCCTTCGGGAGCATCGAGAGCAGGTCCCAGCCGAGTTCGAGCGTCTCGTCGATGTCGCGGGCCGTGTCGAAGCCCTGGTCGACAAACTCCTCCTCGAAGCGGTCGGCGAAGTCGAGGTACTTGTTGTCCAGTTCCGACAGCGCCTCGCGACCGACGATGTTCACGAGGTCGCGCAGGTCCTCACCCTCCGCGTACGCGGCGAATATCTGGTCTTTCACGTCGGCGTGGTCGGCGCGGGTCAGCCCCTCGCCGATACCGTCGTCCATCAGCCGCGAGAGGCTCGGCAGGACGTTGATCGGCGGCTGGATGCCCTGGCTGTTGAGGTCGCGGTCGATGTATATCTGCCCCTCGGTGATGTACCCGGTCAGGTCCGGAATCGGGTGCGTGTCGTCGTCGCCGGGCATCGTCAGAATCGGGAGCTGGGTCACGGAGCCCTCGCGGCCCTCGATTCGACCGGCGCGCTCGTAGAGCTGGGCCAGGTCGGTGTACATGTAGCCGGGGTAGCCACGGCGGCCCGGGACCTCCTCACGTGCGGCACCGATTTCCCGCAGCGCCTCGCAGTAGTTGGTCATGTCCGTCAGGATGACCAGGACGTGGTAGTCCTTCTCGAAGGCGAGGTACTCGGCGGTGGTCAGGGCCAGCCGCGGCGTAATCGTCCGCTCGACGGCCGGGTCGTCCGCGAGGTTCATGAAGACGACGGAGCGTTCCAGCGCACCGGTGCGCTCGAAGTCGTCCATGAACTCGTTTGCCTCTTCGGCCGTGATACCCATCGCGCCGAAGATGACGGCGAACTCCGAGCCCTCGTCGTCTTCGCCCTCCTCCTCTTCCGGCACCGTCGCCTGTCGCGCAATCTGGAGCGCCAGGTCGTTGTGCGGCAGGCCGGAGGCGGAGAAGATTGGGAGCTTCTGGCCGCGGACGAGCGTGTTCATGCCGTCGATGGCCGAAACGCCCGTCTGGATGAACTCCTCGGGGTACTCCCGCGAGAAGGGGTTGATGGCTTCGCCGACGATGTCGCGGCGCTCGTCGGGGACGATTTCCGGGCCGCCGTCGATGGGCTGGCCGGTCCCGTCCATGACCCGCCCGAGGAGGTCCTCGGTGACGGGCATCTTCATCGTCTCGCCGAGGAAGCGAACCGAGGCATCGCGGTCGATACCTTCGGTGCCCTCGAACACCTGGATGGCGACGTAGTCGCTCGCGGATTCGAGCACCTGGCCACGGCGGGTCTCGCCGTCGCTGAGCTCGATTTCGACGATGTCGTCGTAGCCGACCGGTTCGTCGGTCTCGACGAACACCAGCGGTCCGCTGATCTCCGTGATTGTCTGGTACTCTTTCATTGTTAGTACAGCTCCCTGAGCTGTGACTCGATGTCGTCTTCGAGGTCGTCGATGTACTCGTTGTAGTCTTCCTGCACGCCGATACGGTTGAGCCGCGGTGCGGCGTCGATGTCGGTGATTTCCTCGACGGGAACACCGGCATCCAGCGCCTCGAAGGCCGCATCGTTGTACGTCTTGGCGGCGTTCATGATGCGGTAGGTCTTCTCGGGCTCACAGAAGGTGTCGACGTCGTGGAAGGCGTTCTGCTGGAGCCACGCCTCGCGCAGGTAGCGGGCGATTTCCAGCGTCAGCTGCTGGTCCTCCGGCAGCGCGTCCTTCCCGACGAGCTGGACGATTTCCTGCAGTTCGGCCTCCTCGTCCAGCGTGTCGATGGCCCACTGGCGCGTCTCCGACCAGTCGTCCCGGACGTTCTCCTCGAACCACGGGTCGAGCTGGTCGCGGTACAGCGAGTACGACTCGTTCCAGTTGATAGAGGGGAAGTGCCGGCGTTCGGCGAGGTCGGCGTCCAGCGCCCAGAACGTCTTGACGATACGCAGCGTGTTCTGGGTGACCGGTTCCGAGAAGTCCCCGCCCGGGGGCGAGACGGCCCCGATGACGGAGACCGACCCCTCGGTGCCGTTGATGTTCTCGAAGTAGCCGGCGCGCTCGTAGAACTCGCTCAGGCGAGCGGAGAGGTACGCGGGGTACCCCTCCTCGCCGGGCATCTCCTCGAGCCGGGAGGAGATTTCGCGCATGGCCTCGGCCCACCGGGAGGTGGAGTCGGCCATCAGCGCCACGTCGTACCCCATGTCGCGGAAGTACTCCGCGATGGTGATACCCGTGTACACACAGGACTCACGTGCCGCAACGGGCATATTCGACGTGTTGGCGATGAGGCAGGTCCGGTCCATCAGCGCGTTGCCGGTGGTCGGGTCCTCGAGTTCCGGGAAGTCCTCGATGACTTCGGTCATCTCGTTGCCGCGCTCGCCACAGCCGACGTAGACGACGATGTCGGCGTCGGCCCACTTGGCGAGCTGGTGCTGCGTGACCGTCTTCCCGGAGCCGAAGGGACCGGGAATGGCGGCCGTCCCGCCCTTCGCAATCGGGAACAGGCCGTCGAGCACGCGCTGGCCGGAGATGAGCGGCTCCGTCGGCGTCTCCTTCTCGACGGTCGGCCGCTGCTGGCGCACCGGCCACTCCTGGTGCATCTGGATTTCCTCGCCGCTGTCCAGTTCGACGACCGTCTCCTCGACGGTGAAGTTGCCCGATTCGATGGCGACGACCTCGCCGCCGTCGGAGTCGGGCGGGACCATCACTTTGTGGTCGATACTCGGCGTCTCGGGGACGGTGCCGACGATGTCGCCGGCCTCGACCTCGTCGCCTTCCTCGACTTCGGGGGTGAACTCCCAGGTCTTCTCCAGGTCGATACCCGGCGCGTCGACGCCGCGGTCGAGGAACGCCGACCCCATCTTCTCCTCGAGGACGTCGAGCGGGCGCTGGACGCCGTCGTAGATGGCGTCGAGCATGCCCGGCCCGAGGTCCACGGAGAGGGGCGAGCCCGTCCCTTCGACGGGTTCGCCGGGGGAGACGCCGGAGGTCTCCTCGTACACCTGAATCGTGGTGATGTTTCCTTCTATCTCGATGACCTCGCCCATCAGCCCTTCCGAACCGACGTAGACGACGTCGTTCATCCGGGCGTCGAGGTCCCGAGCCGTTACGACCGGTCCCGAGACGCTTTCGATAATGCCGTCCTCGCGGACGTCTGTGTCTGTTGCTTGACTCATGGTTAGTCCTCGTCCATCAGGTCGATACCGATGGCTCGTTTTATCTGTTCACGCAGTCCGCCGCTCCCAGTGCCGCCGCCGAGCGTGACCATCACCGGCTCGACACTCGTCTCCGCGTCCTGCCTGACACCGCGTGAGAGATGCGACAGGTCGTCGTCGTGCATCACGACGATGCCGACGTCGTCGTCGTTGAGCATCTCCTCGACGGCGTCGTCGAGTTGCTCGTCTTTCTCCTCGGCAGGCACGTCCGCGAACTTGCGGACGCCAGCTAGCCGAAAGCCCGTCGTGAACTCCGGGCTCCCGATGACAGCTATCTCCTGGCTCATAGTATCACCAGCTCCTGTTCGACTTCGTCGGGACCGAGGCCGGCCTCGCGACCGCGGGCGATGGCCCGGATGTTGTCGACCTCGCGCTCCTTCGCGAGGACGTACGACAACACCGGACAGACCGACAGCGGATAGCGGTTCGAGAGCCGGTCGGCGTACTCGAGCAGCGCCGCGTCCAGCGCCCGCTCGAAGTCGATGAGGTTGTCGGCCTCTTCGAGCGCCGACAGCGCCTGGTCGAGGTCCTCACCGTACCTGCTCTCGCGGACGGCCCCCACCAGCTGGTCGAGGTTCGTCGACAGCTGCGCGACCGTCTGTTCGTCGAACAGCTGGCCGCCCTCGATGAAGTACTCGGAGGGGTCGATGTCGGCACCACTGTGGGCCAGCCGGAGCGCGTTCCGGAGGTTCCGGAAGTCGACCTCGGTTTCGAGGAACTCGACGTACAGCCCGGTCGGGCTGTCGACCTCCGGATTGTCCGGCAGCCCCGACAGCAGCGTTTCGTAGAACGCGCGGTCGAGCGCGTTCTCCAAGGGCACGAGGACGCCGCTCTCCTCGTAGACGTCGAAGGCCTCAGCCAGCGACTCGCCGAAGATAGTGTCGTCGAGTCGCTCGACGACCTCCTCGATAGAGCCGGCGTTCAGCAGGTCCTCGATGCGCCGGTCGGTGAACTCCCCCGCCCGGATGAGGTCGTCCTCGACCTCCGTCCGTTCGGCGTCGGAGTAGAGCCCGCGGATGACGGTCTTGACGTTCCACACGTCGAACTTCCGCAGGTAGCGGGCGATGTAGTCGTACAGCGCCCCCTCGGACCAGCGAAGCAGGTCGTCGAAGTGTTTCGCGAGGTTCCGGTTCAGCGCGTACTCGACGAGGTCGACGCCGTCGTACCGGGAGCCGAGCGCGTTCATCTCGGTCTCGTACTCGGTTTCCTCCATGAAGCGGGCGATTTCGCCCGTCCCCATGCGGACCAGTTTCCGGTAGTCGTCGTCGTCGAACAGCGCCGCGCTACGGGCTCGGACCCGCGCGATGACGTACTCGTAGTTGCTTCCCTGGCCGCTCGTTCCCGTTCGCGAACTCATTGGTCTTCGAACAGGCGGTTGCTGATTGCTTTCAGGTTGTCCTCCCAGACGTCCTCCAGGATGGAATCGAACGTGTTGTTGACACGGACTCGTGACTCGCTGCTCTCGACGACGACGCCGCCGAGGCAGTCCCGCTCGCCGGCGTAGGTCGCGCCGTCGTAGTCTTCGAGTACATCCTCGAGAAGCGACTGGTCAGACGCACGGCCGTACACCGACAGCTCGTCGCTGTCGTCGAACTCGTCGACGGCGGCGTCAAGCAGTGCGCGTGTCAGTTCCTCTCGTCTGTCCCCTTCGAGGGCCGCGAGCGCGTCCTCGACGTCGCCGTGAACGTCTTCGAGGATGTCACGCCGGGCGTTGAGTCGGGCCTGCTTGGCCTCGAGCTTCGCGGAGGAGAGCCGCTGCTCCCGCTCCTGCTCGATGGTCCGCTCGACCTCGGCCTCGCGGTCCTCGCGGATCTGCTCGGCGTCGGCCTCGGCGTCGGCGATTATCTCCTCGGCACGTTCGTCGGCCTCGTCGCTAATCTCCTGAGCACGCGCGCGGGCCTCGTCGCGGATATCCTCTACGACTGTTTGAAGGCTCATTATTGGAAAAGGCGGAGTGTTGTTAGACGACGAAGACGACGACAAGCGCGAGAATGACGAGCGTTTCCGGCAGGACTGTTAGGATGAGCCCGCGGCCGAACATGCTCTCGTCCTCAGCGATTGCGCCGACGGCGGCGGCCCCGATACCACGTTCCGCATACCCCGAACCGAGCGCGGCGAGTCCGACTGCGAGCGCTGCGCCGGCGGAAGCCGGAATAGCTGGAGCACTGGCACCTTCCTGCAGTACTGCGTTGACAAGGAGTGCGATGGTTTCGATCATGGATGTGTAGTCTCTGGAATTGCTCGTGTCCGAACAGGCGTATGTGAATCCACGTAGTTCATAAAGCTTCCCAAAACGGTTCGTCAGCGTGCTGTTCGGGCGGTTTAGCGGCTCTGCTGTCGTCGGTTGTGAGCGTGTGGCAGTCGACACTCACGAGACAGAAAAGGAAACCGGCGGTAAACGGCCACTGTCAGGCCGAAAGCGGGGGAAGCGCGCGCTCAGTCTTCAGTCGTGTAGTTGCGCTCGTAGCCGAACGGATTGTACTGCTTCCCGCCGCCCTCGAAGAACTTACCGAAGAACTCCACGTACTCGAGTCGGACGCCCTGCAGGCCGGCGCTGGTGATACCCAGCACCAGCACGAGCAGGTGCCCGATGACCAAGATGAGTACCCCGACCAGCGCGGCGGCGATGCCGGAGTGGACGAGCCCGGGGAAGGTCACGCTCGTGACCTCGTAGCCGTGATACATCACCGACTCCGTCCCTTCGGGTATCGTCGGCATGCCACCGATACCGAAGTGCCAACCGCCCTTACTGTCGACGTAGGCCCCGAAGAACAGGAGGTTGACCACGAAGGCCATCCCGGCCTTGGCCAACAACACGGCGGCCAGCCGCGTGTACGACAGGACGTTCACCAGCACGTTGAGGAACTCGACGACCTCGATGGGGTCGGCGAGGGCCAGCAACACGATACCGGCGAAGAAGAGAATCAGCCACGCCGAGAACGGCGCGCCCAGCCCCGGAATCGTAAAGAGGTTGATAGCAGGCAGTCCCGTAAAGCCCCACGCGTACGGGTTCCCGGCGAAGACGCCCGCCTCGGCAGTGTAGAGGAAGTCCGGCGCTGCGCCGTTCGCACCGGAGAACACCCACGCCCAGAGGCCAAACAGCATCAGCAGCCAGGAGCCGCTCTCGGTGATGGCGTCCCAGAGGCCGTGGCTCAGGTTCTCGACGAAGTCGAACACCCAGCCCGCGGCGAGGTGCGCCGTCCCGGCGAGCAGGCTCAGCGTCAGCCAGGCCAGCGCGTAGTTGGAGTATGCCGGCTGGAGCCCCTTGTGCATCGGCGGGTGACCGCCCCAGACGATTTCGCCGAGCTGGTGGAGCCCGAAGACTTCGCCGTACAGCACGCCGAACAGCGCGGTGAATCCGCCCGCCCACATGCCGACGCCACCGAGGCTCTTCAGCACGTCGCTGTCGACCTTCGAGTACAGCCCGTAGCCCAGCGCCAGGTACAGTAGCCCGTACCCGAGGTCGCCGATCATGAACCCGAAGAAGGCCGGGAACGTCAGGAAGAAGGCGACCGTCGGGTCGAACTCGCCGTACTTCGGCCGGTTGACGACCTCGACGAGGTCCTCGAACGGCCGGACCCCGCTCGGGTTGTCCTGGATGACCGGCGGCGCGTCGTCGCCCATGGTGATGACGCCGCCGTCGGCGACGGTCTCCTGGGGTTGGCGCCCGCTTTCAGGCGCGTCGACGGAACTGCCGACGGGTTCGCCGCCGTTGCCGCCCTCGCGCTCGACTTCCTCGTGGGACTCGGCGTGGCCCTCGCTGTCGTACTCGGCTATCTCTATCTTGTCGATGTCGACCGCGTCGCCGACGGCGTCGGAGACGGCGCGTTCGAACTCCGCGTAGCGCTCGTCGGGAATCCAGCCCTCGGCGATGAAGGCGTTCTCCGTCGTCGCGAACGTCAGCGGCGCTTCGCCCTTCTGGGCCTCGATGGCCAGTTTCTCCTCGGCGGCGAGCAGGAACCCGGCGTGGTCGAGCCGGAGCTCGTCGAGTTCGTCCTCGACGGTCGAGAGCTTCGATTCGAGCTGCTGTTTCTCGTGTTCCAGCTCCTCGAGGTACGTCGACGGGTCGCCGTCGCCGTCCGGGATTTCGAGCCGGGAGAACGTCGCCCCGACCAGCGCGTCCTGCAGGGCGTCTTTTTCCGCCTGTGCGAACACGGCGACGACGCCGTCCTCGGTGAACAGCTCGAAGGTCCCGACGTCGCTGTCTTCGAGTTCGGCCTCGATTTCGTCGCTGTCGCCCTCGCCGACGACGACGGACAGCGAGTCGTAGCCGCGGAGAAGGTCCAGGTCGATGCCGAGCGTGACGAACGGCGCCATCGTGTTGATGCGGTCCTCGACGGCCCGGAGCTCGTCACGGACCTCGTCGCGCCGGTCGTCGAGGTCGTTGACCGCCGTGCGGACCGCTTCGAGTTGCTCCTCGATGGCCTCGTCGGTGACGACGCGGGTCGGACCGGCGTCTTCTTCGCTGACGTCGAGGATGGACTGCAGCGAGCGAACCGTGACGAGCTTATCGGAGACCTCGTTGGTCCCCGAAAGCGAGTTCCCCGGTTCGAACCCGTCCCAGGAGCCGTCGTATTCGGTGACGTGGAGCATATCGAGGTCGTGGACGGCCTCGATAGTCCGCTCCATCGTTCGCTTCGACCCCGTCACCGAGACGCGGCACATCTTCTCAGGTCTGAGCATGCACCGCCTCCTCGAACAGGTCTGTGACGTATTCGACTACCTCGTCGATCTGTTCACTGGCCTGCTGTTCGAGGTCCTCGCGGGCGCTCTCACCGTCCTCGATGAGCTGCTCGCGCTCGGCCTCGATCTCTTCGCGAGCCGATTCGAGGCGGTCCTCGGCAGCCGATTCGGCCTCCTCTCGCGCGGTTTCGCGGATTTCCTCGGCTTCCTCGCGAGCCTCCGCGATGCGGTCCTCGCGGTCTTGTTCGGCCTCTGCGACGATTTCGTCGGCCTCCTGCTCGGCCTCTTGTATCCTGTCGAGAACTTCTGGCCGTGGCATTCTCTAATCATGTGAGCGTTGCCAGAGCGGCTATTTGGTAGTTGCGAAGTTTCCGCGCGTGACGGACCGGCCGAAATCCGGGGAATTATGACCGCCAAGCCCCAAACCGACGGCGATGGGAGTCCTCGAGAACAAAGCCCGCGCGCGGACGTTCTACAAGTACCTCTCGAAGGTGTACGACCAGATCAACCCCTTCATCTGGGACGAGCGGATGCGCGACGAGGCAATCGACATGCTCGACCTCTCGCCCGACGACAGGGTTCTCGACGTCGGCTGTGGCACCGGCTTCGCCACCGAGGGGCTCCTCGAACACGTCGACACGGTGTACGGGCTCGACCAGAGCCCCCACCAGCTCTCCAAAGCCTACGAGAAGTTCGGCAAGTTCGGCGACGTCCGCTACCACCTCGGCGACGCCGAGCGGCTACCGTTCAAGGACGATAGCTTCGACGTCGTGTGGTCCTCGGGCTCAATCGAGTACTGGCCCAACCCCGTCGAGGCCCTCGCCGAGTGCCGGCGGCTGACGAAGCCCGGCGGCCGGGTCCTCATCGTCGGCCCCGACTACCCCAACTCGACCGTCTTCCAGAAGATGGCCGACGCCATCATGCTGTTTTACGACGAGGAAGAGGCCGATAGGATGTTCACCGAGGCCGGGTTCGAGGAGTTCGAACACCACATCCAGCAGTCCCGGCCCGGTAGTCCGCGTGCGATTACGACGATTGCGCAAGTGCCCGAATAACCCTCGGCCACGAGTGAAGTGAGTGGCCGCTTTTTCATCCACGTTTTTGCGGTGAGTGGTGGCCGACGGTCACCCGAACCGGAAAAAGGTGGTACGGCAGTCCCGGCCCGGTAGTCCGTGTGCGATTACGACGATTGCGCAAGTGCCCGAGTGACGGCAGGCGTGAGACGGCCACCGGGCCGCCCTCAGTCGTCCACTTTGCTTACGCCGCCCCGCTGACAGGGACCCGCACGCGGTCGCCGGCCTGCGTGGTGGCGGTGACCGTGTACTGCCCGCGGGGTTCGACCGTCCAGAGAGCGCCGTCAGCGCCGGTGGTTCCGATTCGCTTGCCGTTTATCCGGACGGTCGCGTCCGTCGTAGCGCCCGTGCTGTTGTCGGTGACCGTGAGTAGCAGCGGTCCCGACTCGAAGGACTGCTGGACGCGGACGCGGACCGACCCGTTCACGTTCGTCGCCACCTCCGACCGGTCGACCGTCGTCAGTTCGAGGTGCTGGGTTTCGTAGAAGACGTTCGTCGTGCCGCCGTCGAGGTAGGCGGTCAACTGTCCGTTCGGGTGGTCGGCCTGAATCTGGTATATCGCGCTCCGGCCGTAGGCCTGGACGGACGGGTACTGCTCGCTGTAGAGCCACGGGTAGAGGCTCTCCGCCCGCGTGTTGACCGCACCGAGGGGGTCGTCGGTCTGGGCGAACTGGTCAACCGCCGTCGGCTCGCGGTCCTGACCGAGGTACGTTTCGCGCGTGTACCGCCCGTCGGCGACCGTCGACAGCATGTAGCCCTCCGCGGACGCCTCGACGTACACTGCGTGGGGCTCGGTCGTCCCAGCGGTTTCGGCGCTGATGCGCTGGCTTATCGGGCCGCGGTACGTCCTGAGCACGCCCCGGTTGTTCTCCAGCCGGAAGCGCTGGTCCGGCGACAGCGAGTAGTCCGGCGCGGTGCCGGCGGCCGTCCGAACCCGTTCGAGCCGGTCGGCCAGCTGCCGGGACTCGGCGTCGACCAGCGCGCGCTGTCGCAGGAACTCCGTGGCGGTTATCGCACCGCTGGCGTACCGCTGGATTGCGACCCGGTGCCGTCGTTCCAGGTCCGTCCGCTGGCTCTCGATGTCGGTCAGCGTCTCGTCGACCAGGCGGTCGCGGGCGAGTTCGCTGTCCTGCTGGAAGAACTGCCGCTCGAAGTTCGTCGTCGCGTAGTCGCTCCGGATGTCGCGGGACCCGGCCGCGACCGCGACGCCGACGTCGAGCGAAGACCGGTTGTACGTCGTCGACATGACGTCGCTGGCCGGGATTGCCAGGTGGTTCGTCGTGTTGTCGACGGCCGTGATCTGTGGCAACTGACCGCTGCCGTCGGCGGTCTGTGCCGGCGGGGCGAACCCGGCCACCGGAGCGGCCACCGAGACGACCATGAGGAGGATCACACCGACTGCGGGGAGGGGACGCATCAGCATCGGTTACTCGCCCGCCGTACAAAAATCCCCCCATTCTCCATATCTCTGCTATTAGCTGAGAGAGCACGAGACCTTTCAAAACGCGCGCTGACGTTTTATTTGTGGATGGAAAGGGTTTTGCCCCCAGGACGTTCATCGATGAACGAGAATGACCCCGCGGGTATCAGGTGCCCTCCTCCTCCTTGTCCTGGTTGCGCTGGTGGCGACCCCGCCGCTCGCGACAGCGGCTGCGACGGACCCCGTCGTCGCGCAGCAGACGACCGGGACGCCGGCACCGGTTGCGGAGAACACGACGTTCGCCCTGGCGATACAATCCAACGGCGACGCCAGGTGGACGATAACGGACACCTACGCGCTCGAAGAAAACGAGACCGAGGCGTTCAGAGACACCGGCGAACAGTTCGCGGCCGAGGACGACCAGGCGGTGTGGCTGCCGGCGTTCCGGGAAGCAAGAGCCGAGGCCAGCACCGTCACCGGCCGCGAGATGTCCATCACCGGCGTCGACCGCCGCTACGAGGTGTCCGACCGGAAGGGGCAGCTCATCCTCGAGTTCACGTGGACGAACTTCGCGACCGTCGACGGCGAGAACATCGTCGTCGGCGACGCGTTCAACGCCACGGACGGGACGTGGTTCGGGACGCTGACCGCCGACCAGCGGCTCGTCATCTCCCCGCCGCCCGGATACGGGGTCGAGAGCGCCCCCAGCGCCGTCACCGACGGGAAGCTCGTCTTCGAGGGACAGCGGACGTTCGAGCCGGGGTACCTGTCCGTCGTGTACACCGGCGAGCAGCCGAACACGCAGACGCCGACGGACACCCCCGGGTCGGCGTTCGGCGGCGTCGACTCGGTCTGGCTCGGCGGGGTCGTGTTGCTCGTACTGCTTGTCGGTGCCGTCGGCTACATGTTCAGGACGGGTTACGCCGACGGACTCCCGTCGGCGACGGCCGACGACGACGGCGGCGACAGCGCCGGAACGGCCGCGCCGACGAGCGACACGACGGACTCGGAGGAGGTCGACGTCGAACTCCTGAGCGACGAGGAGCGCGTCGAGCGACTCCTCGAGGAGAACGGCGGGCGGATGAAGCAGGCCCGCATCGTCTCCGAGACCGGCTGGTCGAACGCGAAGGTGTCACAACTGCTCTCCTCGATGGACGAGGAGGGCCGCATCGACAAGCTTCGTATCGGCCGGGAGAACCTCATCTCCTTCCCGGACGAGGACATCACCGACTTCGACGAGTGACCCGGACGCGGCTGTAAACGACCTGGGCGTGGTTTCTGGTTCGGAAACGTTTATTCGCCGCCCGGTCGCACTGCAGGGTATGAAAATCCTTGTCACGGTGAAGGAGGTGGCAGCCGTGGACGACGAGTTCGAAATCGACGGACTCGAAATCGACGACCGGTACGTCACGGCCGACCTCAACGAGTGGGACGAGTACGCCGTCGAGGAGGCCGTCCAGATAAAGGAGGCCGGCGACGACGTCGAGGTCGTCACCGTCACCATCGGTCCGTCGGAAACCGACGAGACCATCCGGCAGGCGCTGGCGAAGGGGGCCGACCGTGCGGTCCGCGTCTGGGACGAGGCGCTGGAGGCGGCCGGCCTGCTGGACCCCGAGACGAAAGCCGAGGTGCTGGCCGCCGTCGCGGCCGAGGAGGACCCCGACCTGGTGCTGACCGGCGTCCAGTCCGCCGACGACGGGTTCGGGGCGACCGGCGTCACGCTGGCCGACAAGCTCGGCATGGAGTGGGGTGCGGTCGTCAACGACCTCGACCTGGAGGCGGGCGTCGCCAGCGTCCACCGGGAGCTGGAGGGCGGCGTCGAGGAGCTCACCGACATCGAGCTCCCGGCGGTGCTGACGATACAGACCGGTATCAACGACCCTCGATACGCGAGCCTCCGTGGCATCCGGCAGGCCCAGAGCAAGGAACTCGCCGAGTACGACCTGGCCGACCTCGGCCTCGACGCGGCCGGGATAGCGAGCCCGCTGGAACAGACTTCGCTGTACGAGCCCGAGACGGAGGGCGAAGCGACGGTGTTCGAGGGGAGTCCCGAGGAGACGGCGGCCGAGCTCGCTGCACTGCTCGAAGAGAAGGGGGTGACCAACTGATGTCGGTTCTGGCTATCGCTGAACACCGCCGCGGGGAACTGCGGCTGGTGAGCCTAGAGCAGCTGGCGGCCGGCCGCGACCTCGTCGACGACCTGGGCGGCGAGCTCCACACCGCTGTCATCGGCGGCGACGTCGAGACGTTCGGAGCGAAGCTGAACCGCGAGGGCGTCGACACCGTCCACACCGTCGACGTCGGCGAGGAGTTCAACCACGACGTGTACACGCAGGTCGTCACCCAGTTGGCCGAAGAGGTGGAGCCGACGGTTCTCCTGATGCCAAACAGCGTCAACGGCCTCGACTACGCGCCGGCGGTGGCCAACCGTCTCGACCGGCCGCTCGTGACCGACGTGGTCGGCGTCGACGCCGAGGACGGACTCACCGCCACAAGGGAACTGTACGGCTCGAAAGTCGAGACGACAATCGACGTCCACGCCGAGCAGGCCGCGGTGACCGTCCGACCGGCCGAGTGGCCGACAATCGAAACGGACGGTGACGCTGCAATCGAGGCCTTCGACGCGACCGTCGACGAGAGCGCGGTCAGGTCCACCGTCAAGGGCTTCGAGGAGGTCGGCGGCGGCGACGTCGACATCACCGACGCCGACGTGCTGGTGTCGGTCGGCCGCGGTATCGAGGAGGAGGAGAACCTGGACATCATCTACGACCTCGCGGCGGCGCTCGATGCGACGGTCGCCGGGTCGCGGCCGCTCATCGACAACGGCTGGCTGGAGAAGGACCGCCAGGTCGGCCAGAGCGGGAAAGTCGTCACGCCGGACGTGTACATCGCCATCGGCATCTCCGGGGCCGTCCAGCACGTCGCCGGGATGAAAGGCTCCGAGACGATTGTCGCCATCAACACCGACCCGAACGCGCCGATATTCGACATCGCCGACTACGGCATCCAGGACGACCTGTTCGAGGTCGTCCCGGCGCTCACCGAACGGTTCCGGTAGCCGCCACGCACCGAACCGCGGGTGACAAGGTACTTTTTACGCTAGTCCTAAGGGGGCGGTAATGGAGTATCTCGAGCGCCGGCGGGACCAGGTCGAGGAGCGACTGGAGGCCGTCCTCGACAGCGTCGAACCGGACGAGCTCGCCGAGGAAGTCCGCCACGTGGCCCTCTCGGGCGGAAAGCGGGTACGGCCGACCGTGACGGTGCTGGTGTGTGAGGCGCTGGGCGGGGAGCCGGCCGACGCCGTCGACTTCGCGGTCGGCATCGAACTCGTCCACAACGCCTCGCTGGTCATCGACGACATCATCGACGAGTCGGAGCTCCGACGGGGGACCCCGGCGGCGTGGCAGGCCTTCGGCCACGGCCCGGCCATCATCGCCTCCGACGGCCTGCTCGGCGAGGCGTTCGACCTCTTCTCGACGGACGAGCGCGCCATGCAGACCGTCTCCGAGTCGATGGTCGAACTGGGCGAGGGCGAGGCGATGGAGCTGGTCGCGGAGCCGTCCAACGAGGCGGAGTACATGGAGCTGGCCCGCCGGAAGACCGGGGCGCTGTTCCGCGCGGCGGCGGAACTGGGCGCGATTGCCGCCGACTCGGACCCGTACACGGTCGAGGCGGTCGGCCAGTACGCCGAGCGGGTCGGCGTAGCGTTCCAGATGCGCGACGACGTGCTCGACGCGACGGCCGACGCCGAGACCCTGGGCAAGCCGGCCGGGACCGACGCGGAGATGGAGCGGCCGTCGCTGGTCGAAGTGACGGAGCTGACGACCGAGGAGGCGAACGAGCGGGCCCGGGCCGAGTCCGACGCCGCCCTGGAGTCGCTGTCGACCGTCGACGCGCCGGACTCCCAGTCGATGGAGTACCTCCGGGACCTCGCGGAGTTCGTCGTCGTCCGCGAACGGTGAGGCCGAACGGGAGGGCTTTTGCCCGCCGCTCGACTACGCCCGGCAATGACAGTTATCGGTATCGTCGGGCTGCCGGGCAGCGGGAAAAGCGAGGCAGCGAACGTCGCCGCCGAGATGGGCGTGCCGGTCGTGACGATGGGCGACGTCATCCGCGAGGAGTGCCGCGACCGCGGGTTAGACCCCGCCGCGGACCACGGGACCGTGGCGAAGGCGCTCCGGGCGGAGAACGGGCCCGCCGCCATCGCGGAGCGCTCGCTACCGATGATAGAGGCGGAACTCGAATCGAGCGACACCGTTCTCGTCGACGGCATCCGGTCGGACGTGGAGGCCGAGGCGTTCGCGTCGGCCTTCGGCGACGCGTTCCTGCTGGTCGAAATCGACGCCCCGTTCGAGCTTCGGGCCGACCGCCTGGACCTCCGCGGGCGCGACGCCTCGGCGGCCGACGGCGGCGAGTCCCTGGAGGACCGCGATGACCGCGAGCTCGGGTTCGGGATGGGCGAGGCCATGGAGATGGCCGACCTGACCATCGAGAACACGGAGACGCTGGCCGCGTTCCAGCGGAAAATCCGCACGCTGATTCGGGACGGACCGGAGGCGCTGGACCGATGAGCGCCGTCTACTCCGTCGACGTCCGCATCGAAGCCCCGGTCAACGACACCGAGGTGACCGACCGGGTCGCCGACGCGGTCCGGAACCTCTTCCCGGAGGCCGACCCGTCCCACCAGCAGGGCGCGCTCGTCGCCGAAGTCCACACGATGGACGGGTTCTCCGAGCTCCTCCACCGGCGGGAAATCCTCGATACGGCCCGGTCGGTCTTCTTCGACAATCTGGCGGGGGACACCTTCGCGTTCGACGTGAAGAAGCAGGCGGCCTTCGAGGGGCGCATCAACTTCGCGGTCGGCGACCCCTCGGAACTGGGCGACATCCACGTGAACGTGACCGTCCACGAGCCGACGGCCGAGGAGTACATCGACTACGTCGCGCCGCCGACAGAGGACGGCAAGCCGGTCTCCGACGACAGATGACGACCATCTGTTTCGACCTCGACGACACGCTGGTCCACTACCCGGAGCCGTACGAGAACATCGTCCGCAGGACGGTCGAGGCCCACGGCATCGAGTACACGGACGAGCTCCGCGCCGTCAGCAAGGACGCCTTCTACACGGCCTTCGAGGCGCTGGAACCGGAGCCACACCGCCGGTCGATGGCCGCCGTCGTCGAGGCGGCCGGGGCGGACGCGGACCTCGACGCGCTGGTCGGGACGCTCAGGGAGACCGAGTACGCGTCGACGACAGTGCCCGACGCGGCCCGGGACAGCCTGCCCGCACTCGCCGCCGACAACCGGCTCGCGGTCGTCACCAACGGCCCGCGGGACTGGCAGGTCGGCAAGCTCGACCACCACGGGCTGGCCGACTTCTTCGACTTTTTCGTCGCCTCCTACGAGGTCGGTGCGCACAAGCCCGACAGCGCGCCGTTCGACCGGGTCCGCGAGGAACTACCGGCCGAGGAGTACGTCATGGTCGGCAACGAGTACGAGACCGACGTCGAAGGCGCGCGAAACGCCGGCTTCGTCCCGATTCACTACGAGTCGGGCGAGGACGGGATGCCGGGCCTGTGGGCGACCATCGACGCGCTGTTGTAGCCAAGGGACGCGGCGGACGCCCCATTGAAGCCAGGCCGAGATAAGCCGACAGTACTCTCACGGGAGCGGAATAGCTCTCACATAACTAAGCGTGCATGAATGTGAATGTCCCACATGACAGGGGCTGATGAAACAGGCCACGCAGCGTCTATCGACCGCCGCCGCCTCCTCGGTGTCATCGGCGGTGGAGCCGCGACCGCGTTGCTCGGAACGGGGGTCGGTGCTGCGAAACCGGGTCACGGGAACGGAAAGAACGGCAACAACGGGAACGGTGGTGACAACGGGAACGGCAACAACGGCGTCGGTCCGTGTACCTGTGACGGCTGCCCCGAAGGGACGTTCTGCGGGAAAATCGAGGGTGCGCCCGAAGCCGGTGAGACCTACACCTTCGGGTCAGACGGGGACAGTTTCAGCGTGACAATCGAGAGCGTGACCGAGAAAGAAGAGGGCGAGGTCACTTGCTTCTCGTTCAGCACCGACGACGTGGTCGAGCAGGTGTGCGTGAAGGGCGGACCGGACACGGCGACGTACGACGACGACCCGGAGGGGGATGAGTTGTGCGCGCCGACGAACCCGGGCGGCCAACAGGCGGCAATCAGCAACGTCTCGTTTTGCGGGAGCGCGCGGGAGTGTTACCAGATAGACCTCGTGGAGGGCGATGCTATCATCGACTTCGGCGAGGAAGGCCCGTACGGCGAGCGGAAGTTCGAGGACTTCAGCGTCTGTGAGGACGGGAGCAACCTCACGGGGCTCGAATCCGACAACGACGGTCAATCGGTGGACGGCTGTACGGTCAGCTGGAAGGGGCTTGGCTTCGACGAGTCCACCAACACTGCGGGTGTCGACGTGACGCTCGAATCAGCCACGTCGGAACCCTGTACGGTCACGCTGGCCGGCTACCTGCTCCCCGATGGCGAGACGAAATTCAACTCCGGGTCGCTCGAAGAGCAGGAGTACCGTAACCACGAGACGGTCAGCCTCAACGAGGGCGAATCGGCGACCCTGGAGATTAGCCTGGACGGGTAGACTCCTCAGCCGGTGACGGCGACGAGGATGACGCCGGTGTTCCATATCGTCACCGCGACGCCCAGCAGCGCGAGCCCGAGCGGGACGCCGGCGGAGTACGGCCAGGAGACGTACTTCCAGACGGCGAAGAAGCCGAGGAACGCGACCACTTTCAGGCCGGTCAGGGCGAGCAGCGCGTGCCGTTCCAGCAGTAGTTTGACGACCGGGCTCAGCTCCGTCACGCCGGTGACGCTGTAGCCGACGACCGTCGTGACGAGGTCGCCGACGCCGAAGAAGGCGACGGCCACTGCCCAGAGGGCGACGACGGCGTTCGACTGGGCGGGGCGTCGGGCGGGCTGTCGCCAGTTCATACCCACGCTACCGCGACACGGTACTTCGTTAGTGGTAGCTTCAGTGACAGGTGGGGGCGGTAAGCTCCGCTTTCGAGCGGTGAAAGCGGCGTTCAGAGCCCGCTGACGAATATCGCGAGCCACTCGCCGAGTTCGCGGCGCTCGCTGACCCGGACCGACTCGACCCACTTCACCCACTGGAAACCCCGTCGGCCGGGGGCGACGAGCCGGAGGGGGTAGCCGTGGCCGTGGGCCAGGCGCTCGCCGTCGACGTGCGTGGCCAGCACGGCGTCGCGGGCCTCCGGGAGCGGGAGGCTCCACCGGTAGCCGGTGACCGACCGAAACTGGACCCACGCCGCCGCGGCGTCGGGGTCGGCGGCGTCGAGCAGGTCGCCGACCCGAACCCCCTGCCACTCGTGGCCGGAGTACCAGCCGCTCGTGCAGTCGAGGACCGCCGACTCGGTCGCCGCCGGCGAGAGTTCGCTGGCAGCGTAGCTGGCCTCGCTTGCGACCCGGCCGGTGACCGACAGCGACCAGTCGGCCGCCGCGACCGGGTCCGGGTCGTCCGCGACCCAGCTGGTGACGGGGAACCGGTTGCCGTCGTCGGTTCCCTCCTCGCGCGAGCCGGTGTAGCGGCGGTCCGCGCCGGCCGAGTCCAGCGCGTCGTTGACCGGGCCCTGGACGCGCCAGAGGAGCGCCCCGGCGGTCACCAGCCCGGCGTACCGGAGGGCGTCCCGGCGGCCGCCGCGGGTCACCTGTGCCGGGGAGTAGAACCGGGCACGGAGATGTACCAGCAACAGCGGCGGGACCAGCAGACCGAGGGCGACGTGGAGGTGAAACAGCCCCCAGGGGCCGAGGTCGAGCGTGCCGCCGAACACCCACCAGACGCCGGTGGCGAGCGCGCCCAGCGCGACCGCGGCCAGGACGACCGAGAGAACGCGGGTGCCGGTCAGCCGCGACGGGGCGACGCGGCGGGCGACCCGGCGGAGCTTCACCGGCAACAGGAGAATCAGGGCCACGCCCGAGAGCGCGTGGAGGTCGATGACCCACGCGCTGCTGGGGGTGCCGGCGAAGATAGTGGCGACACCGGTGGCGAGCAGCGCGGTCACCGCCGCGAACAGCCCCCAGTCGACCGCCCGCGGCGTCGGCGTCACCCGGCGGATAACCATGGTATCTGTTGGCACTGGAGCGGTTTATACTGTCACGTCGCGCGGTCAGTACGACCGCCGCGCGACGGGTTCGCCGTCGGCGTTCCGGACGACGACGGTGTCGCCGCCGTTGTTCCAGACCGCCCCGGTCCGCCCCCAGTACCGGTCGGCGTCGGTGTCGGTCCCGCTTCCGGTGTGGAGCGTGACCGACGCGCCCGGGTCGAGTGTCAGGGCCGCGAACGCGTACCGGTGGCCCGCGGCGTCGCTGACCGTCCAGCCGGAGAGGTCCAGCGCCGCGTCGCCGGCGTTCGTGAGCGTGACGTACTCGTCGTTCAGGTTCTCGTTGTCGTTGCCCGCGGCGTCGGCGTTGATGTCCGTGATTTCGACCGGCCCGCCGTCGGTACCCGTCCGCGTCGCCGCGCCCGGGTCCGTACAGCGCCAGAGCCCGTGCCGGTCGGCACGGGCGGCGTCCTCGGCCGCGTAGAACCGCTCGGCCCGCGTGAACTCGCTGTCGTACACGCGCCCGTGTCCGGTCTCGACGAGTCGGTAGTTGAACAGCGTCCCGTCGAGGACGACGTACGCCAGCAACCGGTCGTAGTAGCCCCGCCGGTCCACGTTCGGGTCGAAGGCGAGCCCGACCGACTCGCCGAGGAGGCGCTGCTTGGCGAACGACGACGCGTTCGTGCCGGCCCCGCGGAGGCACGACGCGCCGGCGGCCGTCGCGGGGACGCCCTCGAACTCCGCGGGGTCGTTCTCGGCGTGGACTTCGGGGGTGTCGACGCCGACGAGCCGGACCGTGTCGCCGGTGCCGTTGCCGTAGGCTATCTGTACGGTGTCGCCGTCGACGACGGCCGTGACGGTCACGGTGACAGCGGCCGCCGGGAGGTCCGCCGACTGGCCGTCGACGGCGGTCCCGGCCGGCTGTGACGGCGGTCCCGCGAGGCCGCTACAGCCGGCGGCGACCGCGAGGGCGATGCCGAGAGCGAACGCGAGCCGGCGCATTGTCCGGCTGTCGGCGGCCGACGACACAAGGGTACCGGTGTCGCCGGGCGGACTTATAGGTCTGCCAGGTCTGGGTTCCGGTACAATGCTCGTCCCGCTGCCAGTCAGGGAAATCATGCGGACACCGGTCAAGACCATCGGCCCCGACGCCCCCGTCATCGAGGCGGCGAAGCGCCTCCGCGACGAGGACATCGGCTCGCTCGTCGTCGAGGCCGACGGCACCTGCGTCGGTATCATCACGGAGAGCGACATCGTCGCGGTCACCGCGGCCGAAGGGGACACGAGGGCGCTATCGGTCGGCGACGTGATGGCCGAAGCGCTGGTGACGATCGGTCCCGACGCGGACATCGAAACCGCCGTCGACCGACTGCGGACGAACAATATCAAGAAACTGCCCGTCGTCGAGGACGGGTCGCTGGTCGGCATCGTCACGACGACCGACCTCTCGGACTACATCCCGCACCTCTCGCGGACGGGCGGGCCGGACGCCGAGCCGTCGCAGCGAAAGCGGTTCACCCGGCCGGACACGCTGTACGAGGACGAGGACTGGACCTTCGAGAGCTACGGGACCGCCGACGGCATCGACGTCGGGGACCACGTCCGGTTCAGCAAGACGATAACGGAGGCCGACGTGGAGGCCTTCGCGGAGGCGAGCGGCGACACGAACCGGCTCCACCTCGACGCGGAGTTCGCCGAGGGAACGCGGTTCGGTCGCCGAATCGTCCACGGGACGCTCGTGTCCGGACTCATCAGCGCCGCCCTGGCGCGCCTGCCCGGGCTGACGATATACCTCTCCCAGGAGCTGAGCTACCAGGGCCCGGTGGACATCGACGAGGAGGTCACGGCCCACTGCGAGGTCGTCGAGCGCATCAGGGAGGACCGCTTCCGCCTGACCACGGCCGTCGACGACGCCGAGGGGAACTGCGTCGTCGAGGGCGACGCCGTCGTCATCTCCGACCCGATTCCGGACACGACCTGAACCGTCGCGCTCGACGGGACTGTTCGACCGGCGCTTCCACGCATCTTTGAATCATGTTACCAAATAACAATTGTTAAGAATCTGCCAACGGATGGACCAGGTATGGACGCTGTCGAACGGCCGACCTTCGAGACGAGCGCGGCGATGGCGGTGTACCAGTACGTCGAGCGCCACGGGACGGCGGCGCGACACCGGGTCCGCGAGGCGGTGGACCTGTCGCCGGAGGTCTTCGAAGAGACGCTGACACACCTCCTGTCGAAGGGGTACCTCGAGGACGACGGCGGGACTCTGACGCTGGCGCTCGACGTCGGCTCCGTCGAGCAACACACCACGGGCGGGCTGACCTACACGATTCGGCCGGCCCGCAACGACGACTTCGAGGGGCTCGTCCAGACGATTCGGAACGTCTCCAGCGGCGGCACCTACGTCGTCGCCGAGAGCATCGCCGAGCAGTTGCTGTACGAGGACGCCGTCACGCGGCACAACACGGTCGAATCGCGGGTGTTCTTCGTCGCCACGGTCGACGGTGCGGTCGTCGGCTGGTGTCACCTCGACATCCCGCAACTGGACAAGCTCCGCGAGACGGCCCAACTCACCGTCGGGGTCAGAGAGGAACACCGGGGCCGGGGCATCGGCAGCCAGCTCATGGAACGCGGGCTGGACTGGGCACGCGCCAACGGCTACCGGAAACTGTACAACAGCGTGCCGGCGATAACGGAGAACGCGATGGTGTTCCTCGAAGAACACGGCTGGCACACCGAGGGCATCCGCCGGAACCACTACACCGTGGACGGCGAGCAGGTCGACGAGGTGATGATGGCCTACTCGTTCGAGTGACTACAGCAGGACGACCAGCGCCAGCGCTATCCAGACGATTTTCAGCCCCGTGTTGACGACGATAACCTTCGAGCCGAACTCCCGGCCCCAGATGCCGTACTGGAAGGGAATCGAGCGCTTGAACGTCGAGACGGCGAAGGAGATGATGCCGCCGACGAGCATCGTCGCCACGGCGGTCCGGGCGGTGAAGGTCCCGTTCCGGATGAGCGGCGCGATGACCGTCGCCCCCGAGGTCGTGTCGAGCGCGTAGGCGGCGATGACGGGGATGGCCGCGCCGGGTAGGCCGAGCAGCCCGGCGAACCCGTCGGCGGCAGCGGTCAGGGACGCGCCGTCGCTGCCAGCCAGCGCTAGCAGTTCGTCGCCGTAGGCCACCAGCAGCGAGACGATGGCGTAGATGGCCGCCAGCCGCGGCAGGATGTCGCGGACCTTCTCGGCCGTCGCATCGACCGCCGACCTGACGGCCGCCCGGCGGGTGGACGGGCGCTCGTCGAACACGTCGGCCGGGTCGTCGGCCGTCCCGCCGTCGGGGGTCGGACCCGCACCGGCTCCCGACCGGCCGACGGTGGCCGGGTCCAGGAGGACCGCGCCGGCAGCGATGCCGGTCAGCGTAATCGCCAGCGCGACGAGCCCGCGGGTGGCGACGTACAGCACCCCGACACGGAGGCCGAGGATGGGGACGAGAATCGGCGCGTAGAACGTGATAATGTGCTGGGCGAACCCGAAGAAGGTGTTGATGGTGACGGCGACGAGCGTCGCGCGGTCGGACAGCACGCCGGACTCCCGGAAGTCGGCGAGCATACCGTAGCCGGCGGTCGTCGAGGCCGTCGTCGTCAGGATGGCGGTCCCGACCTCGTCGGGGAGGTTCGCCGGCGACGTGAGATAGCGGGAGACGACGGCGATCTTCTCGACGAGGCCGAACGCCACGGCCAGTTCCGCGAGGAACACGCCCAGCGAGAGGAAGACGGTGATACGCAGGACGCGGACGGCGACCTCACCGAGGACAGCGACTGCCGGATGTCCGAGGACGGCGGCGACGAGCGACTGCACGGCCCGACGTAGCGGCCTGTCCCGCAAAGGCCCATCGGTAGCGTCAGCCGCCGGGGCCGTACTGCGGTCCCGGCTCACACGAACACGCGGACGGCACCGAACAGCACCACCACGCCGAGCACGTCACAGACGTTCGTGACGACAGGGATGACCACGTCGTCGGGGTCCAGTTCGAAGCGGTAGGCGGCGTAGGTCGTCACCGTCGTCACGGCGACGGCCAGGACCGCCAGCAGGCTCCCGCTGACGAGCGCGACGAGGACGACCGTCCGGAGCGGGAGCGCGGCCCCGCCGATGGCGGTCTGGAGGAGCCACGCGCCGACACCGACGAGCGGGAACAGCGTCACCGCGAGCGCGACGGTGGCGACGGCGTTGCCGGCCAGCCGGTCGTCGGTCGCCGAAAAGGACAGCACCCCGAGGTGAAAGGCCGTCGAGAGCCGCGCGGCGAGGATGCTGCCGAGGTTCCCCGCCATCCCGATTGTCACCGGGACGAGCACGAGCAGCGAGGGGTACTGCAGCAGCGTCCCCTCGAAGGTATCGAGCACGAGGCCGCTCCCGAGTTCGATGGCGGTGAGCACGACCAGGATGGGAAACATCGTCCTGACGATGCCGGAGACGGACCACTGGGAGGCGAACTCCGTCACTCAGCCACCCCCCAGCGCGAGGACGAGGCGGGTCGCGCCCAGCAGCGTCGCGACGCCGACCACGTCGCCCGTCGTCGTCACGACCGGGCCGGCGAGCGTGTCGGGATTGAGTCCGCGCCGGTAGCCGACGAACACGACCGACACGACAGCGAGGGTCAGCAGCAGGCCGGAGACGAGGCCGGCGACGAGCGCGATGGCGACGAGCGTCCCGAGCGAGGCCGACGGGCGACCGACCAGCGCGAGCAGGGCGACGGCCAGCACCGCGGCGACGCCGCTTATGAGCACGCCGTTTGCCAGCGCCGCGGCGACGGCGGCGTTGATGCGGTCGTCGTCGAAGGAGAAGGTCGGGTCGATGAGCCCCTGGTGGAGCGCCGACCCCAGGCGCGCGCCCAGCGAGCCGTAGACGTTCCCCCGAGTGGCAAGCAGCGCCGGGACGAGCACGAGCAGGCCGGCGACGTCCTGCAGCTCCGCGTCCATGCCGCCGAGGACGACGCCCGCGAAGAGGCCACCGACCGCACTGAGCGCCAGCACCGGGAGCGACTCCCGGTAGGCTTCGAGTGCCACCTCGCGGACAGTCATTGCAGGGCGAACAACGGCGAGCGAAAAAAGCCCCCCGATACTCTCAGCCGTCGGTCGACAGCGCTCTGTCGCGCCACGGCGGCGGCCCCACCGTCGTGTTCCCGACCGCATCGAAGGCGACAGTCCTGGTCACGGTGACCGGTGCGCCCGCCGCCGTCGTCGCGTACTCGGTCCGGGACTCGCGGACGAGTCCGGCCGGGGTGACGCGGGCGACGAGCGTCGCGTTCTCCCGGCCCGCCCACGCGGTCGTGTTCTCCCGGAGTCGGTCGCCCCTGACGACGTAGATCGTCTCGCCGGACTGCTGGGACCGCGAGGTCCGCGTGTGGAACGGCGCGACGGTCCGGGCCACGTCCGCGGCGGGACGGCCGTTCAGCGCCGCGGTGTGGACCCAGTACTGCCACGTCCCGGCGTAGCTGTCCGGCGGGTCGTACTCGTTGTAGACGGTGCGGTTGTCCCGCGAGAGCCGGCGGAGGTACGTGTCGCCGTCGGACCAGAACGACGCGGTCGCCGGCGGCCGGCCGAGGAGCACCGGGGCCGCGTCCCCGCGGACGGAGATGGTCGCCAGGTGCGTCCGGTTCGAATCCAGCGCGACGCGGACCCGGAGCGACGACCGCAACGACCCGTTTGCGTACCTGACGGTCCGGGCCGTCGTCAGCGTGTACCCGGTCCCGTTGAGGCGGGCGGCGTGGGCGGCCCCGAGCAGCGACGGACTGGTGACGCCCGTCGGCCCGATGCCGGGCGGATACGTGCTGGCCGACCCGGTGGGCACCGGCGCGGGGGTCACCGCCGACGACGACGACCCGTCACCGCCGAGCCCGAACCCCCCACAGCCGGCGGTGACGACGACGGCGACGACGAGCAGCGCCTGCCGGAGTTTCCACGCCATGGTATAACAAACCATTCAGGTCGAAATAAGTCTACGGACCGCCGTTCTGCCGTGACATGTCGGGGAGTAGATGTGAAATCGCTGGTTAACTTACCGAAACTATTATGATGGATTCAGACACCGTATGGAACATGCCAACTAATGGCAGTACGGTCAACCGACGACAGTTGCTGAAGAGTACGGGCGTCGCAGGTGTGGCAGGACTGACGGGACTGGCCGGTTGCTCCGGTGGCGACGGTGGTGACGGCGGCGGTGACGGCGGCGACGGTGGCGGTGACGGAGGTGGCGACGGTGGCGACGACTACCCCGCGCTCGGGAACTTTCCGGTCGAGGGCGACACGGTCACGTTCGGGTTCAACGTCCCGCAATCGGGCCCGTACTCCTCGGAGGGGCAAGACGAGCTCCGGGCTTACGAACTGGCCCAGCAGCACCTCAACAACGGGGGTGGCTGGGTGGACAGCTTCGAGGACCTCAGCGGCGACGGCGTCCTCGGCTACACAGTTGAGTCGGTAAACGGCGACACGGCGACAGACGCCGACACCGCCCGACAGTCCGCCTCACGGATGATAAACCGCGACAACGTGGTGATGATTTCGGGCGGCTCCTCCAGTGCTGTGGCCATCGCCGTCCAGGGCCTCTGTCAGACGGAGCGGGTCATGTTCATGGCCTGTCTGACCCACTCCAACGACACGACCGGAAAGGACTGCGCCCGGTACGGGTTCCGGGAGATGTTCAACGCCTACATGACCGGGCAGGCGCTGGCCCCGGTGCTCGAAAGCGAGTACGGCTCGGACAACTCCTTCTACCAGCTGTACGCCGACTACTCCTGGGGTCAGACCCAGCAGGAGTCGATGAATCAATTCCTCTCCGATATCGGGTGGTCGCAGGTCGAGAGCGTCCCGACGCCGCTGGGTACCTCCGACTTCTCCTCGTACCTCTCAGAGGCCGCGAACTCGGGGGCCGACGTGCTGGTGCTGAACCACTACGGGCTGGACGGCGCGAACTCAGTCTCCCAGGCCGTCGACGCGGGCATCGACGAGGACATGGAAATCGTCGTTCCGCTGTACAACCGGCCGATGGCCCAGGCCGCCGGCGGTGCCATCGAGGGAATCTTCGGGACGATTGCCTGGGACTCCCAGATAGACAACGAGCCCTCGAACGCCTTCACGCAGGCGTTCCAGGACGAGTACGACCGCGTCCCCTCCGGACCGGCCCAGCTCGCCTACGCCCAGACGCTCCAGTACGCGGCCGCCGCCGAGCGGGCGGGGACGTTCTACCCGCCGGAGGTCATCCGCGAACTGGAAGACTACGAATACAGCAACATCGGCATGGGCGAGGAGACGATGCGCGGCTGCGACCACCAGGCCCAGCGGGCGATTCCGGTCGCCCGGGGACTCCCGGAGAGCGAACAGGGTGGCGGGAACTTCATCGAAATCGTCGAAATCACGTCCCGAGACGACGTCGGCTACGGCTGTGACTCCGGCCCGGCCGCGGAGTGCGAACTCGGTGAGTACGGGGACGAATAGCGGCCGCAGTTCGGGGAGGGTGCCGTACCCCTCATGATTTATAGTGCATGAGTTCGCCTTACGTGATACACCAGAAATACATGATTAGAAATTCAGAATTCGTACGAGAAGAGTGCGGTGGGGGGCGTTCGACGTGACGCTGCTCGCGGATATCCTCACCATCCTACTGAACGGGTTGCAGCAGGGTGCTATCTACGTCCTGCTCGCGGTCGGACTGTCGATTATCCTCGGGACGCTGAAGTTCGTCAACTTCGCCCACGGGGCGCTGTACCTCGTCGGCGCGTATCTGGGACTGTTCATCACGGGACAGGTCCCGCTGAACAACGGGCAGCTGGCGGAGTGGGGCATCCAGTCCTACGGCATCGGACTCGGGTTTATCGCCGCGCTGGTAATCGTGCCTATCGTGGTGTTCATCGTCGGGCTCCTGATGGAGCGGTTCGTCGCGCAGGCGTTCTACGAGCGCCCCGACACCGACCAGATTCTCGTGACCTTCGGGCTCGCCATCATCGTCCAGGAGACGCTCCGGGCGCTGCTGGGCGGGAGCAGCCAGCCGTTCCCACAGCCCTCGTGGGCGTCCGGTCCCATCGCGTTGCCCGTGGTCGGGAACTTCCCGCGCTGGCGGCTCGGCGTCATCGCCATCACGGCGGTCCTGGTCCTCGGCGTGTACGCCCTCGTCGAGTACACCGACTTCGGGCTCATCGTCCAGGCCGGGACCCTCGACGGCGAGATGGTCCGGCTCCTGGGAATCCGGCTGAGCCGGCCGTACCTCGTCGTCTTCGGCATCGGTGCCGCCCTCGCCGGCGTGGCCGGCGTCGTCGGCGGCCCGCTCGCTAACGTCAATCCCAACATCGGGACCGAACAGCTGGTCCCGGCGTTCCTGACCGTCGTCATCGGCGGCGTCGGGAAGATAGAGGGGGCCGTCGTGGCCGGGCTGATGCTGGGGACCTTACAGGTGCTTCTCATCCAGACCGGCTACGCCGCCTGGAGCCAGGTCGGCATCTACGCGCTCGCGGCGCTGGTCCTGCTGGTGCGTCCGCAGGGTCTGCTGGGCTCGGAGGTGGAGGTCTCGTGAGCGACGAACCGCGCGACGCGACCGCCACGGCGGCGGCCGACGCGGACGCGGAGGTCTCCGGCGGCTTCGCCGACCGGTGGGCCAACTTCCGCGACCGGGAGATATCGACGGTCCTGCTCACGGTGGTGGGCGTGGCCGTCTTCCCGTTCCTGTTCAACAACTTCCTCGACGGCTACACGCAGCTGGCGACGCTGATGCTCATCTACGGCATCTTCGCCGTCGGGTTCGACATCCTGCTGGGGTACACCGGCCTGCTGTCGTTCGGTCACGCCGTCTTCTTCGGCGGCGCGGCCTACGCCGCCGGCATCTTCAGCGCGAGCGTCAGTAGCTCGCCGCTGCTGGTGTTGCTCGCCGGCACGGCGTTTGCGGTGTTGCTGGCGTGGATAGTCGGGTTCCTGTCGCTGCGCCGCGGCGGAATCTACTTCGCCATCCTGACGCTGACGTTCGGCCAGATGTCGTTCTATCTGGCGGCGTCGCCGCTTGCCTTCCTCACGAACGGGGAGAACGGCTTCACCTCCGTCGACATCGGCAGCCTGCTGGGCGTCATCGACATCCACGGCGGCGTGCCGTTCCCGCTGTCGATGCTGGTCGACAACATGCTGTACGTGTTCGTCGCCGCCATGACTGTGCTGTCGGTGGCGATGGCCAACCGCATCCTCCACTCGCCGTACGGGACTGTGTTCCGCGCGATTCGGGAGAACGAGCGGCGGGCGGAGTTCGTCGGCCTCGACGTCTGGCGGTACAAGCTGATGGCGTTTATCATCTCCGCGGCCTTCGCCGGCATCGCCGGCAGCCTGTTCGCCATCGAGGGGAACTACGTCCCCCTGGAGTCGCTGTACTGGACCGAGTCCGGGCGCATCGTCATCATGACCGTGCTCGGCGGCGTCGGGTCGCTGTTCGGCCCGCTGTTCGGTGCCGGGCTGTACCTGTACATCGAGAACATCGTCAGCGGGTTCCCGACGCTGGGGCCCTTCTGGCACCTCATCCTCGGCGTCGTGTTCGTCGTCGCCGTCGTCCTCTTCCCCGACGGTATCTGGGGCGGCATCGACTACGTCCGCAGGATGGTCGTCGGTGGTGAGGACGAATGACGGTCCTCGAAACACAGCAGCTCACGAAGCAGTTCGGCGGCCTCACGGCCGTCGACGAGGTCGACCTGGAGATAGAGCAGGGCGAGGGCGTGAGCCTCATCGGCCCCAACGGTGCGGGGAAATCGACGTTCATCAACCTCGTCACCAGGCGGCTCGAACCGAGCTACGGCGAGATAGCGTTCCAGGGGAACTCCATCCTCGGGATGGACCCACACGAGGTCGTCCAACGGGGGATGAGCAAGTCCTTCCAGACGGCCTCTATCTTCCCGGAGCTGACCGTCAAGGAGAACGCCACCATCGCCGCGCTGGCCGCCGAACACGGCTCGTTCCGGTTCAACTTCTTCCGGCACGAGAACAGCTACCCGGCCGTCGAGGAGCTGGCCAACGAGGTGCTCGAATCGGTCGGGCTGTACGACGAGCGGGAGAACCAGGCCGACAGCCTCGACTACGGGAACAAGCGACGGCTCGAACTCGGCATCGCGCTGGCCGCCGAGCCGGACATGCTCCTGATGGACGAGCCGACCGCCGGGATGTCCCCCGACGAGACCAAGTCGACGGTCGAACTCATCAAGCGGGTCAAGCAGGAACTGGACCTGACCTTCCTGCTGGTCGAACACGACATGGAAATCGTCTTCGACATCTCCGACCGCATCGTCGTCCTCAACCGCGGATCGGTCATCGCAAAGGGGACCCCCGACGAAGTGCAGGACGACCCCGCCGTGCAGGAAGCGTACCTCGGAGGTGTCGAGGAATGACGCTGCTCGACGTGGATAACATCAACGGCTACTACGGCGAGAGCCACATCATCCAGGACGTGTCGATGAGCGTCGACGACGGCGAAATCACCGCCCTGCTGGGCCGCAACGGGGCGGGGAAGACGTCGACGCTCCGGTGTATCTCCGGCGCGACGCCGCCGGACGTCCGGAGCGGCACGATTCAGTTCGCCGGGACCGACATCACCAACGACCCGCCGGAGGACATCGCCGTCCGCGGTATCTCGCTGGTGCCGGAGGAACGGCGCGTGTTCACTGACCTCACGGTCGCGGAGAATCTGCACCTCGCGGAGACGGTCCGGAACAAGTCGAACACCTGGGGGCGGAACCTCGACTTCCGCGACGAGGGGATGTCGACCGAGGAAATCTACGAGTACTTCCCCCGACTGGACGAGCGCCGGTCACAGAAGGCCGGGACGCTCTCGGGCGGCGAACAGCAGATGCTCGCCATCGCCCGCGCGCTCCACCAGAGCACCGACCTGCTGATGCTCGACGAGCCGTACGAGGGGCTGGCTCCGCAAATCATCCAGTCCGTCGAGAACGCAATCAAGCGCATCAGCAAGGACGGCACGACGATACTGCTGGTCGAGCAAAACGCCGTCGCGGCGATGAAGATAGCCGACCGGTGTTACGTGCTGGACCGCGGCCAGGTGGTCTTCGAGGGGCCCGCCGAGGAACTGCAAAACGACCAGGAGACCCGCGACAAGTATCTAGGTGTCTGAATGGCGGACGCACAATCCCCCGAGGCGCTGCTCGACGCACTGGAGTCGGAGGACGTCGTCGCCATCGACGCGGAGACGGACGAAGTCAGCACGACGGCGGCGTTCGAGGCCGACCGCGAGGTGTATTACGACACGTACGTCACGATGGCCGACGCGGAGTTCCACGAGTCCGTCGCCGACGTGTTCGGCCTCGATTCGGCGACCGAAGCCGCCGAGCGGGTCGCCGAACTGGACGTGTCCCGCGAGGAGTTCGCCACGTTCCTGGCCCTGCGGTCGGCCGTCGACGGGGACTACACCACCGTGGAATTGACGACGATGGCACAGATGGCGACCGAACTCGGCCCGGAGACGCCGGTGCCGGACGGGGTCGAACACCTGGGCGACGACAGCTACGAGGCCTTCGTCGACGCCCACGACCGGTGTGTCGTCACCGTCTGGAAACTGTTCTGTGACCCCTGCGAAGCGATGAAGGGCGAGCTGGACGAGGTCCTGGCCGCGTTCCCCGAGGGCGTTCCGGTCGGCGGCATCGCCGGCGAGCAGTCACCCGAGTTCTGCCGCTCGGTCGGCGTCAACGCGGCCCCCGCCGTCGTGCTGTTCGAGGACGGCGAGCCCGTCGAGCGAATCACCGGCCGGACGGACCCGGAGCCGCTCGCCGAACGGGTCGCAGAAGTGTACGGGGTCTGACTGCGGCTCAGTCTTCTTCGCCGCTACAGACGAGCACGGAACGGTCCGTGCCCAGAATCACGCTCTGTGTGACGCTACCGAACAGCACCTTGCCCGTCGGCGTCCGCTTGCGCCCGGCGACGACGACCATGTCGGCGTCCTGCTCGTCGGCCAGTCGGAGGATGGCGTCGGCGGGTTCGCCGCTCGACTCCTCCAGTGTCACCTCGACGCCGGCGTCTTCGAGAACTTCCCGTGCCCGGCGCACGGAGGACACCTGGTCGACCGACGCGCCCTCGGGGTTCTCCTCGAAGTCGTGCAGCAGTGTGACCCGGACCTGGCTGGCGTCCATCGGTATCTCGGTTATCGCTTCCGCGATGGCGGTCCCACGAGCCTCACTCTTGTCTATCCCAGCGACAATTTCGTACATGCTCGCTTCGTCCGTACGACGGGCCAACCCTTAGTTCTGGCCCGTATTTCGGATATAAATCATCAAAATCACGCGGGGTATCACGGCCCGCGGCTCGACACAGCGGCGTCAGTCACCGAACGGTCCCATTCCGCCGCCGCCCATACCGCCCATGCCGCCGCCACCGCCGCCCTGCTGCATCTGTTTCATCATCCGCTCCATGTCGCCGTCGCCCATGCCCTGGAACTGCTTGAGCATCTGCTCCATCTGCTTGTGCTGCTGGAGCAGTTCACGGACCCGCTCCTCGGGTTTGCCCGAACCGCGGCAGATGCGTTCGGTCCGGGACTGGCCGACGACGCGGGGGTTCTCCAGTTCCTCCTCGGTCATCGAGTCCATGATGACGTCGAAGTCGCGCATCCGCTCCTGGGTCACGTCCATCGCGTCGTCCGGGAGCTGGTCCATCAGACCGCCGCCCAGGCCGGGAATCATGTCCATCACCTGGTCGAGCGGTCCCATGTTGTTCATTGTCTGCATCTGCTTGCGCATGTCCTTGAGGGTGAACTGCCCCTCCAGCATGTCCTCGGGGTCCCAGTCCTCGTCGTCGCCCTCCTGGGTCTCCTCCATCGCGCGCTCGACGCGCTCGGTGAGCTGTTTGAGGTCGCCCATCCCGAGCAGCCGGGAGATGAACCCGGACGGCTCGAAGCGCTCGATGTCCTTGACGGTCTCCCCCGAGCCGAGGAAGGCGATAGTCGAGTCCGTCTCGTTGACGGCGGCGAGCGCGCCGCCACCCTTCGCCGTCCCGTCGAGCTTGGTGATGACGACGCCGTCGATACCGATGGCCGCCTCGAAGTCCGCAGCCTGGCTCTTTGCGCTCTGGCCCATCGCGGCGTCCAGCACCAGGAGGTTCCGGTCGGGCTGGACCTCCCGCTCGATGCGCTCTATCTGCTCGATGAGTTCCTCGTTCAGGCCGTCGCGACCGGCCGTGTCGACGATGCGCACGTCGGCGCTCTCCGTCTCGGCGAGGCCCTCGCGGGCGATTTTCACCGGGTCGTCCTCGTCGGGGTCGCCGTAGAACTCCACCTCGGCGCGCTCGGCCATCTCCCTGGCCTGGTCGTACGCGCCGGGGCGGTCGGTGTCGGTCTGGATGATAGCCGGCCGGAGCCCCTTCGTCGAGAACCACCACGCCATCTTCGCGGCCGTCGTCGTCTTCCCCGACCCGTAGAGGCCGGCGAGCATGATGGTCTGTTCCTCCAGCGGCAGTTCGGTGGACTCGCCGACAAGTTCGACCAGTTCCTCGTAGACGATGCGCAGGACCCAGTCCCGCGGGGTCGTGCCCGCCGGCGGTTCCTCCTCCAGCGCGCGCGTCTCGATGCTGCTAGAGAGGTCCTGGACGAGCCCCACGTCCACGTCGGCCTGGAGCAGCGACCGCTGAATCTCCTTGACGATGTCCTCGATGTCCTCCTCGGAGAGCCGGGACTTCCCCCTGAGGTCGTCGAGGGTCCCCCGGAGCGAACTCCCCAAATCGTCGAGTACCATTGTTGGAGCGAGGTACGCGACCACGCGGGTAAAGGCTTGTTGTCGGGCCGCCAGGCCCTGGCCGAGAGCGGAATCTCGCCAGCCGCGCGGAAACTACATGATTAAATTTCGCGTTCCGCTGTGGCGAAAGGGTCAAGAGTTCGAGCCGACTGGGCGACAACATGGCCGTCCTCGGGCAGCTCGGATTCATGGTCGCCTTCCTCTCGGCCGGCGTCGCCGCCGGGTCCATCGGGCTGTTGACCGAGCGACGGACGGAACTGCTCACCACGCTGGTGTTCTCCGTCGCGCTGCCGGCGCTCATCTTCCGGTCGACGTACAACCGCCCGCTCAGGGAGATTATCTCGCCGGCGTTGCTGGTCGGCTTCTGGGCCGTCATCGCGCTGACGGTCGTCCTGGGCTGGGTCGTCCACAGGCGGCTTGAGTCGGCGGGTCGCCGGAGCGTGTCGGTCGTCCAGTCCTACCACAGCAACATGGGGTTTCTCGGACTCCCGCTGGTGGCGGAGACGATGGGCAGCGACGCGACGGCGGTCGCCAGCGTTATCCTCGGCATCGGCGCGGTGACCCACGTCCCGGTGACGGTGTTCCTGCTGGTCCGCATCAACGGGAGCGACGCGTCGCTGCTGGGGGAGTGCAAGGAACTCGTGACGAACCCGGTGCTCGTCGCGCTCGCGGCCGGTATCGCGGCGTCGGTCCTGTCGCTGCCGGTACCGGAGCCGTTCATCGCTGTGCTCGGCCCGCCGGCTGAACTGGCCCTGCCCGTCGCCCTGCTGTGTATCGGCGCGACGCTGGACACGGACCTGCCGCTGTCGGATCTGCAGAAGACCGTCAGCGTCGTCGGGCTGAAGGTGCTGTGGATGCCGGCGCTGGCGTGGCTGGTGTACTCCACGCTGTCGGTCGACGCGACAGTTCTGGGCGCGGCGGTCGTGATGTTCGGCGCGCCCACCGCCGTCTCGACGTACGTCTACACGACGGAGCTGGGCGGGGACGCGGCCTTTGCCTCGCTGAACGTCTTCACCTCGACCGTGGTCTCTATCGGGACCCTCTCGGTGCTGGTCTGGCTGTTCGGCTGAGGGGCCGTAGCCACGCTTTTGCCCCCGACGCCCCCACCGACGGTATGGGCTATCACCACCTCGACCCCGAGGACCTGCCGGAGACCGAGGACTACCCCTGTGACCGGCGGGGCATCTCCGACGCCGCCGAACTCCACGCGCTCCACGCGGCCACCTACGAGATGGCCCCCAGCGAGGACCTCTCGCGGACCTACCACTACCACGAGACGCGCGAGGAACTGTTCTACGTGCTCGACGGGACGCTCCACGTCGAGACGCCCGACGGGGAGTACGTCGTGTCGGCCGGCGAGACCTTCGTCGCCGAGCCGGAGAGCCCACACCGCGCGCACAACCCCGCCGACGCCGACGACCCAGTGACGGTGCTCGGCGTCGGCGCGCCGCCGACCGACATCGCGCTGCCCTACGAGCCCGAGACGTGAGTCCGGCCGCGTCCCGGCCGCTGGACTGATGAGAAATGGGCCAGAACGGTAGGTATGCCCTCCGAGACTGACGCCGAATCGCGTTCTCGCTCCATCCGCCGCTGGCTCCAAGTCATCGCGTTCACGCTGGGTATCGGCCTCGTCACGCTCGCGGACATCGGCTACGTCGTCACCGGCTACCAGGAGGACGTACTGTTCACGGTGACGGGCGTCGCCGGCGGCCTGGTCGCGCTGGCGGCGGCGGTGACGCTCGTGGTCGACCTGCTGCCGGAGTCTTCCGCGCCCGACCCCGACGACACCACTCGGGTGGGGTCGGACGACACCCGACACCCGGAGTAGCACGTTTTTTCTCCCCACCGCTCGCACCGTCGGGTATGACCAGTAAACAAGTGGTCCAGCAGCAACTCGTAGACAGCGGGGTCACGGCCGTCCTCCGTGGCATCCCCGAGGAGAAGATGGTCGACGTGGCGACGGCGGTCCACGAGGGCGGCGTCACGGCGCTGGAACTGACCGCCGACGCGAAGCGCTGTTCGGACATGATTGCGGCCGTCGACAAGGCCCTCGACGACACCGACGCCATCGTCGGGGCCGGCACTGTCATGGACGCCGCCGCCGCCCGCAACGTCATCGAGGCCGGCGCGGAGTTCGTCCTCGCGCCGAACCTCAACGAGGACGTCATCGACGTGTGCAACCGCGAGGGCGTCCTCGCCATCCCCGGGGTCATGACGCCGACGGAGGCCGCCGACGCGATGGAAGCGGGCGCTGACATCCTGAAGATGTTCCCCGCCTCGACGGTCGGCCCGGGCCACATCGGCGCGCTGCAGGGGCCGCTGGGCGACGTGCCAATCATGCCGACCGGCGGCGTCTCCGTCGACAACGTCGAGGAGTACTTCGACGCCGGCGCGGTCGCCGTCGGCGCTGGCTCGGCGCTGGTCAACTACGAGGCAATCGAGAACGACGACATGGACGGCGTCCGCGAACAGGCCGCGGAGTTCGTCACCGCCGTCGAGGCCGCCCGGGAGTAACGGCGGACCGCGGGTCGGTCCCCAGCCGAGACGGGCGTACCGGCGTCAGCGGCTCACTCTTCGGTTTCGTTCGCGGCCGTCGCCGTTTCGTTGCCCGGCATCGCTGTCTCGTTGTCTTGGATAGCCGTCTCGTTGTCTGGCATCTCGGTCACGTTACCGGGTCCGTCGGTCTCGTTGCCTGGCATCTCGGTCACGTTACCGGGTCCGTCGGTCTCGTTACCCGGCATCTCGGTCTCGTTTTCGGGAGTGTCGACGCCGGAGTCGTCGGTCACCGTCTCGGTTCCGGTCTCCGCCTCCGTCTCGGTTTCCATCGCCGGTTCGGTACCGGTTTCGGTCATCGCGTCGGTCTCTTCGGCCGTGGGCGTGCCCGGGGCTTCGGCCCCACCGCCATCGGTCGGCGTGCCGCCGCCGTCGGAGCCGCCACAGCCGGCCAGCGCCACGAGTGCGCCGCCCGCGAGTTTGATGACGTTCCGTCGGGATGTGAGTCGTCTCATAGCGTTTGCCCGGAGACCACCGGGGCAGTTTATGAATGACCTGCTAAGCATCTGGCGGGCAGCGACAGTGCGGATTAGCCACGCCCAAACCCGACCGCGTGGCAAAGGACATGTAAACAGCTCGCTCCGGATCGGAACCGGGGTACAGCGGCGTCGGAGCGGTGTCTTGGGGTCGGCTCCAGGCGGTTATCGAACGCATAGGTATCCGTCGCCGGAGCGCGTTGCTGATTGCCCCGCGGCCCGGCCGGATGACCGCGTCACGGTCGGCGTCGGCCGGACTGCCGGTTAACAACGGGATAACTCTCCCTCGTCGCTAACCGCTCTCGTGTGGGTGCAGTTCGGTCCCGTTGCGCTTGGCGTGGTCGGTGCTGTCCCAGTCGAAGTCCCGTAGACTCGGCCGCCCTCGCTCGCAGGGCATGCTGACCGAACTCTCACAGCCCGCGAGTGGCGGCAAAAATGTTCGGAGCGTCCGAGCGCTACTCGCCGATGAGGCTGTCGACGATTTCCTCGGGGTCGAACGGTTCGAGGTCGCCGTAGTCCTGACCGGTCCCCAGGAAGAGTATCGGCTTCCCGGTGACGTGTGCGACGGAGATGGCCGCGCCGCCCTGCGGGTCGGCGTCGGCCTTCGTCAGTATCGCCCCGTCTATCTCGGCGGCGTCGTCGAACTCGCGCGCCCGGTTGACGGCGTCCTGGCCGGCGACAGCCTCGTCCACGAACAGCGTCATGTCCGGGTCGATGTTGCGGTCTATCTTCTCCAGTTGGGCCATCAGGTCGTCGGAGGTGTGGAGCCGGCCGGCCGTATCGCCCAGCACCACGTCGACATCGTTGGCCTTGGCGTACTCGACGGCGTCGTAGATGACCGCCGTCGGGTCCGAGCCCTGCTCGTGGGTGATTATCTTCTTGTCGAGGTTCTGGGCGTGCTTCTCGAGTTGCTCGTTCGCGCCGGCGCGGTAGGTGTCGCCGTTTGCCAGCACCGTCGAGAGCCCGCGGTCCTCGAAGTACCGGGCGAGCTTCGCGATGGTCGTCGTCTTCCCGACGCCGTTGACGCCGGTGAACACGATTGTGACGGGCTTGTCGGCGTCCTGCACCCGCTCGTCGAAGTCGAACTGGCCGACGTTGATGACGTCGTACAGCGACTCCCGGAGCGCGTCCCGGACGAGGTTCCCCGTGCTGGAGAGCCGTCGCCGGGTCTGGCCCGTGAGGTTCTCCTTGACGCCGTCGAGAATCTCGTTGGCGACGCTCATCTCCACGTCGCTGGAGAGCAGCGCCAGTTCGAGGTCGTCGAGGTGTCCCTGCAGGTCCTCTTCCTCGATGACCGTCTTGCCGGTCGCCATGAGCTTCGCCTTGGCGGCGAGGCCGCGGCCGTCGTCGTCGTCTCCGGCGTCGGGGTCGTCCTCGGTCGCCGGGCCGGCCTCCGTGGCGTCGGCGTCGTCCGCTTCATCGAGGGCTTCGTCCGCGTCTTCGGCCGGCGGGAACGGCTCCCCGGCAGGCTCGGTCGCCTGGGCGTCGTCGCCGGCCGCGTCCGCCGGGGACTCGGCTGTGTCTGCCGGGTCGGGCGCGTCCTCGTCCGCGCCGTCGGCGTCTTCCTCCTCGGCGTCGAGTGCGCCCTCGTCGACGTCTTCCTCGACGTCACTCGTGAACCCGCTGAGCTTGTCCTTCAGTCCGTCGAACATGCGGCCTTACTCGTCGTCCTGCTCTTGCTGTTGCATCATCTGCTGCATCTGCTGCTGTTGCATCTGCTGGGCCTGCTGTTCGAGCTCCTCCATCTCGGTCTCGACTTCGGCCTTCTCGTCTTCCAGGTCGCTGATGTGGTCGTCCAGCGTCTCCTTTTTCGTCTCCAGTGTGTCGACAGCGCCGTCCTGCTCGCGCTCGGCGGAGTAGCCGCCGCCCAGCGAGACGACGACTTCGTCGATGTCCTCGATGGTCGCGCGGATGTAGGCGTCGCCGCCGAGCGGGACCTGCACCGTGGAGCCGGAGTCGAGCGTCTCGATGGCCTCGATGGCCTCGTCGATGTCCGACTGCTTGTCGCGGAGGCGCTCGATTTCCTCGTCGATGGCGTCGACTTCCTGCTCCATCTGCTCTATCTCCTGTGCGACCTGCTGCATCTGACCGCCGCCGCCACCGCCGCCACCGCCCATCATGCTGCCACCTCCTCGATTGTGATCTGCGTGCGCTTGAGGTTGTGCTGGGAGCCGAAGTCGCTGTAGACGCGCTCCTCGGCGACGTCCTCGTTTGGCGCTTCGACCTCCTTCTCGAACTCCTGTGGGCCGTCTCGGGCCGGGAAACTACCGCGAACAGTGTACGTGCTCATACACTGAGGTGCGGGCAGGGCAGGGAAGTATCTTCCCCTTCCGCCCGTCCCGCGGCGGACGCGACGCGGGCTCGGACACACGACGGGAAAACGGCCGATTAGACTACTCCTCGGACGCCGGTGCGTACACCATATCGCCCCCGCACTCGGGACAGGACGGCCGGAGCACCGCTGTGGAGTAGTCACACTTCCGGCAGACGAGGCTGTTCTGGTCTTCGGCGGGTGGGTTTCGTTGGCCCATGTGTGCTAGTTGGGCACACACTATATTATCCTTTGACACGAGCTATCATGGTCAGCGACCCCGACGGATTTGCCGGGGCAGCACGTATGTCGGGCATGAGCGAGACGACCTACCGGTGCCAGTGCGGTGCGACCCTGCGGTTCAGGCAGGACCTGTCGCTGGAGCGTGGCGGGACCAGCCGGTCCTGGGCGTGTGGGGACTGCGGGCTGCCCGTTCCGGGCGTGGTCGCGGAGAAACTCAGCCACCAGCACCCGTCCTGAGCGGGGAGAAACTCAGTCGATGTACCCGAGCGCCTGGTCGATACGGCCCAGTTCCGGCCCGGACGTGTCCGAGCCACAGACGTAGCCGTGGTCGTTGGCGACCAGCCCGGAGCCAACGAGCGGGCCGCCGTAGTTGATGGTCCCGATGTCGGCGGGCACGTCAAGGACGTCTTCGAGGGCGTCGAGTTCGCCGTCCGTGGCCTTCGGATGGCAGAGCACGCCCTTGTTGGTCGCGACGGCGGCGGTCCCGACGGTCGTGACGCCGGCGATGACCCCGCGTTCGACTGGCACGTCCAGTCCGTCCCGGATTGCCTGGACGGCCTCCCGCGAGAGGTCGGGGTGGACGTACGCGCCGTAGTCGTTACAGCAGACGACGTTGCCGGCGGCGTTTATCCGGCCGGGCAACCGCGTGACGGACACGTCGACGGCGTCCTGAATCCGCTCGATTTCCGTCTCCCGGACGCGCTCGGAGACGACCAGCCCGTTCTCGTTGCCGGTCGCGAGCGCGCCGACGGTCCCGGAGTGGCCGACGGTCGTCGGCACGGCCGGAGCGTCGAGTTCGTCGCTCAGGTCATCGAGCAGCGATTCGTCTAAGTCGGGGCGAACCAGCACACAGTCGTCGGTCGCACGGGCGAACACACCCACGTACGACGACCCGGAGAAAGCCGCGCGGAGCAACGTTACTCTGCGGTCTCTGCTTCGACGATGGCTTCGCCCTCTTCCTCGAAGCGGGCGGCGCGAACACGGATTTTGCTCGGCGTGTTGGCGCGACCGCGGGCCCAGGCCGCCTCGTTGATGGAGGGGTCCAGACGGACGGCGCTCTCGTCGACAGAGAAGTGCTTGGCGAGGTGCTCGCGGATGAGGACCATCGCCTTGTCCGCGCGCTTGTGGTTCGGTTCGGCTCGTGCGTCTCGGAGCGGGACGGTGACGACACGCTCCTCGAAGTCACTGGCGCTCATTATTCGTCAGTGTCGTTGCGCCGCCAGTGGCGTCGTTTGTGGTTGCGCTGGACCTCGCGGTCCGTCTTGAGCATGACCCAGGCCGGGACTCGACTGTTCTGGTTGTCGAGTTTGGCCAGCCGCTTCTTCGTAGCCTTCGATTTCTTACCCATGGTATGGTGCTTGTTCCGCGCCGTGGTTTAAATTCCTTCCTTTTCGAGCCGGTCGCAGCGCGTTATCAGCGGCTGTAACTGCGGACGTAGAACTAAGTGGCACAGTGGCCTGATTATCAATGGATGAAGCGCCGGAGATTCCTCCAGACAGCAGGTGTCGGGGCGGCGGCCGTCGGCACCGGGTGTATGGGTGGTGGCGGTGAGGTCGTCGTCAGCGTACAGCGGGACGTCAGGGTCGAGCCACAGGGGGCATGGATACGAGCAGACATCCCGGACGTGTCCGACCCCAGCGGCGAGATTCGCTACATCGTCAAGTCCGAGACCCCGTTCAGCGTGTACTTCTTCACCGACCGTTCGCAGTTCGAGCGGTACGACGCCTACATCAAGGGGCGAGAGCCCGACGAGACGCCGCCGGGGAACCCCAAGTTCAGCCAGAAGGCGGTCCAGCCAGAGGGAGCCGACATCTACGAAGCGTCGACGGACGACGGCGGCGCACGGGAGGCCCTCGACGAACCCGGCCCGTACTTCTTCGCCGTCGACTACTCGAACTACCGGATGGAGACGCGGGTCGAGGAGTTCGGCGACCCGCTGACCGCGTTCGTCGACCTCACCGTCATCCGGAACCGGCTCCCCTTCTAGACGAACGCCAGCGGGACCATAGCTAGTACGCCGACGGCGACGCCGGCGGTGAGTTCACGCTTGCCCCCGCCCGGCAGGTCGTTCCCGTACTCCAGCGCCTCGGGGACGAACTCGGTGAGCACGAGAAACACCATCGCCCCGGCAGCGAAGCCGAAGCCGAAGGGGAGAAACGCCTTCGCCAGCGTGACGAAGTAGTACGCGATGACGGCCCCGAGCGGTTGTGGCAGCGAGGAGAACACCGCCCACCAGACCATCTTCCACTCGCTGACCCCCAGCGAGCGGAGGGGGATGGCGATGGCAGTCCCCTCCGGGACGTTGTGGATGGAGATGGCGACGGTCATGAACACCGCGAGCAGCGGGACGGAGACGCCGGCGATGCCAACGACGGAGTCGGGCGTGGTCGACGCCAGTCCCAGTTCCGCGAAGGAGACGCCGACCGCGACGCCCTCCGGGAAGCTATGAACCGTCAGAATCCCCAGAATCAGCAGGAGCTTCTTGAAGTCGGCCCGCTCGAACTCTTTGGGCGAGTGGTCGAAGTCCTCCAGCGCCCGGTGGGCCACGACGACGAGGACGACGCCGGCGACGAGTCCGGGGACCATGAGCAGCGGTGACCCGTAGGCCAGCCCCTCGCGGACGAGGCCGAACAGCGAGGCGGCGACCATGATACCCGAGGCCAGCCCCCACAGCAGGACGTTCCACCGGTCCGAGAACTCGTCGACGAGGAAGAACGGTATCGCGCCGAGGCCGGTGGCGAGCGCCGTGAGCAACCCCGCGACGAACACGAACGCAACGTTCTCGACGGCGACCATACCGGAACTACGCCGCACGGCCCGATAAAAATTGTCACTAACCTGATTTGTTTTGGTCGGCCTAAACACCCGACCGTGTGCCCGATTCGAAGACTGGACAGTGATGTGACAGTCGCGACCGCCGGCCTCTTATATCGTCGTTAGTATCAGTTTCAGAATAATATGCGGTGTTCGTGCGGCACTCGCACCGCCCGCGGGGTCGTGACACGGTCCGTGTCCGGTGCGTCGCCACGCATCGGCCCGGACCGCCCGGTGGCTCGCGCTCACAGCGGCACCGACGCGATGGTCCGGTACGTCGGCCCGTCGGGCCCCAGTTCGCTCTCCTTGAGTCTGATTGCCGCGACTCGCAGGCGGCCCACGTCGGGGTCGCCGTTCTCGACGGCGTCCTGTACCGTCTCCTTGCCGCCGGCGTGGTCCATCCTGGCGACGGTCGCGTGGGGCGTGAACGCGTGGTCAGCGGGGTCGAACCCCAGCTCGACGGTCCGGGCCTCGACGGCCTCGTGCAGCGCGGTCAGTTCCGTGTCCCCCCGACCCTCGCGGACGCCGACCCAGACCACGCTGATGTAGGACAGCGACGGGAAGACGCCCAGCCCGCCGAACTCGGCCACGAACGGGGTGACGCCGCTGTCGTCGACCGCGGTTTCGAGGGCGGCGACGACGTCGTCGACGCGGGCCGGGTCGGTGTCGCCGAGGAACTGCAGCGTGACGTGGGCTTGTTCGGGGTCGGTCAGCCGGAGACCGGGCACGCCGTCGAAGCGGTCCTGAACGGCCGCCACAGCGTCCCCGAGCCCGTCGAGGTCGACGCTGACGAACAGGCGCTTGGACATGGCCGGGCGTTCCCGGCCGGTCGGCAAGAAAGCACCGGGCAACCGAGATGGAGACGCGTCCAGCATCGGCAGACGGGCGCACCCCGAAATCCCGCCACAGGCCACCCACATCCTGGCGAGCCGTGGACGTAGCCCTTAACCGGATTGGCCGTCAATCAGGAGGTATGACAGACCACGACGACGACCACTCTTTCTCCGAGGGCCAGGGGTTCGACGACCCCTACGAGGGGTTCGACCTCGAACCCCCGGAGTTCGAGGTGGACCCGGACAAGGTCGACCCCGTCGACTCCCGTGTCGTCACCGACCTGCTGGACCAGCGGAACGTCTCCTCCGACGCCGTCGACCCCGAGCAGTTGCTCGACGTCGGCCTGGAGTACATGCACATCAACCGCCACGAACAGGCCGCCGAGACCTTCGAGCGAGTCGCTCAGTACACGGACGACGAGCGGCTCGAGCAGGAGGCCTGGACGAACAAGGGCGCGGCCCACGCGGAGCTCGAAGAGTGGGACGCCGCCATCGGCGCGTACAAGGAGGCGCTCAACTTCGACGAGGAGTCCGACCACGCCGCCACGGCGGAGACGAACCTCGCGTACGCGCTCTGGCAGTCCGGTCGCTCCGAGCAGGCGCTCGAACACGCCGAGCGCGCCGTCGAAATCGACCCCCGCTTCGGCGAGGGCTGGTACAACCGCGGCTTCTTCCTGCTGGAGCGCGGGCTGGCCGAGGACGCCATCGAAGCGTTCGACAACGCCGTCCGCCTGGGCTTCCGGAACGCCGACGTGCTCGAAGAGAAGGCCCGCGCACTCGAAGAGATAGGCGAGTTCGACCGCGCCGAGGAACTGGCCGAGGAAGTCGACGAGATGCGCGAAGAGGCCGAACAGCAGCTGCTCGAATGATACTCAACGAGCGCGACACAGACGAAGGGTTGCTCGTCTCGGTCTGTGACCCGGACATCATGGGGGAGACCTTCGAGAACGGCCCCGTGTCCCTGACCGTCGACGAGGAGTTCTACGGCGGTCAGTCGGCCACGGAGGACGAAATCGTCGACAGCCTCGCCCGCTGTTCGGTCGCCAACATCGTCGGCGACGACGCCGTCGGCGTCGCCGTCGACCACGGCTTCGTCGACGAGGAGAACGTCCTCGACCTGGGCGAGACGCGCCACGCGCAGCTGCTCTGGATGTAGCCGGGCCCGCGTGACCCCGACAGTCTTTGCACACGCCCGCCGACAGACGCGTATGTACTCCCGAGAGCACGCGCTCGTCTCGGCGGCCGTCGGAGCCGCCGGCCTCGCCGTCCTGCCGGTCCCGCTGCCGTGGTGGGCCGCCGTCGGTTACGCGGTCGTCGTCGGCGTCGCCATCGATATCGACCACTTCGCCGTGGCTCGACTGGAGACCGGGGACTGGGCCGCGCTCCGGCGCTGTCTCCGGACTCCGCGGCTCGTCGTCAGCGGCCAAGACGAGATATTCGACCCGCAGGACCTCTGGCCGCTCCAGCGACTCCTCAGCCACCATCTCATCGGCGGCGTCGCGGTCGGCGCCCTCTGGCTCGTCTCCGAACCGCTGGCGCTGTTTACCGCCCTCGTCCTGTACGCCCACGTCCTCTGTGACCTCGTCTGGGACAACTACCTGCTGGAGACGTACCGCGAACAGCACGCGATGGCCGCCGCGGCCGAGTCGGGCGAGGGGGACACAGAGTTCTAGGTGAACCGAAGGAATGTTGCCTGTCGAGTCCCTGTCTGGAGGTAATGGGACACTCTGAATCCGAACTCCTGGACGTGGGACGCATCCGCGAGGACTTCCCCATCCTCCAACGCGAGTTCGACGGCGAGCAGGTGGTGTACCTCGACAACGCGGCCACCACGCAGACGCCCGAGCCGGTCGTCGAGACCATCGCCGACTACTACCGGACGACGAACGCCAACGTCCACCGCGGGCTTCACCAGCTCAGCCAGGAGGCCAGCGTCGCCTACGAGGACGCCCACGACCGCGTCGCCGAGTTCGTCGGCGCGTCGGGCGAACGCGAGGAAATCATCTTCACGAAGAACACCACGGAGAGCGAGAATCTCGTCGCCTACGCCTGGGGCCTGAACGAACTCGGCCCCGAGGACGAGGTCGTGCTCACGGAGATGGAACACCACGCCTCGCTGGTGACCTGGCAGCAAATCGCCAAGAAGACCGGTGCGACCTGCCGCTACATCAGCGTCGACGAGGACGGCACGCTCGACATGGACCACGCGCGGGAAATCATCACCGACGACACCGCGATGGTCAGCGTCGTCCACGTCTCGAACACGCTCGGGACGGTCAACCCCGTCTCGGAGCTTGCGGACATCACCCACGACCACGACGCCTACATCTTCGTCGACGGCGCGCAGTCGGTCCCGAACCGCCCGGTCGACGTGGAGGCCATCGACGCCGACTTCCTGGCATTCTCCGGCCACAAGATGGCCGGCCCGACCGGTATCGGCGTCCTCTACGGCAAGAAACACCTCTTAGAGGAGATGGAGCCGTACCTCTACGGCGGCGAGATGATACAGAAGGTCACCTTCGAGGACGCCACCTGGAACGACCTCCCGTGGAAGTTCGAAGCCGGCACGCCGGTCATTTGCCAGGGCATCGCGCTGGCGGAGGCCTGTGACTACCTCGACGACATCGGGATGGAGCGGATTCAGCGCCACGAGGAACAGCTCGCCGAGTACGCACTGGAACGGCTCCAGGACGAGGGCGACGTGGAGACCTACGGCCCGCCCGCGGGGACGGCACGGGGCGGCCTGGTCGCGTTCAACCTCGATTCGGTCCACGCCCACGACCTCTCCTCGATTCTCAACGACTCCGCCGTCGCCATCCGGGCCGGCGACCACTGCACCCAGCCGCTGCACGACAAGATGGGCGTCCCCGCCTCCGCGCGGGCCTCCTTCTATATCTACAACACGCGCGAGGAAGTGGACAAGCTCGTTTCGGCCATCGACGACGCCCGGCAGCTGTTCGCGTAATCGTCTCTGGGACCGAACGGAGTGAGGTCCCACCTTTTTCGCCCACGTTTTTCGAGGCGTGGTCGCCACAGGCGACCCAACGATGAAAAAGGTGGTCTCGCGATACGCGCGAGGAAGTGGACAAGCTCGTTTCGGCCATCGACGACGCCCGGCAGCTGTTCGCGTAATCGTCTCTCTGGGACCGAACGGAGTGAGATCCCACCTTTTTCGCCCACGTTTTCTACGGGGGTTGAGCGTTCGCCCCTGACGAGCGCGATGCCCCCGTGGAAAAAGGTGGCTCGGAAGCCTTTTCCGACTGACAGCCGTATCGTAGTTCAATTATGGGTATCGGTGGCTCGGACATGTACCGGCAGCAAATCCTCGACCACTACAAGAACCCCCGGAACTACGGGGAAATCGAGGACGCCACGTTCACCCACGTCGGCGAGAACCCGATGTGCGGCGACGAGATACGAATGGACGTCGTCCTCGACGACAGCGAGGAGACCATCGAGCGGGTCGCCTTCCAGGGCGACGGCTGTGCCATCTCACAGGCCTCCGCGTCGATGCTCTCACAGGAGCTTGCGGGGATGGCAATCGAGGACCTGCAGGCGATGGACCGCGACGACATCACGGAGATGCTCGGCGTCGACATCTCACCGATGCGGGTGAAATGCGCCGTCCTCGCCGAGAAGGTGGCACAGGACGGGGCGGAGATTTACTTCGGCGAGAAGGACATCGACCGGACGACCACCGAGGACGACGACTGAGGCTCACCGGCGGCATCCTTTTGTCCCACGTCGACAGTCACTCAGTGCATGACAGGCAACGACTGGGACCCCGACGACTACGACGAGGGCCACGGCTTCGTCCACGAGCACGGCCAGTCGGTCGTCGACCTGCTGGACCCACAGCCGGGCGAGCGGGTGCTGGACGTCGGCTGTGGCACCGGCCACCTGACGGCGGAAATCGCGGACAGAGGTGCCGAAGTGGTCGGTATCGACGCGTCGCCGGAGATGGTCACGCGGGCCCGGGAGGCCTATCCGGACCTCACGTTCGAGCGGGTGGACGTGCGGTCCTACGCCGCCGAGCGGCCGTTCGACGCAGTGTTTTCGAACGCGGCGCTGCACTGGATTCCCGGCCCGGACCACGACGCGGTGCTGTCGACGGTCGCCGACGCGCTGACCGGGACCGGCCGGTTCGTCGCTGAGTTCGGCGGGGCGGACAACGTGGCGGCGATAACCGACGCGGTCGGCGCCGAACTCGACGCCCGCGGGTACGACGCCGCCCACCCGTGGTACTTCCCGAGCATCGGCGAGTACGCGCCGCGGGTCGAGGGCCACGGCCTCGAACTACGGCTCGCACGGCTGTTCGACCGGCCGACGCCGCTGGACGGGGGCGAGGACGGGCTCCGGAACTGGCTCGGGATGTTCGGCGACGAGTTCTTCGCCGCTGTCGACGACGCCGAGCGGGACGCGGTGCTGTCGGCCGTCGAGGAGCGGCTCCGGCCGACCCTGTACGACGGCGACAGCTGGGTTGCCGACTACCGGCGGCTCCGGTTCGTCGCCGACCGGTAACAGCCGGCCCGCGGTTCAGGCCAGGAACACGTGCCGCGGCCGGTCGGCCAGCACGTCCCGGCCCCAGTCGACCGTCTCCGAGAAGTCGTCCGAGCGGAAGAAGGCCATCGCGTCCTCCCGCGAATCCCACTGGCTCGCGATGAACATGTCGTTCTCGTCGTCGTGGTTGAAAAGCAGCGAGGTCTCGCGGTGGCCGTCCATCCCTTCGAGCAGGCCGCCGACGGTGTCGAACTTCTCGACGAAGTCCTCGCGGTATTCGGGCTTGACCGTGTAGAACATCCCCATCGTCCCGAACCCGTCGCCCTCGCCGTGGCGGCCGACGACGCCGGGCAGGTCGGTGAGGTAGTCGCTGGCGGTCCCCGCGGCGTCCTCGGTGTCCCACAGCGACGCGACGGCCGCGAGGTCGCCGTCGCCGTACACCGTGGTCCGGACGTGCGTGTCGTAGCGCTCGAACGCGCTCCGGAGGTCCGCGACCTCCGAATCGAGCGTCTCGGCGTCGGCCTCGGAGTAGACGACCAGCGCGTACACGTCCTCGCCGTGTGGCTGGCCGGCGTAGACACCCGCCGATTCGAGCGTCTCGCGGATGGACTGCGAGGACTCGGCGGTCTGGGGGTCGTCTTCGCCGTCGTCGGCCTCGCCGAGCGGACCGCCGAGTTGCTCTTCGACGCCGTCGATGTCTTTCAGGAACCCGGCTGCTGTCTCGGCGGCGTCTTTCGCCGTCCAGATGCTGACGACGTAGGTCTGGCCGCTGTCGGCGCGCACGGCCGTCCGGACGTGGCGGTCGTAGTGGTCGAAGCTGCTCTCGAGGTCCGAGACGTCGTCGACGATGTCCTCCGCGTCCGCCGACGAGTGAAACACCAGCGCGTAGTCGCCGGCGTCGTACGCCTCGCCCTCGTGGAGCCCCAGTCGGCCGAGCCGCTGTTCGGCGTCGTCGACCTCCTCGAAGTCGGCCGAGACGTCCGGCCGGCCGCCCGAGCTACCCGACGACCCCGAGTCGTCATCGTCGGCCGACGCCTCGGAGTGGGGATGGTCGCCCTCGCCCGCACTGCCCGGATGGGCACCGCCGTGGCCGCCGGTGTCGCCGCCGTGTGTCGCCTCCGCGTCGCTCGCGGCCGAGTCCCCGGCGTGGCCGTGACTCGCGCCGGCCCCGGCCGGGTGGTCGTGGCCCGCGACGTCCGCCGGCGTCTCGGGGGCCGACTCGTCGTCGGTCGGGACCCGCTGGCCGGCGAGGACGGCCGGCAGGTCGGCGGGGTCGAACCGCCGCCCGACGTAGAAGGGGCCGAACTCCGCGAACTGCGAGGTCGAAGGGTCGAAGCGCATCTCGGTCAGCAACTCCTTGATGTTGCGCATGTCGTCGCTCCAGAGCGTGATGCCCCACTCCCAGTCGTCGAAGCCGATGGAGCCGGCTATCATCTGGCTCACCTCGCTGCCGTAGCCGCGGCCGATGTCGCCGTGGCGCTTGATGTGGGCCGCCCGCTCCTCGAAGGACGTGTCGTACCAGTTCTGGTCGGGCTGGCGGCGCTTGCTCATCGGGTAGAAGCAGACGAACTCCTCGTCGGGCACGTCGGGGTGGAGCCGGGCCTGGATGTACTGTGCCAGCCCGGAGTCGTCGTCGACCTCGCCCTCGAAGTACTCGCGGGACTTCTCGGTGTAGCCCGACGCCTCCGTCACGGAGACGTAGGAGAACTCCTGCTCGGTGAAGGCAGCGAACTCCGTCTGCTCGAAGTGCCGTTCGGCCGCATCGAGGTCGCTCATCGTCGGCCGCAGGTGGAGAATCATGATGTCGGCCTTGTGGCCCATGACGGTGTACACCGCCGTCTGGCCCTCCTCGGCGTCCTCGACGGCCTCGTAGGCGTCGAGGAAGCCAATCCCCTCCGAGAGTGCACGGTCGCGGACTCGCTGGGGGGCCTCGCGCCAGGCGTCCCAGTCGATGCTCCGGCAGTCGTGCAGCGCGTACCAGCCCTCTTCGGTGGCTGGCGGCTTTCGTTGGTCCATAGTCGCCGGTTGCAGGTCGATAGTAAGGAAACTTCCCATGTCGCTCCGGCGGGGCGACTTCCGGGCCAGTAGTTCGGACTGTGATTTTATTACGCCGACGTGTCAGCGGACCCGTGTTGTCGCATGAACAACCCAATCGATAGACGGGTGGCAACGGCCCTCCAGTCGTACACGGTACTCGCGGTCATCGCGGTGCTCGTCGGTGCCGCCGTCGTGCCGTACGCGGCGGCGGTCGCCGAGGGCGACGAACAGTACGTCGCTGTGGTGAACATCGACGAAACGATAACCAGCGCCAGTTCGCAGGACACGATACAGACGCTGCGGGAACTCCGGGGCAACGAATCGGTTGAAGCGGTCGTCCTCCGGGTGTCCAGTCCGGGCGGCAGCGCCGCCTCCAGCGAGTCGATGTATCTGGCCGTCAAGCGGCTCGCGGCGGAGAAGCCGGTGTACACGAGCGTCGACCAGTACGCCGCCTCCGGCGCGTACTACACCGCGGTCCCGAGCGACCGCATCTACGTGACGCCGGCCAGCATCGTCGGCCACGTCGGCGTCATCGGCACCGCGCCCAGCGACGGCCTGAGTTCCGCCGCCACGACCGGGCCCGACAAGGCCCACCAGGGGATGACGCGCGACGAGTACTTCGCCAGCCTGGAATCGATGAAACGCTCCTTCGTCGGCGCGGTCATGACCGAACGCGGCGACAGGCTCGAAGTCTCCCGGGAGACCGTCGCCGAGGCGTCCGTCTACAACGGCGGTCGCGCGGTCCAGACCGGCTACGCCGACGAGGTCGGCGGGCTCGAAGCCGCGATAGCCGGCGCGGCCGACGCCGCCGGCCTCTCGGAGTACCAGGTGGTGTATCACAATCCCGCGAGCGCGCAGGGACTGCTCGTCCTCAGCGGGGGAAGTGGAGCCGACGGGAGCGCGGCTGTCGCCGCCGACGGCGCACCGTACACCTTCCGCGGCGTCGATTCGGTCCACTTCCTCATGATATACGGCACGCCGGAGGACCAGCGGGTCGTCGCTAACACCACCGCGACGGGAGGGGCCTGAGATGGCGGGCCAGAGTGCGCTCGCCCGTGCGGGCTTTTTCGCCGCTGTCGTCGCGCTCGCGGTGCTGGTCGGGACCGTCGCGGTGGGCGGCGGCGGCGGGCAGCCGGCCCCCGACGTGGCCCAGGTAGACGCCGCGTCGTTCAACAGCGACGGAGCCGTCGCGACCCCGCCGGCCGAGAGCGGCGACCTCTCGATGTCGGCCGACGCGTCCGGGCAGGTCGTCGTCATCGACGTGGCCCACGCCGGGAGTATCGACCGCGAGGCGCTCACGCCGCTCGTGTCGACGCTGACCGAGAACGGCGCGACGGTGCGGTACCACGTCGGCGAGCGACAGAACGGGCGTCCACTCAACGCGTCGCTCCGTTCGGCCGACGCCTTCGTCGTCCTCGGCGCGGAGCAACGCTACACGGAGAGCGAGCTGAACGGCCTGGCCGCATTCAGCGACGCCGGCGGACGCGTCCTCCTGCTGAACGAGCCGTCCCAGGCGAGCACCGCCGGACTGGGCCTTCTCAGCCCGGTCGGCACCGACAGCGTGACCAAACCGATGGCCCCGCTGACGAGCCAGTACGGCCTCGCGTACGGGAACGGCTACCTGTACAACATGCACGAGTACGACACCAACTACCGGAGCGTCCCCGCGACGCCCGCGAGCGAGACGGCGCTGACGGAGGGGGTCGACCGGACGGTCTTCTACGCCGCCGTGCCCGTCCAGGGCGGCGAGGCCGTCGTCACGGCGACAGAACGGACGACGCTGTCACAGACCCGGCGACAGGACACTTACGGCGTTGTCGCCCGCTCGGGCAACGTCGTCGCCGTCGGTGACACGAACGTCCTCACACAGGAGTTCCTCTACCGGGCCGACAACGAGCGACTGGTCGGGAACCTGCTCGATTTCCTCGTGTCGGGCGAGAAATCGCCCGCCGACGCGCCACAGCCCCAGGAGGCCGGCGCGTCCGGTCCCGGCAGCGCGTTCCCCGGTGCCGGCACGGGCGGTGGCGGCGTCCCGCCCACCGTTCCGGAGTCGACGCCCGAGCCGACCGAGACGCCCGACGAGTAGGGCGTCTACGGGCGTTCCGCCGGAAGCCCCGAACCGCGGCGAACGCGGTCAGTCGTCGACGTCGAACACGCGGCGCAGTTCGCGCTCTATCTCGTCGACGTACTCGGCGAGGACGGCGTCGAGTTTCTCGTCGTCGACGATGACCGCCGAGAGCCGCTCGGTCGGGTCATCCGGCAGTTCGACGGTGAAGGCCCCGTCCTCGTAGAACGGCTCGGACTCGTTGAGGATTTGCTGGTCGATGGCGTGGACCAGTTCGGAGTCGTACGCGTCGTTCATCCGCTCGAAGGCGTTCTTGTAGGCCTTCTGGAGCTCCGGGAAGTAGTTCGCGTACTTGTCCTCGAACTTCTCGGGGTCGAACTCGGTCATTGCCAGAACCGTGCGGGGCTGGGGATAAAGATGACCCGATGTTCAGCGTTGTATCGACCGTGCGTCCTTCTGCGGGAGGTACATGGTGAGGTACGCGACGAAGCAGATACCGAAGATGCCGCCCAGGACGAGGAAGACGCGGACGTCAAGGCCGGCGACGGCCGCGAGTATCTCTTCCAGTGTCGTCCGCGGGTTCGCGAAGCCGAACGTCTCGGTGTAGGCCAGCAGGCCGGCGACGACGACGAGCACGAGGTCGAACAGGCCCCGGGAGTCCATCGTGGAGTGTTCGGAGAAGCGGACGTATAGCTCTTATTGCTGATACTGGCGTTGGGAGTCGCCCGCTCCCTGCCGGGGAGTTCGGCTCCTCTCGGCTACGAGAGTTGGTCGCTGATAATCCCGTCGGCCGCGTCGATGAAGGCCGATTCCTCGCCGGCCGGGATGGTCGCCCCCGCCGCGATGTCGTGGCCGCCGCCGTCGCCGCCGACCGACTGGGCGGCCTCGCGCATCACGACCGAGAGGTCCACGCCACGGCCCACGAGCGGGCCGGTCGCCCGCGCGGACACCTTCGTCTCGTCGTCGTCCGTGCTGGCGAAGGCGACGATTGGCTTGTCCGAGTCGACGCCGTCGGTGCCCAGCGCCATCCCGGCGACGATACCGACGATGGTCTCGCGGACGGCGTCGCCCGCGTCGAACCACTGGACCGCCCCCGCCTGCGTGACGCCGCGCTCCTTGACGAGCGACAGCCCGTCCGAGAGATTTCGGCGGTGGTTCGACAGCAGCGTCCGCGCCCGCTCCAGCGGGGCGTCGCGCTCGCCGAGACACACCGCCAGCCCCACGTCCGCCCGCTCGTAGCGGGCCGTGGCGTTCAGCAGCGTCGAGAACTCGCTCGCGTCCCTGAGTTCCGTCCCGCGCGGCTCCGCGGTCAGGGTGTAGGTCGTGCCGACGAGCGTCTCTATCTTGTCGGCCGGCACGCCGCGCTCGACCGCCCGGCGGACCAGCGCGCTCGCGACGGTCTGGCGCTCGTCGTCGGAGAGGTCCGCCCACGTCCGCCACTCCCCGTCGGCTTTCAGGTCCACGCCGAGGCCTTCCAGGAACCGGGTCGCGCCGGCCTGGTCGTTCGAGATGCCCGGAATCGGCACTTCGGTGGCGTATTCGAGCAGCTTCGGCAGCGGGCGGGTCTGTTTGCCGTACAGCGAGAGGTCGGTGCCCTCTTCGAGGACGCCGGCGTCGACACCGTCCTCGACGATGCCGGCGTTGGCCCCGACGAGTTCGCCACCGACGGCCTGCATGTCCCCGACCGCGCCGACGACCGCCAGCGCGGCGAGGTCGCGGTTGTCCGTCTCTCCGGTCGAAAGTGCGCGGGCGAGGACGTACGCCGCGCCCGCACCCGAGAGCTCCGACGCGCCGTTGATGCCTTCGAGGAGGGGATTCAGGTGCGTCTCGAAGTCGGCGTAGCCGTCGGTGTCGACGACCGCGTCGGGGTGGCAGTCCTCCGGGTCCGACGGCTGGTGGTGGTCGGCAACGACCGCCTCGAAGTCGCCCGCGGCGACGTGCTCGGAGATGACGTCGAGCTGGCCCGAGCCGAAGTCGGTGAACAGGACGGTGTCGTACTCGCGGACCGCGATGCTCTCGATTTCGGCCGCGTCGAGTTGCTTCTTGAACACCGTCTCGACGGGGATACCGGCCCGCGACAGCGCCGCGGTGGCGATGGCGGCGCTGGTCAGCCCGTCGGCGTCGATGTGGGACGCGAGCAGGACGCGGTCGGCCGCCCGGAGTCGGTCGGCACAGGCGGCCGCGCGGTCTGCGAGCGCCGGAACGGGGCCGGTCGTAGTCATCGTACCGGAGATTGGTGCGCACCGGGATAAAAACGTTCAGACGTGCGGTCGCTCGATGGGACGACCCGTCAGGCGACCTGCCGCTGGCTGGTGAGCGTGACGGACCGGTCGGCGGTCTCGACGGTCGTCCGGACGGTAATCCAGCCGCCCGCCCGTCGGATGGCGACGGCGTCGCCGAACGACAGGTCGACGCGCCGGGTCGTGGTGTACGACCCCGCCGGGGCGAGTGTCCCGACGGCTTCGGACCCCTCCCAGACCACGTCGCCGTCGGTGGTGTTGCCGGCGTAAATCCGCGTGGCGACGGTGACGTCCGCGGCCGTGCTGTTTTGCCGGTTCGTCAGCGTCGAGGTCACGTCCCGACAGGTCCGCCCGCACTCCTCGATGGCCCCGACAGTGAACCCGAACGGCGGCGTCCCGGCCGTGCCATCCTCGGCGTCACTGCCGTCCTCGGCGTCGCCACCGCCGCCGGCGTCGGCGGCGCTCCCGGTCGTCTCGCTCGGGACAGCCGTGCCCTCCCCGGCGTCCTGGAGCGGGCCGGTGCCGACGGCGACCGCGCCGGCGACGACAGCGAGCAAGAGCACGGCGGCGAGCGGTTTCCGTCTCATCGTCGTCGGTTGGTTGGGCCCCGAGCATCATCAATTAACCAGGCGCGACGGTCGAATCGCCGCGGAGGGTCGCCGGCGTCGGCCGTTCGTCCCGATTCACGCCGGGTGGCACCCTGTTATTATAATGGTGTCAGTCATACGAGGGGCTATGCACGCTGTCACAGCCGAGCCACGGGCGGGACCGATTCGAGACGCGGGCGGTCGGGAGCGAGCGCGATGAGCCTGCTCCGGCGGTTCGCGTTCGCGGTCCGGGCCAAGCTCAACGCCCTGCTCAACCGCACGTCGGACCCGGCGGCGGAACTGGACTACTCCTACGAACAGATGCGTGACGAGCTACAGGAGGTGACCCGCGGTATCGCCGACGTGACGACCCAGAAGAAACGCCTGGAGATACACCGCCAGCGCCTGCGGTCCAACGTCGAGAAACACGACACCCAGGCCCGGGCCGCCCTGCAGGAGGGCCGCGAGGACCTCGCGCGCCGAGCGCTGGAGAAAAAGCAGGTCAACGTCAGCCAGATTACGGAGCTGTCGGGCCAGATTGACGACTTACAGGAGACGCAGGACCGGCTGGTCGGGAAGCGGGCCGAACTCAGCAGCCAGGTCGAGCAGTTCCGCACGAAGAAAGAGACCATGAAGGCCCGCTATCAGGCCGCCGAGGCGTCGGCGCGGGTCTCGGAGGCCTTTACCGGTGCCGGCGATACGATGGCCGACGTCCACCGCTCCATCGAGCGCGCGACGGAGCGCACCGAGCAGATGGAGGCCCGCGCGGCCGCGCTGGAGGAACTCGAAGCGAGCGGCCAGCTCGAATCCGTCCTCGACGAGGGCGATTCGATTGACCAGGAACTCGACCGCCTCTCCAGCGAGCGGGCCGTCGAGAACGAACTGGCGACGCTCCGGGCCGAGGTCGAGGGACGAGAGGCCGCCAGAGAAGCGGCGGAGTGACCGGCCCGCAGCCGGGTTACTCGTGGTGAGTCGGGGCGGCTGCCTCGACGGTCTCGCAGGCCAGCGCCTCGAAGTCGGCCTGCTCGGGGACGACGTCGACCGCGATGCCGGCGGCCTCGGCCGTCTCCCGCGTCGGCTCGCCGATAGCGCCGACGGTCGCCTCGTTCAGCCCGTCGACGGCGGCCTCGCGGACCCCGCGCTCGGCGGCCGCATCGAGGAAGTGCTCGACGGTGAGCGAGGAGGTGAACAGCGCCGCGTCGAGGTCGCCATCGGCCGCCAGAGCCGCCGAATCGCCGGATTCAGGCGGGCGGACCAGCCGGTAGAGGACGGTCTCGTGGACGTACGCGCCGGCCGCCTCTAGCCCGTCGGTCAGCACGTCCGAGCCGTGGTCCGAGCGGGCGACCTCGACCTTCGCGCCGGCCACCGCCTCGGCCAGCGTGTCGACCAGTCCCGTCGAGGAGTACTCGGCGGGGATGATGTCGACGCCGTAGCCGGCCTCGTGGAGCGCCGCGGCGGTCGACTCGCCGATGGCACACACCGTCGCCTCGCCGGGGTCCCAGCCGGCCGCGGCGGCGAGTTCGACGCCGGTCTTGCTCGTCAGGACGACGTAGTCGGCGTCGGTGCGTGGCGTGACTTGGTCGTCGTCGGCATCGCCAGCGTCGCCGGTCGCCGGCTCGACGGCCAGCATGGGGTCCGGGACGGGGTCCGCGCCGAGGGATTCGATGAGTTCGACCGCGTCGTCGAGGCGGTCGTCGGCCGGGCGGAACGCGGCCACGCGGAGACGCGGTTCCTCGCGCATCAGTACCCCTCCAGGAACTCCATCACCCGCTCGCGCTCGCCGGCCACCTCGCCGATGACGGTGATGGCAGGCGGTTCGATGCCGGCCTCGTCCCGGACCGAGACGATGGTCGCCAGCGTCCCGGTGGCGACCTGCTGGTCGGGCCAAGTCGCGCGTTCGACCAGCGCCACCGGGGTGTCGGGGTCCAGCCCCGCCTCGCGCAGGGCCTCGGTGTACTGGGGCAGTTTGCCGACGCCCATCAGGACGACCAGCGTGCCGCCGGTCGCGGCCAGGGCCTCCCAGTCGACGGCCGACTCGTCTTTCGTGGGGTCCTCGTGGCCGGTGACGAAGGAGACCGAGGAGGTGTAGTCCCGGTGCGTGACCGGGATGCCGGCGGCCTCGGGGCCGGCGATGGCGCTCGTGATGCCGGGGACGACCTCGACCGGAATGTCGTTCTCCGCGAGATGGGCCAGTTCCTCGCCACCGCGGCCAAAGACCGTCGGGTCGCCGCCCTTCAGCCGGACGACCGTGTTGCCCTCTTCGGCCAGTTCGACCAGCCGTGCGTTAGTGTACTCCTGGGGCGTCCACTCGCCGCCGGCGCGTTTGCCCACGTCCTCGCGCTTCTCCTCGGGAATCATCCCGATGATTTCGGGGCCGGGGAGCTTGTCGTGTAACACCACGTCGGCCTCCTCCAGCAGGCGCTTTGCCTTGACCGTCAGGAGGTCAGGGTCGCCGGGGCCGGACCCGACCAGGTACACCTTGCCGGGTGCGGTGTCGGTCATTCCTCGTCGTCCTCCCGCGCCGTCGAAGCGTCGTCGTCCGCGCCCGGCGAGTCCCGCTTGGCCTCGGCGATGAGGTCGTCGGCTCCTCGCTCGGCGAGTTCCGCCGCGAGGTCCTGTGCCGCGTCGATGTGGTGCTCGGCCGGGACGTCGCGGCCGACGGAGACCTCCTCCGTGCCGTCCCGTGAGAGGACGCGCACCCGCGTGTGGACGACCCCCCCTTCGAGGGTGGCGTGGACGCCGATGGGCGCCACGCAGCCGCCGCCGAGTTCTTCGAGAATCGTCCGCTCGACGGTCGTCTCGACGCGGGTCTGTGGGTCGTCCAGCCGGTCCTTGATGTCCAGCGCGAGGTCGCCGTCGACGGCGGTCACCGCCAGCGCGCCCTGACCCGGGGCCGGCACGAACCGGTCGGGGTCGAGGTCGGACATCTCGACGTAGCGCGTGAGGTCGGCGCGGTAGAGGCCCGCCTTCGCCAGCACGATGGCGTCGTACGCCACGTCCGGGTCCCGCTCCATCGCCCGCCGCTCGAACTCGGTGAGGTCGTCGAACCACTCCTCGACCGTGCGGTCGTAGGGGTGGTCTTCCTCGTCGGCGTCGCCCTTGCGCTCCTGTTCGGCCTCGTGGCGCTCCTGGTGGTCCCGCTGGAGCGACGGGGCCAGCAGTTTGGCGATGCGCGTGTCGACGTTGCCCCGGAGCGGCTCAACGGTGAGGTCCCCGCGCTCGGCCAGCAGTTGGGCGCGCCGGCGCAGACTCGACGTGCCGACGGTCGCGCCCTCGGGCAGTTCCTCCAGCGAGCGGCCGTCGGGCGTCACCAGCACGTCCTCGGCGGCGGCCCGCTCGGGGACCGCCGCGACGACGAGGCGGTCGGGCCGTTCGGTCGGCATGTCCTTCATCGAGTGGACCGCCGCGTCGAGTTCGCCCGCTAGCACCTTCTCGTCGAGGCTGCGGACGAACGCGCCGGTCTTGCCGAGCCGGTGGATGAGTTCGTCCCGAATCTGGTCGCCCGTCGTCTCCACCTCGACGAGTTCGACCGCCAGCCGGCGACTGCTCAGCGAATCCCGGACCGTCGCCGCCTGGCGCAACGCGAGGTCAGAGCCCCGCGTCGCCAGTTGCAGTGTCTCCCCGCGTGTTGTCATACCCGACACTCCACGGTCAGCGCGTAAAAACGCACTTCTTCGTCGGTTCGCCGTCACGCGGGCGTCTCGGCGAGGAGCGTCTCGGTGACGAACTGCGAGACGAACCCCGCGAGGAACGTCGTCGCGCCCCCGGCGACGAGGGCGAAGTCTAGCAGCCCCTCCAACGTATCGACGGGACCGACGCTTATCGTGAGAGCCAGGTACGCGTGCAGGAGGACGTACATCGCGGGCAGGAAGACCGCCGTACAGAGCAGGCCGGCGACTGTCGCGCGTCGAACGGTCGGCGGGGCGCGGCCGACGACCGGGAGGGCGTTTGTCAGGGCCATCACGAGCGGTATCGCGCGCTGGACACGTAGGTTTACGGGTCGCCTACCACGGTTCGTTTTTCAGCCCGAGCAGGTAGGCGATGCCGTTGGTGACGACGTGTAACACCGGCGTCGCGACGACGACGACGGCGAGCACCGGGAGGGGAAACGTGGCGGTGAACCACGACGGCGCGGCCACGAGCGCACAGAGCAACGCTCCGACGACGAAATCCAGTTGGTCAAGGCCGGGGAACGCGGCCCCGCGTTCCCGGCCCGTCCGGCGCTTGAGGAAGGACGCACCGATGTCCCCGAGCATCGCGCCGAAGGCGAGACCGAGCCCCGCGCGGAAGGGAAACGTCGGCAGGTCCGCACCCAGCACGGCGCTCACGGCGGGCGCGGCCTGTGTGAGGCCGAGCGCGAGAACCGTTCCCACGGCGGTCCCGACGAGCGTCCCGCGCCAGGTCTTGCCGTCGCCCAGCACCCGCCGGCCGCCCCAGGTCCGACCGCCGTCTATCGGTCTGCCGCCGCCGGCGAGCACCGCGGCGTTGTTCGGGACGTACGCCGGCAACATCGCCCACAGCGCCCAGACGACCGTGTCGACCGTCTCCATATCCCCGCCGTCTGCCCCCGTCGTCTTAACGTGTGTGACTCGCCGGTGCGGTCCGTGTCTCGGCGTCCGGAGCTGCGAACGCGGTTCCGGGACCCCACGTGGAATCGTCACAGCCGCGGCTGACCACGACTCTAAAAAAGAGCGAGAGCTGACCTCAGAACGGCGCTTCGGGGCCTTCGTCGTCGTCGCCGCCGACGTCGCCGCCGCGGGACTCGCCGGGGAAAGAGGGGCTCATGCCGCCGCTGCCGCCGGCCATGCCTTCCTGCTGGTCCATGCCGGTCCGGGCGGTGACCTCGTTTATCTCCGGGATTTCCTTGGTCATGCGCGTCTTGATGGCCTGGATGGTCATCGGCGAGATGCCACAGCCGGAACAGGCCCCGCCGAGGCGGATGGTGACGCTGCCCTCCTCGCGGTCGATTTCCTCGATGGCCGCGCTCCCGCCGTGCATCTGAATCTGGGGGAAGTTACGGCGCAGGAAGTTCGTGATTCGCTCGCGCAGGTCGTTGGCGTCCTCTGTGTCTGTGCTCATAGTGACTCGTATTCGGTCCCGGGAGGGCTTAGACCTTTGGACTAACAGCGCTCTCACGGGGGCGGGACCGCGGCCCGCAGGGGCCCGTGTCGGTTACCATCACCATACCTCAAGCTTCTACGGGCGGGGCGAGTAACCGATTGCATGACACCCCCGCTGACGAACCGCGGATGTTCGAGTGTGCGACCTGCGGCGGCGTCGGCATCGGCGACACCCGCCCGGAGTGCTGTGACGGGCCGATGGAGACGGTCGGGACGGCGGAGACAGCGGCAGCCGAACCGTCGCTGGAGACCCTGCTGCGGACCGTCTTCGACATGTCCGGCACCGAACTGGACGTCTGTCTCTGTGTGATGGAGGGCGGGGAGCTGACCGTGGCGGAACTGGCCGAGCGGATAGGCTACGACCGCAGCGTCGTCGCGCGGCACCTCAATCACCTCGCCGAGTTCGGCGTCGTCGAGAAACGCCGTCGCATCAGGCCGGCGGGCGGGCACGTGTACGTCTACACGCCACAGCCGCCCGACGTCGTGCGGGAGCGGCTCCGCGGGGAGTTCCTGGCGTGGGTCCGGCTGGCCACCGTGCAGTTGGACGGCCTGCAGCGCGAGAAAGTCGAGGCGATAGCCGACGCCGGGACCGACGAACGCCAGTGGACCGTGTTTCAGGAGGAGTAACGGGAGAGTCTGTCAGAGCCGGTCGGCGGTCGCGGCGTAGACGACGGCGAGGACGGCCCCGTAGACGACGTGCCACAGCAGCGACGGCAGCGCGAAGTTCGGGAACGGCGGCGAGGCCGGCGAGCCGACGACGCCGAGCCAGACCGGCATCACGAGCGCGGCGAAGATTGCCCACGTGACGACGCCCCAGCCGACGCCGAGTCCGAGCAGTTGCCCGGACGTGTCCAGGGCCAGTGCACTCGCAAGCCCGGCGAAGACCACGCCCAGCACGGCCCCGTGCGAGAGGTGGACGACGAGCCCGGCCCCGGGACTCGGCGGCGGCGCGAGCCCGTACAGGGACGGGATTGCGACGGCGAGTGTCGGCGGGTTCATCAGCAGTATCAGCGCCCCCATGACGACGCCCCCGGCGATGCCGCCGAGCACGCCAGCTTTCCAGTTGCCGGTCCCGAAATCGTACGTCCGCGTCGTTTCCGTAGTCGTCGACATGCACCCGGGAGGTCGCTCGGGGCGTCAAAAGAGCCGGCGTGGCTGTTCGACCCCCTGCCACGTCCCCGCAAGAACTATACGCCGGTTCTCGGCGGCCATGACCAGGCAGGCGGCGAACTTTCAAGCCGGGGGCGGACCGACGTGTGATATGGTAGACCCCGACACGGTGATGCGTCGGTTCGAGACGCCCGACGTGGACGACCTCCCCGAAGACCTCCAGGACCGTATCGCGGAGGAGACCGACCGCGCCGGCTTCACGCCCAATATCTTCCCGGCGCTGGCGTACCGCCCCTCGCACTTCCGGGCGTTCTTCGCCTATCACGACGCGCTGGTCGAGGAGACGGCGCTGGAACGCGAGGAAATCGAGCTGATTATCGTGGCCGTCAGCGGCGTCAACGACTGTCTCTACTGCATCGTCGCCCACGGGGCACTCCTGCGTATCTACGCCGACGCGCCCAGACTCGCCGAGCAGGTCGCCGCGAACCACCGGACGGCCGACATCAACGAGACCCACAGGGAGATGCTGGACTTCGCGGTGAAGCTGACCGAGTCGCCCGCCCGCATCGAGGAAGCGGACTTCGAGCGGCTGGCGGAACACGGCTACAGCCGCCGGGCCATCTGGGACATCGGCAGCGTCGCCGCCTTCTTCAACCTCTCGAACCGCCTGGCGCACCTCGCCGACATCCGCCCGAACGACGAGTTCTACGACCTGGGCCGCTGACCCGCTCACGCCGCCTCGGCCGGCCGCACCGCCCCGGCACCGCAGTCCGGACAGGTCAGGTCCTCGACCGCCGCCGCGCGCTGTGCGAACTCGGTCCCGCAGTCGTCACAGCGGAACCGGTAGTGGGGGTCCCCCGAACCGAACAGTTCGGATACCGTGTCAATCACCCTCATACTAGCGCACTCACTGTCCGCAGCCCCCAAAATCTTCCGGCTGAGCTACATCTCCGGCGGGATTTAATACATATAGCATACGTCATGGCGCGGGCCTATACAGCTAGTAGTTCCGGTCTTGCCCCTCAGGGGCATCCACACGTGTATGAACAAGACGCTCTATCTGATGCAGAAGGACAGCGAGACGCGAATCGAAGTCGACGCCGACGGCTACGACCGAATCATGGAGAACGGGAACGTCGTCGGCCACCACATGAGCAACCCCATCGTCAAACTGACCTGAGGTGTCCGGCGGAGCGGACTGGCTGACGCACAACATCCGGGAGTTTTTGCCGCTGGCTGTCGAACCCGTGCCCAATGAGCGACGCTGACGGCGGTCCCAAGCAGGTGTCGGACCCGGCCTACCACAGCGAGAACCACACGGCCGCCCAGACCTGCGGCTGGACGAAGAACGCGCTGCGCGGGGAGGGGAAGTGTTACAAGTACATCTTCTACGGCATCGAGTCCCACCGCTGTATCCAGATGACGCCGGTCGTCAAGTGCAACGAGCGCTGTGTCTTCTGCTGGCGCGACCACGCGGGCCACGCGTACGAACTCGGGGACGTGGAGTGGGACGACCCCGCGGCGGTCGCCGACGCCTCCGTGGAACTCCAGCGGAAACTGCTGTCGGGCTTCGGCGGCAACGACGAGGTGCCCCGCGAGGTGTTCGACCAGGCGATGGAGCCACGCCACGTCGCTATCTCGCTCGACGGCGAGCCGACGCTGTACCCCCACCTGCCGGAGCTCATCGAGGAGTTCCACGACCGCGACATCACGACGTTCCTCGTCTCCAACGGCACGAACACGGAGATGCTGGAGCGGTGTGACCCCACACAGCTGTACGTCTCCGTCGACGCCGCCGACCGGCGGACGTTCGACTCGACGGTGAAGGCCGTCGAGGACGACGCCTGGGACTCGCTCGTGGACACGCTGGACGTGCTGGCGGAAAAAGACGACACCCGCACCGTCATCCGGACGACGCTCGTGAAGGGGCACAACATGCACCACCCCGAGTGGTACGCGGCGATGTGCGACCGGGCCGACGCGGACTTCGTCGAGATGAAGGCGTACATGCACGTCGGCCACTCGCGGGGCCGCCTCGACCGCGACTCGATGCCCGAGCACGGCGAGGTCAGAGCGTTCACCGAGGAACTGGGCGAGTACCTGCCCGACCACGACGTGCTGAAGGAAGTTGAGGACTCCCGCGTGGCGATGCTGGCCGAGGACGAGAACACGTGGGTCCCGAAACTGGAGAAGTCCAGCGAGTTCTGGGAACAGGACCCGCTCGTGGAGTACTGAGTGCCGCTCGGCGGCACAGCAGACAGCGTGCGGGCCGCGAACGCGTTCGCCGGCAGTTTAAGTTGCGTCCGGCCCAAGTGCGTGGTACGCGCCCGTTGCCAACTGCGACGTAGTTTCTAGCCGTTCCAAAAGTGGGATGCATTCCATCTTCGGTATGCTTATCCGGCGGGACTCCCTACGTCGGCGTATGGCTGAATCAACGGGACAGGGCGTCGGTCGGGACGAACTGGCGACGCTGAAACTGCTCGCCCTCGACGGCGCGCTCGACGAGCCGACGAAAGTGTCCTGTGCCGACCTCGGGGACCGGCTGGACGCGTCGAACCAGACCGCCTCGCGGCGGCTCCAGCGGCTCGAAGACGCCGGGTTCCTCTCGCGGGACATGGTCAGCGACGGCCAGGAGGTGGAGCTGACCGGCGACGGCGAGCGCCGCCTCCAGTCGGAGTACGCCGACTACCGGCGCATCTTCGAGTCCGACGCCGGCGTCGACCTGACCGGCGTCGTCACCTCCGGGATGGGGGAGGGTCGACACTACATCACGCTGCCGGGCTACATGGAGCAGTTCATCGAGCGGCTGGGGTACGAGCCGTTCGCGGGCACGCTCAACCTCGAACTCACGGCCGAGAGCGTCCGCAAGCGGGCGCGAATGAGCGCCGTCGAGCCGGTCACCATCGAGGGCTGGGAGGACGACGAGCGGACCTACGGCCCCGCGTACTGCTACCCCGCCTCGATAGAGGGGAGCGACGGCGAGTACGAGCCGGCCCACGTCATCGCGCCCGAGCGGACCCACCACGGCGAGGAGCAACTCGAAATCATCGCGCCGGAGAAGCTCCGCGAGGTGCTGGAACTGGCCGACGGCGACGAGGTGATAGTGCATGTCTCGGAGTGAGGACGCCGCCGTCGAGGCCGACAGCGTGACCGACGCCGTCGCCGCCTTCGCCCGCGGCGAGCCGGTGCTGGTCCACGACGCCGCCGACCGCGAGGGCGAGACGGACCTCGTCTACCCGGCCGGGGCCGTCAGCCCCGAGGCCGTCGCCCGGATGCGCAACGACGCCGGCGGACTCGTCTGCGTCGCGCTCTCGGACCGCGTCGCCGACGCGCTCGAACTGCCGTTCATGCAGGAGGTGCTCGACCACCCGACGGCGGCCGACCACGACCTCGCCTACGACGAGCGCTCCTCGTTCTCGCTAACGGTGAACCACCGCGACACGTTCACCGGCATCACGGACGAGGACCGGTCGCTGACCATCCGCGAGCTGGCCGCCGCCGCGACGGACCCCGACCCCGCGAGCTTCAGCGAGGCGTTCCGGTCGCCGGGCCACGTCCACCTCCTCCGGGCGGCCCCGGGCGGCCTGGCCGACCGCGAGGGCCACACCGAACTCGCGCTCGAACTCGCCGCCGCGGCCGACCTGCCCGAGGCCGCCGTCGTCTGCGAGATGCTCGACGACGAGACCGGCGCGGCGCTGCCCCCGGCGGCGGCACGGGCCTACGCCGAGCGCGAGGGGCTGGTCTACGTCGAGGGCGCGAGCCTGCTAGAGCGGTTCGAGTGACGCGAGGGCAGCAATCGCCCGCCTGGGCGTTCGCCGAGCTTCTCGTGTGATGTTCGGGACGGATACGAAACTGCCGGCTAGCCCGGATTTATATCAGTGGCGTGTCAGCCGGAGAGTATGGCCTGGTTCGAACGCCCGCGGCCCGAGATGGGCACCGAGGGCGACGTGGTCTGGCGGCGCATCGTCGCGATAATAATCGACATCGTACTCATCGGTGTCGTCTCGTCGGCTATCACCGGGGTGCTCGGGCAGGTCCGGCTCGCCGTCCTCGGGAGCCTGTTCGGCCTCCTCATCGGCTTCGGCTACTACATCTACCTCGAAGGGACCTACGGACAGACAATCGGCAAGATGGCACTCGGCATCGTCGTCGTGACGGAGGACGGCGACCCCATCGAGTACGGGCCTGCGGCGATACGGACGCTCCTGCGAATCGTCGACGTGCTGCCGGCCTTTTACCTCATCGGCATCGTCGCCGTGCTCGTCACGGACCGCAAGCAACGGCTCGGCGACATCGTCGCGGACACGGTCGTCGTCCGCTCCAGCTAGGGTGGACCCGGTAAGGCGCTGGACGCGGCCGGGCGGACCGTCAACACTCTTAAACACGGGAATCAATGGAGTAGATATGACACACGACGAGACAGCAGGGGGCATCACCCGCGGGCACCGCGACTGCCGGCTCACAGGGAGGGGCGGCCGATGAGCGACCGCCCGGAGATGTTCGAGGGGGCCGACCGCATCTGGATGGACGGCGAGTTCGTCGACTTCGAGGACGCACAGACTCACGTCCTCACCCACGCGCTGCACTACGGGACCGGCGTCTTCGAGGGCGTCCGCTGCTACGACACCGAACAGGGCCCGGCCATCTTCCGCTGGGAGGAGCACCTCGACCGACTGTACAAGTCCGCCAAGCCCTACGACCTCGACATCGAGTTCAGCAAAGCGGAACTCACCGAGGCGACGACGGAGCTCATCCGCTCCGAGGGCTTCGAGTCGTGTTACATCCGCCCCATCGTCTACTACGGCTTCAATTCGCTGGGCGTGAGCCCGAAGAACTGCCCGACGAAGACCACCATCGCGGCCTGGCCCTGGGGCGCGTATCTGGGCGAGGAGGCCCTGGAGGACGGCGTCGACGTGATGGTGTCGTCCTGGCGCAAACACGCCTCCAGCCAGATTCCGACCAACATCAAGACCACGGGCCTGTACGTCAACAGCATGCTCGCCGGCGAGGAGGCCCGCCGGAACGGCTACACAGAGGCCATCGTCCTGAACAAGGAGGGCAACGTCGCCGAGGGGCCGGGCGAGAACGTCTTCGTGGTCCGCGACGGGGAAATCTACACGCCCGGACTGGCCGAGAGCATCCTCGAAGGCATCACCCGCAACACCGCCATCACGCTCGCCGAGGAGATGGGCTACACCGTCCACGAGGAGGCCACCATCTCCCGGGGCGAACTGTACACCGCCGACGAGCTGTTCTTCACCGGCACGGCCGCGGAGGTCACGCCCATCCGGAGCGTCGACGACAACGAAATCGGCGAGGGGACGAAAGGGCCGGTCACCGACGACATCCAGTCGGCCTTCTTCGACGTCATCGAGAGCGGCGACCGCGAAGAGTGGTTCCGCTACGTCTGAGCGGCGCTACTAGTCGTCCGCGAGTTCCTCCTCGTCCGCGACCGGAATCGGCGTCGCGTTGCTGCGGTCCGTGTCGCCGAACCCGGCGCTGAGGATGCGCGTCAGCGCTTCTTCGACGCGCTCGTCGACTTCCTCGTAGCGGTGGGGTTCGACCTCGACGACGTAGCCGGTCGTGATGTTCGGCGCGGTCGGCAGGAAGAGCACGTCGCGGCCGTCGTCGGTCGTCTGGCCCGTCTTGAACGCCGTCATCCGCATCCCGTCCCATACCTCGATTTTCACCGGCTTCTGGAGGTCCTCGGTCCCCGAGACGGCCGTCTCGACCGCCATCTTCGAGGCGTTGTACACCACCCGCAGCCCGGGGACGTGGTTCATCGCGTCGTCGATGGCCCGCTCGACGATGTCGCCGAAGGCCGTCCGCATCAGGTACCCGATGGAGAACACGATGAGCACGAAGATAATCAGCGTCGTGAACACTCGCGCGAGTTCGACGGCGGTGGTGCCCGAAGGGAGCCCGAGCGCCCCCAGCAGTTCGGCGTCGATTGCCGGGATGACCGCCGCGGACGCGAGGATGGAGTAGAGATAGAGGATGACGTAAACCGTCACCAGCAGGGGCAACAGGACGATGAGCCCGCTCGCGAAATCGCGCTTCCACGACGTGGAGGAGGCCATACAGGTACCTATCGGGCGCGGGATATGAGCCCTTTCCTTTGGTACGTGGCCGCGCCGTCAATCGTCGCGACCGGGTCCGCGAGAACCGCGGACGGCGAGTCGGCCTACCACTCGGCGACGCTGCCGTCGTCGTGTCGCCAGACCGGGTTGTGCCAGTCCACGTCCTGCTGGGACTGCTCGCGGAGGAACGCCTCGTCAATCTCGATTCCAAGGCCGGGGTCGGTCGGCACGGTGACGAAGCCGTCCTCGTAGTCGAACACCGACGGGTCGGCCAGGTAGTCGAGCACGTCGGAGGTCTCGTTGTAGTGGATGTCGATGCTCTGCTCCTGGATGAGGGCGTTGGGCGAGCAGGCGTCGACCTGGACACAGGAGGCCAGCGCGACGGGGCCGAGCGGGCAGTGGGGGGCCATCGCCACGTCGTAGGCCTCGGCCATCGACGCTATCTTGTACACCTCGGTGATGCCGCCGGCGTGTGAGAGGTCGGGCTGAATCACGTCGACGGCCCCGTCCTCGAACACCTCCTTGTAGTCCCACCGCGAGTACATCCGCTCGCCCGTGGCGATAGGGATGTCAGTGTGGGCCGCAAGCGCCGGCAGCGCGTCGTTGTGCTCCGGCAGGACCGGCTCCTCGATGAACATCGGGTCGTAGGGCTCCATCGCCGAGGCCAGCCGCTTGACCATCGGCTTCGTCACGCGGCCGTGGAAGTCGACGCCGATGTCGACCTCGGGACCGACGGCCTCGCGCACTTCCCGGAGCCGGGTCGCGGCGGCCTCGACCGTCGCCGGGGTGTCGACCCGCTCGATTTCGGGCGTGGCGTTCATCTTCAGCGCCGTGAACCCGGCCTCGACCTGCTCGCGGGCGGCGTCGGCCACGTCCGACGGCTCGTCGCCGCCGATCCACTGGTAGACGCGGATGCGGCCCCGGGCCTGGCCCCCCAGGAGCTGGTGGACCGGCGCGCCCAGTTGCTTGCCCTTGATGTCCCACAGCGCCTGGTCGATGCCGGCGATGGCCGACATCAGGACCGGGCCGCCGCGGTAGAAGCCGCCGCGGTACATCGCCTGCCAGTGGTCCTGGATGTCCTCGGGGTTCTCCCCGACGAGATAGCTGTCGAGCAGTTCCTCGACGGCGGCGCGGACGGTGTGGGCCCGCCCCTCGACGACGGGTTCGCCCCAGCCGACGGTGCCGTCGGCCGTCTCCAGTCGCAGGAACAGCCACCGCGGCGGCACCTCGAACAGTTCGTAGTCGACGATTCGGGTACCGGCGGCGTCACTCGCTGTCATACCAGTCCCCTCCGAGCCGTGCAGGTCCGCCAGCAGGACGGCGCGACGCTCTGAGACGCCGTCCGGCGGTTCGTGCGGTCATATGAGAGCCATCGGCGACGCTGTATTTAGCGGTTGTGTCATCCCCACTGAGGCCGGTGACACGGGCACCGAGCGCCGATGGGCGCTGATGTCGGGTCCACCACGCTACCCGCGGTGTCGCTCCCACGTCCGCACGAGGGCGGCGAGCGTCTCGTTGACCGGGACCGGTGCCGTCGCGGTGTCGGCGACGTAGCCGTTGATGGCGTCGATTTCCGTCCGCTGGCCGGCCGAGACGTCCTGGAGCATCGACGAGCGGTTGGCGGCGGTGTCGCCGACGACCCCTTCGAGGAGCGACACCGCGCGCTCGTCGGAGAGGTCGACGCCCTGCTCGCGGGCGACGGCGGCCGTCTCCCGGGCCGCGTCCGCGGCGAGGCCGTCGGCCGGCGGGTCGGCCAGCGCACCGTTCGCCACGCGGGCGAGCGCCGTCACCGCGTTGATGCCGGTGTTGACCGCGAGCTTCTCCCAGAGCCGCGTCGGCATGTCGGTCGCGACGGTCGTCTCGACGCTGGCGGCCCGGAACGCCGCGCCCGCCCAGTCGGCGACCGCTGACTGGCCGCCGTCGCGGTCCCCCAGCACGACCTCGCCGCGGCCGGTGAACGCGACGGTGCCCGGCTCCCGGAGCCGCGCGCCGTAGGAGCACGTCCCCGCGAGCACCGGACAGTCGAGTGCGGCGGCGAGCGTCTCCTCGTTTCCCATCCCGTTCTGGAGTGAGAGGCAGGCGTCGAACGCGCAGTCAGCGAGGGCCGCGGCGGCGTCGGCGGTGTCGTAGGCCTTCACCGCCACCAGCGCGAGGTCGGCGCTCTGGGGAACCGTCGTCCGCGCGCTCGGATGGACCCGGAACGACTCGGTCCCGACCACGGAGAGACCGCGCTCGGCGACCCGATCCACGTGTGGCTCCCGGCCCACGAGCGTCACGTCGTGTTCGCGGGCGAGCAGGCCACCGACGAGGCTGCCGAGGCTCCCGGCCCCAACGACGGCGATGTCCATACCGACGGACAGGGCGGGCCCGGACAAAAATCCATCACCGGCGGGGGAACCAGCACGCACTTGGCCGCGAGCGACGAACGGGCGGCCATGGGCGACTCCGACGACGCCGAGGCGGTAGTCCGGGCCATCGACGAGATTGGTATCGACCAACTGACCGAGACGATTGTCACGGCGTGGGAGGGACTCGGCGGCGGCGAGCCGGGACCAACCTGGCCACAGGACGAGACCACACAGCGGTTCGAGCTATCTGACCCCGACGAAGCGGTCGGACTGGACGTGCTCGCAGCGGTGCTGGACGCGTCACCGCGGGCTCCGGAAAAAGCGTTCGTCCACCTCGGCGTCGGGCGGCGGGACCCGCCCGTCGGGGAGCGGTTCGCCGTCGAGACGATTGCGGGCCACACCGACGTGTCAGCTACCGACACGCACACGACCGGGACGGTGCCGCTGACGGCGGGGACGTTCGACGCGCTGGCGCGGGTCTACGGCGAGTCGCTGGTGTACGCGGTCGTCTGTGACGACGACGGACGGGCGGTCGTCGAACGGGACTGGACGACGCTGCGGTTCTCGCTCCCGCCGTCGGCCGCCGAGACGGTTCGGGAGGCAGTCGGACCGGCCACGGCGGAGCGGTTCGAACGAGCGTAGTGCCGACTCTGCAGACAGCAGACGGGGCCGGCAACGGCCCGGCTCAGTCCTCCTGCCAGTAGTAGATGTCCTCCTTCGGTGCGCCACAGGACGGGCACTCCTCGGGGATGTCCTCTATCTGTCCCATCTCGCCACATTCCCAGCAGCGCCACATCAGTTCGGCCTCACCCGCGGCCCCGGCGCTGAGGTGTTCGCTCGACAGCGCCTCGATGCCGTCCTCGACCGTGACGTAGAAGCCGTGCTCGTCGAACCCGCGGATGGTCCCGAGCGCGGTGCCGTCCTCGTCGTACACCGTCTGTCCGAACGAGTACTCGTCACTTTCGATGTTCGTGGTCATGTCGCTCATACAGAGTTACTGTCGGGTCGAGGTGTGATAAATACTAGCGTGGCACACGGCGGCCGGTGTGGGCGAGCGCGGCGCTCACCGCGAGAAGAGGCTGTTGTGGACCGGCGCGAAGTCGCTCTCCTGGCTGTCCTCGACGACGGAGTCGGTGACGGCCTTGCCGGCGACGCCGCTGTCGAGGAAGTCCGACAGCGGCGGGCCGACGTTGTCCGGTTCGACGAGGAAGGCGTCGTGGCCGTGGTCGGAGTCGATGACGTGGTGGGCGACGTTCGCGTCGGCGTCCCGGAGCGAGTCGGCCAGCGCCTCGGCCTGCTGGGTGGTGAAGTGCCAGTCGGCGGTAAAGGACATCACGAGCGCCTCGCCGTCGAAGGCCGCCAGCGCGTCGGCGTCGGACTCGAACCCGGCGGCGAGGTCGTAGTTGTCCATCGCCCGCGTCAGGTAGAGGTAGCTGTTGGCGTCGAACCGCTCGGTGAACTTCTCGGCGTTGTAGTCGAGGTACGACTCCACGTCGCGGTACGGGAAGAACGCGCCCGCGGCGTCCGTGGGGAACGTGCGGACGGCGTCCCGGCCGGCGGCGCGGCGGCCGAAGCGGCGCTCCATCGACGCCTTCGAGAGGTACATCACGTGGCCCAGTTGGCGGGCCAGCGCCAGGCCGTCGCTGGGCGGGTCGCCGTCGTAGTAGTGGCCCTGGTTCCAGTTCGGGTCGGTCGTGATGGCCCGGCGGGCGATGGCATCGAGCGCGAGACACTGCGTGTCCAGCCGCGCGGCGGCGGCGATGGGGACGATGCGGTCGACGTGGTCGGGGTGGCGCTTGGCCCACTCGATGACGTTCATGCCGCCGACGCTGCCGCCGACGACGGCGTGGAGGTGCGGAATCCCGAGTTCGTCCAGCAGGGCGCGCTGGGCCTCGGTCCAGTCGCCGACGGTGACCGGCGGGAAGTCGGTGCCGTAGGGCTCGCCCGTCTCCGGGTGCTCGCTTTTCGGCCCCGTCGAGCCGTAACAGGAACCGGGCACGTTCGCGCAAACGACGTAGTACTCCGTGGTGTCGATGGCCTTGCCCGGCCCGACGATGTCGTCCCACCAGGCGCGAGCCTGGTCGGCGCTGTCGACGCGGTCGCGGCCGGCGACGTGGGCGCTACCGGTCAGCGCGTGACAGACCAGCACCGCGTTGTCGCCGTCGAACTCGCCGTAGGCCTCGTAGGTGATTTCGAGGTCGGGAATCGTCTCCCCAGAGTCGAACTCGAACTCGCCCAGCGAGAGGGTGTCGTGTTCGACGTTCATGTTACACGGGCGATGGCGTCGTCGATGTCCGCGACGACGTCCTCGGGGTCCTCGATGCCGACGCTCATCCGGACCAGGTCGGGCGTGACGCCGCTGGCGCGCTGTTCCGCCTCGCTGAGTTGGGCGTGGGTGGTCGAGGCCGGGTGGATGACCAGCGTCTTCGCGTCGCCGATGTTGGCGAGGAACTGCGCGAGGTCGGTCTCCTCGCAGAACCGCCGCCCGGCGTCGTAGCCGGCCTCCAGTCCGAAGGTGACGATGCCGCCGTACCCGCCCGAGAGGTACTCCGACGCGAGGTCGTGGGTCTCGTGGCTCTCCAGCCCGGGGTAGGTGACCCAGGCGACCTCGGGGTGGTCGTCGAGGTGCCGAGCGACCGTCATCGCGTTCTCGCAGTGCCGTTCCATCCGCAGGGAGAGCGTCTCGGTCCCCTGGAGGGTCGCCCAGGCGTCGAACGGTTTCTGGCCGTCGCCCAGCGAGCGGAGGGCGCGCTGGCGGGCGGCCACGGAAAAGGCGCGGTCGCCGAAGGCCTCGGAGAAGTTCTTGCCGAAGGCCTCGTTCTCGCCGCCCAGTTCCGGGAACTTCTCGGGGTACTCGTCCCAGGGGAACGAGCCGCCGTCGACGAGGACGCCGCCGACGGTCGTCCCGGAGCCGTGAATCCACTTTGTCGTCGACTCCCAGAGGAGGTCCACGCCGTGGTCGAGCGGGTTACAGAGCGCCGGCGTCCCGAACGTGTTGTCGACGAAGACCGGTACGCCGTGGTCGTGGGCCACCTCGGCGATGTCCTCCATCGGTGGCACCACGAGCGAGGGGTTGCCGATGGTCTCGAAGTGGACGTAGGCAGTATCCTCGTCGATGGCCTCCGCGTAGGCGTCCGGGTCGAGCGTGTCGACGAAACGGGTCTCGATGCCCCGGCGGCTGGCGGCCTTCGAGAAGTACGAGTGGGTGCCGCCGTAGATGGAGGAGGCCGTCACGATGTTGTCACCGGCGGCCGCGAGGACGAAGGTCCCGGCGTCGAGGGCGGCCATCCCGGACCCGGTGGCGACGGCGTCGACCGCGTTTTCCAGCGACGCGATGCGGGTTTCGAGCATCCGAACGGTGGGGTTGTCGAACCGCGAGTAGACGTTGCCGTCGTCTTCCAGGGCGTACCGGTCGGCCGCGGTATCGGCGTCCTCGAAGACGTACGAGGAGGTCTGATAGATGGGCGGCGCGCGTGCCCCCGTCGCCGGGTCCGGCTCCTCCTGGCCGGCGTGGACACAGCGCGTCCCGAATCCGTAGTCGTCGGTCATGTGCAGTATGCATATATCTCCATACATCTATAACTCAGAGTTACGGCAATACTCTCTTATTGTGATAGCGTGGCACGGGCCCGGCCGCCGGCCGGCGAAACCGAGGGAGAGGGTATTTGTCGGAGGCTGTCGACACGCCGGTATGGACCACGACACTGCCGGACGAACCAGCCGACAGATTCTCGACGCCGTCGGCAGTGCCGTCATCGCCGACGACCGCTTCCTCGAAACCGTCATGACCGGGATTCTCGCCCGGGGGCACGTCCTGCTGGAAGACGTGCCCGGCACGGGGAAGACCCTCACCGCCCGGTCGTTCGCGACGGCGCTCGACCTCTCCTTCAAGCGGGTGCAGTTCACGCCGGACCTGCTGCCGTCCGACATCACCGGCTCGAACGTGTTCAACGAGGCCACCGGCGAGTTCGACTTCCAGCCCGGCCCCGTCTTCGCCAACGTCGTGCTGGCCGACGAAATCAACCGCGCGCCGCCCAAGACCCAGGCCGCCCTGCTGGAGGCGATGGGCGAGAAGCAGGTGACCGTCGACGGCGTGACTCACGACCTGCCAGAGCCGTTCTTCGTCATCGCCACGCAGAACCCCGTCGAGCAGGAGGGGACCTTCGGCCTGCCGGAGGCCCAGCGGGACCGCTTCATCGTCAAGACGTCGATGGGCTACCCCGACTTCGGCGGCGAGCGCGAACTCATCGACCGGCGGGCCGACCGGACGGCACAGGCCCCGAGCGTCACCAGCGTCATCGACGGCGAGCGCATCCCCGCGCTCCAGCGGGCCGTCGAGTCGGTCACCGTCGACGGGAAGCTCAGGGACTACGTGGTCGAACTCGGGCGGGCCACCCGCGAGGACGACCGCGTGGACGTGGGCGTCTCCCCCCGTGGCATCCAGCGGCTGTTCGAGGCGACCCGCGCCGCCGCGGTGCTGGACGGGCGCGACTACGCCGTGCCGGACGACGTGACCAGCGTCGCCGTGGCGGCGTTCGCCCACCGGCTCGTGCTGACCGCCGACGCGGGCGTCCGCGGCGTCGACCCCGCGACCGTCGTCAAGGACGTGCTGGACCGCGTCGAGGTACCCGCCGTCAGCCCCTGATTTCTCGGGACCGCGCCAGCGGGGTCGGCCGGTCACGCGGCCGACTTCGGCCCCGCGAGCCGCTACCGCATCGCGACGACGAGCGCCACCACGGCGACGAGACAGACCACGAGGCTGGCCACGGCGGCCGACGGCTCGACGGCGATAGCACCCTGCGCGACGGCGGCCAGCCCCAGCGTCGCCGCCACGCCGACGCCCCCGACCGCGACGGTCCCGCCGGTGTGGACGAGTTCGGCGCGGCGGGTCGCAGCCCCGGTGCCGACCTCGCGCCCGAGCGTCGTCCCGAAGGCACCGGCGTCCCAGACGACGACCGCGCCGACCAGGCCCGCGAGCACCAGCCACGTCGGCGTCGCGAGCGTCGCGGCGAAGGCGCTGGCACCGAACAGGCCGGCCGCCGCGAGCGTGACGCCTGCCGTCCGCTCGGGCAGGTAGCCCGCCGCAAGCGCCAGCCACAGCTGTCCGGCCGCGGCGACGACCGAGAACAGCGCGACGACGACCAGCACCAGTGCGACCGTCTGTGGCCCGTACACGTCCAGTACCGGGACGACGAACCGGTCGACGGCTGCCGCGGCCGGGGTCGCCCGGAGCGCCGTCTCGACGGCTTCGACCGCCGGCCCCGCGACCGAGACCACGGCGAGAGTGACGACGACGCCGCCGACGTAGGGCGCGAGGACAGAGCCGACGCGGTCGGCCGAACTCCGGACCGCCCGCCGGAGGGCCCAGACCGCAGCGGAGACGGCCGCACCGCCAAGGAACAGCCACCAGAGGAGCCCGCGCAGGCCCGGCGCGGCCGTGACCCCGACGGCGACCCCGTACAGGCCACCGGGGAGTGTGCCGGCGAGGAACTGCTGGCCGACGGACAGTTCGACCAGCCCGGCGACCGGAGCGACGAGCAGGGCGAGCCGGCCCGTCCACCGGAGCGTCCGCTCGGCGGCGGCGACGGCCCCGTCGACGTCGGGCGCGTCGCTCGTCTCCGGGACGAGTTCGGCAAGCGGCAGAGCGTCGAGGCCGCGGGCCAGCGCCGCCGCCGCGAGCGCGAGCAGCAGGCAGAAGATGGCGATATGCGTTCGCCCAGGGGCCGGGTCGAACACCGGCCCCAGCACCCGGGCGAGGAGTTCGCCGGCCAGCTGCTGGACGCCCGGCGTCCCGGCGTTGGACTGCAGGAAGTCGACGGCTCCCCGCGCGAACAGCGCGAGGGCGACGACGAACGGGACGGCGGTCGTCCGCACGACGACGCCGCCGTAGGCCGCCACCCGCTCGGTGTCCACGACGCCGCGGGTGGCCGCGCTCGCACCGAAGACAGCGGTCAGACAGCCGAGGACGACGGCCACCTGCGACGCCAGCGTGACGACCGCCGGCCGGACGCCGGCCTGCGAGGGGACCGGGAACAGGTCGGCCCCGAGCGTGACGACCGCACCGCCGGTGGCGACAGAGAGCCCGACCGCGACCGGGAGCGCGAGGATACTGGCCAGGACGGCCCCGACCGCCCGCCAGCGGTTCCAGCCGCTCAGCCACAGCGACAGCGCCAGCGCGAGGCCGGTCCCCGCGCCGACGAGCGCGACCCGGTCGGCGCTGACGGCCCCCAGCAGTCCGGCGACCAGCAGCGCCGTCACGCCGACGACGACGGCGAGGCTGGTCCGGGGCATCCGGGTCGGGAGTGTGGTGTGGTCGGCCATGGTTACACGCTGAACAGGTCCGCGAGCGAGGCCCGCAGAGCTACGTCGATGGGGCTGTCGAGGTCCCAGTCGATGACGGTCGCGCCGGACAGTTCGGCCCGCTGGAGCCGGGCGGTGCGTTCGACGCCGGCCACGGCCGCGCCCAGCGAGCCGCCGCGGGCCAGCGCCGGGCTGACGAGCGTCGTCGGGTAGTCACGGACCGCGAGCGACGAGACCAGCGAGACGGCCCACTCGTCGGCGACTGGCGAGAACACCACCACCTGCGCGGTCGGCGGGAGCCGGGCGAGCACGGCGAGCAGGGCCGGGTCGTCGGTCGTGCCGCCGTCGGCCGTCGTCATCCGCGCGTCGCCGTCCCGTGACTGCGGTGTGGACTCGGCCCCGGCCACGTCTGCATCGTCGGCCGTACTGGGGCCGCTGGTCGCGTGGTCCGCCGACTGCCGGGCCGCGGCGCGACCCACGCTGTCGAACACCTGTCGCGCGTGAGCGGCCGCGTGGCCGCCGGCGGGGTCGACCCACGCCAGTCCGTCCGGACCGAGCCCGCCGGGGACGTCCGACTCGGCCAGCCCCACGGCACAGACGCTGGCGACGACGCTGGTCCGCGAGAGGGCGTCGAACAGCCGCTCGGCGGCGTAAGCCGACAGTTCCGCTCCGGTCGGGAACCCCGGCTCCGGCGTCACGCGGGCCGGCGGCCTGGCGTCGACCACCAGCACCGTCCTGACGGCCTGTTCCTCCCGGTAGTCGACGGTGGTCAGTTCGTCCGTCTTGGCGTAGCGCCGCCAGTCGATGCGGTTGACCGGGTCCCCGGGCTGGTAGCTCCGCGTCGAGTGGAACTCCAGGCCGCTCCCGCCGGTGTCGGTCGGGAGCGTCCCCGCCCGCGGGAGCGTCGCGTCGGCCATCGGCACCTCCGAAACGGTGTTCGAGCAGGTCAGCGACCCGTCGCCGGCGGCTGGCAGGTCGACGGTGACCGCGTCGCTCGCCGACAGCGTCCGCACCCGCACCGCGGCGGCGTCGAACGTGTAGGTCCCGCGCTTCGCCATCACGGCGTAGGACAGCGTCGCACTCTCGTCGGGCCGCAGCGAGGTACAGAGCCGCGGCGACCCCTCGACGACTGCCAGTTCCGCGGGCACGCCGTCGATGACTCGCACGTCGGTCAGCGAGCCGTTCCCGGTGTTCGTCACGGTCAGTTCGACGGCGACCGGCTCGCCCGGCGTCGGCTGGGCGTCGGAGACCGACCGCGTCGCCCGCAGGTCGGTCCCGGCCGGCACCCGCGACAGCGCGCCGTAGGCGACGTAACCGAGCGGTAGCACCGTCGCCGCGAGCAACAGCGGCTCGGCGGTCAGCAGCGAGACGCTGACGAGGAACAGCGCCGCGGCGAGGCCGCCGCGCCAGCGCCGCATCCGGCGGTGCATCGTCAGCGGTCACCCCCCGACACCCGCTCGATAGCGTCGACGGTCCGGCGGATGCGGCGACGGCGCTCGCTCTCCGGGTCGAGCCACAGGCGGAGCCGGGCCACCAGTGACTGCGGTTCCTCCGGGGCGAGCAGCGCCGCCGCGACGGCGTCGTCGGTCCAGGTCCCCGCCCGCACGGCCCGGCGAGCGGCCTCCTGTGAGACGCCGGCACCGATGGCGTGGGCCGTCGCCGCCGCCGCAGTGAGTCGCTCGGTGACGGCGTCCATCGCCGCGTCGTCGCCCGCGACCGCGTCGTCGATGGCCGCGTCGACGTCGGCGGCGACCAGCCGCCCCTCCGTCGCCGTCACGGCCTCCGGCGGGCTGTCGCCGGCCACGTCGAAGGCGGACGCCGCCCCGTCGGTCCCTCGCCCGCCGAGCCAGCCGGCGAGGGCCGCACAGAGCCCGACGACCAGACTCCCGGCGAGGAGGGCGGTCGTCGGGGCGACGCTACCGAGGACGGCGACCAGCGACTCGCCGACGACGGCCGGGGCGACCACCAGGGCGACCGCGACGGCGGTCGCCAGCAGGCCCACCGTCCCGAACACGACCGTGCGGGGGCGCATCAGGACCGCCCCTCCGCGTCGTCGTCGGTCGCGTCCTGTGTCCCGGCGGCCGACTCGATGGCCCGAATCGCGTCCTCGACGGCCGCCACGTGCTCCTGTGGGTCCCGCTGGCCGTACTCGACCGCCCGGAACGCGTCCCGGACCGTCCGAACCGCCGCTGGCGGAAGCCCGTCCCGTTCGATGGCGTGGGCGGCGATGTCCCCCGGCGTCCGCGTCCAGTACCGCCGGAGCGACACCTGGGCCAGCAGGCGCGTCCAGGCCTCGCGGATGGTGACCCGCGCCGCGGGCGCGCCGTCGGCTTCCTCGGCGTCGGTCCCCAGCGCGCCGCTTGCGGCCGCTTCGGCTGCCGAGAGGCGGGCGTCGACCCACGCTCGGGCCGCCTCAAGCAGCGCCGACGGCGACCGGCGGCCGGCGAACAGGTCCCGGAGCGCCGCGGCCGTCAGCCGCGCCCTGGTTCGGAGACCGCCCAGCAGGCCGTCCACAGCGGCGGCGAGACCGACCAGCGCGCCGACGGCGAGTTCGCGCGCGGCCCGCACCCACGCCCGGAGCGTTCCCGGCGTCACCTGCCGCCGCCGAGCGCCGACGACCGCCCCGGCGAGGAGAGTTCCTGAGACGGCCAGCACGCCCGCGGCGTTGACGAACAGGCCGCCGACGGTCGCCGTGGCCGTCTGGCCGTACTTCGAGACCGTGACCGTGGTGCTGGCGGCAAACGGCATGCCGACCGTCGTCCGCCCGGTCGCGCCGGTCCGGGCCGCCGGCTCCCCGTCGACTTCGACCGTCGCGTTCGATACCGGTTCGCCGTCCATCGTCGCGTTCACCCGCTGACCGGTCGCGGGCAGGGCCAGGGGGAGCGTCGGCGACGTCGCCACGGCGAGCCGTTCGAGGACGACGGTCGTGTTGCCGCTGACAGCGTCCCGCTCGACGGCGACGGTGACGTTGCCGGGTTCGGTCGGGAGCGTGACCGTCGCGCGCCCCCGTCTGTTCGTCGTCGCCACCCGCTCGCCGTCGAGCCACAGGCCGCCGTCCCGCACCGGCACGCCGTCGACGGTTGCGGTGACGACCACCTCGCCGCCGGTGACGGCGTCGCCGGTGACAGTCACCGACGCGGTCGTGTTCAGCTCGTAGCTCGTGTTCGTCGACTGCTGGGCCCGCGGGCCGGCGACGGCGAAGGCGCGCGTCCCGTCACGTGGTACCGAGGGGGCGACGAGGGCGGCCGCGTCGCCGGGTGCGTCGACGGTTATCGTCAGTTCCGCTTCGTAGGGGACCGTCCCGGAGACGGTGCCGTCCGGCCCAGTCGTCCCGACCGGCTCGCCGTTGAAGGCCACGGCCGCCCCCTCGACCGGCGCGCCGTCGCGGGTCACCGTCGCGGCGACCGCCGCGCCCGGCGTCGCCGTCCGGTTGAGTTCGACGACGAACTCGCCGGACCGCGAAGCGGACTGGTCGTCGCCCGACCCGTCGGTTCCGTCGTCGGCACCGTCCGCACCTGTCTCGGTGTCCTCGTCCCCGCTCCCGCCGGGCTCCTGCCCCGTCCCGTCGGTCGGGGTCTCAGTCGGCGTCCCGACGGCGAACTCCTCGCCCGGGCTCCCGGACTCGGCGGCGCTGTACTCCTGACTGCTGTCTTCCATCGCCTGCCGTTCGGATTCGAGTCGCTCTCGGCCCGGCGTCGGGTCGAACCGTACCCAGCCGACGCCCTCGAAGTACACCTCGACCCACGCGTGGGCGTTCATCCCACGGACGGTGTACCGGTTCTGACCGGTCCGCTCGCCGGTCGAGTAGCCGACGACGTAGCGGGCCGGGATGTCCTGGCTCCGCAGCATCACCACCATCGAGGTGGCGAAGTACTCGCAGTACCCCCGGTCCATCTGGAAGATGAACTCGGAGGCCACGTCGTCTTCGGGCTGTTGGCTGACGTTCAGCGAGTAGTTCTTGTTCGCCTCCAGCCACCGCTCGATGGTCGCCGCCGTCTCGTAGGGCGAGTCGCTGTCCTCGGTCAGTCGGTCGGTGAACGGCCCCACCTGCGCCGAGGTCGACGCCGGCACGCCCGTGTACCGCGACTCGACGGCGTCGGGGTAGTCTCGGCCGCTCGTCCGCAACACGTCGGGGTCGTCGGGGGGCGTCACGCTGGTCGCGCTGTAGGTCGTTCCGGCGGGTAGCGGACGCTCGGACGTGACCGCGCCGTAGGCGGTGACCAGCACGTCGTCGCGCGAGACCGACTTCGGCCGCCAGACGGTCGGGAGCGACGTGGCGGACCTGGCCAGCTGGACCTCGTAGTCGACGGTCGTGTCGGCCATCCCGTCGACCGCCAGCGGCCCCTCGTAGGCCCGCGGGTCCGCGCGTCCGTCCCACCCGGTCCCGGTGTAGGTCTCGTAGGCACCGGTCCGCCAATAGGCCGGCTCAGAACTCGTGACGGTGAAATGGGGCTCCGTGTCCTGGGACCGGTACGGGCTGTCGCCGCCGCCGAGCGACCCGCCCACGCTGGTCTGGCTGCCGGGATTCAGCGCCCCGAGTTGCCCCCCACCACCACCGGTCGAGGCACCCCCCGCCGACCCGAAGGGGCTCTCCTGGGGAAGGGGGACGAGGGACTCCATCGGGGTCTCGGTCCCGCCGGGGGAGAGAATCGGGAGCGTCGCCGTCGCCAGCACCACGGCGACCACACACACGGCAGTGAGCAGGACCCGGAGGTAGTCCCTGTCTGCCGACACGTCGTCGAACGGCGAGTCGTCGGAGCCCACGTCGGATTACCGTACCGTCCCGGCGCTGTCGGCATAAATCTGCTGTCAGTTGCGGGGACGGCGCTGCCAGTCGCGCAGTTCCGGACGAGCGGACGGACCCGTGGCCCCGTCACGGGCAGCGACGGAGGCCGCTGTAAGATATAAACCGCCGGCCCGCAAACGACACGGCAATGACCGACGACGAGGAGACGGTCCAGTGCTGGCTGGTCGAACGCTCCAGTTTCGGCGACGAGCGCATGGTGACGCTCATCTACGCGCCCCCGGCGGGCGACCGCCACCTGACCAAACAGCTCTCGCCGAACCTGCTCCGGCGCAAGCGGATTACGGCGGCTGTCGACGTCGAACCCGACCGGCTCGAACCCGTAAACGACGCGGAGACCCGGGAGCGCTACGCCACGGAGGCCCGGCGGATGGCCGAGCGCCACGAGCCCGACGCCGAGGTGTAAACGGCCGCTGGGGCGGGCGAGACCTCCGTTTTATTTGATATTTCGAACACGAAAGACTATACACGCGGCCGTCACAAACCGGCCGTATGGCAGCGATAGAACTGGATGGCGTCACCAAGCAGTTCGGGAGCCTCACCGCGCTGCAAGGGGTCGACCTCACCGTCGAGGAGGGCGAAATCTTCGGCTTCCTCGGCCCGAACGGGGCCGGGAAGTCGACGACCATCAACATCCTCCTTGATTTCGTCCGCGCGACCGACGGGTCGGCGACGGTGCTCGGTCACGACATCCACGAAGAGCCGAAGCAAATCCGTGCCCGCACTGGAGTCCTCCCCGAAGGCTACGACGTGTACGACCGGCTCACCGGTCGCCAACACCTCTCTTTCGTCATCGAGTCGAAAGACGCCGACGACGACCCCGACGAACTCGCAGAACGGGTCGGCATCGCCGACGCCATCGACCGCAAGGCCGGCGGCTACTCCAAGGGGATGCAACAGCGCCTCGTGCTGGCGATGGCGCTGGTCGGCCAGCCCGACCTGCTCATCCTCGACGAGCCAACGACCGGACTGGACCCCAACGGAGCCCGCCTGATGCGGGAACTCATCCGCGAGGAGAACGAGCGCGGCGCGACCGTCTTCTTCTCCAGTCACATCCTCGGCCAGGTCGAGGCAGTCTGTGACACGGTCGGCATCCTCCAGGACGGCCGCCTCATCGCCAAGGACAGCGTCGCCGGACTGCGCGAGGCCGCCGCCGGAGACACCGTGCTCCGCGTGACCCTGGCCGACGGCGAGCGCACCGACGACGCCGTCGCGGCTATCGAGGGGCTCGACGAGGTCTCGACGGTGACCGCGGACGGCACCACGCTCACCGTCGGCTGTGACAGCGACGCGAAGATGGCCGTCCTCAACGCCGTCGAGGAGAGCGGGAACGAAGTCGCCAACTTCGAGACCGAAGAGGCCTCGCTCGACGAAGTGTTCGCCGCCTACACCGAATCTCAGCCGGAGGCCGACGCATGAGCGCCGAGAACCCCGTCAAGCGCTTCCTTGGCGACGTCGACACGAGCATCAGGAACTCCGAGTTCGCCGACTGGTACCCCATCACGAAAAAGGAGTTCCGCGATACGGTCCGCTCGCCGTGGATATGGGTCCTCTCGTTCATCTTCATCGTGCTGTTCGCGCTGCCGGCGGTGCTGGGCCTGTATTTCAACATCGGCCAGCAGTTCGCCGAGGCCGGGGCGTCGCTGACGACGGACGCGTACGTCCGCTTTGCGCTGCCGATTGCGGCACCGCTGCTCCCCGCCGTGGCAATCGTCATCGGCTACGCGGCGATTGCCCGCGAGAGCGAGCGCGGCTCCCTGAAGATACTGCTGTCGCTCCCGTACACGCGCGGGGAACTGCTCGCCGGCAAGTTCGTCGGCCGGAGCGCCATCACGCTCATCCCGGTGACGGTCGGGTTCCTGACGACCCTGCTCGTGTTGCTCCCGTCGCAAATCGAAATCGCGTGGGAGTCGTTCCTGCTGTTTGCCCTGGCGACGATGGTCTACGGGGTCGTGTTCACGGCATTCGCAATCGGGCTCTCGGCGGCGATGAAGACCGCACGCCGGACGATGGCGGCGTCGCTCGGCATCTACGTCTACCTGCAGGTGTTCTGGTCGAACCTCGGGGCCGGGCTGGGGAACCTGCTGTCGGACTACACGGACATCGGCCAGGTGACCCAGCTTCACGTCGAACTGTTCGTCTCGCTGCTGAGCCCCATCGCGTCGTACCGCACGCTCGTCCGGGAGGTACTGCAGGGGTCGCCGATACGCTCGCGGCTCATCCTGACCTCGAACCCCCAGGCCACGTGCGAGGAGATGCTGGGTGGCACACTCGAAATGACACAGACCGGCGTCGAGTGTACCAACGCCGCACTGCCGCCCCAGTACAGCACGGTCGCGGTCGTCGCCTACCTCCTGCTGTGGCTGGTCGTCCCGCTGGTCGCGGGCTACTACGTCTTCGAAGGGAAGGACCTGTAGCTACACCCCGGCGTCGTCGAGCAGCGCTTCGAACCCTTCCTCGTCGAGCGTCTCGACGCCGTGGTCGGCCGCGTCGTCCCGTTTTCGCTGGCCGGGGTTGTCGCCGAGCACCAGATAGTCCGTGTTGCCGGAGACGCTGCTGGTGGCCGACCCGCCGTTGCGTTCGACCAGTTCCTGGGCCTCGCTACGGGTGTACCCCTCCAGCGACCCGGTGAAGACGAGCGTCAGGCCGTCCAGGGCGTCACCGCCCCCCTGCTCGGCGGCCTGCGGGTCGACGTGGTCGAGCAGACGGTCGATGACGGTGCGGTTGCCCGCGCCCTCGAAGAAGTCGACGATGGAGCGGGCGACGGTCGGTCCCACGTCCGGGACGGCCTCGAAGGAGTCAGTGTCGCCGGCGTCGGCGGCCCCGAGTATCGCCTCGAACGTCCCGAACTCCCGGGCGAGGGTCCGCGCGGTGACGGTCCCGACCTCGGGGATGCCGAGCGCGGTGAGGAAGTCCGCGAGCGGCGGCTCCCGGGCGTCGTCCAGCTCGTCGACGAGATTCGTCGCGCTCGTCTCGCCCCATCCATCCAGGTCGGCCAGGTCCGCGACGGAGAGTTCGTAGAGGTCCGCGGCATCTTCGACGAGTCCGGCGTCCAGCAACTGCTGGACGGCCTTCTCGCCGAGCCCCTCGATGTCCAGCGCGTCGCGGCTGGCGTAGTGGACGACGCTGCGCTCGCGCTGGGCCGGGCACGTGAGGCCGCCGGTACAGAACGCCATCGGGCCGTCGCGCTCGACCGGGCTGTCACAGGCCGGACACGTCTCGGGGAACTCGAAGTGGCCGTCGCCGTCGTCGTCGAGCACTTCCACGACGTCGGGGATGACGTCGCCGGCCCGCTTGATGCGGACGCGGTCGCCCACGTCGACGCCGAGGTCGGCGACGAGCGAGGGGTTGTGCAGCGAGGCCCGCGAGACGGTGACGCCGCCGACTTCGACGGGGTCCATGAGCGCGACGGGGGTGAGCCGGCCGGTCCGGCCGACCTGGACGACGATGTCCCGGACGGTGGTCGCCTCCTTCCGGGCCGGGAACTTGTAGGCGAACGCCCAGCGGGGGGCGCGAGAGGTCGACCCGAGTTCATCGCAGGCGGCCATGTCGTCGACCTTGATAACGACGCCGTCGATTTCGTAGTCGAGGTCGTCGCGGGCGTCGAGTTGCGCGTCGCGGTAGTCGACGGCGGCGTCGATGTCCCCGACGACGGCGGTCCGGTCACAGACCCGCAGCCCCCACTCGGGGAACCGCTCGTGCATCTCGCTGTGGCTCTCGAAGTCGACCGAGGCGTCGAGGACGCCGAAGAAGAACACCGACAGCGGGCGCTCGGCCGTCACCGACGGGTCGAGCTGGCGGAGCGTCCCGGCGGCGGCGTTGCGCGGATTGGCGAAGGGGTCCTGGCCGCGCTCGACGCGCTCGCGGTTGAAGGCCGTGAAGGCGTCCCGCGGGATGTACACCTCGCCGCGGACGGCCAGGTAGTCGGGGTAGTCGCCGCGCAGGCGCTGGGGGACGGCGGCGATGGTGCGGACGTTCTCGGTCACGTCCTCGCCGACCTCGCCGTCGCCGCGGGTGGCGGCCCGCTGGTAGACGCCGTCCTCGTAGACGACCTCGACGGAGAGCCCGTCGAACTTCGGCTCGCAGAAGTACTCGACGGCGTCAACCCCCAGTCCGTCCCGGACCCGCTCGTCGAACGCCCGCGCGTCGGCCGCCTCGCCGCCCTGGTCGATGGAGCGCATGGGCGCGTCGTGTTCGACCTCGGGGAGTTCGTCGAGCGGGTCACCGCCGACGCGCTGGGTCGGGCTGCCGTCGGTATCGAGGTCGAAGGCCGCCTCCAGGTCCTGCAGGCGTGAGAACAGCGCGTCGTAGGCCCGGTCGCCGATAGCCGGGTCGTTCTCGACGTAGTACCGGTGGTCGTGGTGGCGAATCGCCTCGCGCAGCGCCTCGGCCTGCTCGCGGGCGGTCGCTTCGTCGATGTCCTCGACGGGGTCGAAGTCGGTCGACGGGTCGGAGACGTAGGGGTTCCCGGCGACGTCCTCGGCGGTGGTCATTTAGCGGAGTGTTGCCCTTCGCGTACAAAAACGGCTCTGCTCCGGGAAGAGACAGCAACGGGGGTGGTGCCCGCGTCGCTACGAGCCACTACGGTGTCGGCGGAGAGAGACCAACCGCAGACAGACGGCTATCGGCCGATTTTGGCGCTCGGCGCTTCGACGACGAGTTCCCCGTCGCTCCGGACGGTGACGGCGTGGCCGGCGTACTCGAACGAGATGCTGACCGGTGACGCGCGGTCCGAGGGGGCGACGAGCGAATCGACCGCTTCCGGGTCGACCGTCTCGTACAGCGGCGGGAAGTCGGTCTGCTCCCGCCCGGTCATCGCGGAGATGTACTCAGTCACGGCCGCGCTCGGTCGGGTCTCGGTCCAGTCGAACTGTTTCCGGGTCACCGTCGTCGGCTGCGAAGGGTCGCTGTCCCCACTCCGCCTGTTACTCTTGCTCATAGTAGTTCGTCTGTCTACACCAAGACAGTAGGCGGTAATATAGTCTTCCCAGCATTATCAAACTATGAAAATACCGGACGCCGTCGGCGCTCCGCTCGAAATAGGGGCTGAGAGTCGATTTCCGTCGGTCCTCGTCCCGGACTACAGGTCGGCCACGTCTTCGATTGCGTCGGTTAGCTCCTTGATACTCTCGACGGTGTGTTCGCCCATGTGACCGATGCGGAAGCTCTCCTCGCTGATGTCGCCGTAGCCGCTGGAGAACACCATGTCGTACTCCTCGGAGACGGCGTCGACCGTCTCGGCGACGTTGATATCCTGCGTGTTCTCGATGCAGGTCACCGTCTGGGACTCGTACCCGTTCTCGGGGTAGAGGTCGAAGTGCTCGCGGGCCCACTCGCGGGTGTACTCGGCCATCTCCCGATGGCGCTGGTCGCGGGCGTCGTGGCCCTCGTCGAGCATGTGCTTCATCTGCTGGCGGTAGGCGAGCATGAGCGGAATCGCCGGCGTGGAGTGGGTCTGACCCTTCCGGTCGTAGTAGTCCAGACAGCGCTGGAAGCCGCCGTACCACGACGCCGACTCCTTCTCCAGTTCCCGCTCGTAGGCGTCGTCGCTGACCGCACAGACGGCCAGTCCGGGCGGCATGGCGAAGGCCTTCTGCGTGGACGTGAAGATGGCGTCGATGCCGTGGGCCTCGATGTCTATCTGGTCGCCGCCGAGACAGGAGATGGCGTCGACGACGAAGTAGGTATCCGGGTACTCAGCGACCACGTCGCCGATCTCCTCGATGGGGTTGCGGACGCCGGTCGACGTCTCGTTCATCACGGCCCCGACGGCGTCGTAGTCGCCGGCTTCGAGCGCGTCGCGGACGTCGTCGGGCTTGACCGCCGTGCCCCAGTCGTACTCGATGCGGTCGACGTCCTTGCCCAGCCGCTCGGCGACGTTGGCCTGGCGCTCGCTGAACGCGCCGGAGGTCGGCACGAGCATGCTGTCCTCGACCAGGTTCAGCGTCGTCGACTCCCAGAACTCCGTGCCCGACGCCGTGAGCACGATGACGTCGTTGTCGGTGCCGAGGAACTCCTTCGTGTCCTCGACGATGGTGGTGTAGAGGTCAGTCATCCGGTCCATCCGGTGGCCGAACATCGGCTCGGCCATCGCCTCGATGACGTCCTCTCGCACCTCTGTCGGCCCCGGGAGATACAGCGTCTTGTCCTGGTAGTCGTCTTTGTATTCGCGTTTTTCGGTCACAGAACCACCTGTAGTAGGTGGACTCTCGAATCCGGGGGGCATGGTAGTTTTGATACCGGGCGAGTCTCGACTGGCCCCACCGGCGAAAGGCTCAGACAGCGGTTGTAGCCTCCAGGAAGTATTTACCGGTTGACCAGTCATACTCGTCTATGGGCCGTCACACTCCGCTCACGGACGCCCAGCGGGCGGCCGCGGCCGACAGGGCCGTCGAGCAGGTAGCCGACACGCTCGTCGAGATGCACGACCGCTCCGGCGAACGGACAGACCGCCTCAGCGTCGTCGGTACAGGCGGACGGCGTAGGTGACAACTCCGGCGTACACCGCCGGGCCGAGCAGGACCGTGGGGCCGGCAACGACCGCGCCGCTGAGCAGGTAGCCGAGGAGCACGTCGAGAAACACCAGCAGGAAGGGAGCGAAGGCGAGTGCCTTCCCGCCGGTCCTGATAGCCGCGTCGACCGTGGCCTTCGTCGCGGCCACCGCGCCCACCCCGGCGACGACGAGGAGGGACGCCAGCGTGAGCCCCGGCGGCGAGACGAGCGGGAGGGTAAACAGCCCGATAGCGGCGAGGCCGACGCCGACGAGCGTCGGGCCGCTGTCGCTCCGGGAGAGGGCGGCCCGGATGCCGTCGACGTCGCCGGCGTTGAGCGCCGTTTCGAGGTCTGACGCGGTCCGGCCGCCGCCGGCGTCGAGGACCGTTGTCCCGGTCCCGGCGTCGACCGGGCTGTCGAAGTCGCGGCCGCAGTGCATACACCAGGTCGCGGTCGCACTGACCTTCTCCGAGCAGTGGGGGCAGCGGGGGTCGGCGGTCATACCGTCATGTTCACGGGCGCACAGTTAGCGGTTACGGGGGAGAATATACACGTCTCCGCGGTAAACGGGGCGTATGGATTGGGTCGCACGGGCCGAGAGCCTCCTGTACGACGGCGAGGTAATCGAAGAAGACGTTCGCCTAGACCACGGCGGGGTCGTCGTGACGAGCCACCGCGTCCTCGTGTTCACGCCGGACCGCGCAGGGTCGAACTACCGACAGGTCGACCGACCCAACGTCGAGGGCGTCGATGTCACGACGAGCGGCGACTGGTCGTTCCTCGACCTCGGCGTGAAGGCGCTGGTCGTCGGCGTCGTGCTGGTGGCCGCCGGGACGACCGTGAGCCTCGACGGCCTCGTGGGCAACGTCTCGCTCGACAGCGGCGGGACCGCGGGTGCCGTCGGTATCGGCGGGATGCTGGGGCTGCTCCAGACGATGCTGGCGCTGCTGGCGCAACTGGACGACCTGATGCGCCTGTTCGGCGGCCTCGCCCTGGCCTTCGCCGTCGTCGTGCTCGGGGTCTACCTCTGGAGCCGCGACCGGCTGCTCGTCGTCCGCGTCGCCGGCGACGACGACATCGAACTGGCCGCGCCGACCGACGAGAGCGTCGCCGAACGCATCGAGGCCGCCGTCGTGCCGGGCGCGGCCCCGGCCGATGCCGGGACGGGCCGGCAGCCCGACGACCCGCTCCCGTGACGTTCAACTCCGCCGAGCGCCAACTCCGACCCGATGGACGCCGACGGAGTTCGGGAGCGCGCCGGGTCGCTGCCGCGGGAGCCCGGCGTGTACCTGTTCGAACAGGACCGGGACGGAGAGCGGCGGGTCCTCTACGTCGGGAAGGCCGTCGACCTCCGGGACCGCGTGCGGTCGTACGCCGACCCGCGGAGCGAACGCATCGCCAAGATGGTCGACCGCGCGGAGACCGTCGACTTCGCCGTCACCGACACCGAGACGCAGGCGCTGTTGCTCGAAGCGAACCTCATCAAGCGCCACCGGCCGCCCTACAACGTGCGACTGAAAGACGACAAGTCCTATCCGCTGGTCCAGCTGACCGATCACGCCGTCCCCCGAATCGAGGTGACCCGCGACCCCGCGGACGGCGCGACCGTCTACGGACCGTTCACCGACAAGGGGCGCGTCGAAACGGTCGTGAAGGCACTGCGGGAGACGTACGGACTGCGGGGGTGTTCCGACCACAAGTACCGCAACCGGGACCGGCCCTGTCTCGACTACGAGATGGGCATCTGCACCGCGCCCTGTACCGGCGAGATAAGCGAGGCGGACTACGCCGAAGACGTCGAGTCCGTCAGGCGGTACTTCGAAGGTGAGGCCGGTGTGCTCGCGGACCCGCTGCGCCGCGAGATGGAGGCCGCCGCACAGAATCAGGAGTTCGAGCGCGCGGCGAACCTCCGGGACAAGCTCGGCGCGGTCGAGGCGCTCCACGGCGAGGGCGACACCGCCGTCAGCGACTCCGGTGGATACCGGACGATGGACGTGCTCGGAGCCGCCATCGAAGGGGAGCGCGCCATCGTCGCCCGGCTCCACGCCGAGGGCGGCAAGCTCGTCGAGCGGGACCGCCACACGCTCGAAGCACCGGACGGCGAAGGGACCGCCGGCGTGTACCGGGCGTTCATCCCGCAGTACTACGCCGAGCGGGAGCTGCCGGACCAAATTCTCTGTGCCGAGTCCCCCGCCGACCCGGACATCGAGGCGTGGCTGGAACGCGAGGGCGTCACGCTCGGGGTGCCCGGGGCCGGCCGGGAGGCGACGCTGGTCGACCTCGCGCTGAAGAACGCCCGCCAGCGCGGCGGGACCGACGACGAGACCGGCCGCCTGGGCGACGCACTGGGCATCGACCGCCCGGACCGCATCGAGGGCCTCGACGTGAGCCACGCCCAGGGCCGGTCGGCCGTCGGGTCGAACGTCACCTTCGTCGACGGGACGCCCGAGAAGAGCGACTACCGGCGGAAGAAGCTCACCGAGCGAAACGACGACTACGCGAACATGCGCGAACTCGTTCGGTGGCGGGCCACGCGGGCCGTCGAGGGCCGGGACGACCGGCCGGACCCCGACCTGCTGCTCATCGACGGCGGCGACGGCCAGCTCGGGGCGGCCCGCGACGCACTGGCCGAGACCGGCTGGGACGTGCCGGCCGTCGCGCTGGCGAAAGACGAGGAGCTGGTCGTGACGCCGGACCGCGTCTACGACTGGGACAGCGGCGCTCCGCAGCTCCACCTGCTCCAGCGGGTTCGAGACGAAGCTCATCGCTTCGCCGTGCAGTACCACCAGACGCTCCGGGACGACGTGTCGACGACGCTCGACGACGTGCCCGGCATCGGCCCGGAGACGCGGAAGCGACTGCTCCGGCGCTTCGGCAGCGTCGACAACGTCAGGGCGGCCTCCAGCGAGGAACTGACGGCCATCGACGGCATCGGCGAGCAGACCGCGGAGACGATTCGGACCAGACTGCAGTGATTTCGTATAGCAGATAAGGATTTATCGCGGACACGACGGTTCCACACGGACTCCGGAAGAACGGCATCGAAAAGACGCTACAGCCCTGTTCAGCCAGCTACGGCTCGACGACCTCGTTTCGGAGCGTGCCGACGCCCTCGTAGGTTATCTCGACGCTGTCTCCGGGTTCGACAGTCCCCGGATTGGCCGGGCTGCCGAAGGCGATGACGTCGCCGGGGCGGAACGTGAACCGCTCCGAGAGGTACGCGACCACCTCGTGGGGACCGAACAGCATCTCGCTGGTGTTTGCGGCCTGGCGGCGCTCGTCGTCGATGTCGGTGTACATGTCGATAGCGGTGGGGTCGACGTCGGTCTCGACCCACGGCCCCAGGGGCGCGGACCCGTCGAAGGCCTTTCGCGCGGTTCGACCCTGCTGGTCCAGCGCGTCGACGTCGTTCAGTATGGTGTAGCCCCTGACGACGTCGGGAACGTCGGCCGGGTCGAGGTCGTGGCACCGCTCGCCGACGACGGCGGCCAACTCGCCTGCGTAGGTGAGTTCGTCGGTGAACGGCGGATAGGGGATGGCCTGTTCGTGCGCCACCAGGGCCGTCGGGGGCTTGATGAAGAAGTCCGGCTCCTCGGGCCGGTCGTAGTCCATCTGGTCGTTGGTCGCTGCGTAGTTCCGGCCGACGCAGTACAGCGCGGTCGGGTCACACGGCGGGAGCAGCCGCCCGTCGCGGCCGACCGCGTACTGGCCGTCGTCGGCGTGAACGACGCCGTCGACGTATTCGCCGGTGACTGGACCGTCGTCCGTCAGCAGTCGCGCGATTCGCATACCTGTGGTCCGAGGGCCGGTCAAAAAGGCGTGTCGCCCCGGAGTCGCTCGGTGGGCGGCCAAACGGAGGTATAAAATAAACTAGCTACCGCTATATGAAATAGCTCCTGGGGCAGGTCGACACGGGTGGGACAGCGCTATCGACCGACTGGCCCGTCGTTCACTGCGCAGTCCTCTGTCGTCCAGATTATCTCGTCTTCGTGGGTACACCATCACGATCCAGTGAGACCACCGGAAGACGGCGGGATTGACGTAATCGCTGGTCGTCGCTGCGTTTCCGAGAGCGTCGGTCCGCCAGTGCGTGTCGTACGCCGGCCGGTCGAGACCCTGTGGTGTCGCTATCGAACAGGGTGCGTCACGCGAGACGGCAGTCGGTGTCATCGGCGACACGCCTGCCGCCTTCGACCACCGGGATGACAGTCTCTGCAACGCTTACGGATGGCTCAGGCGTCCTCGATTTCAGGGTCATTCACAGACAGCAGTCCCGTAACCATCAGCCGCCGGGCAATCGCGACCAGCCCGTTGTCGAATCCGCGGCCGAAGACACCCTGTTCGTCCTTGCGGTCGTCTGGCCCCGATTCGGTGAAACTCGTGTCGTTAACCCGAATCCTCAAACGGCCGAAACAATCACCAGCAGGGAGCGACTGTGCACCGCAGAGACGGGCGTTGTCGCTGAAAGCGTCCCGGTCGACACGGCACACGTCGCTATAGCGCCGGTCGGAGACGCGCCACGATATCGAGGTCCCACTGATGGATTCGTTCCCAGAGCAACACCGCGGGCGGGAGCGCTATCACCGCCGCGAGGAACGAGTAGGTGACGCTCAGGCCGATCAGGACCCCGAAGTTGCCGAGAATCGGGGTAATCGCCAGCGCGAGCGCGCCGGTCCCCAGCGCTGTCGCCAGCATGCTGCCGAACAGCGCGCCGCCGGTCCCTGTCAGCGTGACCATCATCGCCTCGTGGGCACCGGTCGTCGCGTCGTACTCGTCGATGAATCGGTGAGTCGTGTGCACCGAGTAGGCGATGCCGACACCGACCGAGATAGAGAGAATCGTCGCCGTCAGTGCGTTCAGCGTGATGTCCATGTATCGCATCGTTCCGAGCAGGAACGCGATTGCCACCAGTATCGGGAAGACATTGACCACGCCGAGCAGTGGCTTCCGCTCCAAAAGGCCGTAGATGAGCACGAGGAACGCGGCGGTCAGTCCGACCGCCATGACGAGTCCCTGAATCGCCGACTGGAAGATGCGGTCCATCACCGCCGCGAGGACGACGACGACGCTCCCCGTGTCGGTCGCGTTGAACCGGAATCTGTCTGCTAGTTCGGCCCCGCCAGCGGTCACTGCTGTCTGTGAGGCGTCGGAGTCAGTTCGATACTCTATCTGGGCGGCCCGGTAGTCCTCAGTCAGGTATCGTTCGGCCTGGTCACTCGCCGAAGACGAGGGGCACCACCACAGCGTCTACAAGGCGGCTCAAGCGACTCACAATCGAACTGGAGGACAATGAACTCACAATCGACGTCAAAGAACGACCGGCCGAAAAGATGGCGGACCGTTTCACCAACATGTTGGGGGAACTCTGATGCACCCGCTCCAAGTTAATCCCTCTCTGATTCCCTCGTACTACCTCGTTTTGCTACTGGTCGTGTTACTCGCCGTTGCGATGGGGCTGTTTTTGGTCTACCAGGCGTACCAAGGTTACCGGAGAAACGAACGGCGACAGATGCTGTTTCTCGCCGTCGGCCTCGCGCTCATTACGGTCGTGTCACCGCTGACGACGCTCGTCGTCTCGTCTATCGGGCTCTCTCTCGAAGTCGACCTCATCGTCTACACGTTCTACACGCCGTTGCTGAGCAACGTCATCGAAATCGTCGGCATCGGGTCGATAATTTACTCCCTCTCGCTGCGGAGTCGCTCGTGACCCGCCACCGGGAGACGCCGCCCCGGTAGTTCGACCCCGGCATCCCCGTGGTTCGGTTGTCGTCCCACCATGACGGGTCAGCGACCAGGGTTCCCGAAGCGATTTTCCCGGGCAGCACGTACGCCGGGTATGGCTGTGACCCGACGGCTCCTCATGGCCGTCGTCGGACTGCTGTCCCTGCTGGTCTATCTCGCGGCGGCGTACGTCGGATACGCGTTACTCCTGCCGGTCTGGGATAGCCGCCCGTCACCGCTGGTGGCCGTCCTGGTCATCACTGGGACGGCTGTCGGCCTCGGCGTCGTGAACTACTGGGCCGCGACGGCGCGGCTCAAGCGGTCCCTCGACGCCGTCGAACTCCCGCGGGCGCAGTCGCCCGAGACGTACCGCCACCTCGATGCGCTCGTCGAGCGGATGGACGTGGCGACGCCGACGCTGCTGCTGGCGGACCTGCCGGTCCCGAACGCGTTCGCCATCGGCGGCGGGGCCGGTGCCATCGTCGTCGACCGGCGGCTGTTCCGACTGCTGTCCGCGGCGGAGTTCGAGGCGCTGCTGGCACACGAACTCGCGCATCTGGAGACCCGCGACGCGCTCGTCCAGACCGTCGCGTACAGTCTCGTCCAGACGGTCGTCGGGCTCGTCGGCCTCGTGTTGTTCCCCGTCGTGGTGCTGACCGGTGGCATCGCCCGCTCGCTCGCACTGCTGCGCGGCGACCCGTCGTCGTGGTCGCAGTCCGTGCTCGGTCGCACACAGCGGTACGCACTGCGGGTGGTCGCCGGACTCGGGCTTGTCGTGACGCTACTGGTACTTGGGTACTCCAGGCGCCGTGAGCTGGCGGCCGACGAGCGCGCGGTCGAGGTCACGGGGAATCCCGGCGCCCTCGCCCGAACTCTCAGGACAATCGAGCGCGCCTCGGAGCCGGAGTTTGGCCCTCTCCGACAGTTGTACGTCCACGGCGAGGGGGACGAGGAACTGTCGCGGCTCCTGTCGACCCACCCGCCGATGGACGAGCGGATTCAGCGGTTGCGTGAGAAGGCGGCGCAGCAAGGCGGTTTCCGGCGGCGATAGCCAGACGTGGATGTTCTATTGCTATCCAGTCGAAAACAGCCACAAAGCACCCATTTTGACCACAGTTCGGGAAGATTTCGTCTCCGAATGCCCGATAGAATCACAGAGCCAGAGCAGTCTCGTGGACAGCCGGCGTCGGATATTTCGGGGTCTTCGTCCGATAGACAAGCGTAGCACTGGAAGTGGTGAAACGGGCCGGATGAGACCGGACCCGGGGCCGGCGACCGTCTCTATATGCACACAGAGAGCGACATAGCGGTCCTAGAAACCGCTATGATGGAGGGCGACCGGCACTCACGTATGCAAGCCAGCATCCCGCGGCGAGCGACGGAGACGGTGGCCGGGCACAGGTACGGATGCCCGCTGTGTAACTGCGGTGCAGACAGTGAAGACGATATCTACTGTCACCTCCTGGTATCACACCGAAAGAGCGCGCTCGCCACCGCTCTCCTCGAGCAGGTCGATTGCGCCAACTAGCCCCCGCGGACGCCCCAACGGGGCGACACCGTCTTGCCGTGGAACGGACGGGTTCCATACGCTGAGGACGGTCTGGGTAGATATTGACGTATCCGTGGACAGATACCCGGAATCGAGTTCCAGACGAGCAGTCGATTCGGCAATCGCGGCCGTTTCGAAGTATCGGTGACGTCCTGTGGCTCGTCGGTCGGGTCCCTCTTTGCGGCCAGTTTCCATCGATAAACCACATGTCCCGATATCAAATCGACGTGGCTACCGTCCGCACAACTGCGTTCGGAGTATATATTACTGCTTCCAACGCATTAATATGTTAGTTTGGGACTCGGACAGTGGAGATTTGGACAGTCAACCGCGGAGCAGCGCGGCCGGGACACAAGCGACAGCACAGGAGCGACTGCGGCGAAGACGCTGTGTGCAGCACTGGCGTCACAGACACCGGACCGCCCGGCCGTCCCTCATCGTCGAACACAACGTCGGGCCGGGCTGGCTCGACGCACGGAGCCCCGGCGTCGTCAGTAGCCACGTCCCGCGGACGACAGGACTTCGACCGGGGCAGCGCGGCGAAGGATGGGAAACGTGTAAGTATCGGGAACGAAATGAATCGAACGTATGACGCAGACGTACGAGAACTATATCGGTGGCGAGTGGACCGGAAGCGGGGAGACACAGGACGTCACGAACCCGGCGGACGAGACCGACGTGGTCAGCACGGTTCCGGTGTCCTCGGCAGCCGAGGCCGACAAGGCGGTCGCGGCCGCGGCGGACGCGACGGACGAGTGGGCCGGGATGTCCGGGCCGGCGCGCGGTGCCATCCTGCGCGAGACCGGCGAAATCCTGAAGTCCCGGAAAGACGAGCTGGCGGAGACGCTGACCCGGGAGGAAGGGAAGCCCCTCGGGGAGGCAGAGGGCGAGGTACAGCGGGCGATAGACATCTTCTACTACTACGCGGAGAAGGCCCGAGACTTCGGCGGCACCGTCAAACAGCCCAGCGGCGGCCGCGCCGGCCTACAGACGAAGAAGGAGCCGATGGGCGTCGCGGCGCTGATTACGCCGTGGAACTACCCCATCGCGATTCCGGCCTGGAAAATCGCGCCGGCGCTCGCGGTCGGGAACACCGTCGTCATCAAGCCCGCCATGCAGTCTCCGACCGTCGGCACGATGATTGTCGAGGCGCTGGACGAGGCCGGCATTCCGGACGGCGCTATCAACCTCGTCTGTGGCCCCGGGAGCGAGGTCGGCGAGCGGCTGACCACGCACGACGAGGTCGACGTGGTGTCGTTCACCGGCAGCGCCGCCGTCGGCGAGCACGTCTACGACCAGGCGACGAACAACGGGAAGCGCGCCCAGGCGGAGATGGGCGGGAAGAACCCGACCGTCGTCATGCCGAGCGCCGACGTGGACAAGGCGGCCGACATCGTCGGTGCCGGGGCCTTCGGGGGCACGGGCCAGGCCTGTACGGCCACGTCCCGGGCCATCGTCCACGAGGACGTGTACGACGAGTTCCTCGAGGCCGTCGTCGACTACGCCGAGTCCCTCGAAATCGGGAACGGCCTCGACCGGGCGGACATGGGTCCCCACGTCAGTAAGGACGAACTCGCGGGGAGCCTGGAGTACGTCGACATCGCACAGTCCGAGGGCGCGACCCTGGAGACGGGCGGCGAGGAACTCACCGGCGGCCAGTACGACGCCGGGAACTTCATCTCGCCGGCCGTCTTCTCCGACGTCGAGCCCGACATGCGCATCGCACAGGAAGAGGTGTTCGGCCCGGTGCTGGCCGTCATTCCCGTCTCCGACTTCGACGAGGGCGTCGAGGTCGCCAACGACATCGACTACGGGCTCTCGGCCAGCATCGTGACCGACCGAATCGAGGAGGAAAACGAGTTCATCGAGCGCTCCGAGTCCGGCGTGGTCAAGGTCAACGAGAAGACGACCGGGCTGGAACTGCACGTTCCCTTCGGCGGCCTCAAGCGCTCCTCGACGAACACCTACCGCGAGCAGGGCGACGCCGGTCTGGAGTTCTTCAGCTACATCAAGACGGTGTACCGCAACAGCTAATCGAGGCTGACACGCTCCCGAACCGTCACGACTCTGTGGACGGCGGGGCGCACTTTTGGCGCGGAACGTAGGGGCGAACGTGGCCGCCTGGGACCGCCCGTTCACCATTCCGGAACGCATCCCGTAACGGTTGTACTGTCGTTATTCTCGATGCGCAGGACCGGTCGGGCGGCCGGGTAGCGCTGAAAACGCCCGTGAGACGGCGCTCTGAACTCGGCCGGACGAACGCCGCGCAGCGACCACGCGCCGGTTCGCGCAGACAGTAGTCCCATCATACCGAACGAATATCTCACTAATCGGGACAGCGTGCTCGATAGGTGAACTAGCATTCGCTCCCCCGGGAACGGCTCGAACCGACAGCAGTGTGGCAACGCAAAACATAATATCGGGCCGGTCGATGCCGGCGGCATGAACGTCGACGCACTCACGGCCGGGTTCGACCGTCGAGACTGGCAGGAGCGGACAGAGACAGACAGCCCGGTCCGGTTCGCGATGGTCGGCGTCGGGTGGTGGACCACCGAACAGGCGATGCCGGCCGTCGACGCCGGGGACCTCTGTGAGACGACGGTCTTGGTCAGCGGCGACCGCGAGAAGGCGGCCGACGTCGCGGCCGGTTCGGAGACGGTCGAGCACGCGCTCACCTACGAGGAGTTCCACGACGGGACGGCGAGCGACGCCTACGACGCCGTCTACATCGTCACCCCCAACGCCCGGCACCTCCCGTTCGTCGAGACGGCCGCGGAACTGGACAAGGCCATCCTCTGTGAGAAGCCGATGGAGGCCACCGTCGAGCGCGCCGAGCAGATGGTCGCGGTCTGTGACGAGCACGACGCGACGCTGATGGTCGCCTACCGGATGCACACCGAGCCGGCCGTCCGGCGGGCGAAGGACCTCATCGACGAGGGGTACATCGGCGAGCCGCTGTTCGTCCACGGCAACATGACCGAACCCATCCTCGAACTGGTCCCCGACCCCGACCAGTGGCGGTTAGACTGGGAGCTCTCGGGCGGGTGTGCCGTGATGGACATCGGCCTGTACCCGCTGAACACGAGTCGGTTCCTGCTGGACGCCGACCCCGTGGCCGTCCGGGGCACGGTCGCCTCCGTGCAAGCGGAGTTCGCGGACGTCCCCGACGAACACGGCGCGTTCCAGCTCGATTTCCCCGGCCACGTGTACGCGGTGTGTACCGCCAGCCAGAACGCCCACCTCGACAGCCACATCTCCGTGCTCGGGACCGAAGGGAAGGTCCGGGTCGAACCGGCCTTCTACCCCTGGGACGACCGCGCGCTCCAGCTGTCCCACGAGGGCACGACGGTCGACGTCGACTTCGAGCAGGTCGACCAGATGGAAGAGGAGTTCGAGTACTTCGCCCACTGCCTGCTGACCGACACCGACCCCTACGCGGACGGCGAGCACGGGCTCGTCGATATCAGGACTATCAAAGCCGTCTACGAGGCTTCCGAGACGGAGTCGACGGTTCACCTGGAGTGATGTCGCCGCGGGGTTTTTTGTCCCGCCAGGTGTAGCCCGGGGTATGGTGCAGTCAACGTGGGACGACTGGTTCGTCCGCGAGGAAGTGGAAGCGACGGACCCCGGCGACGGCGTCGTGGTCTGGTACCTGGGCTGTAACGGCTTCGTGCTCCGGTCACGGACGACGACGCTGTACATCGACCCTTACTTCGGGACCGGCGACCCGCCGACTCTCGTCCGGATGATTCCGGTTCCGATGGACCCCACAGACGCCACACAGTGTGACGCCACACTCGTCACACACGAACACATCGACCACATGCACCCGCCGTCCTACGGCCCGCTGGTCGAGGGCCTCGGGGCGGACCTGTACGCGCCCGCGGCGTCGTACGCGTCGCCGGACTACGACGGCGAACTTCGGGTGTCCGACAGCCGGCGAAACGAGGTCGCGGTCGGCGACGCGTTCGAGGTCGGCGATTTCACGGTCCACGTCGCGGGCGCGAACGACCCCGACGCCATCGAGCCGGTGAGCTACGTCGTCGAACACGACGCCGGGACGTTCTTCCACGCCGGCGACAGCCGGCCGGCTGAGGCGTTCGCCGAGGTCGGCGAGCGGTTCGACGTTGACGCGGGCGCGCTGGCGTTCGGCACCGTCGGCTCCATCTACGAGCCCGAACCGGACTGTGGCGTCCGGACGAAGTGGTACATGGACGAGAACGAAATCATCGAGGCCGCGAACCAACTCGGGCTGTCCCGCCTGCTCCCCTCGCACCACGACATGTGGCAGGGCGAGGGCGGCGACCCGAAAGTGCTCCACGAACACGCCGCGTCTTTCGAGTACCCAAGGGTCATCGAACCGCTCTACGTCGGCTGTTCGGTGCGGCTGGGCGATCCCGGCATCCGCCGACTTGGCGCGCTGGGCGAGGAGTAGCCGGGGCGACGCCGCATTCGATAAAGCGGATAGGGGTTCAAACAGCCGCCCGCGTCGCCGGCTCGCGTTTGCGGCGGGGTAGCTTTAAGAGCCCGACCCCGGAACGTCACACGGATGTCGCCAACGATAACGAAAATCGAGAGCCGCGAGTTCGAGTACCCGCTCGAAGACGTGGGGACCGACGAACACGGCTTCAATCTGGTGTACACGCCGGGGGAGACGACGACGCGGAAACTGTTCGGCGTCCGGGTGCACACCGACGAGGGCATCACGGGCGAGTACGTCGGCGGGAACTCCCCGGCGGCCGCCCAGTACAACATCGTCGCCAAGTACCTTATCGGCAAGGACCCGCTGAAACGCGAGAAACACTGGTCGGAGTGCAAGCGCGCGCTCCGGAAGTACGACCGGATGGGCATCGGCCCCATCGACATCGCGCTGTGGGACTTCGCGGGCAAGTACTACGACGCGCCCATCCACGAGCTGCTGGGGACCTACCGCGAGCGTATCCCGGCGTACGCCTCGACCTACCACGGCGACGACGCCGGGGGGTTGGACTCCCCCAAGGCCTTCGCGGACTTCGCCGAAGAGTGTCGCGACGAAGGGTTCGGCGGTTTCAAAATACACGGCTGGGGCGGCGGTGACGAGTCCCGGAATCTCGACCGCGAGATTGCGGCGGTCCACGCCGTCGGCGAAGCCGTCGGCGACGAGATGGACCTGATGCACGACCCGGCCTGCGAACTGGAGACGTTCGCCGACGCGCTGGAACTGGGTCGCGCGCTCGACGAGGAGGGCTTCTTCTGGTACGAGGACCCCTTCCGCGACGGCGGCATCTCACAGCACGCCCACAGGAAACTGGCCCAGAAACTCGACACACCGATACTCCAGACCGAACACGTCCGCGGCCTGGAGCTGAAGTCGGACTTCGCCGCCAGCGAGGCCACCGACTTCCTCCGGGCCGACCCCGAGTACGACGCGGGCATCACCGGCGCAATCAAGGTGGCCCGCATGGCCGAGGCGTTCGGGCTGGACGTGGAGTTCCACGCGCCAGGCCCGGCCCAGCGCCACTGCATCGCCGCCTGCCGCAACTCCAACTACTACGAGATGGCGCTGGTCCACCCGGACTGCCAGAACACCCAGCCGCCGGTGTACGAGGGCGGCTACTCCGACCTGATGGACGCCGTCGATTCCGACGGGACGGTCGGCGTCCCCGACGGTCCCGGACTGGGCGTCGACTACGACTGGGACTACATCGCGGACAACACCACCGGGAGCGTCCACACCTACGAATAGCGGCGGCCGTTGCGTCGCCGCCTCAGCAGGCTCACTCGGCGGCGTAGGCCCGGACGCCGGCTTCGAGGACCTCGCGGTAGCGAGCCACGTCGATGTCGACGGCGACGCGGCCGTTGGGGTCGTTGTCGGTCGTGCCGTGTTCGTCACAGATGACCGCGCCGTGGCAGGGGCCGCCGGTCGTGTCCACGTCGAGGTAGTACTCCTCGAAGCCGAGCACCGAGTCGTCGACGATGTCGGCGACGACGGCGGCGTCGTGGATGGCCGGCGCGTCGGCCAGCGGGTAGGTCCCGGAGTCGGGCCGGTAGTCGAGCCACTCGGCGATGGTCCCGCGGACGCCGCCGGCCGCGCGGAACGACTCGATGAACTCCGGGGAGACGGTGGCGCGATTTGTCACGTCCAGGCCGACCATCTTCGGGGCGGCGTCCTGCAGGACGCGGCTGGCCGCCGCGGGGTCGTTGTGGAAGTTGGCCTCGGCCATCGGCGTGACGTTCCCGCTCGTCATCGCGGCCCCGCCCATCAGATAGATGTCCCCGACCAGGTCGGGCAAGCGGGGCTCTTTCGCCAGCGCAATCGCCAGGTTCGGGAGCGGGCCGACGGCCGCAATCGTCAGGTCGTCGCCGTGCTCGCGGGCGGCGTCGACGATTGCGTCGGCCCCGTGGACGTCCCGCGTCTCGCCGTCGACGGCGGGCAGGTCGCCGCGGAGTCCGTTCTCGCCGTGAATCCACTCGGCGGTGGCGAGGTCGTCGACCAGCGGCCGGCCACAGCCCCGGGCGACCGGCACGTCGTACCCGCCCAGTTCCAGTATCGCGTGGGCGTTCCGCGTCGTGTTCTCGATGGTCGTGTTCCCGCAGACGGTCGAGAGGCCGACGACGTCGATAGCGTCGTGGCCGAGCGCCATCGCCAGCATGACCGCGTCGTCGCAGCCGGGGTCCGTATCGAAGAACACTTTCCGTGGCATATCCCCGACGTTTCCTCCATCGGATATTAAATGCTGGTACGGACTGACCGTCACACGTGTGCGCCTCGCGGAGGGGGTCTGTGGGACGTTTGTCGGCCGCCGTCGCGCCACACAGCGGTGTGTCGGAATGTGTGGCCGACAAACCAGGTGTGGCCGCCCCAATCCTCTTGTACGGGCCGAGCGGTGCGATACCAAGGGACAGTCGGGCCTGCGCCCGACCCCGGAAGCGGGGACACGACGCGGCGGCGATACCGGGCCGAGAGTTCGTTACAGAATCCAGTCAGTATCGAGAAATAGTCCGTCAGGGTAAATTTTAACTATATACTCTCGATACGGTACAGGAAGTGATGGACAGACACCACCTTCGGTCGGCGACGCTCTGCGTACTGCTCGTCGTCTCGGTCATCAGCACCGGATTCATCGGAAGCGCCGCTGCTGTACCGGGCGAGCGAAACGGACTGTCGACGGCGAACAGCCAGACAGCGGCACAGACAGCATCGGGCGGTGCCGTCACCTGTCAGCTCGACGGGGACTGCCCGAGACCTGATAGTTCGGTCGACCTCAACGCGAGCGGAGCGGGGGTCGACGTGCTCATCGACGGGAGCCACCAGGGCTCGACGTTCACGGAGTTCGCGAACCGGCTCAGCGAGCGCGGGTACGACGTGGACACGAAACGCTCCACCACGGGGGGACTGACCTCGTGGGGCGACTCGGCTGCCAGCGGGCTGGGGGACTACGACGTGGTCGTCATCCCGGTGCCACAGACCGCCTACAGCGAGGCCGAACAGGAGGCGCTGGACGAGTACGTCCGCAACGGCGGCAGCCTGTTCGTCGTGGCCGACTGGACTTCGCCGCTGCAGGGTAACGCGGGGAAGCTCAACGACATCACCGACCCGTACGGGCTCCATTTCAACGGCGAGAGCGACAAGTGGCTGCGCAACATCCAGGACCCGACCAACAAGACCGTCGAGGACTACGAGTGGCGGGTAATCCTGCACAACACGGGGGACCACCCCATCACCGACGGCGTCGAGACGGTGGAGTACGACGGCGTCAGCATCAACGTGACCGACACGGCCAACGGGACGCAGGCCCCGCTGCTGTACGGCGACGAGGACACCTACGAGTACACGTACTCGACCACCGAGGAAAGCTTCCCGCGCGGTGAGCGAATCGTCGGTGCGGCCGCGACGTGGGACATCGGCCAGAACGGCCGCGTCGTCGCCTTCGGCAGCCAGAAGTCGCTGACGACCTACCTCACCGACGAGTGGCAGGCCGAACACCAGCAGACCGACACCCGGCCGTTCCTGTTCCGGACGGTGAAGTGGCTGGCCGCCTCGGGTCACGTCGAACGGCCCGAGAGCCCGGTCGCGGTCACCGGCGAGCGGCTCAAGGGCGGCGAGACGCCCGCGAACGAGACCATCGTCCTGAAAAACAGCGAGATAGCGGTCGCCATCGGGACCGAGAGCAACGGGCCCTTCGGCACGCTCCCGGGCGGCATCTACGACGCCAACGCGTACGGGCTGACGACGGACCAGATAGGCGTCGCCGAGTTCGCGTTCAACAACTTCGGCACGTGGCCCGTCTACGAGTCCTTCGAGCGCCAGAACGCCACCGGGCCGAACGGCGCGGCGGTCGTCACCGCGACCGGCCACGTCAGCACGAGTCCGAACGTCTCCGTCACGACGACGTACACGCTGCCGGCCGACTCCAGCCACGTCTGGATAAACACGACGATGGAGAACGGCGGCGACCAGCGCCTCCCGGTCAACGACTCCGAGCGCCTCCAGAGCGGGGCGGCGCTCAGCTCAGAGGGCCAGTCCACCTGGCTCCCCGGGTCGGGGACCATCGAAGAGACGCGCGCCCCGCCGGTGAGCGCCGACACGCTCAGCCAGCCGTGGGCCGCGCTCACCGGCGACCGCGTCAGCTACGGCGTCTGGGGCGGGAACGGCTCGTTCACCTCGTACACGGCCTCCTCGACGTGGGTCGACCCGTGGCTCGAACACCGCCTCGACCCCGGTGAGACCCAGTCCGCCGAGTTCGCCTTCTTCGTCGGCGCGGACGGTACCAGTAGCGCGACCAGCGAGTACTACAACGAGCGGACCGGTGCCGACGTGGGCACGGTGACCGGCACGGTCGAGAGCGCGGGCAACGAGTCCGTCTCGCGGGCCACGGTCACCGCCTCGACGGACGAGGGCGCGTTCACCTACACCGTCGGGACCGACGAAGGGGCCTTCGACCTCGACCTGCCGGCCGGCGAGTACACGCTCCGGGCGGAGGCGCAGGGCTTCGCGCCCTCCGAGTCCAAGACCGTGACCGTCGCCGACGGCGAGACGACGAGCGTCGCCTTCGATACGCTCGAAGGTCCCGCGCCGGTCAACGTCACGGCGTCGCTGAACGACAGCGGCCAGGTCAGCCCGGCCGACGCTCGCATCACGGTGCTCAACGAGGGCACGGCGGTCAGGACCGTCTACACGCAGACGACGCCCGCCGGGACGGCCTCGTTCGAACTGCCGCCGGGCAACTACACGCTCGTCCTGAACCACGGGACTGAGTACAACACCGAGCCGGTCCGCAAGAACATCTCCGTGACGCCGGGCGAGGCTGTCACGGTCGACGCCACGTTCACGGAGGAACTGGACCCCAGCGAGAACGACTGGGTCAGCGTCGACCCGCACGCCCACAGCAGCGTCAGCTTCGACGGCACGACGCCCATCGACAACTTCGTCGCCATCCAGAAGTCCTCGGGCGTCGACGCGGTGTTCATCTCCGACCACAACGCCATCGGTGGCTGGGGCTCGATGCAGTCCCAGACCGAGGCGCGCGACGTGCTGTTCATCCGCAGCGAGGAGATAACCACCGGTGACCTCGGGCACTTCAATCCCTACCCGATGCACGGCGAGGAGATGGTCGACTCCGAGGGGACGCTCGTGGAGTTCATCGAGGAGTCCCGCGCGCGACACAACGCGACGGTCTTCCAGATAAACCACCCCGGTGACCGCTTCGTCGACCTCTCGGAAGCGCCGGGACAGGAAGACGAGTACCTCCCGATGGTCGACGCCATCGAGGCGTACAACGGCGAGTACGGGGCCGGTGACGCCAGCAGCGTCCAGGGGCTGTTCAACCTCTGGAACCAGGGCTACGACATCGCCGCGACCGGCGTCAGCGACGACCACTGCTCGCAGTGCTTCCCGGTCAAGTACGGCAGCGCCCGCACGCGGGCCTACGTCGAGGGCCCCGTCACCGCCGACAAGTGGGCCCAGTCGGTCAAGGACGGCCACACCTACGCGACGTACGGGCCGGCCGTCCAGTTCACCGTCGACGACCGGATGCCCGGCGAGACGGTGAACACCACCGCCGGGTCCTCCGTTACGGCGTCCGCGACGGTCCGGAACCTCGACGAGCTCGCCTACGCCCACGTCATCCGGAACGGGACGACCGTCGCCAACGTCACGCTCGACGGGACCACCGACACGATGAGCACCGACGTGGCCGTCGACGGGAACGCCTGGGTCGCGTTCCGCGTCGTCGACGAGGACGGCGACCGGGCGCTGACCAGCCCGGTCTGGATTTCGGCCGGCCAGCAGGCCGAGTCCGGAACCGACGGGGACGGCGAGTCCGGCGGAGCCACGGTGACCGCGACGCCGGCGACCGAGAGCGGGGCGACACCGGGCGGCGACACCGCGACCGCGCCGCCGGAGACGACCGCGGGGTCCGGTCCCGGATTCACCGCCGTCGTCGCGTTGCTCGCGTTCGTCGGCGCGGCGCTGCTCGCCGCGCGGCGGGGGACGTAAGCGATGCCCGACGCCAGCCAGCGACGGACGCGGCGGGGGTTCCTCGGAACCCTCGCGCTGGCGGTGGCGACCAGCGCCGGCTGTAGCGGCCTCGGCAGCACCCGGAACAGCCAGCCGGGCGTCGGCAGCGGGTCCACGGCGACGCCCGACGCGCCTGAGACGCCCGCACGGACGGCCGGCGAACCACATCACGACGAGAGCGGGCACACGCACGCCGACGGCGAGCACACCCACGACGACCACGGCGAGGGGGACGCCGACGGCGGCGACCTCGACGCCGACCCCGGGACCCGGCTGGCCGCGTTCGAGTCCCACCTCCGGGAGTGGTTCGTCGACGTGGACTCGCTGGCCGTCGAGGACGACCGGGTCAGGCTGACCTACGTCACGGAGACCACGCGCAGCCACGAACTCGCCGCCGGCATCGAGACGGTCGTCGTCTCGTTCATCCAGGCCTACACGGACGACTGGGGGGTCGAAGGCCTCGACGCGGAGGTAATCGAACCCGCCGGCGACGTGATGGGGTACTGGCGGACCGAGTCGCGCTGGGTCGAACCGGTCGTCGAGGGCCACGAGACGCGGACCGCGCTCCTCGAACGGACGCTGGATACGTACCACGGGCGGCTCACCCGCGACCACGACCACGATTCGACCGGAACCGGCCACGGCGGGACCGAGAGCGGCCACCAGCACCGGAACGGAACCGAACACGCGGACCACTGACGGCACTGCCGTCACGGTCTTCGAAGAGAAAGAGGCGGTAGCCGCTCAGACCTTCAGCAGCGACAGCAGACTGACGCCGACGTCGAAGTACTCGACGAGGCGATAGCCGACGAGGATGCCGAGGATGCCCATGACGCCGGCGAGGTTCGGCGGGGCCGGGATAGGAACGTCGAGCAGTCCGAACAGGACGCCGGTGGTGACGCCGGTCATCGTCGCGACGATGACGAGCGAGAGATTCATCGGACGGTCACCGCAGCCCCACAGCGAGGACCCGCGGCGTCGCGGCGCGGAGCGCTCCGAGCGCGGCCGGTTGGTGTGTTCGAAGTGTGTGTCATTGGTAGCACAAGGAACGGGTTCGAGCGGTAAGTATGCACCACCTCGGGCCGACAGTGGTGTGGCGTAGCATACAACAGTGCCAGAAAGGTACAGATGTCGAGATACGGGGCTGTATATTCAGTTTCCCCGAGAAAATGTAGATATATTCTACATATCTACGTACACATGAGACAATACGTGAATCGATTGCTCCAGTAGCACTTTTTCTTCGATATACGTCGGCAGAGCGGAGTTGACAGAGATATAGTCCCCACAGATGTGACTATCACAGCGAGAGTTTCTCCGGGCCTGCCGAGCAGGCGAGCGGCCGCCGCTCACCACGGGACGGAGAGTCTCCGGGAAGCTTGCGTTTATAAGAGTGCCACGATAAATAATGACGATGCAAGCCGTTCAGTTCGAGAGTCACGGCGACCGCGACGTACTCGAGTATGGCGAGTTTCCCGACCCCGAACCGGGCCGCGACGAGGTGGTCATCGACGTGAAGGCGGCCGCGTTGAACCACCTCGACATCTGGACCCGTCGCGGGCTGCCGGGCATCGACCTCGACCTGCCACACATCCCCGGCAGCGACGCCGCGGGCGTCGTCGACGAGGTGGGCGACGGCGTCTCGCGGTTCGAACCGGGCGACCGGGTGGCCGTCCTCGCCGGGAAGAGCGGCGGGGGCGACGAGTTCACGCGGAAGGGCGACCCGACGCTCGCGCCGGACTTCCACATCATCGGGGAGCACGTCCGGGGCGTCCACAGCGAGTACGCCGCCGTACCGGCCGAGAACCTCACACCGGTCCCTGAGGGCGTCGACTGGGAGACGGCTGCCGCGTCGCCGCTGGTGTTCCAGACCGCCTGGCGGATGCTCCGGGACCGCGGCGACCTGAAGGCCGGCGAGTCGGTCCTAGTCCTCGGTGCCTCCGGCGGCGTCGGCCACGCGGCCGTCCAGATAGCCGACCACGCCGGCGCGGAGGTGTTCGCCACGGCCAGCAGTCAGGAGAAGCTCGACTACGCCGAGGAACTGGGCGCGGATCACGCCATCAACTACGAGGAGACCGACTTCGCCAGCGCGGTCCGGGACCTGACCGACGGGCGCGGCGTCGACATGGTCGTCGACCACATCGGCGCACAGACCTGGCAGGACTCGCTCAAGAGCCTGGTCAAGGGCGGCCGCGTGGTCACCTGCGGCGCGACGACGGGCGGCAACCCGGAGACCGACATCAACCGCATCTTCTGGAACCAGCTCGAGGTCATCGGCTCAACGATGGCCACGCCGGGGCAGGCCGACGAAGTGCTGGACCTGGTCTGGCAGGGAGAACTGGAACCGCGCGTCCGGGAGACGCTCCCGATGAGCGAAATCGCCCGGGCACACGAGATTATCGAGGACCGCGAGGGCTTCGGGAAGGTCGTGGTCGTGCCCGACAGCGAACTGTAAGGCCCTACTCCGTTCCGAACCGGGCCGTCGCGAACTCTTCGAAGGGAGCCGAGTACTGCATCAGCATCGTCCCGAGGATGCTCATCACGAGCACGTAGGCGACGGTAAAGGAGTAGACGGCGTTGGCTAGCTCAACCGACAGCGACGTGCCCGCGCCGGTGAGCGCAACGGCGGCGATAATCAGGGAGAACTCCCCACGAGTGACCATGCCGAGGCCGACGCGCATCGACCGACGCGGGGGGAGGTCGTAGGCCCGGCCGCCGAGATAGCCCGACAGCAGTTTCGTCGGCGCCGTGACGACGACGGCGGCGGCGACGAGCCCCGCGACGCCGGCGAACAGCCGGGGGTCGGTCTCGACGCCTATCCAGAAGAAAAACACCGCCGCGAACGTGTCGCGGACGGGCTCTAAGAGGTTCTCCAGTTTGTGCGTGTGAGACGTCGAGGCGAAGGCCATGCCGACGAAGAACGCGGCGACGGCCTCGCTGACACCGATGGCGAGGGCGACCCCGGAGATGAGAACGGTGATGCCGACGGCCCGTATCACCGTGAACTCGTTCGAGTTCGTCTGCAAGGCCCGCTCGAACCACGGCGTCCCGTAGCGGGCCAGCAACAGGAGCCCGACGATAAACGAGAGCGCGACGCCGACGGAGGTCGCGGCGGCCCCGAGGTCCGACCCGCCGGCGACGAGCGCGGCGGCTATCGTGAGATACACCGCGATGACCAGGTCCTCGAAGACGAGGGTCCCCAGCAGCGGGTCGGCCTCGTCGTTGGCAATCCACCCGAGGTCGATGAGCGACTTCGTGATGATGGCCGACGAGGAGATGTAGACGATGCCAGCGATAAGGAAGGCCGCGAGCGGGTCGCGGAACAGCGCGAACCCGAGCGCGAGCCCGGCACCGAAGTTGACCGCGAGGTCGATGGTGCCCGCCCTGGTGATGCGGCCCCAGCGCTCCAGCAGCCGGTCGAGGTTGAACTCCAGGCCGAGGAAGAACAGCAGAAAGACGATGCCCAGCTCCGCGCCGAGTTCGACGAACTCCGAGGACTCGACCACCGGGAGGGCGTAGCCGGCGACGGAGAGTTGTCCAGCGACCGACGGCGACAGCGCCATCCCGAAGACGATGTAGAACGGAATCACCGACTTGTTCAGCCACACGGCGACGAGGGTCGCGACCGCGACGGCGGCGAACAAAACGCCGACACCGAGCAGGTCAGCCACGGCGGCCCCCCGGCGAACTGGTCGCGGACATCTACAGGTCTCCGGCCAGGAGCTTCTCGAACTGCTCGCAGTTGTCGCGCTCGCCGATGACGACGACCGTGTCGCCGGCCTCGATTTCAACGTCGGAGGTGGGGGCGGCGATGACGTCGTCGCCGCGCTGTATCGCGACGACGGTGACGCCGGTGCGCTGTCCGATGTCGGCACCGGCCAGCGTCTCGCCGACCAGCGGCGAGTCGTCCTCGACCGCGTACCACTCAAGCAGCGTGCCCTCCGACAGCATCGTCTCGACGTGGTTGGACTCGACCGGCTGGAAGTACGCCCCTTCGAGTATCGTGCCGACCATTCGCGCCATCCGGTCGGAGAGTTCCACGAGCTTCTCGGAGTCGGCGTCCGCGCTCTCTTTCAGGTACAGTTCGCGCGTCCCCGTGTTGTGGGTCACGACGACCAGTTGCTGCCCACCGCCGATGTCCACCTCGTGTTTCTTTCCCACACCGGGCAGGTCGCTCTCTGTCACGTCCATAGCCGCGAGATTGCGGCGGCGAGGCAATAAGACCCGGTGCCCGAGGCCCGGCCGCCGGGACCCGAGACGACGGGGACCCAAAGGTATTAGTGGGTTCCTACCAACGTTCAGACAAGCAAACTTTCGCTAAAACAACTAAGATTGTTTTAGCGTCGGGAGCTACCAATGCCACACGACACACTCCTGCTCATCGGTCGGGACACGTCACGCGCTGCGCCCTACGAGACACACGCTCGCCGGCTGCGCGAGCGCGGGGTAGCCGCCGACGTGACGGTGCTGACCTACGACCACGAACCCCGTCGGGAGTTACACGACGACCTGGTAGCCATCGACGCCGACCGCGTGTTCGCGCTGCCGATGACCGTCGCTCACGACCACACGACGGTGGCGGACGTGCCGGCGGCGCTGGACGCGGTCGACGCCGAGACGCACTACTGCGAGCCGGTCGGGCGCAGCCCGCTCGTCACCGAGGCGCTCCGGGATCGTGCCGCCGCGGCGGTGCCCGAGACCGGCGACGCCTCCGTCGCGCTCGTCGCCTTCGGTTCCAGCGGCAAGCCGTACCAGCGGCAGGTGACGGAGTATCACGCCGAGCGCCTGCGCGAGCGGACCGCCTTCGGCGAGGTCGAACCCTGCTATCTGCTCCAGAACCCCGCCGTCGAGTGCGTGCGGTACAACCTCACCCGCGACCACGCCGTCGCCGTGCCGCTCTTTCTCGCGCCCACCGACGCCACCGAGACGCAGATTCCCGCCAAACTCGACCTCGACAGGGGCGGGCTCGCCTACGCCGACACGCTCGACGACCACCCGCTCGTCACCGAGGCCGCCGCCACTGCCGTCGAGACGGCGCGGACCATGGCCGACGCGGGCACGCCGCGGACGTTCGAGGCGACCCTGGCCGCGACGAACCGGCCGATGGCGACCGACGGCGAGGGCGACTAGGCGTCGGTTGGTGGGTTCCCGACAGTAGCCTGTTCGGACGGAGCAGCCAGCGAGAACGGTATCTTCACCGCTTCGAACGCCCTCGACCGCTCGCGGTCGCCGGCCGGCACATCCTCGGTCGCGTCGCTCGCTCGGATAGCGGCCGCCCGGCCACAGCAGTCGAGCGTGTCTCGAAGCGACGGAGAATAGCCGAAGACCGCCCGACGCTGGCGCACTCAGTCCCGACGGACGACTAGCACCGAGAGGTCCGAAAAACGCGTGTCCTCACGGCTATCGCCGCCGGCGTCGTCGGCGAGGTCGCCCAGCGTCGTCGCGGTGCGGGCCTCGTCGGCGTGGGTGAGGCGCTCGTACACCAGCGCCGGCAGGTCTGGGTCGCCGCCGGCGTCGAGCAATTCGGCCGCGACGTCCTCGGGCATCAGGTCGAACGGCCGCGGGAGGACGAGCAGGTGGCGCTCGCCCACGTCGCGGCGGAGGCGGGCGCGGTCGTCGGCGAGGTCGCCGCTCTTGTGCAGCGTGACGAACGTCGTGTCCTCCATCGGCGTCCGGGCGCGGCTGGCCGCGACCTGGAGCGACGAGATGCCCGGCACGACGCGAACGGGGCGGTCGACGGCCCGCTGGACCTTCCCGACGAACTGGTAGCCCGAGTGGTTCGGGTCGCCCATCAGGACGGCCGTCCCGCGCTCGCCGGCGGCCACGCGCTCGGCGAAGGCGTCGAGCGTGTCGAGTTCGTCCCGGTAGCCACAGGGCAGCAGGTCGGCCTCCGTCCGGTCGGCGACGAAATCGACGACCGTCTCGAAGCCGACGACCACGTCGGCCTCCCGAATCGCGTCTTCGCCCCGTGGCGTGAGGAAGTCGAGGTTTCCCGGGCCGATGCCGACGGCGTGGACCGGTCTGTCGGCGTGGGGGTCTTCGGGCGCGCTCGCCGCGAGGGCGGCGGGGTCCGGCCCGCTATCGAGGTCGTAGTCGTCGTCCTCAGTCATTCAGAGAGACCACTCCCTCGCGGCTCGCGGGTCGTTCCTCCCCGCTCGCTCTCTCCGAGGGGGAGGTCATAGATCGACCACCCCCTCGCGCACGTCACTGGCGACGTGCACCAGTTCGTTCGTCAGCCCGGCGGCCAGCCCGCTCCCGCCGCGGCGGCCGACGTTCGTGATGGTCGGGACGCCGTGCTCGGCCGCCACCTCGCGGAGTCGCTCCCGGCTCTCTGCGGCCTTCACGAAGCCGACCGGCGTCGCGACGACCACCGCGGGCCGGGTGCCGTCCTCGATGCAGTCGGCGAGCGCGAGCGCCGCCGTCGGCGCGTTGCCCACGACAGCGATAGCACCGTCGTAGACGCCCTCCCGGTCGAGTTCGAGCACCGACGCGGCGGTCCGGGTCATCCCGGTCTCGGCGGCCAACTCCGCACCGTTGCCGATGGCCTTCCGCACCGGACAGTCGTGGCCGCGGCCGGTGATACCCGCTTTGACCATCGTGATGTCGGTGACGATGGGCCGTTCGTCGAGGACGGCGCGCGCCCCCGCGCGGACCGGCTCGTCCTCGTCCGCGCCGGTGAATCGGACGAGGTGCTGGAACTCGGGGTCGCCGGTGGCGTGGACGGACTTCTGGCGGATGCGGTCGGCGAGCGTCTCGTCGGAGACGAGCCTGCGGACGCGGTCCATCGACGTCTCGGCGATGTCCATCGCGTTCTCCGTGGTCGCGCCGAGGTCGGCGTACTCCTCGAAGTCGCCCTCGCTGTTCGCCTCACCGTCTGTGTTAGTCGTCATCGGAAGTCACCTCCGTCGAATCGACAGCCCGCTCGGAACTGGCGCGGGCCTCAAGGGTCCCATCCACTTCCAGATTCAGGTCCCGCAGGCGGTCGCGCGTCTCGTCGTCGGCGTCCCAGAGGCCGCGGTCGATGGCCTCAAGCAGGGTGTCCGTGATGGAGTCCAGCGCCCAGGGGTTCACGTCGCGGAGCCACTCCTGGCGGTCCGCGTCGAAGGCGTAACGCTCGGCCACGTCGTTCCAGAGCGCGTCGCTGACGACGCCGGTGGTGGCGTCCCAGCCGAGCACCACGTCGACCGTGGTCGAGAGGTCGCCCGCGCCCTTGTAGCCGTGTTCCTCCATCGAGTCGAGCCACGCGGGGTTGAGCACGCGGGCCCGCATCGCCTTGCGGACCTTCTCCTCGTTGGTGTAGACGTCGACGTTGTCCGGGTCCGATGAGTCGCCGACGTAGGAGTTCGGTTCCTCGCCCGCGATCTCGGTCACGGCGGAGATGAACCCGCCGTGGAAGGCGTACCAGTCCGAGGAGTCGAACTCGTCTTGCTCGGCGGTGTCCTCGATTTTGACGGTCGCGTCGACGGAGGACAGGCGGCGCTCGAAGGCGTCGTGGGCGTCGCTGACGCGGCCGCGCGAGCCCATCGCGTAGCCGCCCCACTGGACGTACACGTCGGCGAGGTCCGACCGGTCGTCCCAGTTGCCCTCGTCGACGGCCTTGTTCGTGCCAGCGCCGTAGCCGCCGGGGCGCGTCGTGAACACGCGGTGCGTCGCGGCGGTGCGGGCGTCGCTCTCGTCCATCCCGTCGGCCACGAGGTCGTCGGTCTCCTCCTCGACGTGTTTCTTCACGTAGTTCATGTCGTGGGGCTCGTCGAGGTCGACGACGGCGTCGACGGCGTCGTGGACCACGCCCGCCGCCGCGGGGAAGGCGTCCCGGAACAGGCCGGAGACGCGCGTCGTCACGTCGATTCGCGGACGACCGAGTTCCTCCAGGGGAATCGGCTCCACGTCCTCGACGCGGCCGGCGTCGGACCAGACCGGTTCGACGCCCATCAGCGCGAGCACCTGCGCGATGGTCTCGCCGCGGGTGCGGACCGTCGGCGTGCCCCAGACGACGACGCCGATTTCCTCGGGATATCCGCCCTCGTCGCTCTCGTGGCGCTCGACCACGCCGGCGGCGACCTCGCTGCCCACGTCCCAGGCCGTCTTTGCCGGGACCTTCCGCGGGTCCAGCGTGTAGAAGTTCCGGGCCGTGGGGAGCAGGTCGACGCCGCCGCGGGTCGGCGCGCCGGAGCCGCCGGGCGGGACGTACTCGCCCGCCAGCGCGTCGGCGGTCCGGGGAATCTCGTCGGCCGCGCCGGCCACCCGCGGGGCGGCCTCCTCGCAGATGTAGGCAAGCACCTCGCGGAGGTCGTCGTGCGCGCCGGAGCGCGCGCGGGCGTCCCCGATGGGGTCGATGTCGACGACGAGGAGGTTCATGTTCACCTCCGAGTCCCCGTCTTCGAGTTCGCTCACGGGCACGTCGAAGTCGTGCTCGGCGAGCGTCCGCACGAGGTCTTTGCTGGTCTCGTGAACGCGGTCGGCGGCCTCGGCGTAGGTCATGCCGAGGGCCTCGTCGTACTCGCCGGGGGCGTTGCGGAGTGTGTCGTAGTCGACGCCCAGGACGCCGGCGACGCTCTCGCGCAGTGACGGCGCGCCGGGGTTTTCGAGCCGCGTGAGGGCGACGAGATAGTCGACCAGTCGGTCGTCGGCCGGCGGTTCGCCCATCGTGTGCAGGCCCTTGCGAATCTGGGTCGTCTTCACGTCGGTGAGGTACTCGTGGACGCGCTCGACGAGGTCGTCGATGTCGAGGTCGTCACCCTCGACGTCTCCCTCCGCAAGTGTGGACCCTGCTTCGTCCGGGCCACGTACGTCGGCTTTCTCGTCAATCTCGCCCGCAATCCCGAGTTCGACGGCGAGGTCCAGTTCGTCGACCGTCTGGCGAATCTGCTCAGCGAGGTGTTCGCCGTCGTCGGCGCGGGCGTCCTCCATGCCGGCCTCGCGGTAGCGGTCGGCCAGTTCCTCCAGGTCGGCGAGGTCGTCGTAGGTGCCGGCGTTTGCCATCACCGGCGTCAGGTAGTCCACGATGGCGGCGTAGGAGCGCCGTTTCGCCTGCGTCCCCTCGCCGGGGTTGTTGACGATGTAGGGGTAGACGTTCGGGATGTCGTCGATGAGCTGGTCGGGCGCGCTCTCGCCGTCGAGGCCCACCGTCTTGCCGGGGAGCCACTCCAGGCTGCCGTGGGTTCCGAGGTGGACGACGGCGTCGGCCTCGTAGTCGTTGCGGAGCCAGCGGTAGAACGCGACGTAGTCGTGTGGCGGCTGGAGGTCCGAGTCGTGGTACACCTTCGAGGGGTCCATACCGAAGCCCCGCGGCGGCTGGACCGTGACGAGGACGTTGCCGAATTCGGCGCCCGGAATTGCGAACGGGCGCTCGGGCGGGTCGCCCCACTCCTCGACCACGTTCGCGCGGAAGTCCGGGTCGAGGGCGTCGAACCACTCGCCGTACTGGGCCGGCGAGACGGTGTCGACGCTCATCTCGCGCACGTCCTCCGGCGCGACCCAGCGGTCGTCGAGCGTCAACTGGGCGGTGAGTCGTTCGACGAGCGACTGGCCGCTCTCGGGCGTGGTATCACCCAGCTCATAGCCGCGGGCGTCCAGTTCGTCGAGCAGATTCACCGTGCTCTCGGGCGAGTCCAGCCCGAAGGCCGTCCCGATACCGTCGTCGCTCGGCGGGTAGTTGTGGAGGACGACGGCCACGTTCTTCTCGTGGTTGGGGGTGTGGCGCAGTTCCGCCCAGTTGACCGCGAGGCGCGCGACGTGGTCGACGCGGTCCTCGATGGGGAAGTGCTGCTTCGGGGCGCTCCCGATGTCGGCGTCGTCGTCGGTGCGTTCCTTGCCCGAGATGGGGTGGGTGATGACGTTGCCGTCGAACTCGGGGAGCGCGACCGAGAGCGCGAGTTCGAAGCCCATCACGCCCGTGTCGCTGGCGTCGTACCGGGAGCGCGAGCGCATCGTGGTCACCGTCTGAATCACGGGGACGCCGAGTCGGTCGAGGAACACGTCCGCCGCGCCGTCGCCCTCGTCGTCGGCGCTCCGGCCGCGCTCGTCCATCGACAGCGAGAACATGAACGACGAGCAGACGGCGTCGACCAGTGGATTGCCATCAGCGTCCAGCAACCACTCCTCGGTGACCCGCTCGGCGTTCCACTGGCCCTCGGCGTCGGTCGCCGGTTCGCAGAATATCGGGAGCGCGTTCGCGCCCTGGGCCTCGATGGCTCGGACCTGCGCGTCGACGTAGCGCGTGTTCTCGTGGGTCCAGTGGGACTCGTAGAACCAAACGGCGACCGTCGGTTTCGCCGGGTCGAACGTCGCCCGCAGGTCCTCGATACTCGCCCCGGGGTGGTCGGGGTGGTAGACGCCCTCCGTCGGGAGCGTCACCGGGCCGTCGTACGAGGGGGCGGCGTCGCCGTACTTCGCGACGAGGTAGCGGGCGCAGTTGGCGACGTTGCTCGCGCCGCCCTTCTCCAGGTACTCGTAGACCGTCTCGCGGTGCTCGTCGGGGACCGACGTGTCCTCGACGGCGAAGGCGTCGCCGGTGGCTTTCACGACCAGCGGGACGCCGGCCTCGCGCAGGCGCTCGACGGCCCGCTCGTAGCCGGGCATGCTGTCCTCGGCTCCGTGGAGCCAGAGGATCACGGCGTCGGCGTCGGTCAGTTCGTCGACGAACGCCTCGACCGCCGGTTCGTCGTCGAGGTCGCTCTCCGAGCGCACGACGAGGTCCGCGTCAACCTCGCCAGCGGCCCGCTGGACGGCCCCGAGTTCGTTCTCCGTCGCGGTGTAGAGTCCAAGCTGTGGCATAACGTTATTAAATCTCCGTTTTCACTAATACAAGTATGGTTGTATTCGGCGCGGGCAAAAAAGCTTCGCAGGGGCCGACGTTCGCGGGCGTCGTCGGCCAGCGCGACCTGAAAGAGGGCCTGCTCGCGGTCGCGACGGACGAGGACCTGGACGGCCTGCTGGTCCGCGGCGAGAAGGGCACGGCGAAGTCGACGGCGGTGCGCGCACTCGCCGACCTGTTGCCCGAGCAGCGCGCGGTCGCGGACTGCCCCTACGGCTGTCCGCCCGACCGCCCCGCGGCCCAGTGCGAGGACTGTCGAGCGCGGACGGACCCGCCCGTCGAGACGCGGGCGGTCCCGCTGGTGACGCTCCCGCTCGGCGCGACGCGGGACCGCGTCGTCGGCACGCTCTCCGTGGCCGACGCGCTGGACGGCGACCACGAGTTCGATCCCGGTCTGCTGGCCCGCGCGAACCGCGGCCTCCTCTACGTCGACGAGGTGAATCTCCTCGACGACCACCTCGTGGACGTACTGCTCGACGCCGCCGCGAGCGGGGTGAACCGCGTCGAGCGCGACGGCGTCACCGTCACCCACCCCGCCAACTTCACGCTCGTCGGCACGATGAACCCCGAGGAGGGCGACCTGCGGCCCCAGTTACGGGACCGCTTCGCCCTCCAGACGTCGGTCAGCGCGTGCGAGGCCCTCGACGACCGCGTCGCCATCATCGACCGGGCGCTCGGGGACGGCGACGAGGATGGAGACGAGAACGAACCCGACCGCGACCCCGGCGAGCGACTGCGGACCGCCCGCGACCTGCTCCCCGATGTCGACCTCGCCCGCGAGTTCCGCGAGGAGATAGCCGAGCTGTGTCGCGACGCCGGGCTGGACGGCCACCGCGGCGACATCGCCACCGCGCGGGCGGCCCGGACGTTCGCCGCCCTCGACGGCCGGACGACCGTGCTCGAATCCGACGTAGAACGCGCCGCCGAATTCGCGCTCCCGCACCGGCTCACCAGCCGCCCCTTCGAGGACGCGCCCGACGTCGAGGACGTGCTGGACGACCACTTCGACGACGAGAACGGCGATTCCGAAGGCGAGCCCGACGACGGAACCGACGTAAACGGCGACGAGGACGGAGCGGCCGGTGATGAGTCAGCAGACGCCGGAGGCAGTTCCGAAGGCGACGGCGAGGGAGGCAACGAACGGGAACAACGGCCGGACGACAGCGGGGAATCCGACGAGGGGGAAGACGGTTCGGACGAGCGCGGTGAGCAGCCGACGCCCGTATCGGCCGACAGCGACGGCGAACGGCAGGAGCGCAATACTGGCGACGAGTACGCTGACGGCGACGGCAGCGAATCCGGCGACGGCGAGTCGGGCGAGCCCGATCAGTCCGAGGACGCGACGCCGCTCCTGCCCGGCCAGTCCCGAACCGCAGTCGGCGACAGCGGCGCGCCCGACGTGGACGCACCGACGGTCGACACGGACGGCGGCGCGGCGAGCGGCCGCGCGAGCGCGACGGGCACGACCCGCGGCGTGACGGTCCGCACCGAGCGCGCCGGGCGGGACGAAGAAGTGGACGCCGCAGCGACGGTCCGAGCGGCGGCCGGGCGCGGGAGCGACCGCGTCGAATCCCGGGACCTCCGGAAGTCCGTGCGGGCGGGCGACGCGGAGACGCTGGTCGTGTTCGCCGTCGACGCCAGCGCGTCGATGAAACCGGCGATGCGCGCGGCGAAGGGTACGGTGCTCGAACTCCTGAAGGACGCCTATCAGGCCCGCGACGGGGTGGCGGTCGTGACGTTCGCCGGCGACGGCGCGGACGTGGTCCTGCCGCCGACCGACAGCGTCTCGCTGGCCGCCCGTCACCTCAAGGACCTGCCGACGGGCGACCGGACGCCGCTGCCGGCCGGCCTGACCGCCGCCCACGAGGTGCTCGACCGCGCCGACCCGGACGCCGGCGTCGCCGTGGTGGTGACCGACGGCCGGGCCAACGCCGCCGACGGGAGCCCCGTCGAGGCGACGCGGACCGCGGCCCGGGCGCTCGGCGAGGCGGTCGACCGGACCGTCGTGGTCGACGCGGGCGACGGGAGCCGCGCCGGCCTGCTCGATTTGGTGGCTGGCGAGACGGACGCGCAGATGGTGTCGCTCGACGCATTGAGCGCCGAGCGCGTCGACGCCGTGGCGGGCGAGCAGTAGGGCGGGCGAGGCGGAAGTTTTACAATCTTGCTTGTTCTTTAAGCAACTGAGATTTCAATGCAGGACGACACTGACACCGCACGCGCCACGGACAGCGTGCACGACCGACTCGACCGCGCCAGAGCGGGCCTGACCGGGCCCCAAATCGCAATCGGCGTCACGCTGGTGGCGGCGCTTGGCTTCACGCTCCTGTTCGTCCAGGACCCGATGCTCCACGACTCGCTGCACAACTTCCGGCACAGCGCCGGCATCACCTGCCACTGATGGCGACCGACTACCTCGAACGGGGCGCGGTCGCCGGCGTCGCGGGCGGGCTCGTCTACGGGCTGTTCGTCGCGACCGTCGGCAACGCGTTCACCGCCGGGCTGGAGACGTTCGAGCACGGCCACGGCGGCGGGCCCGCGGTCTCCGCGCTGACGACGACCGTCGCCAGCGTCGGCGGCGGCGTCCTCTGGGGCGTCCTCTTCGGCGTCGCCGCCTTCGGCGTGGCGTACTTCTTCCTCGAACCGGCCCTGCCGGGGACGGGTGCGACGAAGCGGCTGGCGCTCGCCGGGGCGGGCTTTCTCACCGTCTCGGGCGCGCCGTGGCTCGTCTTGCCGCCCCAGCCGCCGGGCGTCGAGCAGGCGCTGGGCACGGACGCGCGGCTGGCGTGGTACGCCGGGCTGATGGTCCTCGGCGCGCTTGTCGCGGCGCTCGCCGGCCTCACAGCACGGCGGACCGCGGACCGGCACGTGGCCGTCAGGCTCGCCGCGACCGCGTCCCCGCTTGCCCTGCTCGCGGTTCCGGTGGCACTCGCGCCCGCCAACCCCGTCCACGGCGACGTGCCGGCGTCGCTGGTCGCCGCGTACCGCTGGACGGTAGTCTTCGGGCAGCTACTCCTGTGGGCCACTATCGCCGGGGTCCACGCGTGGCTCGGCGACGCCGAGACGACAGCGACCGATGACCTCGACTACCCCGCGACGGCCGACTGACGCCGCCGCTCAGATTTTTCCGGCGACCGTCCCGAGGTTCAGTGCCAGGCCGACGATGGCGACGACGGCCGCGACGGCGAGGTTCGCCGTCGTCCCGCCGAGGCTGACCGACGTCATGCCGGCCGACGCCAGCGCGCCGAACCCGATGCCGGCGACGACGAGCGCCACGCCGGCCAGCCCGACGAGCATCGTGCCGGTCGGGCCGAACCGACCGGTCGACCGGGTCGCCTCGTACCGGTCGAGCGCGTCGCGCATCGTCTCGGTGACCGACGCCTCGACGTCTTCCATCTGCCCGGAGAGGTAGGTGTTCAGCGTCTCCTCGTGCTCGTCGAGTTCCTCGGCGCGCTCGGACAACCGGGCGTCGTACTCGGTCAGTTCGGCCTCGCGCTCGTCGAGGTCGGTCTCCCGGTCGTCGAGGGCCGCCTCGCGTTCGTCGAGCCGGAACTCCCGCTCGTCGAGTTCGGACTCGCGCCTGTCCAGTTCCTCCTTGCGGGCGTCCAGTTTCTCCTCGCGCCGGTCGAGTTCCGTGCCCCGCTGGTCGAGGCCCATCTCGCGCTCGTCGAGCCGGCGCTGCATCTTCGCGAACTCCCGCTCGCGGTCGGTCGGGCGGTCCGGCGAAGCGGTGTCGCCATCCTCGTCCGGAGCTTCGGACGACGCGTCGGCGTCGTCGGTCAGGGCCGCGACCGGGTTCGCGTCCTGTTCGTCGTCGTCGGCCGACGCGTCGTCCGCGTCCGCCGGCGTGTCCTCGTGGTCCGTGTCTGTGTCATTGGCCATGTTCGACGCTCCCGTATCGGGCGGCTACGGGCAGCGAACGGTTAGTTTGACAGTCCATAACACAGTAATCGGTGCCAAACCGACGGGTCGCGAGCGGGCGGAGGAACGGCGGAACGAGTCGCCACTGGGGGACTGCGCGTCGGCGCGTCAGCGGTTCGGTCGAGTCACGCCGTCGGTCACCGGCAGCCGATGCAGACGGTAGGCCCCGCGCTCGCGGCCCTCGTCGTGGTAGACGACCGGTTCCTCAACGGCGACGGCGGTCCCGTCCCCGACCGCGGCCGCCGTCACGACGCCGTCGGTGTCCAGCGTGTCGACAGGGCCGTCTGCGACATCGAACAGCCGAAGCGCGTGGTCGTCGGCGTCGCGGTCGCGGAAGTTCTGTGCGCCGGGGACGGCGAGCAGCGAGCCGTCAGTGCCAAGGCCGCTGGCGAATCCGCCGACGGGCGCGTCCCAGCGCCGCTCGCCGGCGAGCGAGACGCCGACCGCGGTGTGCTCGTTCGGGTGGCGCGCGTCGGTCTCGCGGCCGTCCTCGGGGTAGGTGTTCCCGGTGACGAACACCGCGCCCGCGGCGGTCGCGCGGACGTGGTTCGGGTACGCGTAGACGGTGTCGCCGGCCACGTCGGTCGGCGTCGCGAGCGGGACGCGCCAGCGTTCGCTCCCGCCCTCACCCAGGCGGTAGCCGCAGTAGTCGCCGTGACTCGACAGCACCACGCCCTCGTCGAGCAGTGCCACGTCGCCGACGCGCCGCTGACCATCGGTGCCGGGATCCCACATCCAGCGCGGGTCGCCGTCGGCGGCGTCGAGGACGACCAGCCCATGTTGGTGGTCGCCGGGACAGCGGTTGTACGCGACGGCGACGCGGCCGTCGCGGGCGGACAGCGAGATTGGCGAGCCGTCGGTTCGGTAGGTCCACGCAACCGAGCCGTCCGGGTCGAACGCGTAGACGACGCTCTCGAAGTGTCGAACGTCGCCGCCGGCCGCGTCGGTCCGGCGTTCGTACCGCCGGGCGGCAGCGTAGCAGCGGTCGCCGTCAGTGGCGAGGGAAGCGACGAACGGCAACAGAAAGCGCGTCGTCTGCTGTGGGTCGCCCAGGTCCGCCCTGCTCTCGTATCGCCAGCGCAGGCCGCCCTCGGCGTCGTGACAGCGGATTTCGCCGCGGGCGCTTCGTTCCCCGACGACGAGGCCGCCGTCGAAGGGGACGGCCGCGACGACGCTCGGGTCGCCCTCGGTCTCGTATCGCCAGCAGCGACGCGGCGGGCCGTCGCTCGCGGTGTCGAACGCCTGGAGGTCCCCGTCTGCGGTCCCGACGACCGCGAGCCCGTCGGCCAGCGCGACGGCCGACCGGCGGCCCCCGTGGCGCGAGCGGGCCGGTGGTACCTCGCCGAGCGACGCGGTCCGTGCGCGCCGGCTACTCATCGACGGGGAACGCCTCGTGGAGCACGTCGTGGGCCTCGCCGAGGCCGGCGAGGACGTCCTCGCCCTGGGTGGTGAGCCGCGACACCGCCCGCTCGGCGTCGCGGACCGCGACGAGTCGCCCCCGGAGGTAGTCGTACTCGGGGTCGTCCGCGTCCGTCGCGGCGATTTCCTCTTCGAGGTCCACGAGCGCGGCGTCGAGGTGGCGCTCGATGGCGGCGAGCGTCTCCGCATTCGCGAGCGCCTCAATGGGGCCGTCGAGATGCCCGTCCAGCTCGTTTTCGGCGTGCTGGCGCGCGTGGTCGTCTTCGGTACCGAGAACGGTCATGAGGCCGAGTCGGAGGGCCTCGAGTTCGTAGCAGCTCATGTGTGTATTGAATCGGGTGTGGTTTCAGAGCGTCTGGTCGACGAGTTCGCTCACGATGCGGTCGCGGTCCAGGTGGGATGAGACGATGTCGGCGGCGTCCGCCGCCTCGACGCCACCGTACCAGACGCCGTCGGGGTAGACGGCGACCATGGGTCCCTCGCCGCAGCGGCCGAGACACGACGACCGCGTGATGCGGGCGTCGCACTGGTCGCTGTCGCGGGCGGCCTGCCGCAATCGTTCGAGGACCGCGGGCGAGCCCTCGCCCGCGCAGGTCTGGTTCGTGCAGACGGCGACGTGTTTCTCGGGGGCGTCGTGGACGTGCGGGGCGTCGTCGACGTCCTCGCGGTCGGCGTGTTCGGCCTGGTGGGTCAGCGCCCGGAGCATCGCCCGCGCGCCGCCCTGGTCTTCCTCGTAGCCGTCGAGTTCGACCTTGTACTTGCAGGTGTCACAGGACATCTCGACGCTCCCCGTGCGGGCCTCCTGCCAGCGGTCGCCGAGCACGTCGAGCAGGCGCGAGTCGGTCCCCAGCGGCTCGCCGGGCGCGGCGTCGACGTAGGGGTACTCCTCGTCGAACTCGCGCGTACCGTCCTTGATGCGGCCGGTCAACACGCCGTCGCCGAGCATGTACGGGACGACGACGACGGCGTCGGGCCGGGTCTTGGCGATGTCGTGCAGCGTCTCGTCCAGGAGCGGCTCGGTGACGCCGATGAACGACGCCTCGACCCGCGAGAACTCGCGGCCCTCGTACAGCAGGCGGGCGAGCTTGTGCACGTCGGCGTTGGCGTCGGGGTCGCTGGAGCCGCGGGCACAGACCACGACGGCCACGTCGTCGTCCTCGCGGTCGACGCCCAGGTCGGCCTCCACGCTCGCCGCGCGGTCGTCCAGCAGGTCGAGGATGGCCGGGTGGACGCCCAGGTGTGCGCCGTTGTTGATGGTCAGTTCGGGGTGGGCCTCGCGGGCCTGCTCGACGGCCAGGGGGACGTCGTTTTTGACGTGGCTGGCGGCAAACAGCGAGAGGTGGACCACCGACACCTGCGAGACGGCCGCGGCCAGCCCCGCGATGGCCTCGTCGATGGCTGGCTCCGCGAGTTCGAGGAAGGCCGCGTCGACCGGAATGCCGAGCCGCCCTTCCAGTTCGACCGCGAGGTCGCGGACCTGTTCGTTGGACTTCTCGCGCCGGGAGCCGTGGCCGACGAGCAGGACCGCCTCGTCGTCCAGCGTCTCCGGCGCGGTGATGGCTTCGCTCATCGGACTCGTTCGATGCTCTTCCGGAGCTTGCGCCGCCGACTGGGCGCGAACAGCCCCGTCTCCTCGCTGCCCTCGTAGAGCCAGTCGCCGAGGGCAGGTGCCACGTCGTCGTCGACGCCGAACCAGTAGCCCGACGAGGCCTCCGAGAGGTCGTCGTAGGGCGCGTCGACCGGACAGCGGTCGAGCAGCGACTGTATCGTCCGGAGCAGGCGCTCGTCGCCGTGGACGAACGAGATGCCCACGGCCTCGTCGTCGGACTTGAAACACACGGTGCCACAGCCCTCCAGCAGACCACGGAGGAGCTGGCGGTCGTAGTCCGCGAGCGCGTCGAAGCGGTAGCCGCCGGAATCGCCGTCGAAGGGCAGTCCCAGCGCCGCGCTCGCGCGGTCGGCGAGGCCGCCGACGACCTGGACGGTGAACTCCTCCTCCTGACGGGTGATGGAGGTGTCGTGGGCGTAGGCCCGCTCGACGATGCGGCGGTCGGCCCGCTCCGCGCCGGCGACGGACGCGAGCCGCCGAGCGGCCGTCTCGTCGTTGGTCCGGACCGTGACACAGCTGTCCGCGCAGTCGCCGTCGGCGGCAACCCGCCCCCAGAAGTACGCCGTCTCGGGGTGGGCCGCGAGCATGTCGGCCGGCGCGCCGGTCTCGACGCTCACGGCTCCGCCTCCCCCGCAGGGACCGCGTCGTCCTCGTCCGACACCGTTTCGACGGCAATCGCGTCCAGCGGACAGGCCGCGGCGGCCTGCTCGGCGTCGTCCCGCCGGTCGTCGTCGAAGGTGGCCTGGATGGCCGTCCGGTCGTCCGTCTCGATGGCCGCCAGCCCCGCGCTATCTTCTCGCGGGCCTTGCCCGCTCGAATGGGCCGCGGAGCGCCGCTCCGCGCTATCTTCGACGAAGCGGTCGTCGCGGACGAGACAGGCGAACACGCCGTCACAGGCCTCGCGGTCGATGGTGATGCGGTACATTAGTAGTCGTACTTGGTCTCGTAGCCCCGCGGCGTCACCATCCGGTCGTCCCAGACGTAGGTGTCCTCGTTGCCCACCAGCAGGGTGGTGGTCATGTCCACGAGATCCGTCTCGCCCAGGTCCGGCAGGTCGCCGAGTTCGACGATTTCGACCTGCTCGTCCTCGCGGCCGGCAGCGTGGACGACGCCGACGGGGGTCTCGGGGTCGCGGTGCTCCAGCAGGATTTCACAGCACTTCTCGTAGTTGTCCCGGCGCTTGCGGCTCCAGGGGTTGTAGATAGTGATGGTAAAGCCCTCCTTGGCGGCGGCGTGCAGGCGCGACTCGATGGTCGGCATGTCGGTGAGGTGGTCCGACAGCGAGATGGAGACGGTATCGTTGACCAGCGGCGCGCCCACGCGGGCCGCACAGGACTGGGCCGCGGGGACGCCCGGGACCACGTCGAAGTCGAGCATCGTCGCCGTTGCGCCCTTCGATTCGATTATCTCCAGGGCGAGGCCCGCCAGCGCGTAGACGTTCGGGTCGCCGCTGCCGATGATGGCCACGCTATTGCCCGCGAGCGCGCGGTCGATTGCCTCCTCCGTCCGCGAGACCTCCCCGCACATCGGCGTGTCGTAGATGTCCTCGGCCCCGTCGGTGATGTCGTCGGGCAGCAGGTCGACGTAGGTCGTGTAGCCGACGATGTGCTCGGCGTCGTGCAGGGCAGCGCGGGCGCGGGCGGTCATCCCCTCAGGCTGGCCGGGGCCGAGGCCGACTGCGATGAGCTGGCCCGGCTCGGCGTCGAAGTCGTCGACCGTCGCGCCGACTTCCTCCTCGTCGCTGTCAGCGGACGCCCCGCAGGAACTGCTGCTGGACGAAGACGACGACGCGCCACACTTCGAGGCCGTGTCGTCGCCCGTGTCCGGCGTCGTTTCGGTCGACGAACTCGCTTCAGTGGCAGTCTCGGCCTCGCTCGCTCCGCACTTCGATTCCGTCTCGGTACTCCCGTCGGTGGTGTTGTCAGTGCTCATTGTCAGAAATCGTCGACGTCACGCCCGCCGCGCGGGGTGACGAGGAACTCCCGGTAGTCGTTGCGCCAGACGCGCGTCTCGTGGGTGCCGACGACGATAGACGACCCCATGCCGCCGACCTCGTCGTCGTGGTCGGGCAGGTCGCCCAGCGTCGTGACGGTCTCCGTCTCGTCGTCGAGGTTCCGCCCGGCCGTCCCGCGGCCGGCGTCGTTGACGATGGCGGCGGGCACGTCGTCGGCCCGCTCCTCGCGGAGGACGGCGACGGCCCGCTCGTAGTCGCGCCAGCAGTTGTAGAGGACGACGACGAATCCCGAGATGGCCGCCGCGCGCAGTTTCTCCTCGATCTCGTCCCAGCCGCGCCACTTGTCCGACAGCGAGATGGTACAGAAGTCGTTCGACAGCGGCGCGCCGAGGTTCGCCGCGCCCGACAGCGCCGCGGTCACGCCCGGAACAATCTCGATGGGCACGTCGTCGGCGTCGTCGGCGTCGGCCATCGTGAACAGCAGGTCGGATTTCCCGTAGACGTTCGGGTCGCCGCCGGAGACGTGGGCCACGTCCTCGCCGGCACGGACCCGCTCGAACGCCTCGCGGGCGAGTTCGACCTGCTTGCCCATCGACGACCGGATGAGGGTCTGGCGGCTGCCGTCGGACCGTTCCAGCACGGTCCCCTCCTCGTCGGCGACCACGCCGTCGTCGGTTTCACCGTCGAGTTCGGCGGACTGTGGCGGGAGCGTCCCGTCCTTCCGGAGGAACTCCTGGTAGAGGTTCGAGGCGACGATGCAGTCGGCGGTCTGGACGACGTCCTTTGCCCGCTGGGTCATGTCGTGGGGCAACCCCGGCCCGATGCCGACGACGTACAGCGTCCCGTACTCGGCGGGACGGGGCGCCTCGGTCGCGGCCGTCGCCGACTGGCGTCCGTCGCTGCTCATCCTGTCGCTCCGGGAGCCGACGGTCGAATCTCGGTACTGTGGCGCATAGCGAATACAACGCTGCTTTCGCATAAAACAATTTTGCTTGTACTAGTGCAACTGAAGATGCAGACGGGCGCCGGCTGCTCCAGTCCGGGTTACTTCCCGATAGCGACGGTGACGGCCTCGTCGTAGCGGGTCTTCTCGGCCAGCAGGTCGTGGTCCCGGCCGGCGGCGATGGCCGACGCCTCGGCGATGCCGGGCCAGCCGATGAGTTCCTTCGAGCGCGAGGGCGTCGGCCCCTCGAAATCCTCCAGCGTCTCCTTCTCGAAGGCGACCACGCCCAGTCCCCACTCGTCGGCGGCTTCGAGCATCCCCTCCTCGTCGGCCTTCCGCGTGCCGGTGGCGACGAACTCCACGTCGGAGCGGTCGCAGCCGGCCGCGTCGAGGGCGCGCTCCCACGCTTCGTGGAACTGTTCCACGTCCGCGCCCGCGACGCTGCCACAGCCCAGCACGACGCCGTCGTCGCTGTTGCGCTTGAGGACCGTCACGTCGTCGCCGACGAGGACCGCCTTCGGGCCGTCAAGGCGCTCGACGGGACCGAGTTCGTCGTCCAGCACGGCGAGGTTGGTGGCGACCGTCGAGTCGCCGTTGACGACGTGGGCGTCCAGCGCCTTCGCCTGCTTCTCGACGCCCTGCTTGTCCGCGGCCTCGCTGGCGGTGGTCATCGCCGGCACCGCGCCCATCGACGCCAGGTCGTCGGCGACCTGGTTCGCGCCGTGGTGGCCGCCGGTGATGGGGATGGCCCACGTCAGTGCCTCGTCGACGACGCAGATGGCGGGGTCGTCCCACTTGTCGTCGAGCAGGTGCGCGGTCTTGCGCATCGCGATGCCGCTTGCCATCAGGCCGACGAAGCAGTCGTACTCGCCCCAGTGCTCGTCGAACACCGCGCCGTGGTATTCGAGGATGTCGATGGACTCGTAGCGGTCGCCGATGCCGTCGACGATGTCTTCGGCGGTGTCCAGTTTCCGCTCGAAGGCGACGATGGCGATATCCTCTGCTACTTCGCCGTCGGAGTCGGGCGCTTTGCAACTGTTCGAACTCGAATCGCTATCGCTGTCTGTGCTCATGGGTTCGCTCCGGCCAGTTGTCCGTCCGCGCACGGCTGCCGGCCGGTCAGCCGCGCGCTCCCCATCCGTGATTCGATTCCCGACCGCGGTCGGCACGCGCCGGCGCGCTCGGATGGCGCGCCGGAGCCGTGTGAGGGATGAGTGAAGGCGTGAAACGACCGAGCGAATCGGCTGGGGAGGTGTGTGGGTTGCGTGGGCTGTGCTTCGGGCGGGACTGAAAGGGGCCGTTCGCTCCGGGAAGACGACCGATGCAAGCACGCGAGCGGCGCGAGCGCGCACAGCGAGGTCCTCGACCGGAGCGAACGGGGGCTTTCGAGGTGAGCGCAATCAAATAGACAAGTCATCCTAGTCGTCGGCCTCCTGCGAACTGTCGCCCGAATCACTCCCGCGGTTCGCCCAGTCGCCGTAGAGGAACGAGCGCTCGTAGTCCTCGCCGCCGACGGCGTCGCCGACGACGACCATCGCGGAGGCGCGGTACCCGGCGTCTTCCAGCTTCTCGCCGATGGTCGCAATCGTCCCCTCGATGACGTCCTCGTCGGGCCAGGACGCGTGGTAGACGGCCGCCACCGGCGTTTCGGGGTCGTGGCCCTCTTCCAGCAGCCGGTCCATCGTCTCGCTGACGGCGTGAGTCCCCAGATAGATACACGTCGTCACGTCGCCCATGCCGACGAACTCGGAGATGTGGTCCTCCTCGGCGTCCAGCGTCTTGCCCTGCGGGCGGGTGAAGGCGACGTGGTTGGCGACCTCGTTCAGCGTCAACTGCGTGCGCATCGTCGCGCTGGCGGCGAACGCCGAGGTGACGCCGGGGACGATGTAGGTCGGGACGCCCTCGTGTTCCAGGGCGTCCATCTGCTCCAGGGCGGCTCCATAAATCGCGGGGTCGCCGCTGTGGAGGCGGACCACGGTGTCGCCGGCCTCGTAGGCGTCGCGCATCAGCGGAATCAGCTCCTCGAGGTCTTTGCCGATAGAGGAGACCGTCTCGGCGTCGGCGCAGTACTCCTCCAGGAGTTCGCTGTTGACGAGCGAGCCGGCGTGGACCACGAGATCGGCGTCGGCGAGCAGGTCGCGGCCGGCGACGGTCAACAGGCGAGGGTGCCCCGGCCCCGCGCCGACGAAGGGGATGCCGTCCTGTTCGTCGCCGGCGCTGTGCTCGTAGACGCGGTCGTCGCGGTTGCCGGCGACGGCGTCGATGGCGTCCTGCGGGTCCGTCTCGCCAGCCTGGTCAGTCATGCTGCACCTCGTCACCACAGAGGGCGGCTTCGGAGCGCTCCTGTCGCAGGAGTTCTCCGGAACCGTTCTCACCGCCGTCGGTGACGACGCCGCTCTCGTCGGCCGCTTCGAGGAAGGCGTCGGTCGCCTGCTCGACGCGCGTCTCGGGCTTCTCGGCGTAGGCCAGCGTGTAGTAGTCTCGCTCGTCGATGTCGGTCGGGTCGTCGGTGACGACCGTCTCGCCCTGTTCCATGAACAGCCGGCGGCCGTACACCACGTCGTAGCCGGCCTCGACCAGCCCCTCGTGGGTGGCCGGCGCGTCGGTCACCTTGAACAGAATCATCCGGTCGGGACCGGTCGGGGACGCGCCGCGGTCGGCCTCGCGTAGGGCGAGGCTGGAGCCGGCGGTGATTTCGACGCCCAGCGCCGTCGCGAAGGCCGACATGGCGCTGACGCCGGGCACCACTTCGAGGTCGACCTCGGGGTGGAAGGCGGCGAGGGTCCGCCGGAGGTGGCCGAACGTCGAGTAGACGTTCGGGTCCCCCAGCGTGACGAAGGCGGCGTCGCCGTCGCGGGCGGTCGGCGCGATTTCGGCGGCGGCCTCCTTCCAGGCCGTCCGCAGTTTCTCCTCGTCGCGCGTCATCGGGAAGTCGAGGTCGCCGATGCGCTCCTCGGGGACGTGTTCGGTCGCGACCGACCGCGAGAGCCGCCCCGGCGAGTACACCACGTCGGCCGATTCGAGTGCGCGTTTGCCCCGCACCGTCACGAGGTCCGACTGTCCGGGCCCGAGGCCGATACCGTAGAGGGTCATCGCCGCCCTCCGTCTGCCGCCGCCGCGTCGCGCGTTCCGCCACAGCCGTCGGCGGCCACGTCCTCGCTGGCGCTGCCGACGAGCATGTACACGGGGTTCTCCGAGTCGAAGCTCGTCGCGCCGGCGAGTTCGTAACCGTGGCTCACCTGGAACTGGACGACTTCCTCCAAGATGTCGCGCTCACGGAAGGCCTCGGTCGCCGCACCGGCGACTTCCAGGCGCGAGACGTTCATCACGATGCGGTCGACGCCGGTCTCGACGGCGTGGTCGAGGACGGCCTCGTAGTTGCGCGACCCGCCCAGAAAGAGGGCGTCGGCGTCGTCGGGCAGCCCCTCCGGAGCCTCTGCCTCGCGGAGTTCGACATCAGCGTCGGCGTCGATGCCGTTGGCGGCGAGGTTCTTGCGAGTCACGTCGAGTCGACTGGCTTTGCGTTCGAGCGCAGTGACCCGCCCGGCCCGGCGCGCCGCCTCGACGGTGACGGCTCCGGTACAGGACCCGACCTCCGCGAAGTGGTCGGCCCCGGTGAGAGCGAGTTTGCTGGCGAGGACGGCCCGGACCTCCGGCTTGGTGGGACCGGCCTTCGCGTCGTGTGGGAGCGAGACGCGGGACATCACGCTATACAACTGCGGTAGCGCGTAAAACAATTTTGGTTGTATTAACCAAAGTGGAGATGGTGTCCGAGCAGACCGAACACAAGTATCGTTGCAGTCCGTGCTAGCCGCTCGACCGAGTAAGCGGGGTGTAGAGCCACAGAACTGGGGCCCGTATCGGGGACGCCAGCCTCAGAAATCGGGACCGGGCGCGGGGACGCCGCCGTCGTCGCCGCCGCCGTCGAGGTCGAACTCCTCGCGCAGTTCGCGGATGCGGTCGCGGATGTCCGCGGCCAGTTCGAACTCCAGGTTGTCCGCGGCTTCCTGCATTCGCTCCTCCAGTTGCTCGACCTGCCGGGCGGCGTCGTCGGCGTCGCTCGCCCCGTCGGCCGAGATGCCGCCGGTGTCGGTCTTGCTCCCCGGCAGGTTCGTCTCGCCAACCGCCTTCTCGATGGTCGTCGGCTCGAAGCCGTGTTCCTCGTTGTACTGCTGCTGGATGCGCCGGCGGCGCTGGGTCTCCTCGATGGCCGACTGCATGGCGTTGCTCCGCTCGTCGGCGTACAGCACCACCTCGCCGTTGACGTTTCTAGCTGCGCGCCCCATCGTCTGGACGAGCGTCGTCTCCGAGCGGAGAAAGCCCTCCTGGTCGGCGTCGAGGATGGCGACGAGCGAAACCTCGGGGATGTCAAGTCCCTCACGCAGGAGGTTGATGCCGACCAGCACGTCTATCTCGCCCAGGCGGAGCGAGCGGATGAGTTCGTGTCGTTCCAGCGTGTCGGTCTCGTCGTGCATGTAGGCCACGTCCACGCCGGACTCTTCCAGGTACTCGGTGAGGTCCTCCGCCATCCGTTTCGTGAGTGTGGTCACCAGCACCCGCTCGTCGCGCTCGATTCGCCCGTCGATGCGTTCGAGCAGGTCCTCGACCTGCCCCGTCGCCGACGCCACTTCGACGGCCGGGTCGACGAGGTGGGTCGGGCGGACGATTTGCTCGACGACCTGGTCGCTGTGGTCACGCTCGTAGTCGCCGGGCGTGGCGCTCACGTACAGCGTCTGGTCCGTCTTCTCCTCGAACTCCTCGAAGGTCAGCGGGCGGTTGTCGAACGCCGTCGGCAGTCGGAAGCCGTTCTCGACCAGGCTCTCCTTGCGGCTCTTGTCGCCCTCGAACTGACCGCGAATCTGGGGGAGCGTCTGGTGGGACTCGTCGACGACGGTGAGGAAATCGTCGGGGAAGTAATCCAGCAGGGTGTAGGGGGCCTCGCCCGTCTCGCGGTCCGAGAGGTGGACCGAGTAGTTCTCGATACCCGAGCAGTAGCCCGTCTCCTGCATCATCTCGATGTCGAACGTCGTTCGTTCCTCGATGCGCTGGGCCGCGACGTGGTTCCCCTGGCGCTCGAAGTAGCGGATGCGCTGGTCCAGGAGCTCCTCGATTTCGTCGATAGCGCGCTGGAGCCGTTGCTCGGGGATAGAGTAGTGTTCCGCCGGGTGAATCAGCGCCGCCGGCTCCTCGCTTTTGACCTCGCCCTCGAGCGGGTCGACCTTCAGCATCCGGTCTATCTCGTCGCCCCAGAACTCTACCCGCAGGGCGTAGCGGCCGTACATCGGATAGATTTCGAGCGTGTCACCGCGCACGCGGAAGGTCCCCTGCGTGAAGTCCACGTCGTTGCGCTCGTAGTTCAAGTCGACCAGGCGACCGAGGAGGTCGTCGCGCTCGATTTCCTGCCCGACTTCGAGCGAGAGGGACATGTCGATGTAGTTGCGCGGGTCACCGAGCCCGTAGATGGCCGACACCGAGGCGACGACGACGACGTCGTCGCGGGTCAGCAGCGAGCGCGTCGCCGAGTGGCGCAGGCGGTCGATTTCGTCGTTGATAGAGGCGTCCTTGTCGATGAACGTGTCCGTCTGCTCAACGTAGGCCTCGGGTTGGTAGTAGTCGTAGTAGGAGACGAAGTACTCGACGGCATTGTCCGGAAACAGCTCGCGGAACTCCTCGTACAGTTGGGCCGCGAGGGTCTTGTTGTGGGCGATGACCAGCGTGGGTTTCTGAATCTCCTCGACGACCCAGGAGACGGTGTTGGTCTTCCCGGAGCCGGTCACGCCGAGCAGCGTCTGTCGGTCCAGCCCCTGGCGGAAGCCGGACGCGAGCCCTTCGATGGCCTCGGGCTGGTCGCCCGCCGGTTCGAACGGGGCGTCGACGCGGAACTCGCGGTCGGCGTCGGGACGGTCGATAGAGAGGGGGCCGCCGGTGTCGCTCATTGTCGGCTGCTAGGGCCGAACGGACTTGAGCCGCGTGGTTCCGGTTAGCAGACCGGCTTCGGGTTCACGCCGAGGTCCTCGAGCGTCTCGAAGTACTCGTCGTAGGCCGTCGCGACGACGTCGACGGCGGCCGCCTCCGCCGCGTCCCAGTCGGCGTCGCCGTCACAGACGGCATCGAGCAGGTCGGCGGCCGAATCCCGGAGCGCTTCCACGTCGCTCCCGGCACTGCGGAACGTACTCGCGGTCTGTGGGTCCGCCTGCCCGGTGAAGAAGCCGGTGTACTGCTCTTTGACCTTCTTGTCGACGAGCGTCCAGCCGACGAACCCGCCCAGGCGCTCGACGGTCCCGTCGAGGTCGTCGAGCACGTCGTGCATCGCCGGCGTCCGGTCGACCGGGTCGGCGTCGATGCTATCGCGGCGCTGTGCCGTCTCGGCCGCCGCGTCGGCAAACAGTGCCGCCGCGTCGTCGTCGACGTCCTCGCTCCAGGCATCGAAGGTCGCGTGGGCCGCCCCCTCGCGGGCGGCCGCCGCCGCCAGCACTACGTCCGGTTCCATCTCGCCGCGGGTGTCGGCGTACAGCGTCTTCGAGGAACCCAGTCGGGAGAGTTCCGTCTGCTGGTCGTCACGAACGGCGTCGATGAGATCGGCTGCGGTCATACCCGGGCCTGCGGCCGGCGCGGGCTTGTAACCATCGAACCCGTCGCTGGCGACACACAGTGGCTGCGGGGAGTAAGCCCCCTTCTGTTCGGGCCGGCATTCGGCTCAGCGGCCGCGTCCAGCGCTCGCGCGCGGCGTCGGACTACCTGTCGACGCGGCCTTGCACCGGTGAGGTTTCGCCGTTCCATCGGTCCGTCGCCGGAAGCGTGGGGCATCGAAGATGGCCCACGTGTGGAGCACGGCTGTGGTCCACAACTGCGCGCCCCGGAGTCACCGGGTCGCGGCTGCCCTCGGTGGGTTAACTCTCCCTCGCTTTGGCCGCGTGCCGCACCGTCTGGTGGGGCACGACCAGCCTCGCTCGGGATTCGCACACCTCATCGGTCCGGCGACGACGTGTCGTTGCTGTTCCAGAGCCGACGGTCTCCCGCCCCGGGCTTGCGCCCGGTCACCTGTCCGACAGGTGGGGGGACTTTCCTCATGGCTTGCGCCACGGGAGCCGGCCTCCCGCTGCCACCCACAGGTACGCCAGTGGCGCGAATAAGGCTTACCAACCACCTTTTTCCCGCTCGGGTGAGCGCATTGCGCTCACCTCTCGCGGCAAAAACGTGGGGGAAAAAGCGCGAATCGCGGTGCGATTCGCGTGAAACCGCTCGCTTCGCTCGCGGTCTGCTCGACAGCAACGGCGACGAAAGGTGTGTCTCACCTCAGGCACGCCTGCCCTTCCCCGGGTCGCGCGACGGAGCGCGCTCCCGGCCACAGGAACGACAGAGAGCAATCAAAACGTGGACAGCCACGCGGTTCCGCGAGAAGCGAGGCGCGAGAGCCCAGTAGTCCGTCCTAGTCGTCAGACGGCAGGGGCTCGCCGGAGCCGTCGGTCGGCGCGGGCGAGGCCTGCATGTCGTCGTCCTCGGCGTAGGGGTACCACGTCATCTTCGTGTTGTGCATGTACGGGTCGTCGTAGTCCGTCTCCTCGGGTTCGACCATCTCGGCCAGCGTCTCCTCGTCGCGGTCCGCGACGAAGTCACGGAAGGTCTCGCCGCCCTCGCGGGCGTCCTTGAAGTTGTTGACGAGGTTCTTGATAGCGCCGGGCACCTCGTCGGCGGGGACGCGCATCTCCACCCAGTCGGCGAAGCGCGGGTCGTCGCCGAGGCCGCCGCCGAGGCCGATGTCGAGCGCCTCGACCGGTTCGCCGTCCTTGCGCGTCTTCATGCCGCGCAGGGACACGTCGGCTATCTGTGGCTGGGCGCAGGAGGCCGTACAGCCCGAGAGGTGGATGTGGAAGTCCTTGTGGTCCTCGGGGAGTTCGACGTTGTCTTTGAGCCAGCGGGCGTAGCGCACCTGGCGGTTCTTCGTCTCGACGATGGAGAGCGAGCAGTACTCCGTGCCCGTGCAGGCGATGGAGCCGCGCATGAACGGCGACGGGTCCGGGGAGTAGTGCTCGAGCAGGGGTTCGCTGGTGAACTCGTCGAGGTTCTCCTCGGGCACGTCGGTGATGATGATGTTCTGACGCTGGGTCAGGCGGACCTCGCCGGAGCCGTACTCGTCGGCGAGTTCGGCGAGTTCGAGCACGTCGTCGGCACCCATGCGGCCGACCAGCACGTTCAGGCCGACGTAGTAGTTGCCGTCCTTCTGCTCGTGAATCCCGACGTGGTCGTTGTGCCCGTCCTGGGACCCGGTGTTGTAGCTGTACTGGTCGCGCATGTCCTCGCCCGCGGTCGGGAGTTCGAAGTCGACGTACTCCTCCTGCAGGACCGAGCGCATCTTTTCCGGACCCCACTCGTCCATGAGGAACTTGATGCGGGCGTTGAAGCGGTCCTCGCGGTCGCCGTGGTCGCGGAAGAGCGCGGACATACCGTGGGCCACGTCTGCGGCCTGCTCCGGCGGCACCCATACATCGAGTTCGCGGGCGAGACGGGGCTCCTTGCGGGAGAGGCCGCCGCCGATGCGGACGTTGAAGCCGAGTTCGCCGTCCTTTTCGGCGGGCTCGAAGGCGAGGTCGTTGATGTCGCCCTGGCCACAGCCCTCGTCACAGCCGGCGATGGCGACCTTCCACTTGCGCGGGAGGTTGGAATAGTCGTCGTTGCCCTTGAACGTCTCGTGGAGGTCCTCGGCGACGGGCCAGGCGTCGACGTGCTCGTGCTTGTCCTTGCCGGCGACCGGGCAGCCGACGATGTTGCGCCAGGAGTCACCGCAGGCCTGCTGGGTGCCGAGGCCGACGGCTTCGAGTTTCTCGAAGATTTCCGGGATGTCCTCCAGTTTTATCCAGTGGAGCTGGATGGACTGGCGGGTCGTCCAGTCACAGTAGGCGTCGCCGAACTCGGGGTTGTCGGCGGGGCCGGTCGCGTACTCCTTTGCGATTTCGCCGATGACTTCGAGCTGGCCCGGCTTGATGACGCCGTTGGGTGTCCCGATACGCATCATGAAATACGACTCCTGCCCGGAGCGCTGGTGGTACAGGCCCCACCACTTGAAGCGCTCGAACCAGGCGTCGTGTTCGTCCTCCGGGATGGCGTCCCAGCCTTCCTCCGCGAACTCCATCAGATGCTCCCGTATCTCGTTGCCGTAAACCTCGTCTTTCCATTTCTCGACTTTACTGGGCATAGCTAATGTGTTCTCCCACAAGCCTCACAGACTTATACAACACACTTTGCCGTCAACCGTCTCCCCCACTCCCCGAAACAAGACAGTATTGCCTATTCTTCGAGACGGGCGAGCCGGGTTCGCTTCTCCGGGAAATGGACGCTCTCGTGGACGACGCCGTGGAACTCGCCGGAGTCGGGGTCTACGACGCGGCCGACCGTCAGCCAGTCGGTGACGCCGCTCTCGCCACAGGCGATACACTGTCCGGCGATGCGCGCCTGAATATCCGGATAATCGACACCCACTTTCACGAACCCCTCGGCGAGGAAATCCGTCGTCTCACACCCACAGAAGTCGCTTCGCGCCAACAACCACAGGTCCGAGACGTTCACTTCCCGCGAGTCGTTGACGGAAATCCAGGCCCCGTCGTCGAGCTGGTGAACGTCGGTCGTCATTACATCTCATTAGATTCCCGAGGCACCTGAGGGCATCGGCGGTCGCAAGTATCACCGGGGCCGGGCCGAAGCCACCGCAGTCATGCGGTGGATGCGTCGAGGTATCATGACCCACTATTTGTTGGGTGCCGTACCAGATACACACATATGTTGCCTGTAAGTCGCAGTGCGGGCCAAGCTTACAGGAGAGTCCGTGTTTAAGATAATGGGACCGTTACGAAGGAGTACGACACCACGTGGCGGCCACGCCGGTCGCCGCTGTGACAGAAACGATGACGAACGCACAACAGACCCACGACGACGACGCCGAACGCGAAGAGCCGACCACAGACCACCTCGACGACGTCGAGGATGGCTGCGGTTGCACAGAAATCTGGGAGCACATGAGCGAAGAGCGCGAGAGCGCATCCGACGACTAGACAGCCTGTTGTAACTGCGTTCCGACTGCGCCGACGCCGGGTCGGCGACATCCTCGAACGGCTTACAATAGCCTGTGTGGCACCCCGTACGGGATACTTTTGTGCGGCGCTCCCCAAGCACGTCTCGATGCCTGAGGGGCCCGACAACTACGTTCCATCGACCGACCGCGAGTCGCCGGTCGGTAAACCGGTCATCCGCGGGGACCCGGCGCTTACCGGACAGCGACCCGAGGAGGCCATCGAGTTCGACCCCGACGACCCCGAGAGCCTCGAACTCGCCGCCAGAACAGTCGAGCAATTCTCCGAGAACACCGCCGGTGCCGACGACAACGTGTTCATCCTGCGCGGCGCGGCCGCGTGTGCGGCCCTGGTTCGCGGGGAGGGGTCCTACAAGGCCGCCGCCGAACGGGCCGGCGGCGAAGCCTCGGTCTCGTTTATCCGCAAGTGGTCCCGCGTCCACGACCTCCCCCGGTCCGTCCGGATTCACGTCGCCAAGGGGGAGATTGCACCGACTGCGGCCAAACACATCGCCAGAGTCTCCGGCGAGTCCCGCCTCCTGCTCGCGTGGGCCGCCCTCGACCACGACCTCACCGTCCGGCAGATACGGTCGGTAGCGAGCAGCGTCAACGACGGCGCGTCGGTGGACGCGGCGCTGGCCAGGAACGGCTACGCGCTGGGCGAACTGCGGACGCAACTCGACCGCGACGCCTACTGCCGCCTCCGCCGGCAGGCCGCACTCGACGGGGCGTCCCCCGGAGAGGTCATCAGCGAGGCCGTCGAGTCGTACTTCGACGACGGACCGTAAGGTCTTAATCGCCACTCCCCCGAGCGAATAGCGAGGGCCGGTAGCTCAGTTAGGCAGAGCGTCTGGCTTTTAACCAGATGGTCGGGGGTTCAACTCCCTCCCGGCCCGTTCGAACTCCGCGAGCGATAGGGAGCGGTGTCGAACAGGAGTGGGATGGCGGTGAATGAGGACGGTCGCAGCGCCGAGGGAGGGACCGTCTTTCCGTGGTTCAACTCCCGGCCTCGGGAACGACGACGGATTGGCACGACACCCCGACCGTCGAGCGTCGCGAGCACGAGACCGGTTCATTTACCACCGAGACGGCGGATGCCCCCAGTATGAACGGAGATACAATACAGCGCGTACTCGCGGAGCCGCTGCGCCCGCTGGGCGTGACCGTCGGCGTACTGCTCGTCGTCGCCACGCTCTCCGCGGTCGCCAGCACGCCGTGGCAGACGTACGCGTCGATGGGAGCGGTGGTTGTACAACTGGCCGCGGCGGTCCTGATGGGCGTACTCGGCGTCGGACTGGCCTACATCAGCTGGGGAGCCGACGCGTAAGCCGGTCGCCGAGAACGGAGCCGAAAACGAGAGAGTCGTTATCCGCGGACGGGCAGGTACGCCATTCCAAGCATCAGCACGGCCGCGATGCCGGAGAGTATCGAGACGCCCCAGATGCCGTTCTTGCGCTCGTGGAAGTAGTCCTGCTGGTCGAGCGTCGCCTGGTACTGGCTGTACTGCTGAATCGGGACGATTTCGACGGTGCTGTGGTCGGGGAAGTGCGTGAAGAACTGCTGCTCGCTCAGCGTGACGTTCCCGCCCTCGGAAAGCTCGATTGTGTTCTCACGCGGTGCGAACCACTCAAGCGTCGCGCCGCTGTCGGTCACCGCGGAGATGGTGGTCTCCTGGGTGCCGCTGTCGGTCGCGTGCGGGTAGGTGTCGCCGGTCGTGAACGTCACCGTCTCCGGTTCGGGCAGCCACTCGCTCAGCGGTGCCTGCGTGTTGTTCGACCGGTAGACGACGTACTGGGTCCCGTTCTGGGTCGCCAGCGTGTTCTGGACCGAGGAGTCCGCGGCGAGGAGCGCGCTGACGTTGAACTGCTCTTCGAGCGTCACCGTGCTCTCGTTGCCGTCGGTGTACACGCGGTAGGTCTCGTTCTGGTAGGTCGTCGTGGCGTTGTGTTCCAACGTCGCCGTATACCGTGACGACTCGTTCGTCCACGAGAGGTCGGCCGCCATACTGCCACCGCCGCCGCCATGGCCGCCACCGCCGCCGCCAGACATGTGGATGTTCGTGGCCGTGTATTCCGTTCCGTCGACAGTGAACGTACTCTCGTTGGTCAGTTCGGCGTCAGCGTCGAGCGACACCGCCGGCCGCTGACTCTCCGCGACGCCGATGTAGGCGTACGCAGCAACACTGATAACGAGGAAGAACGCGAAGTACGCCGCCGCGGCTCGTCGTTGCATATCAGGACGGTCAGTCGCCGCGCCGTTTAATGATTACTTTTCGAGCGCATCGGAGAGCGCGCTGTCGGGGCGCTGGCACGGCACCCAGACTCAGTCGGCGAAGTAACTGGTGCAGAAGCCGGAGAGGAACGACGAGATAGCGACGGCCAGAGCCATGTCCGTCAGGCTCCAGGGCCCGTCCTCGTCGTCGGCCAGCCAGACCGTGATAGCGACGCTGATTGCCAGTGAGACGACCCCGTTGAGCAGGTGCTTGCGCAGGCTCATACGGGCGTTCGTTGGTGTGGGTCTCGTATAGAGATTACTCACGGCAGGCAGTGTGACACGAGGACCACCGGACCGGCCTGCCGCGTGGCGTCAGCCGTCACAGCAAACAGTGTACCGAACCTCGGAGTCGAGGAGCGATTCGACCCGCTCGACGACAGCGTCGACAGTCTCGAACGGTCCGAACTTGCTCACGACGGCCCCGTCAGCGCGTAACGCGACCGTCCACCGGTGCCCGTCGGGACCGTCGGCGCGTTCGACCGCGAGTTCGCGGTCGGGCAGTCGAACCACGAGCGGGTCGTCGGTGGGTATCTCCCAGGGGGCACTCTCGGCGAGCGTGCGCTCTAGCGAGGCTTCGAGCCGCCGACGGAGGGCGGCCGTGGGTTCGTCCCGCGTGTCCATACCGAACCGTCGGGCCGCGGGCGGATAAGCCGTTGTGTACTACACAACGTTCAAACGGCCGAACCCCCTACTGTGGGTGTGACTCAGTCGCTTCTCGTCTACGACGGCAGTACCGACCTGTTCCGGCGCGCTGCCGAGACGGTGACCCGCTGTGGGACGGACATCACGCCCGTCCCCTGGGAGTCCGAGTCGATTCAGGCGTTCCTCCGGGCGCAGTTCGAGGAGCCCCCGTTCGCGTTCATCCTGATAGAGGGGGAGTCGGTCCACGTCGGCGAAGCGGCGGTGAAGGAAGCGCTGGAGGGGCTCGACGTCGCGGCTCCCGTCGCCCGGCTGGCCGAGCAGGTGTACCCCACCGCCGCCGGGCCGTTCGGGCGCCTCGTCCACGGTCGGGCCCCGGCCGACGTTCACGGGACCTTCCCGCTGAACGAGGCGGCGAAGGCACACATCGCACCACTGCGGCGGGTCCACACGATTCCCGTCGAACCGGAGTGAGCGGGCCGGCGACCGGAGGAGACGCCGACACAGCAACGCGAACCGCTGTCCGCCGGTCGGTGGGTTGAAAACCGACGGCGGGTTACTGCGAGTATGCTGCGGCAGTCCGTCGAGGACGCACTCACCCTGCTTGCCGTACTCGTCGTTCTCGCCCTCGTTATCGGACAGCTCCTCGGGCAGCCGGTGCTACTGGGGTACGTAACCTCGGGGAGCATGTCGCCGACGCTGAACACGGGCGATGCGTTCGTCGCCGTGCCCGCGCCGCTGGCCGGTGACATCGAGCCGGGGGACGTCATCGTGTTCGAAGCGATCGAGTTGCAGGGCGGCGGGCTGACCACGCACCGGGTCGTCGCGGAGACCGAGGCGGGCTACATCACGAAGGGGGACAACAACCCCTTCAGGGACCAGAGCGGCGGCGAGCCGGTCGTCACGGACGACCGCGTCGTGGCGACGGCACTCCAGGTCGACGGACAGGTCGTCCGGCTCCCCGGCCTCGGGGCCGCCATCAGCTCCGCCCGGACGGCGGCCGGGAGCGGGGTGGCACTGCTCGACGGGGCGGGCGACAGCGACCTGACGAGCGGCCAGGGGCTGAGCGGTCTGTTCATCTCAATCGGGCTCGGGCTGTTCCTGCTCGTCTTCGTCGACAGCGTCCGGGACGGCGGGGAGCGGACCAGGGAGCGAACGCGTTCCCGCGACGGGGACGCCGTCGACGGCCGGACGGTCATCCTCACACTGGCGGTGCTGATTCTCGTGCCGGCCAACGCCGCGATGCTCGCGCCGAGCGGCACGCACAGCGTCACCATCGACAGCACGAACGAAGACGTCCAGCCAGGCGAGCCCGTCGAAAGCGCGTTCACCGCCGAGAACGGCGGCCTGGTGACGATGCTCGTCGTCCTCGAATCCCCGCACCCGGACGCGGCGATGGACCGCAACCACCTCGTCGTCCAGCGCGGCGAGTCAGCGACGGCGACGCTGTCGGTGACCGCCCCGCCGCCCGGCGAGCAGACCGTCGTGTCCGTCGAGGAACACCGATACTTCCTGCTGGCACCGCCGGGCGTCATCGGCGGACTGCACCGGATTCACCCACTGGTGGCTATCGGAGCGTTCAATTTCCTGGTTCTCGGCAGCCTTGCAGCGGCAGTCGGGGCGACCTTCGGGTTCGGCGAGACGCGCCGCCGGAGTCGTGAGCGGGCGGTTCCGCTGAGACGGCGGGTGCGCCGGCTGCTCGGGCGCGAGTGAGACGGGTCAGCCGGTGATGTCGCCGCCGCTACCGCCCCTGCTCGATTCGTAGAGGGTCGCGACCTGTTCGGCGGTCAAAGCGGCGTCGTAGACTTTGGGTTCGTCCAGACCGCCGACGAACCCGTACGAGAGATCCCCTCTGGAATCGACGCCCCCACCGATTCGGAGCGGTTGCGTCGAGGCCGCCGCGTCTGGGAGCGAAAACGTCTGCCCCTCTCTGGCACCATCCACGTACACCGCATCCTCTTGCGGTCCGTGTGTCCAGACGACGTGTGACCACCGGTTCTTCGAGACTGTGACGCCGGTGAGTCTATACTCGTTCGTGGTTTCGACGAGGAGTTCCCTGTCGTCAGAGCCGTTCCAGCCGCCGCCGAAGCCGAACTGGTAGCTGTCGTCACCGCGGGAGTTCCACTTGCTGAACAGTCGTGTGAGCCCTTTCTGTTTTTTCGGCGCTACCCAGACGGAAAGCGAAAACGCCCCGGTGAGGTCGAGTGTCGGGTCGTGGGGGACCCATACGACATCGTCACGGCGGAACTCGAACACGTCGCCCCGGTCCGGACGAGATTTCCGTTTCGTGAAGGTGTGATAGCCATTGTTCGCGGCCGGCCACGAGTCCGGGACGAAGATGTCGCCCGCGTCCTCGAAGTGCCACCACGACACTCGAGGGTCACGGCACTCAACGTCGACCGGCTGTCGCACTTCGATGCGGTGGCTGGGTCCGGTTGCGGTGATAGCGAGGTCGACAGTCGTGTCTACCGGCGAGTCACAGGCGAGCGTCGCCTCGATAGCGCCGCTCTCCCCGGGTCGGAGCCGGTTCGGTGCCTGGAGGTTCTCAAGCGGTGCATCGAACGGGGGGTCGACGCGAACCCTCGTGAGCGACTCGTCGAAGTTGTTCGTGAGCGTCGCCAGCGTCACCCGCTGGCCGTCGACCCCGACGACGGGGTCGGCACTGATGCCGAGCAACGCGTCGCCAGCGTCGTCGGCGGTGTCGAGGGTGCTGGACCGTTTCGCGTCGATGGTGGTGACGCCGGCGGTTTCGGCGGCGAGCAGCCCCGCACCGCTGGCGACGAACGCGAGCGCGCTACGTCGGGTCCACTTCCGGCTCATTCCGACAACTCCGGTGGCCTGTCGTCCGCACCGAGCCGGAGCCGTCGGGTCTCCATGACGTGGTACGCCGCAGAGACGAGAAACAGCAGCGTAATCACCGTCGGCCACACGAGCGACGGAACCGACGGCGGGAAGACGCCGACCCAGACGGCGACGACCAGCGCCAGGGAGACGGCGGCGAGCCCGAGGTAGTACTCGGCCCACGGAATCGAGTCCCCGGGAACGACGTCGAGATACACGTCAAGGCTGTCGGCGGTGTCCGTCAGCGTAATCGTGCCGTTGTCGTGCGTGATGACCCCCGCGCGTTCGAGCGTCGGGAGATGCGTCTGCTGCATCGACGTGTACACGCGGTGGCGCTCCGTGGACGTGATTTCCTGCACGCACTTGCCGTTTTCCCACGCAGCGACCTGCTCGGCGAGGTCGGCGAGTTCGGCGCACTCGTCCTCCTGTTTTATCGCGTGGAGAGCGTACCGACGCCGTTGGTTGCTGAGTATGTCGTACACGTCGTCACGCGATAGCGGTTGCTCCTCTGTTCGGCTAACCCCCACCTGTCCCATATTTATCCGTATTCTGTGCTACTTGATAGATTTTTTGCTTGTATACAGAGTTAAATGGTATGTAAGTGTAGTTCCGACCTCAGATAGTCGCAGTCACCGACGGCCGTCCGTCGACGGTAGAGTACAGTGGGACGGCAGCAGTCACCGGTTACGCCTCGGTGATGGTGATGGTGAGGTCTTCGGTTTCCTGTGCGCTGTCACCGGTTTCGAGGGTCGCGGAGAGGTCAGAAACCGTGCCGGCGGCGACGTCCTCGCTATAGGAGTCAGTGCTCCCGCCGATGTCGGAGAGAAGGCCGCTCCCGGTACTCAGGTCGACGTTGAACGCTGTCGCGTTGCCGTCGTCGTTGTTGACCAGTTTGAAGAATCCCTCGTCGTATCCGTACGTGCTGTTGGGCATCAGTCGTTCGTCGGCATCGTCGTCCTCGTAGCCGAAGACGATAGACACGTCGTTCGCGATGAGGCTCACGTACTCGGTCCCGACAGCCGAGCCGCTGTCCGGCGTGAGAGAGTCGGAACTCGACGGGAACAACCCCGAGGTATCGGTGACGAGGGAGTCTCCGTCCCGAACTGCAACCTCGTCGGCGGACGTGTCGACGAGCACGTCGGTGAACTGGGTCGCTATCTCGGCGCCGTTCCCCTCGGCGCCGACGACGTTGACTTCGACTTCGCGCGTTGCACTGACGGTGCTGAACGCACCGGAGCCAAACGCCGCCCCGGAACCGATGCCGACCGTCCCGATGAGACCGAGTACGCTTCTGCGGTTCAGTTTCATGTTCGACCTGCTTATCGAAAGGTTACCACTTACTATTTTGTTGCATTAGACCGTCTAAAGCAGTCATTGAAGCCGCTAACGCTGTTCAGTACTAAGAGACTACGTCGTGAATCGGGTAGTAATGAATCGGCGTGGGTTTCTCCTCGGTATCGGTGCGGCTAGCGTGGGGACGGGTGCGGTGTTTGGTTCCGGTGCGTTCACCTCTATCGAGGCGGACCGGAACGTCGACCTCAACGTCACCGGCGACGCGGGCTCGGCACAGGTCGGGTTTGACGCCGGAAGCGGTGCCACAGGTATCGTCGGAACGGATTCGAACGAGTCCGTCGACATCATCGAGTTCGAGGAGACCGACCTCAACGAGCGAGCGGAGACGACCTTCGAGAACGCCCTCGAAGTCGACAACAACAGTGCCTCGAAGGTCGCTCTCTACGTCGACGACAGCACCACCGGCATCGGGGACGACCCGACGAACAGCGAGGTGCTAGATTTCCGGGAAGGGGCCGCCGGCGTGTCCATCGTCGGGGCAGCGCAGGCTATCACGCTCGACCCCGACGGCGGTAGCTCAGACGACGGTTACAGCGACGCCGTAGAGATAGACATCGTCGTCGACCTCCGGGACGACGGCGTCGACGGGAGCACCCTCAGCAGTATCACCGACGTGACCTTCGTCGTCGAGGCGGTACAGGAGTAGACCCCTGGGCCAGTCGTCGACCGACAGAGGGAGACAGACACGAAGACCAACGCAGTCCACCGACAGATTATGAACCGTACCCTCGTCGCCGTCGTCGCAGCGGCCGTCCTCCTCGCGGGGACCGCTATGGCGACGGGGGCGTTCACCGACGGCGACGAAGTGGCTCCCGACCGGGACTCCGGTGTCTACCTGGCTCCGGCCGACACGGCAAACGGCGACCAGTACGTCGACTACGACGAGCGGGGGCGGCTACACATCCGTCTGTCGCCGGTGCTTCCGAACGGACAGACCCGCGTCGACAACCTGTTCGTCGTCGGCTTCGCGGGCTACGACGGGAACGATAGCGCCGTTGCCATCGAACTAGACAGCGAGCCGGAGACGCTTCGCATGTACCGGATGGACACTGGTGCGCAGGTCGCTGGCGACGCCGTCTCGTTGCAGCCCGGCGAGTCGGTCCGCTTCGGGCTGTCGGTGACGCCGGCGGAGCGCAACTTCACTGGAACGATATCGCTCACCGTGCCCGTTCCCGAGCAACAGTCGACCGAAGCGAGCGAGGACGGTGGGTCGACCGGCGGAGGCAGCGGGATACCGCCCGGGAGCGACACGCGAAATCGGGGCGATTCCGCGACGCCGACGCCAACACCGACGACTACCCCCGAAAGCGACGACCCGTCGGGTGGGGCCGCAGTCGGTCCCGGGAACGTGACCGAAGCGCCCCCTGGCGGAGGCGGTACCGCAGTCGGGACGGCGGCCGCCGAGCCGACGGAGCCGGCTACCGGCACCGAACCAGCGGCCGGCGGCGGGGCCGAACCCGTGGTGACGACGCCCGAGAACCAGCAGTCGGCCGAGCAGAGCGCGAACCCACTCGGCTTCCAGCCGCCGTTCGGCATCGGCTGGGGGCCGTGGGCGCTCGTCGTCGGCCTGCTCGCCGTCGCGACGAACTACCTCGTGCAGACGCGGTACCACGACGTTCTGCCGGTTCTCCGGACGCATCCGAACGCTCGAAGTCGTCGGGTTCGCAGCGTCGCCGTCCGCGAGGCGGCAGTCGGCCTCGCCGGTATCGCGCTCACAGTGTTCGTCGTGGCCGCGGTGTCGAGCACCGGGGCCGGCCCGGTCGCACAGTTGGCTACGGGACTCGGGGCCTCCACCCTGGTCGGTACGGTAACCGGGCACCAACTGGTCCCGAAACTCGATGGTGAAGGCGAGGTGTAAGCCGCTGACCGCAGAGTCGACGAGCGATAACCCGGTCAGCTCGGCGTCTCGGCGTCGCTGTGGACTTCCGCGGAGTCACCAGCACCGGGTTCCGGCGGCGGACGATACCGGTACAGTCGGTCCCCGGTGTAGACGATGAGTTCCGAGCCGTTCTCGGTCTCGATGATGCGTTCGTCGGTGTCGATTGCAATATCGACGAGTCCGACGAGGGAGTCGACAGTCGTCGCCCAGACGTCGTCGTCGACCGGGTCGGCCCGGCCGACGGTTATCCACTCGTCGAACTCCGCACGAGCGGACTCGTACGCGAGCCATCGGCGCTCCGTCTCGGTGAGTCCAAACCGGCCGGTCACGCGTCCGTAGACGAGAGCGACAGCACCGACGAGGCCACCGAACGAGAGCACTGGGCCGCCGGAGGTCCAGAGCGGTCCGTAAGTCCGTTCTACCCGCGTTTCGACGGTTCGGTCGTCGCTGTGGGTCACTGGGCCGGAGTTTCCGACGCGGTAGCTGCTCTGGCTCGGCGTAATCGGGAGCCGGTACGTGCGGGTCGTGTCGACCCGTTGCCCGTTGCGCGTCCCCGAGAGTTCGACCCGCGAAACGACCGCCACTTCGAGTCGGCCGGCCGTCCGACCGTGTTCCGAGTCGATACGTCGGACAGTTTCAGCAGCACGGCTGACGTTCACCGAGAACGGCGCTGTCAGACGCTCGCCCGCGGCCAGCGACTGCACACCGTTCCGAGTCAGTGACTGCTCGACCGCCCAGTATACGATATCACCGTTCTGAGTCGCCTCCACCGAGCGATACTGGACGGCCACGTCGGCAACAGCGGTGAGGTCGCCTTCGTCGCTGGCACTGTACGTGTACGTGAACGCGCCATCCAGCACAGGAGCGACCTGACGCAAGTACACGGACCGTTCGTCGAGCACTTCGCCCTCCCGGAACGCGGCGGTCCCGTTGCGTACTGTGGCATTGTGCGTGAACGACCCGGACGATTGCCACGACGACACCTGTCGCGTGGTCGTCTCTGTGCCGGGGGCAACGTGGCTCGTGTACGTGAGATAGCCGCCGACGGCGGCGACCGCGACCAGGCAAATCAGTAGCAGTCTGTAGTTGTCAGCGACTGTCCGTCGTGTCTCCCGCCCCAACAGCCCCATTGTAACCGTAATACCGGTGCCGACAGATAAGATTTGATACCAGGTTCGCAGCGGTCTGTATGACCGATTGCGTGTTCGGCTACTGCTCGATGAACACGTTGGTTGCGGTGCCCCCGCCCCGCTCACGTCAGAATGGGTAGTACCGATCGTTGAAGCGACGCAAAAAGCCAAGGGCCGGCTTTAACACTGAACGTTAAAGCCCTGCACTTCAAAGTAATAAATGAGGATGGGAACGAAAGACCAAATCGAGAACCTCAAACAAAGGGTCAAGAAACGTTCAAGTCTGTCTGACGAGGAGCCAGATGACGATGATCAAGATGACGACGATGTACCGTCTATCTCCGAGGACGATGCAGAGGCGCTCCTAGAGTTTAGTCGGCAGCTCAATCTACTCAATTCGAAGTACACGGACTACAGGCATCTCAAACTCCTCCGCCACTGCGTCATCATGGCGGAACAGGTTGGCGGACTCGCAGATGCACTCGAAAGCCGAGAGGCCGCCGAGGATGTCGTCGTGTGGATCAACCAGGAACGTGATACTCCGGAGTTCAGCGAGGAGACGAATCAGGACTACCGGGTTGCGCTTCGGGTGTTCGGGAAGCGAGTCCTCAAGATGGCTGACGACGAGGTGCCGGACTCGCTGGCCTGGGTTCCAACGGGGACGAGCAACTCCTACGACCCCTCACCCAGCCGGTCGGACATGCTGGACTGGGAAGAGGCCAAACGGATGGCCGTCGAAGGAACGACTAATCCACGGGACAAGGCGCTGATCGCCGTCTCCCACGAACTCGGACCACGTGGAGAAGAGAGCCACAACATCCTGATTGGGCAGGTAACCGATGCCGACCACGGGATTCAGATTAGCCTCGACGGGAAACAAGGGGAACACTCGGTCACACTAATTAACAGCGTTCCCTACCTACAACAATGGCTCAGGGAGCACCCTGCGCCCGACGATGACGAGGCGTACCTCTGGTGCAACCTCGACGACGCGTACGACAACGCGAGCTACCAGACGTTCCTCAAGCGGTTCAAAAAAGCGGGGCGGCGGGCTGACATCGACAAGCCCGTCACGCCAACGAACTTCCGGAAGTCGAACACGTACTGGCTCGCCAAACAAGGAGCGAATGAGTCGTTCATCAACGAGCGCCAAGGACGAACAGCGACCTCTGATCACGCGAGACGGTACATCGCAGCGTTTGGCCCCGAGAACGAGAACAACCAGTACGCGGAACTTCAAGGACTGGACGTCCAAACCGAGAAAACAGAAGACAGGACACCGCTCACGTGCCCTCGGTGTGATAAACAGACCCCGCGCGACGAGCCGTTCTGCGTCTGGTGTCACCAGGCCATGGAGCCCGATGCTGTCGACAAACTCGAAAAGGAGGAATCCCAGAAACGGCGAGAGTTACTCCGGCTTGCGAAAGAGAACCCGGAGCTCTTGGACGCAGTTGAGGAGATCGAACCCCTCATCGAGAGCTTGGGCGGCGACGCAAAGGTCATCGATACTGCTCGGAAGTTCGTCGAAGCTACCGAGTGATCGCAAATGCTGCCCTGCGCTTCAGAGCAGGTGAGTATAGTGTGTACCGTCTCTGGTTTCAGAAAACAGCTCTGTTGAAGTCCTCAGAGTTTGATAGATATGGCGTGCTGAATACAGATGATGAGTCCAGCAGTCAATGGGATGTAGACATCGCTCGTGAATGGATACGGCGAACTGAATCCGACGTAGTCCAGTTGCCGTACGTCGTCAACGGTGAGGGGTCAATCACTCGGTTACCCAGCTTCGGCCTAACACCAGATCTTTAAATATCGAATGCACTCGGGTTATAAGAACCTGCCATCGACGTCGCAGCGGATGACCCCAGCCTCGGCCACACCGAGACATCAAAACTAATCGATTCGCTTTCCTTCATCAGATCGTGGCCAGTGAGCGACCCGCTATTCGAGTATTTCGGCCTCATATTTCCTCATGATAACCTCGGACGACATCTCACCAGCCTCCGAGATAGTGATGGGAATCTCAAATTGCCCCACCCTCGTATATTCTTGCTCTACCGAAGGAGACGTGGGGTTGGCATCTACAGTTACTTCCAATATGTCGTCTTGGGCCCCACCAGTCCCAACTTTATCGAGATCAATGACGAGTTCGGTTTCGTCAAAACCCTCTCCCGGCCTTGCCATCTGAGGAGGAATGACCCAATTGTGATCATCTCCCCTGGCGGAGATCATTCCCGATTGGGACTGGACACCAATCCTAAAATCAACACTCATTGCTCTGTAATTTTTTATCAGGATGTGTAGGCCTGCATCTTTCACCTCCGCCCGCAAGCTCATACCCCGGCCCTCAATCTGATCGTCTCCCTGAGGTCTCGTGGAGATGTGCCAAACAACTGTTCGAGCTACGATTGAAAAGCTAACTAGTATGACCACTCCCCTCAATACAATCACGGCACCACCAATCAATATCGGGAACTCGGCACCTAAGATATCTGTAAAAAATAGGCCCGTAGAAATCAAATATAGTATAATTCCGGCAACCTCAAGGATATCTTTTGTATTGAGCAGTCTTCGTGCGTGACTCTCGGGTAGACAAATTACCGGACGGAGCCCTCTTCGTGCAACCCCCCACCGTCCAATCCGCCAAAGTTCATCATCTGTTATGATGCTGTCGGTCATAAGCCATTTCGATTGTTATGACGGGCAGATGAGATTGAGCTCCTGGATTTGGGACATCCTCTTAGATTTTTATATAGTGCCTAATAAATACTGCTTCGCACGGGGGATCGATAATATCGAAACCCACGAGCGACATCGACATCTATTCTCCATCTGATTTCTTAGTGATGACGCTCCCTCCAGCGATATCACCATGCTTGACGTCATTTCAGCTTCCGTAGTCTCCACCCGTGTGATAGACACAAATGGGGGTAGGATAGAATAGACCCCACACTACCGGTTCGAACACTGTGATGAATATGCGCGCTGTATTCAGCACGGCCTGAAAAAGCTATCAGCGGCTGAGGATCTCGACAGAGCGAAAAGCAAATCAGAAATCACTTCGCCAAAGCCGCAGCCAAAGACGATTTATGAGCGACCGGCATCACACCAGAGGCACGGTTGATGTCGTGGTCTCCACGCACCACAGTCCGAACACTGGATGGGTGGGCGCGGCTTGATGTCTTCGTCGGAACTGTTGTCTATGAACGATTCGATGTCCTCCATGCGCACGTGGCGTATCCATCCGAACCTCTCTCGAAGAATACGATTGTCCAAGGCGAGTTTGGCAGCCAGTTGTTTCGCTCGTGACTTTCGGAGCTTCTCCAGCGTGACTTCTGCCGTGACATTAGCGCGCTTGCGGGCTCGCTCCGTAATGCTCAGAAACTCGGCCGAGGAGAGGTAGTGGTTCCGTTCCGTTCCGGTCCAGACCAGCGTTCCTGGTGCGGCATCTTTTAGCGGTTCGGCATCGTCTGCGAGCAATTCGACGACCGGGTGTTCCGCTTGAATCCACTTTCTCAGGTAGGGTGCCGATCCGACGATCATGAGTTTTCGGTCACGTCCCTGCGGGCCGGTGAGTAGGATCGTCATGTGGTCGCCTTTGTCTTCCACGTCGCTGAAGCTCAGCTGTTGAACTTCAACTGGTCGTGGATGTGCTTCCCACCCGACTGCGACGAGGGCTTTGTCTCGAATGTGGATGGCTGGATGTTCTAGAATCGGTACGATGTGGTCTTCCCAGCGGAGTATCGTCCCTGGGTCGTCATTCGGTTCTTGCATGACGCAACCCATCGTTCGGCCGGAGGGGTAATCGCCGACTCGTGGGAGAAGTCACTTCACCAGCGGAATGTTTATACGACCGAACGGCTGGCCGTCCTCTTGGCTATAGCTGACAGCGCGTTGCCGAAGCAGACTATTCAGTCATCAGACTGTTTATTGGAACACGGACTCTGTGTGGCGTTTCTGGTATAAGTCAACGCTTGAGGTGTCCGTGTGGCTCCTGCTCTGGTGGGTTCTGGCCTTGATTTCGTTTATTTGAGATCGGGACAATTCCGAGGGGCGTAGTCGCCAGCGGATCTGGCCGTCATCAGTAAGATACTGATCCGCGATGCCTGCGTCCTTTGCCGCCGAAAGCAACGAGCTCAAGGAAGCAGGAGAGTACTCGCTTCCCTGAATCGTTTCTTTAGCACCACGTGAGTCATCTGTTGTAATCGCGTTGACTTCCTCTCGAAGCGCACTAAACGCACAACTGTAGCCGTCAGCCTCCAGTAATTCTTTCAGCACCACCTGTGCGTATTTCTGTTTGAGTAGTTGGTCGAACTCGTTCTCATTCATTACAAGGCGACTTCCCCGGTCCAGAGGTAAATATGATAGCCAGGGTAGAACTGTTAATTCCGAAGTTAATTCTGCCATTGTTCCCTGGTGGTGAGTCGCTCGACTTGCGTGTTTTCTAAGTTCGGATACCCAGTTAGGGCACGTCTCCGTGGCGTTCAGAATGAGCAGTTAATAGTTTTCGGCGGTGAAGTTACTTTATTCTCGGCACGTAGAGTACCATCCTTCTTCTAATTCAGGTATGGTCGGATACGACGATGACAGCCTTCCGCCGAGTGAGTACGTGCGGGAAAACAAGCAGCAGTTAGAGCGACTGATCAAACACAGTAACAACGACTTCGTTCGGGCCTTAGCGATTGCTGCCTTCGTTGAATATGGCGAAGACGCCTCTGTAGAATCAATCACAGATGATCTTGAACGGATCAAGGAACTGAAAGATACACAGTGAGACACGCGGCACGATTCTGACTCTCGAACGCTAGCTATTCGACTCAGCGCTTTCTCCCCGTTCCTGAATCGTCCAGAGACGGAATAGCCACGCAAAATATGATACTTCAAAGTATCGTACTCTGAAGTACGATAAGAGAAGGTATTATAAATCGAGGGAGAGTAGGAGTAGCTATGCCGGGCTTCGTAAACCGGAGTGAGGAACTCTCACGGCTCAGGGATCTCTACGAATCAGACGATGCCGAACTCGCGGTGATATACGGTCGACGGCGGCTCGGTAAGACCGCCCTCGTCAAGCAGTCCCTCAATCAATATGATGACGCCGTCGTTTATCAAGCGAAGCAGAAAACGAGTGCTCTCCAGCTCCAGCAGTTCATCGACGCGGCCGCGGACTCCTACCCAGGCGTGACTCGGATACGGGAAGACTGGGAAGAGATCCTCGGATATCTCGCCGAACAGGACGCGATTATCGTTCTCGACGAGTTCCTGTACCTCGTCGAACAGGATGAGAGCCTTCCCTCGGTGTTACAGGCAATGTTCGACCACGAGCTTGACGAGTCGGCTGCGACGTTCGTTCTCGTCGGGTCGTCAATCAGCATGATGGAAGAGGCAGCTCTCCTCGGCAACAGCCCCCTGTACGGCCGATCCTCACTCAAACTCGACATCAGACAACTACCATTCGAAGCCGCAATGGAGTTCTTCGACGATGCATACACTCCCGACGAGCAAGTCCTCACGTGGGGCGTCTTCGGCGGCGTCCCGTACTACCTCGAAGAGGTCTCACCCGACGCGACGCTCGCAGAGAACATCCAGCAGACGATACTCTCACGCCACGGAACTCTCCATAATGAACCGGACTACGTGCTCCGGATGGAACTGACAGAACCGACACGGTACTTTTCGATCATAGAGGCCATCGCCGGTGGAAGCACCAGCCGGAACGAGATTGCAGGGACGACGGGCATCGACTACAATCAGCTCTCGAAATACCTCAATCGACTCTCTCGACTCAGGCTCGTCGATCAGCACGTCCCGGTAACTGAGCAAAAAGAGCGGAGCAAACGCAGCAGATATCGGATTCGGGACCCATTCTTCCGCTTCTGGTTCCACTTCGTCTACGGGACCGGCGAACAGTACGACGAACTCGGGGAAGATGCGTACGAGGTGCTGATCCAACCAGAATTGGCTGACTTCGTGAGCCACTCGTTTGAGGACCTCTGCTGCTCGGCACTTCGGTCACTGTACCCGGAGTACACGATTACACAGACCGGGCAATGGTGGTACGGTGAACACGAAGTTGACGTCGTGGGACTCACCGCGGGAGGCACCCTGATCGTTGGCGAGTGTAAATTCCAGCAGTCGCCACTGGGGTATGACGCACTCTCGAAGCTGGAACGGCACGTCGAGGAGCTTCGATGGACACCCAAGGACGGTAGCAGTCGAGTCGAAAAGTACGCCCTATTCTCGCGGAGTGGGTTCAAACAGTCCGTAGAGGAAGCGGCTTCGGAGCGGGAAAATCTTCGGCTCTTCACAGTTGACGACGTCGTTACTACGTTGGGTACATAACCAGCTCAGACACTCATTCGCGTATCCTCATCAAGGGAAAGAGACTGAAAGGTGGGAGAACCGGCACTTGGCGTTTCCCAACCGTCAACAAAGACCTCCGGTATGGACTGCAGCTCTTGCCGCAGAGAATCAAAACGACCATCGCGTTATTCTTATAAAGAATCTGTACTCACAGCACGAATCTCCGACTCACAGTACGACCATTTTAGCAACATATCAGATTAATAGATTCACTTCGGGTTTCTCTCTCTGAAGAACAAACCCGAACCACAAATCAGGAAAATCAGCAGACTGCGACGGACTTCGGATTTTTTCTCTTTTCAGAACACGCCGTACGTGACGGGGGTGGTTACCCGAAGTTTACTACGTATTCAGCGTTTAGATGCTGATAGATCGAAATGAGGATGGAAGTATAATGAGATTGAAACCAATGGAAAAAGAAGTGCGGGTCTACCTAGCCCCGTACGAATACGAGACATTCCTCGACCACTGCGACCGCCGAGAGCGAATCGCATCTCGGATCATCGCTGAGTCCTCACCACGGATTGGAAAGACGGCAAACCTGGTCCGGAACGACTTCTTCGTTCCTGACGACCCACGCGTTGAGTTGGCGTTCGTAAGACTCCGAGAGACGAAAGACACTACTGAAGGCGAAAACACGCTCGGAGGAAAGGCGCGGGTTTCGTGGGTACCCTGGGATCTGTACGAGGAGGTACAGCAGTACTGTGATGACGAGGGTATAGAAGGGGACGACGAGATCTTCGACATCACGGCAAAATGGTTGGGTGATCAAATAAGAGAGACCGCTGAAGCAACCGCAATAGCGACGGGCAACAGCGACTACGAGCACGTTCGATCCCATGACTTGCGAGCTTACTACGCGACGAACATGGTCCGTCGTCTTGGCGTCGATATGGAAGTCGTGATGGAAATGGGGAGCTGGGATAGCAGGAAAGCCATCGAACCCTACCTTGCGAGTCCACTACCCCGCGACTTGCAAGACGAACTCGCACGCGCGGGAGTAGTGGAAAAAGACGTTCCGGCCCCGCCGCGGCAGGACGAGTTCGGCAAGATACTGGCACGGCTAGAACAGATCGAGCGCGCACTCGATCTCCGGGGAATCGTTGACGTGGCTGATCTAACGAAAAGCGATGTGCAAACCCTAAAGAAACGGTTAGATGCCGAAGAGACCGCAGCCGAAAAGGAAGAGTTCGAATCAACGAAGCCACTGAGTGACTTCTTGAACGCTGCGACGCCATCCACTGCAATCGCCCTAGGGACGATGGTCACAGTAAGAGAGTCCCTTACTCGCGTACGGTATGAGCGAGAATCAATGAAAGCGACTACAACAGAACCCGCCCCGGTAGCAGGCGCAGCAGCGTACGCATTGGGCCTGTTGCTGGTTCTCGCCCCTATTGTCATCTCGACGGGCGGGGTCATCTCTCCGGACATCGCCGCTGCGACACTCGGAGGAGTAGTTGGTTCCACCAGATTCGATTTCGACGAACCGAGAAGCGATTAAACGGCCACCGGAAAACACGACAAAATCGAAGTGGTGATTCGAACAGTCACCGCGACAGAGTCGTCCTCAACTTTGTAAGCTGGGAGTCAGAAGACCATCGAAACATCTCCTACCCGTCGGGTCACGGACCGAACGGGGGGACTGGAAACTAAGTGCACTCCTCGATTCTCTTCTCTATGGATTCTCACGTCGGCGTGGACTGGGCAAGCGGATCCTGGGTCGTTGTCGAAGCGACCACCGAGACCACCGACATCAGTACAGAACCCTCACTGCTCAACGTCTGGCACGAATACAGGGATCGGGCAACCGAGATCCTCGTAGACATCCCAGTTCACCTTGAAAGTGAGGGAAATCGGAAGTGTGACCAGGAAGCCAAGGACTTCCTCGGCTCCCGGGGTAGTACCGTCTTCTGGACACCGAACAGCGACGCAGTGACAGCACATGACTACGACGACGCAGTAGCGAAGAATACGCGCGGGTTGGGAAGCCACAGCTGGGGCCTCATCCCACGTATCCGGGAAGTGAACGCCTTGCTGGATGAATTCGACACCGCACGTGCGACGGTCTACGAGAGTCACCCAGAGGTGTGCTTCAAAGCATACCACGGCGACGACCTCCCGTCGAAAAAAAGCGACACAGGCCTCGAAGCCCGGAAAGAGTGTCTCATCAAGCACGGCGGAGACACCTTCCAACCAGTACTCGACCTTGCTGACGAGCGCCAAACAAACAGCCAGTGGCATCACCGCATCCAGTCAGGCCGCGTCGACGACGTCCTCGACGCCGCCATCCTCGCACTCACCGCCCGCGAATCTAACGGAACCTACTCGACCCTCCCAGCCGATGCTGACCCCACCTGTGATCCATCTATTGTCTACCCAAGCGTCTGATCCTCTTCCAAGAGAGCAGGCGGTTGGAAAGTAGATTTGGCTTGATCCGTCCGTCTCGACAACGTACAGAATTATGGCTTGAACGTGTATTCAACGGTGTCATACTCATTCAGATCAATCCCGTATTCACTGAGATCTATCTCCGGATAAGAATCCTCCAAGGATACAAAGCACGTTGAACAGATAGCGTTCCCGAGTTTATACGCCACTCCTTCTTGTAATAGTTCTACAGATGTACGAGCAGTCTCGTAATCACTGATGTGGTCGGTGAGCCGCGTCATTTCCCAGGGAAGGTGATACGTATCACGGAGATTGTCATCTTCACAGAAAGAGCAAGGTGCTGTTCCTGGATGGTGATGGTGTCCCTCGTAATCACCGTCTGTTACCGTACTCCAAATGTCTTCTTTGAACTCGTTTGCATTGCGATCATACCTCTTTTTGACAGCCCCTTCGCAAGTTTCTATGTTACATCCCTGGAGGAAGCGCTGCTTATCGGTTAGATCGATTTTCGCTTGGATAGGACAATTATCCCCCGTGATTTTGCAATGCCACCTATCGATAGGTACTTCAATACGTCCAAATTGACAAGTTACCCAGTTATTCCCACCAGCAAAGTCGTCCACATAGTGTATTCCTGTGTTCGCAATATACTGTTCTATGGTGTTCTCGATTTCTCTATCCAATGTACTGATGTCGTCGATATCGAGAATCAATTTTGGTCCGGCTCGCTCTAGCCAGTGCGTTTGGACCTCAGTATCAGCATACTCGATAAGAATGTTCCCGCTGAATTTCATAAGTTGTTAGTTGCGAGTTGTGACGTACAATCTTACCGGTCACAGAATTGTGTGGATAATTCTACAGTCTGCTAAGCATCCCATAGTTCTGATGCGGTTCAAGGCTTCTCATACTATTACTTCACTTGGCCCGTATCCGGAATGTGTCGTCAGTCTCGTGTATCTGTCTCAGACTATTCACACAGTAATAGTTGATAGCAGGGAATGGTGCACTTCTGGGGAAGTAGGGTTTTAATTGATCCAACTGTGTAATTTCTAAGTGGTAAAGCAGCCCCAAGCACGATGAAGCCAGACGAGTTTCGAGAGTGGTCTGAAGCGATTACTGATCGACAGTTCGAACAGGTGGTCGGCCACATCTATGATGAGTTGGGATGGGACGCCCGGGTAACGCAGAGTAAGAAGGATGGCGGGATGGACGTCAAGCTGTATAAAAATGAGAAGCTGCAAGTGGTTTCAGTAAAGCAGCAGGTTGAGGATAAGTCAGGGATCGCACCCATTCATCTTCGGGAAATCGTTGGAGTCGCGGTCAGAGTAAACGCGACAAAAGCGATCTTGGTTACAAACGGACAAGGAAGCAATCGGACCCAAGAAGAAGAGAAGATTTACCGGAACCACTCAGATATGGATGTTGAGCTTGTAGAGTTCATGGATCTCTACAAAATGGTCGTACAGAACAATCTCTTCGAAGTTACAGAGAAGTACAACACAAGCCTCCGCGACAAAGTGAATAGCCTACTTGACGACCCCTCTTAACCTGTATCGTAGACTGCTTTCGCTTCCTGCCACTCTTCTTTCTTTGCCTCAGACGCTCCTCGTTCGATAATCACTGGTTCACCATCACCCGGAATCATGTGAAGAGATCCATCTTGGATTCTAATATCTACGACGTCTGTGTCAACCGGATCAATTCCCAATTGAAGAAGATCGGTGGCGGTGAGATGAATGCCCGTCCCAACCGGCGTTCCGTCACGGTGTCGAGTGATTCTTGCAGACCGTACGACCTCCTCTTCACCCTCATCCTCAAACATTCTTTGCGCTCCTATTCAGTACTTGTTTCGTAGTCCCCATACAACTCACGTCTTCTACGTAGTATCGACAAATATGACTGGGCACGATTTTTCTCTAATGAACTTTGGAGTCTACTTGTGGACTCCAAAGTTCAAGTGGCTGTAGCCCACTATCATTTATAAAGAGGTTTACTTAGGATGGGCGAATATGCAAATTCCCAAGTTCGGGCGAAAGTATGGGTGACACCTGATCAAGTCGAATCGCTCCGGTCGGCATGTTACTCCGCTGGTGCAGACTATCTCCAACAGCGAAACGAAGCAATCGTTACGACGATGTACGATACGGGGCTCCGGGTAGGCGAACTCGTCCAGGTCGATGTCGAACTACTCCGGAACAACAACTCGGAGCTCTACCTCCCCACGGAACTGCAGAAAGACTACCCCAACCAAAACTCGCCACCACCAGTGACCCTCGAACTCGCCGACGACACAACACGGCTGCTCTCAGCGTACCTCACCAACCGATGGAAAGACACGCCAGCACTCTTCCCCTCTCGCTCCTCCGAGCGCATCAGCGAACAAGGTGTACGGAACATGCTTCACAAGATCGCCGAGGAGGCCGGGATTCGACCCTACAAACTCGACGGGAGTAGAGGCGACTCAAGTGACGTCACACCCCACGCCCTGAGGCACGGCGTTGCTTATCGAATGATGAACGAAGAAGATGGAAACACGCTGTACGATGTCCGGAACAGACTCCGTCACCGAAGTATTCAGACGACCGAGAGAGTCTACGACCACCTACTCAAGGTCTAACCGTTTTGTCTTTTCACCCGGTTAGCCAGCACTCATCACAGAACCTCTCCAAACGTTTCAGTCAAAGAATAGAGCCGAAAGTCACAGCTATGACTGGCCGAATCACTCACGTTTCCACCGTCACGTCTTCCGCAACTGTCATTTTATACAGGCGGTCAATAATTTCGACCAGCTCAGAGTTTTCGGTGACGATCTCCTGGATGGCTTCTGATAGGGCTGCAACGTACGCGTCGAAGAAGTCAGCGTGGGCATCAACGTTGATGTTGTACTCAGCACGGAGGAGATTCGACTTGTTCCCCGTAATCGTGAAATTCGTCTCTTCAATCGCCTCTGCGACCTCCGTATTGGCGTCACTGAATCGCGCTGCGAAATTATTGTAGAAGCTATCGTGGCCTGACGGTGCATTTCGAAGGTAGACAACCAAGGTATGATCGCGGACTGCCTCCGTTCGATGCCGGTCAAGTCGGTGGACCAGCCCAACCCGTGCATTCGGTTTGGTCGCATCCGAAACTGGGCGATCCTCATCTAGCTTCGTCCACCACTCCCGAGGGAATAGCCACGACCAATCTGACTTCCCCTGCCGGAACGTCCACTGTCGGCGGTCACCCGTCCCCATCGGCACCCGAACCGCAGCGTACTCCTCCGGCACATCCGCATCTTCAATAAGCTCCGCACCCGTCAGCGTCTGCGCCACCCGTCTTCCCCACGTCGCTTCAAACTCCGACCACTCTTCCTCAAACGCTGTCTCTAACTCCGAGATCACGCCGTAGTTCTCGACGTACAATTCCACCTTCTCTTGCTGATTCTCTTGATAATCTGTCATCGTGAGTTCACTCCGAATCGTGTCGACGAAGTCCTTCAACTGCGCCGTAGTTCGTGCCGGGTACTCGTCGTAGCTCTCGATCAAGAACGACTGAAGTTCTGCAGCCAGCCACTCCCACGAAACATGCACAAATTCCTCAGCGGCTGGTGATGACGCGGATTCCGGGGCCAAGAAGACGTAGTGCTGGCCGTCGGATGGTACCTCGGACTTGTCAACCCCAATCCCGTCGAACGAATCAACGCCGACGTACCGTTCTGTCTGGTCTTGCCCTTCTGATGCGTGAACCTTCAGCTCCCAGCAAATGAACCACTCGTCGGACGCCCACAACACCACATCTGGGATCCCGTCCGACGTAGACACCTCCTGGGCGACCTGGATATCGTCGATATCGAACCGAGAAAACCCGAACTCCAGATCATCTCGATCAGACAACGCCGCCAATACGTGTTCTAACACGGCGTGTTCGAGACCATGCGGTGCATCCGGCGTCAAGAAATGAACGAGAAACTGCTGCCAGTCCCGCTCCTGCGAACTTCGGCCAAGCACCTGCAGCGAAGTCGGTGGGGGTTGCTCCGCCTCCGGAAGTGCAGCAAGCTGCTGCCGTACCGTCGCTAATTCTGTCTCGATACTTCGAGTCATACGATACAGTCACCCACGGTGGAAATCAAAGTGACGCCGCCATCACTTTCCTCTATCCCTCCTTCTTAGAGAACATCATTCACTCAGATACCCAATCTTCGAATTCATCAGGCCCATCGTATACCGTCGTCGGAGGATTATACGCACCACTATGAGCATCCTGATGGCACTCCTCACAGAGTGTCACCAGGTTCTCAGACTCTGATTCTCCTCCAAGCGCAATCGGAACGATATGATGAACGCGGAGTTCCTCTGAGCACCCACAGCGGCGACACTCTCCGTCCCGTTCGATGATCCGATCTCGCTTCGCTGGAGATACCTTTTCTGACTCAGCAGCTTTCGACCAGTCCTTACGAAAAGCTGTCTCCGTTGAGGGATCGTACGTGAATCGGCGCGCGTGCCCCACTGAGCACCCAACCACTTCTGCAATATCAGATGAACGCGCTCCCTCAGCAGCTTCTAACAGGGCGATAATCTCATCTTGGTAGGTGTCTGTGTCCTCAACCTCCTCCTCCTCGTATATGCGCTCTAGCTCAGCCCGGGAGGCGACCTCCCGCGTAGAGTGAGCGGAGTCAGACTCATCATAGGTCGCAAACGTGGTCGGAATGTATTCCGGATTCCGGCGATAGTATTCCACGACTTTCGAAGTCACGAACGAACTCGTTTCTGCGACGAACGGGAATTTCTCCTCAACAGTCCCACGTACATCTGTAAGTGAATCGAATCCCTCCTTGCCGACTCGTTCAAAGAACTCGCCGCGCAGATCCACTGCGACACTCTCCCTTGTCTCTTCACTCATAAACCGATGTGCGTCAAGAATGCAGGGAACCCCGCTAACCAGATTGTATTCGGGCTCGTTCCGGTGCATACGTCTATACGGATCATGTTGCCAATTTGCCGCATCCCACGCGAGTTGTTCATACCCGTCTGAGTACACAGCAGCAAGAGAAGTACTATGAATCTCTTCGATATACGGCCCAAACGCGGACTCTAGGAACTGAGTACGAAGGACACCCGCGTCATCAACTGTCTGAGTAAAGACCACAACGCCTTCAGCAGGATTCGTCTCGAAGAGGACATCGAGCTTGATCGAGAGCGTATCTGAGAGCGCCTCCCTCATCATCGGAACAGATTTGTCCAGGACACGAGGTTCGATATCGTCATATTCCATCGCAATTGAGGGGCCTTCCAAGTAGCACGAAAAGCACCGCAGTACATCTATACGGCCAATGGAAACCATTTCAGCCATGAAATCACTCAAGGCTGCTCCGCAGTCCGTACACTCCATATCCTATATCACATAATAAGAAGATAATTATCTATTCGTTCATCAGAGTGCCGTGTTGATGTCCTGTAAGGACTCGATAGCTTGCTGTAGGTTTGTCCGCAGTTCGTCACTCATCCCGTCGTCTCCTGCTCGCCCATTTCGCTGATCACTATCCCGCGGTGCTTCCCCCGCCGAGTTCGACTCAGGTGTGCCCCACGTCTCAGTCCGGCCCAGGTCAGGACTCTCTGGCTCAGCGACGTCATCAAGCCGTTGCTGTTGATCAGACTCGCTTTCAGCCGCAGCTGAACTCTGTTCCGGCCGAGAGTCCGTGGGACGCCCGCCGCGACTGAACGCGTCGAGCGGGAAATCATACGCGTACGCTCGCTTGACCTTATTGAACGTTGAGCGCCGCGAAATCCCGAGGACGTCCATCACGGCGTGCCGGTCGCAGCCACGGTCGAGTGCGCGTCGCACCTGCTCGTCTTCCATCCGTTGCAGCAGCAATTGCTGGTCGTCAGGGATATGCCCGCGAGCTGAGTTCTCGATCTGATCGAGAAGCCCCCACTCCCCGGTCTCGATGTCCTTATCGACGATCTGCCGGTCACGCGACTCGATACGATTGTCCAGTCCCATCAGCACCCAGAGTCGTTCCCGGACCGACGAGACAGACAGATCTGCAGTCATCCCGGATGCAACCTCCCCAGTCCGGCTCGGCCCATGCGCCGCGAGGAATTGCAGTACCTCAATGTCTTGTGGCAACAGGACGCTCCGGTCCGCGTCCGTAATTGTCACTGGCGATTCACCCGGCGTTGCCTGCTGATGGAGCCAACTGTGGCACGGCCGGCACATCAGCGTCAAGTTCTCCATCGCGTGCTCATCCATCTCGTCCGGATTCCGCTCAATATGATGGACATGCAATGTCGCCAACCCGCCTTCCTCGGGCCCGCAACGCCCACACGACTGGCACCGATGCTTGTACTCCTCCAAGACATCTTCCCGCGTATCCGGGTCAACCGTCTCGTGACACTCACAGTGTCCAATCCGGTCAGACCCGCCGCTATCTGTTCGTTCACCGCTCGATTCCCCGTTCAGTTGTGCCGTCGTCTCTGTCATGCTTCGTACTCTCGTTGATCGGTTGCTCGTCGACGCTCCCGGGAAGTGAGTGATGTATCGCTTCAATCCGCAGGCACCCAGCCAGCGCTCCCACCGAAACCAAGAGTCACCGATCATCCCGGACTCCACGAGGAGCTGAACCCACCTCTCCGCTCGCTTGGCCTCGCGGCTGAATGAATACGACTCATGTTATACCTCCCTGGTCGGCGTGAGTGACTTCACTTGGAACTCTGACTTGCTACAGTACCGTTCAGCGACCCGGCCTAAGGCCCGCGTCCGCAGCACATCCGCGACGTTGTGCTGCACCAGTTCCTCAAACCAACCGTTCTCGAACGCCGGCACTGCATCACTACTCTCATCGAATGGGTCTACGTCGGCGTACTCACCGTCGCACAACAGGCCGTACACGCCCTCCAAGTCTTGCTGGTCGTCGCCGTCGACGCACGTATTGAATCGGTCAGTGACGACCGGAAGCACGTCCGCGTACGGCACATCCACGAACGGCCACGCCAGGTCGCGCTCGGCGTATCGCGTACGGAGGAACGGTAGATCGAATCCGCCGTTCCACCGCTCACCATTATACGCGACGAGTAACACGTCCGAGCCGCTGAGTCGCTCCTTAACGAACCCCGTCACAGCCCGGAGCAGTTCTTCCTCAGACATGTGCGTCGAGACATCCACGTGCACCGGCACCTGCTCTTGCACCGTCGCCTGAAGATCCTCGACTGGGCGATTCCCAGTCTGGACGAACACCTGCACCCCCATCGAGAGCGCGAACCCGACCACCGTCACCTCATCGGTGACATCAAACCCAGTCGTCTCGATATCAAACGCCACCTGCTCCAACACTACGCCTCACCACCCGTTCGAACAGCACGACGCTCCGGCACACGATCCTCACCCGGGGGGCGAACCCTGAACTCGCCGAAACCGAGCCGGGAATGCGTCCCGACCCGCAAGATACCGTTTCGTGCCGTCGCCACCGGATCATCACCAGCATACGCGACGACCTGCCCGTGATCCACCGCCCTCACCGTATACGACTCCGCCCCGTCAACGAAACGCGTCTCACGGCGACGTAACCCGCTCATCGAACCAGGAGTCCTCCCGTCCGTGTCGACACGCCACCACCACGGGACCTCTTGCGCGTCGCCACTCGGATGCTCCGTATCGAGGACGTACGGCGTCACGAGTTCAAGCCGACACGCCTCACCGTCCGCTTGCGCCCCCTGCAGCCGGGAGAAGTCCAGCGCATCCAGCTCAACGATTTGCGTGTCAACGAGCGATAACTCGCCAAACCCGTAGTTCCGCGCACCGCCGACTCGCAACTCGTCAAGCACACCCTCATCAACCGGAACCACACCATCGTCGCCCGGCCCCGTGTGTAGGTAGCACTGGACGTACCACGACACCGACCGCTTCGACTTCTGCGTGTGCGACGGCCGCCCGAACCAACACGTCGGCGCGAACGCCACTCGATCACCGTGCAGCTGAATATCGAACGCATTATGCGCATCTCGCGGCCGTGAATCAAGCAACCAGCGCTGCGCCGCATCCCGATACACGAACAAGTCCGCGTACCGTTCAACATCCGGCAATGACTGGCCGAGCTTCCCCCCATACCCGTCCTGTGACGCTTCGTCAGGGTACTCACCATATTCGCCGGGCACGAACACCCCGTGACTCACCTGGAGGGCTTGACGCGTCTCCGCATCAACACGACGCGCCAAGGCGTTGAACAACGCGTTTCCGGAGACGAAATACGGGTGTCCAAGATACTGCTCCTCAAGTTCGAACAGTACCTGCTGAATCGCCGTCATGCACAACCCCCCGCATTTCCAGTCCATCTAATGACACGACACAAGACCGCCCCGCCACCACACCGTGAGAGACACACCCTATTTCCAGTGTCCACACACCACCGAGCCCCACCCAGACACACCCCATTTCCAGTGTCCTGACCGGAAGCGACCCCCTGCCTCACGAAGCCAACACCGACATCACGTATCACGCGACTCACCTCCAGACGCCCCGTCAGTCCCGTCGCTGACTGCTGGTCCGAGCGCGGCAACGTACTCCTCGACGTACTGCAACGCCACCGACCACGACCGGACGCGGCGAAGCTGCGCATCCAACACCCGCCACCGGCGCTCCCGGTTCACATCAAACGGGAGTTCCGGAAGTCGCGCCCAGACGTCCCCGAACGACCGCGCCGGCACAGCACCGAGTCCCGCTGCCGGCCGCCCATCCGGCTCACTCGTCACGTGCAGAGCGACCCCCGGCAGCGACAACACCGTCCGATGCGGAACGACCTCAGCCTCATCACCGCAACCCACCGCGAGGTACAAGTCCTCGAACCCAGCCCCTGCCCGGTAGTTATCGAGCAACGCCGCCGTCAGCAACGTATGGTACTTCAGGCTCGTGTACGGGTAATACGGCGACTCCGAGAACAACGCCGGCACCGCCGCACCCAACCACGCCGCGTGCAGCTCCTCTGAGTCCTCAATGCTGATCACGTCGTACAGGGCCGCGCCGATCTCCCCGACCGGCCCAACCGACGCTCCAGTACTCCCAGTCAGCAGCGACACACGCAACCACGACTCGTGATTCGCTACCGTCTGCTCCGGCGACCCTCGCGGCCGACTCAACAGCGCAGCATCCGCATCCGCACCCAACGGCACCTCTCGATTGACCGGAATACCACGAAACATCCCCTCAGCATGCTCGTGCGACCGCATCCGCGCCTTATGCACATCGTGACGATACACCTCAGTCATCAAACCCACACCATCCCCATCAGTCTGCGACTCAGTCGATGCTTCACCGACTCCGTCCCCTTTCGAAACAGCTGGACGAATCGACTCAGACGGCGGCTGCAACGACTCGTCACCCCGGTCAGTCACGCCGACCCACCCCCGTTGATCGCATCCGGTGCTTCGAAGTCGCTGTCCCGTTCAGCGAGCCGCGCCTGCAACGCCCGCACAAACTCAGGCCGACACTCAGACGCCCACACCTCGTCTTTCCGCTCCATCTCACTCGTCACCGCCTTCGACCGGTCGAACACACGCTTCACCTCCGACTCGGAGTACAACGGATTCACCACCCACGCATCCGCAATCCCCGCACCGAAATTCCGCGCCCCACCAATCTGGAACGCCATCTCGTCACTGTGCGCATCCAGAAACGACACCGCTTCCAGCAGGAGCCCGACGAACTCCGGCTTCACCTCCCGAAGCGTGAGCTTCCACGTCCCCTCAACATTCCCAAGTAGATCCCGGTCCGACTGGCGAAGCGTCTGCCCGCCATCCGCCTCATTCCGCGACCGGAGCTGATTACTCACCCGCCGGTAATGTGCCTCCGCATCACCATCCAGCACATCCACGTGCGTCCGAATCGGCGAGAACGACACCGGCCGACGCAACAACTTCCCGGGCTGATCACCAAACCCGCCGAACAAGTCATACACCACGCACCCGGGATCGTGTTCCTCGGTACAGCTGCCCTTCTCGTGATACCCTGAATCGAGATCACGCTCGTACACGTCCCCACGCCGGTAATTCCCATCCGGCTCCCCCGGATGACACGCCGTCGCACCAGCAACCTGCAACACCTCCTCGCACCCGTGCCGCAACCACCCCGACAACGTGAACGGCGAGATCTGCCCCTCAATCTGATTCATCGGATCACCCGGCTCATATCGATCCGACGACGCATGATGCCGATCAGTCACCACGCCATCACCGGGCGCAAGCAGATCAACCTCCAGGCCGACGTACACGTCCGGGAACAGCAGATCAGCCTCCGCAACCGGCAGGTCAGCGAACTCGAATCCGTCTGCCATCGTTACGCCACCTCCGCTCGACGACGCACCGTTCGATGCTCCAACGCCGACTCAGTAACCGGGCACTCAGTCAAATCTTCAATCTTCACGCCTGGCACATCAACCGTCGCTGTCGTCTCACGCGGCGACACGCCCTCAACAGCAGGGTCAAGCAACACCGGCCATTTACGCTGATACGCCTGATCAACACACCACCCAACACGACCCGACAAAACCGCTTCACAAACGCCCAGCGTCGCCATCGACTCAAGGGACAGCGGATGGTCCACACATCGCACCTGCCCGGCCACCCACACCGCACGCGGACACGGCCGAAACCCATACGCAACCACCCGCTCACCCGACCGCAAACGCGCCCCACAAACCTGACAAAGTTTTTGTGTTTTATTTATGTCTTCAACTAGGGCTCTGTCGATACGTTCTTGATTCGTCGTCGTGGATCCTTTCATGGGTTCTCTCATAGTCGGTGGGAACCCAGCTCAGGTGTCCTAAGCACCTGGGCGGTTTCTACGAACGTGCCACCCTGTAGAGCTGGGCTTCCACACGAACAGTTACTATAGCCAGTCACTTAAGATTACTGTATACAGTCATAGTTACTATTTGCAGTAATTAGATGACTGTGCCCAGTAAGAGGTACTATGTTCGTGGGCCGACCAACCCGAGAATATGGTTGATGACCAATATCGTGGACTTCTCACTGAACGTGAACGCGAAATACTGAGAGGAGACGCAGATGTTTCCGACAACTACAGATATAGAGTCGTCAGCCGGATACGCACAAAGATTGAAAATGTAGATGAAGATATCGAAATCTTGGCGGAGAATAAAGAAGATCTTTTACAAGAATTGCGTGAAGTCGTATGTGAAAGCGCTGATTGAATTTCAACAGATATAGTGGAATTATATCCGGTATTATCCAACTCGTCAAATCGAATCGTTTGAACTCTTTGCAAGTATGCATTTACGACGACTACCTTTCTGGGGAATAGCCTCGCAATTATTCAGCGGGCCCACCATACCGCCTTCCTTGTGTTTCACTTTCACTTCGTTTAGCTGAGCTATTAGAGTGTACACGTTCAAGATAGGAAAGACGACAGTCACGCATCCAACTATGCCCACTTTCGATGTCGAACAGGACGAGATCATTGCATTTGAGTTCGATCAGACATATCTGTTCAAACAATACTTCGACAAGGATGATCTCTTCCAACAGCTCCAAGAATACTACTATTCTGATAAATACCGATTTGAAGTACCGGAAGAGAAGCTTCCAGAAGTGAGACAATTCTTGGATAATTACTTCTACGGTTTGAAGATAGATGAGGAACCAGAGGATTACTGCGTCGTCAAAGACGAGCAGGTGAATTCATCAGACATACTGAGAAACTCAGTAGCAAATCAGCGTAAAGGAAGCTACGAAATCTACCTTATGAAGGACGAAATCTCAGTCAGGCAAGCAGTCGAGAAGGGCGCTACCCGACTCGAAAAAACCGACCTCAGAAAGGAGAATATACAATGGAAAATCGACGGATCGTAGCGGAACCGGCGGTGGTGGCAACGGTAGATACAAGTACCTTCCACAAGGCTACCCTAAATAAGAGTCTAAGTAATGAGTACTGACAATCTCGACGTTTCAAATACGGGTCAGGAGAAAGGAGAATCCGTATTCGACAATCGCTCTCTTGAGGATATCTATGAGGAAATCCGCGACACCTATCTTGCAGATGAGCGGCCTTGGGTTATCGGATACAGCGGCGGAAAAGACTCTACTACGGCCCTTCAACTCATTTGGTACGCTATCAAAGATCTCCCAGATGAGCAGCAAACAAAGTCTATTTACGTCATTTCCTCTGACACACTCGTCGAAACTCCTAAGATTGTAAACCATATCACCAGTACTCTTGAAAACATCAACGAATACTCTGAGAAAGAGGATCTCCCGTTCGAAGCCCACAAAGTCACTCCGAAAGTCGACGACTCTTTCTGGGTCAATCTCATCGGACGTGGCTACCCAGCACCCAACCAGACCTTCCGCTGGTGTACCGAACGCCTGAAAATCGACCCGGCAGACCGCTTCATCCAAGAGAAAGTCTCCGAACACGGCGAAGTCGTGGTCATCCTCGGAGCACGCAAAGCCGAATCCGCCACCCGGAAACAGGTGATGGAGATGCACAGCATCGAGGGTAGCGTCCTCTCCCGCCACAACAAATTCGCCAACGCCTTCGTCTACACCCCCATCGAAGACTGGATTGTCGACGACGTCTGGTCCTACCTCCTCCAAGTTGAATGTCCTTGGGGCAAAGAAAACCGAGACCTCGCAGCCCTCTACCAAGAAGCCGACGACGAGTGCCCGATGGTCATTGACACGAAAACACCTTCCTGCGGTAACAGCCGGTTCGGATGCTGGACCTGCACCGTCGTATCCGAGGACAAGGCGATGCAGAACATGATCGACGAAGGCGACGAGTGGATGGAACCGCTTCTTGAGTTCCGTGACTTCCTAAAGTCCACTCAGGACCCCGATGAAAAACCCAAATACAGGCAGGTCAAAGGCCGGCAACACGGCTACGTCAAAACCAAGACCAACGGCGACAACGGGATCATTCCCCGAGCCCACAAATTCGAGTTCTGCAAAGACCTGCTGAGAAAGCTGCTGAAAACCCAGAAAAAGGTGAACGAACAGCTCCCAGACGATGAGGAAATGGATCTTATCCGGGACGAGGAGCTGCGAGAAATCCGCCGTATCTGGCGGGAAGAAAGAGCGGACTGGGAAGACTCCGTCCCTAAGATTTACAGAGAAGTCATGGGGGAAGACATCGGCTGGGTGCAGGACGACTACGGTGCCTTCGGAGAAACCGAAGCCAAGTTGCTCAAGAAGATTGCAGACAAGCACGACGTTCCCCCAGAACTAGTCCAGAGACTGCTCGACACCGAACTCCAGCACCACGGCATGAAGCGCCGGGCCTCGATCTACAACGAGATCGACAAGGTCATGCGAGAGGACTGGCGGCCTATGGAAGAAATCGTAGCAGATATCGAAGGCGAAGAGAACGTTGAAAAGTGGCAGTACACGCCAGAGTCGCAGACCTGAACCATCTCTCTAATCAATGAAACTGACAAAGCTGGTCATCAATGATTTCGGACCATATCGCGGCAGAAACGAGTTTACGCTAACCACTTCACAGGACTCTCCTATCATCCTGTTCGGTGGATCAAACGGAGCTGGGAAAACCACGCTGTTCCGAGGCGTCCAAATCTGTCTTCACGGGCGAAGTGCGTTAGGTCGACGGGTCAGCGAAGCAGATTACAAGGAGCATATCAGAGGGAAGCTCCACGAGTATCCCGAAGACACCGCTGACGAAGCGTCGATTCGCCTCGAATTTGAGTACGCCTATATGGGCGAGGTAGACCACTACAGCGTCGAGCGATCCTGGCGTGACCGTGGTAAAAGCATCGTCGAGAACCTCGAAGTACGTCGTAACGGAAAGCTGCCATCCGACCTGGACAAAGACCAGTGGGAAGACTTCCTGAAGGAGCTGATCCCGCCAGGAGTCTCACAGCTCTTCTTCTTCGACGGAGAGAAAGTCCAAGAACTTGCTACCGCAATCGAAGACGACGAAAGCTTCGAAGACTCCCTGTTCTCACTACTCGGTCTCGACCTCGTCGACCGACTTGACGCAGACCTCTCTATCTACCGCTCCAGAAAACTCGACGAAAGCGGTCTCGAAGGCATCACCGAGGAAATCAAAGAACTCCGGGAAGAGAAAGAAGAACTGGAGCAACGTGAACAGGAGCTCAAGGACAGAAAGGACGACAAGGAAAAACGGCTTGCTGAACTCGAAACTGAGATCGACAGTAAGGAATCCGATATCGCTCAAGAGGGAGGTGCCTACGCCGACAAACGCGAAGAACTCAAAGAACGCCGGGCAGAACTCAATGCGAAGATAGAGAATGTCGAAGAAGATATCCGAGACATCGTCACCGACGCATACCCCTTCGCACTTGCACCCAACCTCTGCCAAAGCGTCGTCAACCGGCTGAAAGACGAAAGCGAGAAGCAGGAAACCGCTGCTGCCAGAGAACGGCTTGATAGCGAACTCGACGACGCCCTGAATGGCGACGTCTTCAGTGACCTGGATGTCCCTGACGATCAAGCCGAAGAAATCAAGAGCCGGCTCCAGTCAGAGATCCGAAACAGGTTCCAGGTCGATGACGAGAACACTCAGCTCCTCCACCAGTTCTCAGAAGCACAGCGCCGTGAGATGTACGGCGTCGTCGACAAAGCACTGAACGAGGTGCCCGAAACCCTCGGTGGGAAATCCAGCGAGCTGGAGAGCATGGTCCGAGAACTGCAGGACATCGAAGAGAAGCTTGGACGTGCCCCCGAAGAAGAGGATATCTCGCCACTCATCGAAGACCTGAACGAACTGATCGAGGAAAAGGAATCCCTCAAATCCGATATCGAAGACATCGAGGAAGAACTGAGCAAACTCGACACACGGACCTCCAGACTCGGAAACCAGATCGACAACAAGCTCGACCGGAAGGACGACAAAGAAACCGTCTCAGAGAGGGCAGAACTCGCCTCCAATGTACAGAACGTGCTGAGTGAATACCGGGAAGATCTGGCCAAGGAAAAGCTTCGGAACCTCGAAGACGCACTCACAGAACGGTACCTGGCTCTATCGAACAAGAGCGACTTCTACGAAGGAATTGAGGTTGACGAAGACGCTCTCAACATCAAAGTCAGAACGAAACATGGGAACCACAAACCACAGTCCGAACTCTCTGCCGGCGAACGCCAGATCTTCGCAACCGCCCTACTCTGGGCACTTGCAGAGATCTCCGGCAGACCACTTCCCTTCATCGTCGACACACCGCTCGGACGCCTCGACAAGGCACACCGGGAAAACCTCGTAGAGAACTTCTTCCCGGAAGCATCACACCAAGTTTTGGTCTTCTCTACTGACACCGAAATCGATGACGAGTACTACGACAAGCTGAACGACGACGTTACTCAGGCCTATCACCTGGACTACAACCAGGAAGAAGGTTACACCTCGGTCTCTCGGGGTTACTTCTGGTCCAGTCCTGACCAAGGAGAGGAAATCGACCTGGAGGTGACGCAATGAGCAAAGAGTTCAACCGGATACAGATCGGGACGGATGCCACGAACAGGCTACGAATGGTGAAAGGGAATACTGGGCTTACACCGAACTACCTCTGCAGAATCGGCCTGTGCTATTCCCTGAATGAGCCACGGCCACCAACCCCTGAAGAATACGATAACGACGGTCAAACCTTCAACCGGTACACCCTGCTTGGAGAACACGACGCCCTCTACATGGCACTGTTGAAAGAACGGCTAATCCAAGAGGGGAAAGACCCAGAGGAAGATCTCTACGACGAGTTCGTCGCTCACCTGAACCGGGGTGTAATCCGAGTCCACGGCAACATCAGGGACCTCAGTGACTTCCAAGCCCTGATCCCCAATAGCTTGAAAGAAGATTCTGACGTGGAACCGGATGGTGAGCTACCTTGAGTCCAAGTCTTGAGGACGCGGTCTACCTCGATCATCACGCCACCACTCCTGTAGATGAGCGGGTAGCTGAAGAGATGACCCCGTACCTCACCGAGAACTTCGGAAACCCAGCCAGCGACGACCACCTCTACGGAGCCAAAGCCAAGGAAGGCGTGGAACAAGCACGGAAACAGATCTCCGAGGTTCTCAACTGCCGTAAGGAAGAGATCATCTTCACCAGTGGCGCAACAGAGTCCGACAACTTAGCCGTCAAGGGCATCGCTGACTACGCCGAAAGGAAAGACAAGGGAAACCACATAATCACCGGAGAAACCGAACACGAAGCCGTGCTCGAAGCCTGTGAAGCCCTGGAAGAACGTGGCTTCGACGTCACCTACCTTCATGTCGATGAAAAAGGGTTGATCAATCCCGACGACGTGGAAGACGCCATCCGAGACGACACACTCCTCATCTCGATCATGGCCGCCAACAACGAGGTAGGAACCATCGCACCTCTCAAGGAAATCGGGGAAATAGCGAAAGACAACGAGGTCTTCTTTCACACCGACGCAGTCCAGGCAGTCGGCTATCTCCCAATCGACGTCGAAGAAATGGGAATAGACCTGATGTCGATCTCCGCCCACAAGATCTACGGGCCGAAAGGCATCGGAGCTCTCTACGTCCGTCGACGAAACCCGAAGGTCAAACTCGACCCGCTCATCCACGGAGGCGGCCACGAACGAGGCTGGCGCTCCGGCACCCTCAACGTACCTTCCATAATCGGACTCGGCAAGGCAGTACAACTAGCCGACCAAGAGATGGAAGAACGCCGAGAACACGTCGACGAACTCACGTCCTACATGTGGGAACGCTTCCAGAGCGAACTCGACGACGTGGTCCTCAACGGCCACCCCGTAAAGAGGATTCCAAACAATCTGAATGTCAGCTTCCTCGGCGTCGAAAACAAAGCTCTCGTACAAAACCTGCAACCAGAGATAGCTGTTTCAGCCGGATCAGCCTGTACAACTGGCAAGGTTGAAGCCTCACACGTACTCCAAGCATTAGGCGGCGACGAAGAACGTTGGCACTCGGCAGTCCGGTTCGGCCTTGGGAAAGACAACACCCAGGAAGAAATTGAATACGCCACGGATCAGGTTATTCAGAGCGTCTCCCGCCTGCGGAAGCTACAAATAAGCTGACAAACATCCCTCCAAACATCCAAGAATGGCTGACGGAACAACACCTGAGCAAACCGAGGATGAGGAAGAACAAGGCCTCAGAACCCTCTCCCTCCAAAACAGTTATCGCTCAGGTAACGACGATATCCTGAACGATTTCTACATACCCTGTCTCAAAAACGCAACCCAGTACGACCGGGCAGCCGGTTACTTCGACAGCAAATCGCTGGTCCTCGCCGCTCAGGGAATCTCCAAACTAGTTCTGAACGACGGCAAAATGCGGCTGATCGTCAGCCCCCGGCTCAAACCGGAAGACATCGAAGTCCTGGAACAAGCCTCCGAACCCGAAACCGACCTCGATGAAGAAGAAGTCATAGAGAACGCTCTTCACCGAGGACTCTCCACCGAACAATTCGAGGACTATCTGAAGCGAGACCGTTTCAAATGCCTCGCCTGGATGCTCGAAGAAGAGATGCTGGAAATCCGTATCGCCTACATGACTGATGCGGAAGACCTGAACCCCTTCAGCCACTACCACGAAAAACTCGGAATCTTCTCAGACGACCACGGTAACCAAGTAGCCTTCTTCGGCTCAATAAACGAGACCGAGTTAGCTTGGACAGACAACTTCGAATCTTTCGACGTCTACACCAACTGGTGGCCCGGCCTCGATATGCGGACCTCCGAGAAACAGGAATCCTTCAACAACCTCTGGAACAACGAAGAGGCCCGCGTAACGGTAAAAGAGCTACCGGATGCAGTCGAATCCGGGCTGAAAGAACACAGTCCAGAAACCGTCGATGGCCGTCCAGACCTCGAACTGTTCAACAAGGAGGACACCGGGGAAAGCGAAGAAGAGGAGATCCCACTCTGGGAACACCAAGAACAATCCATAGACGAGTGGATCGCAAACGACTATCACGGCATCTTCGCATTGGCCACCGGCACCGGAAAGACCAGATCTGCAATCGCAGCTGCAAACCTCGATGCCAACAACAGAGTCACCCTCGTTATCGTCCCAACCACTACTCTACTCAACCAATGGAAAGAGGACATCGAAGAGCTGATCGAAGATGCCGAAATCCTCGTCTGCAGCGGAGAAACAGACTGGCGACAAGAAATGCTGGGCCTTGTCAACCCCTACCGGACCGAAAGCACAGATGTAATCCACGACCGTCCTAAGCAGTTCATCCTCACAACAATCCATACAGCGGTCGGAGACGCATTCCGAAGCTTCCTCCGAGGAGTACCTCCCAACCGGCTTCAAATAATCGCTGACGAAGTCCACCGGTACGGAGCCGACACCTTCAGCCAGCTTTTTGAGATAGACGCAGGCCGACGTATCGGGCTCTCCGCAACCCCTGAACGCAGGTTCGATGACACCGGCAACCGGAAGATTATGAACTACTTCGACGACATCATCTTCCGCTTCGAAACCGCCGAAGCCATCGAGAACAACTACCTATCCAACTACGACTACTACCCTATCATCTGCGACCTTAACGAGGAAGAATACGAGAAATACAAAAGCTACAGCCAGCGAATCGGTCAAGTCACCAGCGAACTAAACAGCGACAACCCCAGCAAGTCAGTCCAAAAACTGAGAGAAAAGCAGGAAAGGCTCTCCAGAGACAGAGCCAAGATTCTAAAGAAAGCAGAGAACAAGCCTCACCGATTCGGTCGCTTCCTTGAGACATACCACCCGACACCTGCCATTATCTTCTGCGAGGACAATCAGCAGGTTGACCAAATCAAAGACCAGCTGAACCGGAAGAAGGGAGAAGACTCCTACGCAGTGTTCGTCTCTGATATGGACGAAGATAAGAAGGCCAGTGCCTTCTACCAGTTTAACAACGGGATGGTAGACTACCTACTGGCAATCAACTGTCTGGACGAGGGGGTAGACGTACCTGATTGTCCGACGGCTATCATCATCGCCAGTTCAAGTAATGAGAGACAATTCATTCAGCGAAGGGGGCGCGTTCTTCGAAAAAGTGAAGATAAAGCGAAGGCATCTGTTTATGACATGATCACGTTGCCTGGCCTCATCGCTGAGCAGGGTAACAACACGGCCAGGGAATTTGTGAAGAAGGAACTCCATCGAAGTCGGGTTCTCATGGACTCTGCCGACAACCAAGAAGAAATCAGGCAGGAACTTCGAGAACAGCTTGAACCGTACGGACTGGGGCATCTAGCACTAATATGAGTACTGAAGAAGAGGAAATCGATCCGGAGATTGAGAAATTAATCGCTGAACAGGCTGATGAGCGGAATATCCCAGAGGATCTACTGAAAGAGATCTATGTCCTCGAAAAAGAGATGGTCACAATGGACCGGAGGGCGGGGCTTCCCTCGGAATTAAGACAGATACTGGAGAACTACGTCGATAACGGATGGAGCATGGAGGATTAGCACTATGAAGGTTCAAAAAGCGATCATAAAGAATTTCATGCCCTTCTACAAGGAGGTTCCCGTTGACCTCCAAACCAGTAGTGACTCTCCTCTAATCCTTATGGGCGGCAAAAACGACCGAGGGAAGACCGCGTTTTTTACTGCGATGCGTTTCTGCCTCTACGGATTTGAAGGCGGAAACGCGGAGAAATCAAAGAAACGCCGGCAAGCAATCAACCGGAAAGCCGCAAAAGAAGGATTAGGCGAAGCCAGCGTCACTCTCGAATTTACGCACAATCAGAACGTCTACGAAATCGAACGGGTTATCGAGTTCGACCAAGTCGATGACCCTGATGAACGGGATTGGAACTCCTGCTACGTCAACGTCAAAAAGCCCAGCGTTAGCGAAGGTAAAGAAACCGTAATCGACCAGGCACCGAACGAAGACCCTGCCAAGAAATACAACCGGTTCATCAACGGCATTCTCCCAGAAAGCGCCTCAGATTTCTTCTTCTTCGACGGCGAAGAACTTGACCGATACGCCGGATCCTACAACGACTCCGAAGCAGATGTCCGAGAAGCAATCGAAACTGTTCTCGGAATCCGGGAGATTCAAAACGCGATTCACGACTTAAAGGATGAGGGAAAGGACTACTACCAGGATGAATGGAAGAACAAGGCCGAGGACGTAGAGGAACTCCAAGGTCTTTCAGAGGACATCAGTAGCGTCCAAAGCGATATCGAGGCGAAAAAGACGGAGAAGAACTCGGCTAAAACAAAACTTCGGAAGAAGGAGAAGCGCCGTAGTCAGATAGAAGATGATCTGGCAGAAGCCTCCGGTGTAGCCGGCAAGCAGGACCGAGTTAACGAAATCAAAGAGGAAATCGAAGGCAAGGGCCAAGACGACGGTTTGAAGCACGATCTGGATGAGAAACGTGGAGAGCGCCGCGAACTCCACTCCCGTCTCGGTCCGTTGATGATCGGTATCGGTGCAAAACACGCCATCGACAACTACGACGTTTCCATCGTCTCCGGGATGGAAGACACCATCGAGTACCTCCTTGACCGAGATGACTGTCTCTGCGGAGCCGACATCGATGAAGACGCCGAGGAAACCTTAGAAAACACCCTTGAGCAGCTACGGAACGACGAGATGAGCACCATCTCGGAACTGCAAGGATTTGCCTCAGACCACCTTGACTGCCTCACCTCCGGCGACTATCCAGAGAACCTGAACGTCAACCAGGCCAAGAGCGAGTACGTCTCTATACAAGAGGATATTGAGGGTCTGGAAGAAGATATCAACGACCTCGAAGACGAAAAAGAGACTCTCGAAGGAGAGATCGAGGAAGCAACAGTCACTGCCGAAGAAGCTGAATCTCTGCGAGACACCAAAGAGACTCTCGACGAAGAGATTGGCGGTCTGAAGACCACAATCAAAGACTTGGACGAAAAGATAGACGAGCTCGAAGAACAGAAACGAGAGCTGGAGCAGACAGTCAACTCAATGGAAGCCGCGGACGAAGAGGAACAGCGCTACCGCACACTGATGAAACTCTCCGACGAGTGCGCTGACGCCTGGGAAGAAATCCGCGACAGATATGTCGAAACCCAGCGTGAAAGTGTGGAAAAACACGCCTCCAAAATCTTCCAAGAACTCACCAACAAGAACGACGTCTACGAAGGTCTCACCATCAGCAAAGACTACGAACTCGACGTCAAGACAATCTCCGGAGACCGGGACATAGAAGAACAGAACCCCAGCAAAGGCGCTCGACAGATCATCGCCTACTCCTTCATCGCTGGACTGAACAAATTCACCGCCCGAGAAGCACCCGTCGTCATCGACACACCAATCGGCAGGCTCGACCCAGAACACAAAGAAAATCTGATCGACTACTTCCCCAACTTCCGTGACCAGGTCATCATTCTCTACCAGCCCGGAGAGATCGATGAAGAAGACATCGAACAAATGGGCGACAACATCTCCAGCCACCTGGAGATCCATCAGCGAGATGACGATCCCGAATCCTCTGAAGTCAGCCCCATTGAATCAGAAACCGAGCTCAGACGGGTGCTTGCCAAATGAGCACTACAACCTCCAGACGGCTCAAGACAGCCCGCTTCGATATCTACCGAAACATGGTGCTGCGGACCGCCCGCAAAGACGACAATGTCGAAGTAAACGATAAAAACGACTACCCCTTCGACACCAACTACGAACTATTCACTGCTGGTCTGGTTCTCGGATTTCTCAGAGATGATCCCCGTACAGAGTCCGAAGGCAGCTACTCCCAAGACTTCATCCAGGTAAACCGAGTCGGTGGCTCCTCCGAAAATGAATACCGAGAGGGAATCGAGTTCATCTACAAACTTATCGAACTGGAACACAGCGACGAAGATCCAGAGGACAGCGAACTCTGGGAACTTGCCCTCCAATATGCTGATGCCGGCGTAGAAGCAATCGACCAAGACATCAGCCTGAAAGACGAGTTTGACCTCCTCGCTTTCATCGACGAAGCTGATCAAAAGTGGGAAGAGCGTCTAGAAGATGTTCTCGTAGACCAGCAAGAGAGCTAACCCAGAATATCGTCCAGCCGGTCGTTGACCATGTTGTCGAACTCTTTAGCTGGTTCTTCTTCCTGTTCCTGTTCCTTTCTCCACTCCTGAAACCTTTCCTTGGCTCCAGTCCAGCTTCCGAAATACCGGGCTGCCATCGTTGAACTGTAACGTCCGTACTCGTTCATCTCTTCTTGGGTTATGTCATCCCCGACCTCGTCAGCTACCCGGTGCATATCCTCTAACAGCAGTTCCCCTTTGTCGATGCCTGCAGCATCAAGCGCATCATCCCAAGAGCCGAACTCCTCCTGGTAAGTGTGGGCAGTGAAAGCACCTGACTCGTTCATATCCGCTGGATACGGTATCCCCTCAACTTCTTCATCAACCCACTGCAGCTCCTCAATCAGCTCTGCTTCCGAAGGGCCACTCGGCTCAGACTTCTGCTCCTCTTCCTCAGCTTGTGATTCCTCCTGCTCTTTCTTCGCCTCTGTCGCCGCCGTGTAGTCGTCCTTCGTAATTGAATCAGGGACTATCCCTGCCTCCTGGAAAGCCTCAAACAACCCACCGAACTCCTCACGGAACCGGTCGGGAGCATAGTTAGAATGCGTCTCAATTTCCCCTTCGTCCGGCAGATGGCCGATACTTTGCGCTACCGAAACCAAGTCCATCAACAGGTCTCGGTTCCGGATGTTCTCCGACACATCCTCGGAGTTGCTTGAATCCCCTGTCACGTACTGGTTCAGACCACTATTTTCACGGACAAAATCTTTCGCCTCCTCTGTCACACAGATGTAGCTATCATCGTTCCTGTAATAGTACGGTTTCAGCTCCGACTCCAGATACTGGTGAACCTCGCTGCCCGAAGCCATGTCCCACTGATTCTTCAGCTTAGAATTACTGGTCGGCTCAAGACGGACAAGATCTAACAGCCGATCATGCGCTTCATCGGGGAGATCGCTGAGCTTCTCCTTGATATTGGCCTTCAGTTCTGGCCCGAACTCGAATCTTCCCGTGTCTTCGTCATAATTGACGGAGTTCCTGTTATTCGATGGCGGCATACTGTCTCGTTACCTTCCATTTTACAGTGAGGTGTATCGTGTTTTGCGGTAAGAGAATGGGGGGACTGACCGACCAACTGCTCTATCGGATCTACTGGTTTCTCTTCGAGTGGAACCTGAACGCGATCACATGGAAGGCTATAATCACCGTCGCCGCGATCTGGATTGTTGACACCCTGTTCCTCACAGGGTTAATCGGAAATATCATCGTAGTTTGTTTTCTCGGATTCATCGCGTTGGTAGCGCTCATTCCCTACGCCCCGACTGTCGTCGGAGCTGCTGACAAAGCCAACTTCATCGATCTCACGGAAGAGCAGTCGATGGTACGGCGCGTCTTCTCAGTGATCTTCAGCGATGTCACCGAATACGTGGAAACTCTGGTCGACTACCTCTTCGGAGACTAATCCTCCCCAAGGTCCTTCAACAAGCTCGTCAGTAATTCTAACTAAGATGCAAGAAGATCTCTGCGGTACGGGCCGAAGCTACAATATGGAAACTGATAGATGCGAACTTGATGTCTCTGCCTGCTTCAAGCAAGCAGTTGGCACCGGTATCACGACGGGCATCACTACCGGCCCACAGAATGGCTTGATCGCTGGAACTGCTGGCTATCTCGTCTGCAAAGGCTTCCGGAGTATGGAGAGCTCATATGATGTCCCCCGACAATTCGATTCCTCCAGGTGGAAACGGGACAACTTCGACTCACATCAACCGTTCCCTGTCGACAACCCAGAACCGTACTACCAGGAACCGGATCCTATCTTGGACAACAATTTCGATACCTGGCGTGCTGTGGAAGACATCTGGGCTGTCGACGGCCTCGAAAAAGATTTGATCCGCGACTCAGATTCCAACCCAGCTAATCAAGGATCGCTGTCCTCTGACTCGTCTAAGAACTATTAGATTCCTTAGGAGACTCCACCATACACTAGTTTGAGGTGGTGTTGTTTTCGACTGAGCGTTCCAACTGCCATGAATTGTTTAGGACCTCGTCTTTGTCGTCGGTGCCGCCGGTGGTGAGGAGTCCGACGTGGTAGAGTTGGTATTTGTATTGGAAGTGGAGGCCGGATTTGTAGATGGTGGGGTCGTGAAGCGTCGGTTCGTTGATGTCGCCGTCGGCGGTGAGGACATCGTTGCGGCGGGTTTGGGTGAAGAAGACTTCGACGGCGAGTGGTTGGTTGATTCGGCAGGCTTCGGTGGCGACGTCAGCGATGGTTGCGTTGTGAGTGCCGGTGTGGTGGAGGTGTTCGAGGGCTTCGATGATGAGTTGTGTTGGGTCGTACTGGATGGCGATTGAGCGGGCGAGTTGTGCCCATCGCGGGGCGAGTTCGGTGAATCGGGTTGATCGGCCGGTCCAGGCGTCGAATTGGTCAAGTGCTGCGGAGAGGCTTCCATGCCGGGTGCGGGCGAAGCGGACGACTTCCGCACCGAGGTGTGTCAGCGTCTCTCCGGCGGGACGGTCATCTACTAAGCCGAGGAGGATTGCGCCGCGGCGGCCGCCTGACACGCTGTTGATTACCTTATCGGCGTAGATGTCTCGTGTGTTACCGTCTGCGGTGAGGGCGAGGACGTAGCCGAGGTAGTTTTTCGGGTGGTTGACTGGGAAGCTGCCTTCGGTGAGGTGGTGCGTGGTTGCTTGGAACCGGATGGCGTCGATGGTGGTTGAGAAGTCACCGGCTCCGGTGACGCGAGCGGGTTCGACGAGTGTGGCGTCGTGAGCGGTTTCGACACCGATGATGCCGACGTTGAGTTCGCGGGCGAGTGCGCGTGCTGTGTCAGTGACGCTCTGGATCGGGGCAGCGACGTACCCGAGATTAACTTCGGAGAGATGAGCGTGTGCTTGGTTGATGCCGCGAGTCACGTCCGCTGCACCTGGGTCTGAGTTGTGGCCTTTCGCTTCGATGACTGCGACGGGGGTGGTCGCGGCGTCGCCGTTCAGCACTTCGGCAGCTGGCATGCCAACGCCGAGCAGATCGGGCTCTCCTTCTGCGAGACGGATCGTATTGTACGGTGCGAGGCGGTCACGGAGTTCTTCCGGGATCGTCCACCCGCCCCAGGTCGGTTGTGTGAACTGCGTTTCCGTGACAGCGTAATGATTTGCGCTATCATGGAGAGTCGGGTAGAGCGTGTCCTTCGCGGCAGCTAGAACAGTTGGTTCGGTGAGTGTGGCTGCCATTGCTGTTCTTGTTTTTATCCGAGGAATATAAAACAGATTATGGGCAGTTCTCGGCCAGATGAATTGAAGCACGGCATTCTGGCAGAATCGGTCTGAGGTGGAGATATAACTACATACCAGTTACTCTTTTTAGGATACTCTTTCAGGGTAGGATATGTTCGATTCTCAGGGCGAGTCGTATTACCGTTCTCAGTTTCTTGTTGATCGGTTCAAAGAGCGTGAAGAGCCGTCGTGGGAAGCGCTCAAGGAATCTGCTGAGCAAACGACTCGGGTCGTCCGAGGGACTGTCGAGAGCTTGGTTGAAGAGCGAGAGCGGATTGGGGATCAGGAACTGAAGACGCTGTATCATTTGTGTCAGAATAGCAGTGATGGGCGGTCGGCTGAGGACAAACGGGAGCTTGTCCGTCAACTTGGCTTATCTGATGGCAAGACAGAGCAGATCGTCGATGATATCGATGCGTCTGTTGGAAGCGTTGGTCAGAGTATGACGAATCCCCCGATACATGTGGGGGGAAAAGAAGACGAGTTTCCTGAGTTGGAACGGGATTTGCACGAGTGTTTTGCTCGGATTGTTGAGGACTATGAGGGTGAATCGGAGTTAGTCGATACAGTGCGTGAGATCTTGACGATTGACTTTTATGGGGTTCAGTCCGGCCGTATTTCGCCGATATTTCATTACCTGGCTCCTGATCTTTTTCCAGTTATCAACGGACGGTCTTGTGATGGAATGGAGTTGATGACCGGTGAGCAGGTGAGTCAGGAACTGAGTGATTACCTGGATGAGCGTGAGAGATTCCTTGAAGTTCGAGAAGAATTCTCGTTCGAGAGCCATTTCCGTGATTTAGATTACTTCCTTCACTGGGTACAATCGGCCGACAACGTATGGTCTGAGGCGCTCAGGGAAGGAATTTCTCGGAACGCGTGGCAGGTACAACCTGGGACGAACAAGCATTCGTACCCAGAAGAGCTCTGGCCGATCTGGATAGAACGAAATGTGATTTCAGTGGGGTGGGATATCGGACCATTAAGCCAGGTCTCTACTGATGAGTTGAATTCGCAGAGCAAAACGCTCGTAGAGCGGATGTCGCCCGGAGATATCGTGGTCGCCAAAGGAGGACATCACGATCTGTTGGGGCTCGGTGTCGTAGCGCCTGATGGGTACGAGTATGTGGGCGGTACGGTTCGTGAGATCGCGTTTTCTAATGAGGGTGAATCAGACACGCATCCGTGTATCAGACACGTTGAGTGGGTCTTTACGCGAAGCGTTTCTGACGCGGTCAATATCCAGGACTGGGGAGTTTCAAAACAGTTTGACAATCGGACAGTCGTCGCGTACGATTGTTTTGAGGAACTTCGAGGACTTCTGGCGAGGAATCTTCCAGCGGAAACACTCGCTCCACTGCAGCGTCTTGAGCATGCTAGTGTAGATTTTGCTACGCAGAGTTTCTTCATCCTGCAAACGGGGAGTGACGAGTGGGAGGATAAACCTGCTGAGCAGTACCATTTCAAGATGGGAATCCCTGGTTCACGGAAGTTGGGGGATGCTGAGACTGCCCGTGTGTTATACTTGGAAGACGGAGACATCTATGCGAGGGCACGGATTGTTGAGATTCACGAAGAAGAGCGAGGTGATGAGACGCACTGCTTCGCGGATATTGAGGAGTACGAGGAGTTGGATCCGGTTGACGTGAATTCAGTGCGTGGGGAGTTTGAGACATCTATTTCTCTCCAACACCCGATTATCGAGATTACGGGCCGTGATTATCGGACCGTTGTGGAGTTGGGGACGTCCACGCGGTACTTCTGGGTGAATGCAGAAGCCACTGACTGGCAGGAGGAAGGGGGTGAGGCCTTCTATACGGTTACAGGTCCATCTGGTGGGAAACGTCGAAATCAGGAGGCGTATCAAAAGGCGCAGCGGGGCGATGAGGTGCTCGTCTATCAGATTTCGCCTGAAAAACGTGTTGTCGGGCGAGCCCACGTGGCTCGCGGGTTACACGAGGAATCTGTAGAGGATAGCGAGGAACCGGTAGCCGGGATTACCCTCCGCTGGGATGAATCTGTGGATGGGGTAGGTTGGAACGACATAACGTCGGATTCAGAACTGGAAGCCAGTAGGCTCGTCGAGTCGGGAAACAGCTTTGTTGTTACTGAACTCACCAAACAGGAGTACGATAGGATTCTGGAGTTGACCCGGAAAACGACGTTTGGTGATTTCGTTGAAGAGCTGGAGGTACCGAATTCAGAGATCACTGTGGATCGGAAGAATCTGCACTTCCCAGATGGGGCGGAGGATGAGCAAGGGGAGTGGGGCCGAATCCAGTCTCGGATAGAGCGAGCGCTTGCGAATGGGAAGCACGTGTTGCTGTTTGGGCCGCCGGGGACGGGGAAGACGAAGCTTGCTCGTCAGGTGTGTGAAGACACAGTCGGGGAAGACGATTTTGAGCTTGTGACGGCGTCAGCTGATTGGTCTACGTTTGATACCGTTGGTGGGTATCAGACGACCTCGAAGAATACGCTCGAATTCGAACCGGGAATTGTGCTGGATCGGTTTCAGGACGATGCTGATGGGTCGCCGACGAACGAGTGGCTCATCATCGACGAACTCAACCGAGCTGATATCGACAAAGCGTTTGGATCGCTGTTTTCTGCATTGACGGGTGAGAGTGTCACGTTGCCGTTTGATGGATCGAATGGGGATCCGATCCAGATTCTCGATGCGTCACAGACGGGCGTGGAGGTGGACACGAATCGGTTCTATATCCCGGAGGATTGGCAGATGATTGCGACGATGAACACGCTCGACAAGACCTCGCTGTATGAGATGAGTTATGCGTTTATGCGACGATGGGCGTTCATTCCAGTCGGGATTCCTGAGCTTCCTGAGCGGGTGGACGAGGATGATTCTGAGTTAGAAGAGTTGGTTGAGGAGTACGTGAAGGTGTGGGCGGCTGATGGGAGCGTACCTGAAGCTGAACAGCATTACGAGCCGGTGGGTCGGATCTGGCGGGCTGTGAACGAGGAGCGGTCAATTGGACCGGCTATTGTGGAGGATATCTACGAGTACGTTGCAGCGGCACCAACTCGTGAGGACGCAGATTACGTGTCGCCGCTGATTATGTATGTGTTCCCGCAGTTGGAGGGGCTGCGTCGGAACGAGTTAGAGGCCCTGATCGAGCAGCTTGATTCGATTGTGGATGATAGGGCTGGAGAGTTGTGGACGGTTGCGCGGGACTTTTTCCAGGTTGACCTGCAGCCTAGTGACGAGGAGTGATTTGGGATGGCGAAGACGAGTGAGGAGGCGTTACTCGATGCGATTGCGGATGATTTCCACACGTACCTTCGGAAGGGGGTTCGGTTTGACCGAGTTATCGGTTCAGCGCACTCGGATCTTGAGATAGACGATATCGAGACTCTGCTTCGGATTCACTTTGTGTTGACTGATGCTGAAACGGATGACCAGGACGTCGGGGTGTTGGACTTTATGCGGGAATTGGAAGCACGTATCCGCCGGATGAAGACGACGACCTCGCCGGAGGCACATGAGTATCATGGCGAGGTGCGCGGGCAGATCGATTGGCAAGGGACAGTGAAGACTCGGGCAAGGGCGGGGCGACTTAGTGAGCCGATCTTCGTGTGTAACCAATCAGAGGAACATTACAATATCGACGAGAATCTCGTGTTAAAGCGGTTACTAACCGTCATTCACGAGATTCTGACGGAAGATCTGGAGTACGCAGTGGACAATCCAGATGGGTATGGATGGCTCGGCCCATGGGTCGATTCAGACAGCGAGATCGCGGTAGAGGCTGAGTCTGCAGTGGAGATGCTTGATCGGATCTATGAACAGAACATCTATCTTCAACGCATCAATGTTGAGGAGGCAGATATCACGGACCGGACTGTTGAATCGGTCAAGCGATCTCGGTCAAGATTCTATCAGGAGGCTGCGATTCTACTGGATCGGTATCGGCAGCTGGTGAATCAAGAACTGGATAGTGATGAGGCACGCGAGATTCTGAATCACACGATTATTGCACCTGAGAAGACAGAAGTCCTGTTTGAACTGTACTGGGTATTCCGCGTATTAGATGCCTATGAGGGAGTCCAGTACCGGGTATTGACTGACAGTAGAGAAAGCCCGTCGACAATCGCTACGTGGGAACAAGACGGATTCCGGTATCGGTTGTCGCACGATTCAACAGGAGAGAAGCTCACGTTCAACGAGTCAGTGGGAGATGAGGACATCGATCCGGATGGGTATTTGTTCCGAATGAATGAGGTGCTGTCTCGGTGGCAATCATTGTCTGAGCGGATGTTGGATCGCAGTGGGAGTGGTTCGCTGTGGGGTGGCCGTCCAGACATTGTTTTGGAACGGTACCAGGCAGCGGAATCGGGTGACTGGGTATTGGACCAGGTGTTTATTGGAGAAGTGAAATACACTCAGAGTGTCGATTACGCTGCGACTGGGCTACGTGAATTACTGGAATATATGGCGTTTGTTAGGCAGGCTGCTACGGATGAGTATGTCGAAGCCCCAGAAAATATTCTTGATTCGGTTGACGTCAAAGGTCTACTGTTCGTGGACGATCTGGGCCGAGAGATCCCGTCGAATTCGGAGGAGAAGATCGAGATCGTACAGTACCCTGACTCGCCAGATGAGGTGTTTTAGATGATTTCAGCTGCTGTCCGGCGATACGCTTCGTCGAGGGTTGGGCCGCCGAGTGTGGTGTAGAGCTCAATCAGGTCGGCGACGTCGCTTGTGCAGTAGTCTTCGAGCAATCGTGTGAGTTCTCGGTGGACACTGGTCGCTTCGATGCCTGCTTCGACGTTGTCGATGTAGCGTTCGCCGAGGACTTGACCGATGTGTTTGCCTTGGACAGCGGCTCCATCGATGTCTGAAAGGTATGTGTCTGGGAAGTCGTAATCGTCGTACCAGACGCCCTCGTTGTTGATTTCTGTGAGATTGTATGCTTTCCAGTCTGGGAGAATGTGCTGTTCGTCCCAGAGTTCTTCGGAGTACTCGTCGGCGGCTGCGAGAGCGACGTCGATATGGTTCTCGAATAGCGTCTCGGTTTGTTCCTGGAAGGTTTGGTCTGCGGTGTCGTCGATGTCGCTGGCCCAGTTGAGGAGATGCTTTCCGTCGAACCAGGCACCGTTGTAGGTGAGCAGGCGCTCGACATCTCGTTGGTCGCACCACTCGAACATTCGCTGGTAGAGGTCGACGGTATAGGAGGCGTCCCAGCCGCCGCGGCGGAACATAACTTCGGTTTCTGGCGTGGTTTCTAACTCATCGGCGTATGCGAGGCTGACGGCAAACCATTCGTAGTATTTCGTGTCGTTGGAGTTCTCGGGTGGTTCTTCGAATGGACTCGCGGTTTCGATGTCAAGGACGAGTGTTCCCATGTTACGAAAGTGCCTCCACGCCGACTTCTCCGAGCAGTTCCGTAAGTACGCTTTCGAACTCGCGTGTTTGGTCGGGGAATGGGGTTCTGGTGTGTGCGAGTTCGTGGAGAAAGACGCCGATAAATTCTGCCTGGTCGCTTAACACGTTACGGTGGATGATGATTCGTTGTTCTCCGGGCTCGTGGAGCCCGCGGGTCTGGTCGTCGTCGGTGGCTCGGAACTGACTCGCTATGCGGTACTCGTAGTTTTGCGGCCGTCCCACGATTTCTAGGATTTCATCGCGGGAGTCCCACGCGGCCAGTTCCTTTGTCGTGAGTGCGGATTCATCGACCCAGTCGAATTCGAAGCTGTCGTTGTACTCGTTTTCGTAGACTGTGACGTCCCGGATTTGATTGCCGTCGACGTCGGATGTGTCTGAGAGTTCGGCTCGGATTCGGTCGGGTACGGTCACGACGGAGTGCCCGTCGTCTTTGGCGTGGTCGAGGAGGTCCCGGTGTTTCTGTTGTTCGTCGACGGTTGTGACGACGACGTCTTGTCTGGCGTTGAGAATCCGGACTGCGTGTAGTTGGATTGGTTTCCAGCCGAGTTCGTCATGGGTTTCACCGTCGGTGAATCGTTGCAGGTCATCGACGAGGCGCTTTGCGACAGCTTCGGAGTCACACGCCTGGAGGATCTTTTTGACGCGGGATGTGTACGCGGTTCGGCCGACGTTGGAGCGCTCGCGGTTCAGCGCGTCACGGATTTTCTTCGTCGTGTTCGTGATGTCGTACGAGAACAGGAAGTTCGGCTCTTCAGCGACTTTGAGGCCGGTGACGTACACGCCCGCGTCTTCCCCGTCTTGAACCTGATAGACATCACCGAACCCAGTCGATTCTAGAAGGTCCAGATCGGAGTACCGGATGAAGTTCGATTTGGCGTCTGCGATTGCGGTTTCAGAAATCCCGTCAAGAACGACGTCCGTGCCGTCGATATCTTCCTGTGGAGGGTGGATGGTTACGTGGAGGGTGGAAATCTCTTCGAACCCGTGTTTCGGCGCTTCTTCAATGGTGAACGTGTTGTGTGAAGAGTGGATGGTGACGTCGATACCGTGACGATGGTAGGTGGCGAGAGCGTCTTTCAGTCCGACACCGAACTTCCCGATGACAGTATCGGGGTTGGCCAGTTTTTCGTCGTCTTCTGATTGAGTGAGGTGCTCGTACCGGAGGCCGCGACCGTAGTCTCGGATGTGCCAACGCCCCTTATTGTCTCGTGAAACTTCAGGGTCGGAGCCGCTAGTGAGTGCTTGTTCATCGAGTGCGTTCGCAAGGATCTCGCGGGTAGCATCGGCTGGCCCCCATGCCTCAAGCACTTCCTCCATATTCAGATCGAACTTTCCAGTTTGAGTCGCCATGATGCCACATATCAGGCGGCCAGAATAAGCGTTCTCACGAGGCTGAAATTAGGCCAATTGCCGAACCAATATCGTTTACAGCAGAACTTGGATTACACCAACGCAAGAACTTGATCAATGACTTCGTCAAGCTTCGGGACAGACCGGTCATCCTGCTTTGCAGTCTCGAATACAGTAGACATAACCGTCGGGTTCTTCGCCCCTCGTGACTGTTTGTGATATCCGTATTTGTCGCAGGCGTCCCGGAGTGCATCGTTGTAGAAGTCAGGGTCGAGCGAGTTTCTGATACATTGGGTTAGATTCTCTTGGAAACATGCATGGCGATCATAGACTCCCGAAGGCCAGTTTTCTTCTTCAGCGTCAACAAGACGGAGCAATCGCTTATTGATGACTGCTTCTGACTCATCATCATGGTCTGAGTCAAACATAACGTAGACAGATCTCCCTAATTCCTCGAAAATAATAGCGGGCCGACCGATTTTTGTTTTCCCGTTGCAGGGAAGGACAGCAACCCCTTCAGAGCTAAGATCGATACCCCTAGCACTCGCCCGTCCCAAAAGAGCTGACCGGTCTTCAAGCCCTTCGACCAGTAGAACAACGTCGGAAAAGAATCCCTCATTAACCCAGGGCGTCATCACCGGTTCCAAACGAGCGCGTGTCGATTCTCCGGAGAAGGTTCCTTCATCTGCTTCATGGACATTCTCCATCTGTCGAGCAAGCGTCTCCAATGAGCTCTGTTTAACCTGAGTGTGTTTGGGATAATCCTCCGCTGCTTCGATCTTTGATAAGCTCCGTATGTCGTCAAATCGCTTCATACTCACCATCAAAGGAGAATGAGTGGAATATACGACCTGAACGCTACTAGCTGTGCCTGCTATTCCCTGGTCGTCGAACGAAGACAGAATAGACATAAGATGACGCTGACGATTTGGATGTTGGTATAGTTCAGGTTCTTCGATACCTAAAATAAGGCTCGGATCGTGGTCGCTATCATCTTCGCCGGTCGAGCTCATATCCTCGCTATGGACTGCTAAGTTTTGCAGGAGAGAAATAATGAAGGCACGCTGAGAGCCGTGACCTGCGTGTTCAACTTCCGAGACAAAATCATCTACCTCCAGTTTGATATCTGCCTGGGGCATTTGAATATCGATGACATTCTCTGTATCCCAGGAAAGGTCTACACCGACACCAGGTGCGAAGGTTTCTAGCGTAGAGGAAAGGTCAGACTCCAACTGACCAAGTTCTGCTTCTGATGCATCCTCAATTAGCTCTGAATAGCGCCGCTGAGCGGCTTGTTGAAACTCCTCTAGCTCATCCCGTTCCGAGAGTGCTGCACGAACGACCAAGTCCATCAGCTCCGTAAGGGGACTACCTCGTTTATCATCAGCATCCTCACTCGCATCACGGACTGCCGGAATCAAGAGATATCGCGTATATTCCTCAAGAGCAGCTTGACCAACCGAATTAAAACCGAAGAATTGACCGTCATCTCGTCTACGTTCACATTGGTCGGGGTGTTCCTCTTCCCACTCTCGTAATACCGACTCTGCTTCTTCCTGGTTTTGGTACTCAGGAAATTCGCTGTAGCCGCTATCAAATAGAGCCTCATATTCTCTGCGGAGATCGTGGCCACTTGCATTACGGAACCCGTCAAAGTCCGGATTATACAAGCGATTCCCGTGGTATCGTTGATTGCCACGGTTATCCGGATACTCCATTACCTTTTCTACGGTTAATGTTTCACCGCCGGTATATGGACTGAATTTTTCTTTAGCATCTTCCCCCAAATCTGTGAACTCCACTTGAACACTGATCTCTTCGTTTGTGTTGCGATTGTAGAAGTCCTCTTCGGAGTACGAAGCGTTCGCTGTATAAAACAGTTGTAACGACCTTAGGAACGAAGATTTTCCAGCTCCATTTGATCCTATAAGAGCAGTCAGCTCATTAAAATTGATCTGCGCATCCCTAAGACTCCGAAAGTTTTGGACACGGACTGAACTAATGCGCATTATTTGACCTGGTCGTAGCTATAGTTGTCTTTTATATTCCGATGAAAGTATTTTCCATGTGAAGAAGCACTCATGAGCTCTTGGTGGATTCGCTGGGGGACATTGAAATACTGGTAGACTCTTCCACCGTTGAACTCAATCTCCAATACTTGAGTTGATTCATCATATCCTACACTGCTGAGATTGCTTGATGAGACAGGAACCCGCTTCATGCTACATTATGTGCCACAATAGTCATTTAGTTCTATTCATCAAACAACGAGTTCCCTAGAATCTCAGTTGCTGTGTTGGGTGAGGCAGTAGGGGAGGCCGGTGACTTCGACGGCTTCGACGTCGGGGGCTTTGATGGCGGCTTGGCCTTTCCCGTATTTTTGGAGGTCTTGTTCGTAGCCGCGGGGGATGGAGGGGACTTTGGTGATGACTTCTTCGCGGAGGCCGAGGAAGATGTTGGTGTTGGTTTGTTTGAGGATGTCGCCGTCGATGTCTTCGGGGTTTTGGGTGATCATAAAGAGGCCGAGTTTGTCTTTGCGGCCTTGTTTGACGGCGTCGCGGGCGCGGTTGACGATGTATTGTTCGCGGAGGGTGCTCGGGTCGGAGACGTAGTTGTGGGCTTCGTCGACGGCGACGAGGAGTGGGGTGTCTTTGACGTTGGGATCGACGTTGTAGTCGTCGATTTTGTTGTCGATGATGTAGGAGAGGATAGAGAGGACGGTGAGTTCTTCTTTTGCGCCGTGGAGGTGGCTGGTTGGGATGACGGTGACTTGGCCTTCGCGGAACACGGCGTTTGACACGTCGGGGAGGGGGTTGGTGCCGTGGTCGAAGACGTCGCGGTAGGCGGCGTCGGTGACGCGACGCATGATTGCGCCCCATGTGCCGTCTTCGATGTTGTACCGCTGGCGGAGCGGGCTGTCCGAGTCTTCGTTGGTGCGGAGGTACTGGAGGAACCCGTCGTACGTCGGCGTGTCAGTGTCAGTGAAGTACGCGTCGATGCAGTTTTCGAGGGCACCGCGTGTGACTTCCGTCGGGGAGTACGGCATGAGGAGCTGTGGACGGTGCTCGACGAGCGAGAAGGGGATCGTGAGGTTTCGACTCTCGCCGGTACTCGGGGCGTTGGTGTTTCCGATGTCCGGGATGAATGTCTCGAAGTTGTCGATGCCGCCGACTTCGATGCCTTGGCGTTCAAGCCGCTGAATGAGTTCGTCCTCGTTGCGGAGTTCGGGGTTGTCGTTCCGCATTTCGGAGTATTCGTTTTCGGGGTCGAGGATGACAAGGTTGAGGCGGCTGTGTTCGGTGTCGCCGGTCTGGTGGTTCTCTATCGGGTAGCGCTTGTCCGTGGCGAACTGGCGGAGCAGGTTCTTCGTGAAGTGTGTTTTCCCTTTCCCGGTGGAGCCGGCGACGAGGGTGTGCCGGAAGATCGCGGGTTCACCAGATTCGATTTCATTAGTTACGGGGTCGATGCCGGGGTTGTTGATGTAGTAGGGGAGTGGGTCGCCGTCAACAGTCATGCGGTCGCCGCCGACGGAAAGGTACCCGGCGAACACGCCGTCGTGCGGGATGTTGAGGCCGGTGCGGAGGTACTCTTCATTGAGGGAGAGCGCCACGGGCGTGTTGGGTTTCGGGATTTTGTTGACGATGCTGCGTTCGAGCCCGCCGTCGGTGGCGGAGATGATGGCGATTGGTTCGAGTTCGGCGACGAGAACGAACTCTGTCTCGTCGAGGGTGTGGGCTGCCGTAATCCGGTTGTGCGTGTCAGATTTGTCGTCGAGTTCCGTGTAGGGTTCGTATCGGAGGCCATCGACGATAGCGAAGAGTTCGTCGGGTTGCTCGGTCGGATCTGACTGTGGATATGGGATTTGGACGTAGTCACCGACGCGAACGTCGTCACGGCAGTCGGTTTTCACGAACGCGTTGACTTTGTAGTCGCTGCGCGTAACGTGAATCTCTTCGCTGGCGACGATGTGACCGAGCTCGTCTTCGTCGGAATCGGTCAGCGCGTTCGGTACAGATGTCTCGGGAACGTTCGCTTCGGATTCGACGTCATCACTACTATCCGTGGCCTGTTCGTCTATGGCGGTGGATTCGGTTTCAGTCGATTCGTCGTCTGCGCCGGGGTCGTTTTCGAGGAGATCGTCTAAGTCGTCGCTCATTGTTGGAATTGAGTTTCTGGCGGTTGTTCGATATCGTTCCAGCGGCCGTCCCAGTTGTAGTCGTGGGCGTAGTCGGCGGTCGTGAGGAAGTCGCGTATCGTGTCGCGGTTCTCGGGGCTAACTCGGGCGATGCGGTCTGCGCGCTTGACGGCACGCGGCACGTCTTGCGTTTGTGCAATCTCTTTCAGTACCTTGTACTGGAGTTCGTCGCGTGTCGCCGCGTCGGCGATCATGAGCTGCGGCGTTTCGACGCGGAGGACACCGCCGGTCTTCGGGAGCCGGACGTAGAAGAACGCTCGGCGGTAGTCTGTCGGTGCGCCGTGCGATAGCTCGCTGCTGTAGGGTTCCAGGAGTTCGAACGCCTCGCCGTTGACCGGGGCTTGTTCGTGGACGAACCAGGATGTGTACGTGAGGTGTTCGAGGCTCTCGTCGCGGAGTACCTCCGCGATGAATTGGTGGTCGCGCGTCCACGGCACGTCCGGGGCTGTCCCGCGCTCACCTGTAATATCGTTCGCCCCGAGTTTCTCGTCGAGGGCGTCGAGGAGTTGGCTGATGGTGGAGGTCTTAACGACGCCGACGACGGGGAATCCCTGCTCGTACTGGGTGTCGATCACGTCGATGTAGTTGCGGACGATCTCGTCGGGTTTCTCCCACGTCCCAACGGGAGTCGTCCGGCCGACTTTGTCAAGAAGAACCCAGTAGAGCACGCCGAGCGGGTAGACCGCGCCGTCGATGAACAACACGCCATCGAACGCATCTACCTTCGCAGCGGCGTGCGAGCTTTCGGCGAGGCCTTGTGCGGCCGTGGCGACGGACTTCGAGAGCGTCGCCGAGCGTTGGGTCGACGGGAACTGGACAACTTCACCGGCGACGTGGTCCGTTTCGAACTGCTGGGGGTGGAGCGTGCTGTCGCTGTCGGCGAGGTAGACGACGGTTTCGATGGTGCCCGTGTCCTCGATGCGTTTGTCCGCGTTCGCGCCGGCGACGCCGATCTTGGCGTACGCCGTGTCCACGATGAGTCCATTGTTGAACTCTAAGGGTCGGGTGGTGCTCGCGTCGAGCCCGTATGTGGGACTGCCCCACGGGTCGCCAGTCCACGTCCCAAGTTCGTCGATCCGTGTCTTCTGGTATGACGGGTCGTCGAGCGCGCTCACGTGGCCGCCGTCGAGTGCGATGTGAGCGAACAGCTCGCGCGCGTACTCAGATTGTGACGTGACGTCACGCGGAATGTTCGTGTCGATGTGGTCGAACATCTCGCGGACAATGCCGAGTGCGTCCGCGTCCATTCAGTCGTCCCCCGCAGTCCGCATCGTGATCTGACTCGTGTTCGACGCCTCGTCGATAGTGACGTAGCACTCGTGGTCAGCGCCGTGGATGAGGCTCTCGTCGTGTGAAACGACGATGATCTGCGGGACGTTCCAGTTCTGAATGGTCGTCAGCATCTGTTCGAGCTGGCCGACGTGGCCTTCGTCGAGGAATGTCGTGGGCTCGTCGAGGATGAACGGCGGGAGCTGGCCCTGGTTGCCGCCGTGGAGTTCGGCGATGAGCTTATAGATGCCGGCGCGGAGCGCGAGATTCACGATGGCGCGCTCGCCGCCGCTGGCGTTGCTCGGATCCTCGGTCGTTCCGTCGTCGCGCAGCAGGCGAATGTCGTACTCGTAGCTCCCGCTGCGGTCGTTGTACGCTTCCTCGATGAGGACCTGCTGGTAGCTGCTGTTCTTGTAGATCTCTTTGAATATGTCGTTCGTGTACTCGTTGATGTACGCGAGGTACTGTTCGCGGAGGTCGGACTTTGTGCTCTCGTAGATGGCAATCGTCGAGTCCAGTTCGTCGTGGACTTCCTGCGCCCAGCGCTCTTTCCGCTCCGAGAGGTCGATCTGCGCCTTCGTTGCACGGAAGTTCTCAAGGTCTGCTTCCAGGCGTGTCCGCTCGTCACGGGTATCTTGGAGTTCCTCCTGCCGGTCGTCGCGCTGGTCCTGGCGCTTCTCGACGAGTTCCTCGACTTGTCCCAGGTCGTCCTGGAGGTCCTCGATATCCTTCTCGCCGAGGTCGTCCTCTATGTCCTCTTTCTCCTGGCGGAGACGGGCGATCTGGCTGTTGAGAGCCTCGATCCGGTCACGTGCGTGTTGGATAGACTGCTGTTCCTGGTGGATCGTGGTTCGGAGATCGGCGATGTCGTCGTAGCGTTCGACTGCGTCTTCGACCGTCTTCCGAGCGTCGTCGAGCTGTTCGACGCGCTCGTCCGCAGCTTCGAGGGCGGCTTCCGCGTCCTCGACAGCCGCTTCCTGGTCAGCAATGTCGCCGTTGAGGTCCGCGATTTCCTCGTCGAGCGTGTCGATGGTATCGGCCACGTCTTCGATCTCGCTCTGGAGGTCTTCGATCTCGGTTTCGAGCGTGTCGACCGCGTCACGCTGCTCACGGACCGCTTCGAACGTGCTGAGCACCTCGTCCCCGGTCTCGATGTCGGCGGTGACGGTTTCGATCTCGTCGTCAAGGTCCGCTACGCGTTCGTCGAACTCGTCGATTTCAGCCTCAAGTTCGGTGATCGTCGTCTCACGGGCCTCGATAGTATCTTCAAGATCATCGATGTGAGTCTCTACGTCGGCCGCCTCGTCTCGGAGCGACGTCACGTCCTCCCGTGCCTCGACGAGCGTGTTCTCGCGGAACTGAATGGCATCGATGACATCATCACGGAGGTCCTGTAGTGACGCTTTCTCCGACTGGAGCGCTGCCTCGGTCTCCCTCTCGTCTTCGAGGGCAGACTCCGCGTTATCGATCTGCGCTTCGAGGTCCGCAACCTCATCAGTCACGTGTGTTTCGTCGACCGACTGTCCGCATTTCGGGCACGTCCCTTCTTCTTCGAGGGCTTGGAGTTCAGTGATCTCCTCCTCGTAGCGCTCGATGTCGTTCTCGTGGCCGGCGATAGTGTTCCCGACGTCGTTCAACTCGGTGTTGACCTGTTCGAGCCGGGTCGGGAGGACCGTGTCGCGGAGCTCGCCAAGATTCTCCGAGGTAACGTCGATATCGAGGTCGGAGCCGAGCGAAGTGAGCTCGTCGAGACGGCGTTCGAACTCGTCCTCGGCTTCCGAGAGGTCGTCCTCGGCGTGCTCGATGTCGGCCTCTATGTCAGCGAGTTCGACCTCGGCATCGGCTAACTCGTCTTCGGCGTCGTCTCGCTCAGACCGCGCGTCTTCGAGATCCTCGCTGGTGTGCTCGCGTGTCGTTGTGACCTCGCGTTTCGTCCCGGTCAGGTCTTCGCGCTGCTCGCGGAGATCCTCGATACGGTCCGTGACGGCGCGCTCGTGCTCGTCAGTGACCTCGTCGAGGTCGTCGACCGAAGGGAGGAACGCCGCGACGTGCTCGTTCCGGTCGTCAAGCCGAGTATGGAGGTCCGATTCGGCGTCTTCGAGGTCTGCCTCTGCCTCTTCGAGGCGCGCTTCGAGTTCGTCGCGCTCGTTCACGCGTGCTTCGCGCTCGTCGCGGACCTCGGTGAGGCGCTCTTCGAGGCGTTCTAGCTCGGCTTGTGCGTTCTCGAAGTCGTTCTTCCGCTCCGTCCGCTCTGTGGACGCGGTCGTGTACTCACTCTGTGCCTCCTCACGGGCGTCACGAGCACTATCTGCCGTGGTGAGATCGTACTGGACCTCGTCGTCAAGGGCGGCGATCTCGTCTTCGAGGGCTTCGATGTCGTCCTGAGCGTCTTGGATTGTGGACTCGCTATCGTCGATGTCGGACTGCGCGTCTGTGCGGTCTTCCTGTGCGGACTCGATCTGTTCGACCTTGTCGTCGCGTCGTGCTTCGAGGTCTTCGTAATCCTCAATGTCGCCCTCGATGCGGTTGCGTTGCTCTTTGAGTTGGTCGATGAACTCGTCGTATTCCTCGATCTCCGCTTCCAGTTCCTGAATGCGGTCGGTGAGTGACTGGATTTCGTCCTCGTACTCCGGTTCGGTATACTCGAAGCCGTCGAGATCCTCTTGGTAGTTCTCACGGCTGTTCTTGTTTCGCTCTTGGACGCGCCCGGCTCCGCGGCGCGCGAGTTTCATCCGGTCGATGTATTCGTCGATCTCGTCGAGACCGAGCAAGCTGTCGATCATTTCGGCGCGGTTGCCGGCGTCGATCAGCCGGTCGATCTCGCCCTGTTTCACGTAGACCGAACTGGAGAAGTCGTCCTCATCCATGCCAAGGAGGCTGATGACTTCTTCGCGGACCGGACCGATCCCGGTGATCGGCTCGGAGAACGAAGGCGCGTCAAGCGTGGCGCTGTTCGGCGTACTCGTGGTGTACAGCTTCCACGTCGCGGTGTATTCGGTGCCGTCGATCTCGAAGACGAGCTCTACCGTTCCTTTGTCTTCGCCGCGTCGCACGAGGTCGTCAAGCCTGAAGTCATTCGTCCCGACGTTGCGGATCTTCGAGAGGAACAGCCCACCGAAGATCCCCATCAGGAGCGAGGTCTTCCCGGCCCCGTTCTCACCGTGGATGAGGATCGTTCCCTTGGGGAACTCGACGGTCTGATCCTCGTAGCTCCGGATGTTCTGGAGCGTGAGCGAGTTGATCTTCACTGCTCGCTCACCTCATCATCATCCACATCGTCCAGGTCCGCGAAGGCGTCCGTCTGGGCGTCTTGAATCATCCCTTCGATGACGTCGTCGATTTCGCTGGTCGCCAGATCGTCATCGCTCCGAATGCGTTCCTCGACGGCGGTCGTGATCTCGCTGAGGTTCTGCTCGGCGAGTTTCTCCTCGATGAGTTTGTCTGCGCTCTGAATCGCGCCCTGCGGGCCGTCCTCAGGATCGAACTGTGTTCGTCCACGACGGTCGTCAACCTTGCATACCGCCGCGCCGTTATCGACGACCATCTCGTAAACGTCGCTCGACGTGACGGGTGTCCGCTCACCGGCGAGCGTGACGATAGCAACCGTGTCATCGAGCTGGTGCCGTGCGATCTGGTCGCGCGCATACCCGTGACTGTCCTCCTCGTCGAACTCAATCCGGATCGAGACGAACTCCCGCGTGTCGAGTTCGATCTCTCGTCGGTCGAGTTCACCGTCTTCTATTTCGAGCAGGCTGACGGTCCGCGGCTCTACTTCGTCCGTCGCACAGCGTTCGGTCGAGCCAGCGTACCACGCAGGGACGCCGTCGATAATACCACTCTCAGTCTGGTGATAGTCACCGAGTGCGAGCGCATCGACATTGATGTTTACGCGTTCGAGAACCTTGCCGAGGTTGTGGTCAGCGTAGAATTCGGGGACGAGCGGCTCGAATAGCTGGTGGAGGCCGAGCAGGCAGAACGCGTCGCGGTTCTCAGGTTTGTCGAGTGTGAAGTCGGTCGCCTCCCACGCGGGTTTGGTGACGGCGTCAATCCCGTAGAGAGCGACGTCGTCGTTTACCGTTGTCGGCGTGCGGTCTAGGCGTTCGGCCGTGCCGGTCTCTCGGATGAGGTCCAGCCACTGTTTGTCCATCTTCCGGTCGTGGTTTCCGACGATCCCATAGAACGGGATGTCCGCGTCGGCGAGTTTCCGGAGGGTTTGGATGCAGTCCGTGACGACCGGAAGCGAGGGCGTACGACGGTGGAACAGATCGCCCGTGTGGATGACGGCATCCACGTCTTCACTGACCGCGCAGTCGATGGCCGCGTCGAAGGCATTCGTGAAGTCGTCTCGCCGGATATCGCTTCCGTACTGGCGATTCCCGAGATGTGTATCGCTTAGATGGAGGATTTTGGTCATTGGTCTTGGATGACTATAACCTGACAGCGGAGGGTACAATAACGTGTGGTGACCGAAGTGGAAGTAATAGCTATACAACTGGAATATACGAGTGTCAACAGTAATCTACAGCATTTTTCTGGCAAGTGAGTCGGAGAGGGTAGGCCGTCGGTATTTTGCGTACGTTTATTAATCACAGTGAGGGACCGCTCATATGACGAAAGAAAACTGGTTCCAGATGCACTTACTGGAACGTGAAAGAACCGCGTTTGAGGTGAGTCGGCGATGAGTTTTAGATCAACGGACCAGGACCAAGATCGATTTGACCAGATCGTCGATTTGAAACAGGACACGTTCTGCTATCGACCGTTGCGCGAGGCTATTGTTGAGGAACTGAGGAGCGATGAACAGTTCCGTGTCCTCTTAGTGTTGTCAGAACAATCTCGGCAGTTCGTAGCCGCCCGTGAGTCACAGGTGGGGCAGGGCGACTCAATGCGGAGTTCCATCGCAGACTACGGAGAAATTCTAGATGAGGCTCTCCATCGTCGAGCGGATGAGCTCATTACGGAACTCTGTGCGTCATACGTTCGTCAGGATGACCGATGGTTGGCTGAGGATCCAGACTCCGTCGACACGACCGAGATTCAGGCAGCTTTCGACGGAATCGATCAAGCGCTTCAGTGGCTAAACGATCACGAGGAAATCGTGGCACGGCTGGGAATCACGTATCCCGAGGACAAGTGGTGACAGACGTTACGTGGCAGATACGCCCTCCGAACCGAGTGTAGAGGGCTTTTTTGTCCATACTCGTTCACGTACCCACGAGCGTACACACAGACGTACATGAGTATGTACCCGGCAATAGAGGAGAGATGTCTACAGAGGTGGGACCTGCTCACGCTGGCCGCAGCGAGTGTCGCCCTCTCGATACCGGTTCCTCCTATCAACATCTATAGATATGACTGTGGAAATTCGAGAAGACCCAAGACAAGGTCGTCTTGGGCTTTAGCGTATCGTGCTAGAGCCAAGGGCCGGATTTGAACCGGCGATGGGCGGCTCTGCAGGCCGCTGCGTTAGGCCGGACTCTGCCACCTTGGCGCGAATAGGAGTAGTCAACTCGGTCGTTTAAGCGTAGCGGATTCGATTAGCCTTCCCCTTCCGACTGGCCCGGTTCACCGACTCCCTCGACCGGGATGGTACTGTAGATCGACGACTGTGCCTCATCCGGAGAACTGAACTGCTCGTCGTCGACCCGAGTCAGTAGCGCGGATAGTGGCTCGGAGCCGTCCGCGTACACGAGTCGTACGTCGTCGAACTCCGCTCGGGCCGCTTCGACCGATAACGGATACGTCGCCGCTTCGAGGAGTGCCGTGAGTTCGTTCAGTTTGACTTCACGAGTCATACGACACTCTCGGGACCCGGTCGCATAGTTACGCACTGGTTATAAATACAGGAAGCCCACGGGAGAGGGATGTTTCTCTCGGGTGGGCTGTGTAAGGTATGAATGGTGGCGGCGAACCGGATTTCCCAGAGGCTCGCGCACTCCAGTACTCGCCGGAACGCTGGCGGGCTTATCTTCCGTGTTCGGGATGGGTACGGGAGGCAACCCCGCCGCTGTGGCCGCCTAACGCCGAGTCGCGGAGTCGAACCGCGAGGGTACCGGTCTCGGTTGGTCTCCACCGTGTGTTCGTGCGATCCAGTTTGCGCCTGGACTCGTTCAGCGACGAGATAATTCGTCGGTGAATGAGTCACAGTGCGTATGAATGATGGCTTTGGTCTGTTAGTGCTCGTGGGCTTAACGTCTCGTTACCTCGACGCGCACACCCCGAGTCTATCGACCGCGTCTTGTACG